>JAXEIN010000022.1:0-140247 GCA_034102025.1 Tidjanibacter sp. | reverse complement strand
ATTTATGAAGTTATGCAGATACTGAGTATTCCCGCTTTCGACAAAACACCCATAGCTGAACTAATTACCAAAATTCATTCAAATCAATATATCAAAGAACAACCTAATTTATTTGACTAAAATTTACGCACCAGTAGTAATCATTAATTATTAGTTGGAATGAAACCGGTTATCATTTCACGGTTATATTGAAAATTGTATGGTGATTCATCAATTGGATTAGCGACCCAACTACCATCAGGCGCAAACCAAGTGGCATCATAATTATACGAATTGATATTAGTAGGGTTGATATACCACCCCCAATTCATATGCAATGCTTTTTCCTGCGTTGTAACCGTGTCGTAGACATAAGTGTCACCACCTCCAATTGGCGGCAAGACATATTGAGGTGTCAAACAGTCATTTAATGTATTGTTCAACATAAAAATCAAACTTTCAAGTTTCCGTATAAAATTGTTGAAAAATAGAGCCACAAAAGCGACTTTACAGTAAGAGTGGCAGAGTATAACGCGAGAACATTAGGTTAATATCAAGAGCACCAAAAGGTTCATTGCAACATCATAAACCAATTCAGGCACAAGCAATATGTTGCATTAAAGTGGACATAGGCTTTATTCCTTTTCAAGTTGTTGCCACAAATATAGCACCATTGTTTTTAATTTGCAAATATTTATGCAAATTAAAACAAGGAATAGATAAAATATCATTCAAATGATATTACAGGGCCGATTTGAAAAATTCAAACCGGAGCAAGCAGTGTGATTTGAATAAACAATAAATAGGGAATTACTCGATTTCCCAAAAAACATCGTAGACACTGCTGCGGAAGCGTCTTTGAACTACCAAATTTTAGGCGAAACAAATTAGAGGCATTTTGCTCCCTTTTGTTTGCGGCTGCGGCCGTAACCCCGCAAAATCTCTTTCAGCTCACGCCACGCCGAGAGTCCGAAAAGCTCGGCAAGAGCGGCATAAAGCCCCACGCCTGCAACGATTTTGAGCGTCAGAACAGCCCAGAGCGGAATCAACGACGAGAGCAGACCGACGGCCATAACACCCGCAATCATCAAGAGCGTAATGGCAGCATAGGGCGCGGCATCTGTCAGCAGTCGCCAAAAACGCCACTCGCCCACAAAACGGTGTGCGGCAATGGTGTTAACCAACATATCGGAGAGGAAAATGGCCACCTGACCCCAAGCAATGGCACGCACGCTTATGGGAATAGTGATGGCTAAAATCAAAGTGGCTATCGCTTTTTTAATCAGCTCTATGCGGAAAACCATCTTACCGTCGCTCTTAACCTTCACGATGTTGTACGACAAAACCGAGAGCGGCGAAAACAACCCTCCGAGGCAGAGAATTTGCAGATAAGGCACGGTCGGCAGCCACACTTCGGGCAGCAGTACGCGGAAGAAATCGCCGCAAACCGCAATCAATCCGCACATTAGCGGCAGCATACCGAACGTCCACATTTGGAAGACTTTACGGGCACTGTCGGCAAGTTTCGGATTGTCGTCTTTGAGCCTCGCAAAAGCCGGAAAAGTCACTCCCAAAACGGCCATAATGGTCGAATTGACAGGCAGTTCCTTAATTTTGTTGCCGCGGTCGTAGTAGCCCAAATCGGTCTTGGTGTAGAATTTGCCTATCGAGAGCGACGAAATTTGGTAGTAGATGTTGCTCAACAAATCGGAGAGCAAAATGCGCGAGCCGTAGCGGAACATTCCGCGGATACGTTCAATGGAGAATATCCACGCCGGCCGCCATTTGCTGCTCAGCCAAAGCAGCAGGGTTCGGGTAGCCACCATAAATATACGCTGACAAACCAGCGCCCAAACGCCCAGTCCGCGCAGTGCCAATACTATTGCCACCACACTCGAAACCACAGTGGCACAAAGCGTTATGAGCGACAACCGTTTGAACTCAATATCGTGCGAAAGAATGGCGTTCTGAATGTTGGAGAGCGCGTTGATTGGAATCAGCAGAAACAAAACAGGTGCAATCTGCCGCAAAACAGGCGCTTGATAGAAATCGGCAATGGCAGGCGTAACCGCCAGCAAAAGAATGTACAACACGGCCGCAATGGCCATATTGAGAAAGAATACCGACGATGAATCGGCGCGGTCTATGACGTTTTTACGAATCAGCGCCTGCGAGAATCCGCTATCGACAACAGGCAACAGAATCGAGGCAAATGCCGCCGCAATGGCCACTATTCCATAATCTTCGGGGGTGAGCAGAGAGAGCAGCACAAGGCTGACAACAAGTTGCAGCAGAGCCGAGCAAATCTTTTCGACTGTCGACCACGCCACACCCTTCACCACCCTCTGTTTCAGTTCCATAGGCCCTTACAAAAACGATTCGACAGCCAATCGGTAGGACTCCGCGCCAAAGCCCATAATCGTTCCGCGGGCAACAGGCGCAATGAGCGAGACGCTACGAAACATTTCGCGCGAAAGAATCGACGAGAGGTGCACCTCAACGACCGGCACGGCGATAGCCGCCACCGCATCGGTGATGACAACCGAGGTATGGGTATAACCTCCGGCATTGAGAATAATTCCGTCGCAATGGTGGTCGGCAAGTTGAAGGCGGTCGACAATTTCGCCCTCTATATTTGACTGAAAATAGTCTATTTCGACCTGCGGATAGCGCTTGCGCAGCGATTCGAGAATGGTATCGAAACTCTCTGTGCCGTAGATTTCGGGTTGGCGGCTACCCAAAAGATTGAGGTTTGCGCCGTTTATGATCAATAATTTCATAGCCGTTTTCTATCTCTCTTTGACAATAAATACCTCTTCGTCGTCGGAGTGCATAAAGAATTTTTCGCGTGCATAGCGCTCCACAAACTCGTCGGAGCGCATCTGTTCGACAAACATACTGTCGGCGGCACTACGCTCGCGAAACGACTCGCTTTCGGCTCTCAGGCGACGCACATTGGCGCGAGTGGCAACGTAATTAAAAAAGGTCATATCGGAGAAGACCAGCAACAACATAACAAATATGAGTGTCGCCAGCAGCCAATGCCAATATTGTTTCAAAAAACGTTTCATCTTCGGCCTTGCGGGGTCTATGGTATGCGCATAAATTTGTGTGCTTGAAGCGATATATTCCACCTCGGGTGGTGCTTCACGTAGTCGACAATCGGGTCGATCATCTGGTCGTAACGGCTCCATTCGGGTTGCAAAAAGAGCCTGCACTCGCTTCCTACTCTTGCGGCGCACTGCTCGGCCCACTCGAAATCGGACGAGCTCTCAATGATGACCTTCAACTCGTGGGCCGCCGCGCACGCCTCGTCGGTGGGGGCGTTCTGGTGCTTGGGCGAGAGGCAAATCCAGTCGAACACGCCGCTCAACGGGTGGGTGCCCGATGTTTCGAGAAAAATCTCAACTCCCAAAGCGTGCAACCGTTCGGTCAGATAGCCGAGCGGATAGAGCAACGGTTCGCCGCCGGTGATGACAATAGCCTGAGCCTCGAACGATGCGGCACGCGAAACAATCTCGTCGACATCGACGGGTGGGAACTCGCGTTGATTCCACGTAAACTTGGCATCGCACCACTTGCACCCCACGTCGCAGCCGCCCAGACGAATGAAATAGGCAGCCTTGCCGCTATGGCAGCCTTCGCCTTGAATTGTATAGAAATCTTCGACCAGCGGCAACTTGCGGCCGCCTTCGAACGGATCATTACTCATCGACAACCGTGTAAATATCTTTCAGATTGCGTCCCAATTCGTCGTAATCGAGTCCGAAACCGACGATAAAGTCGTTGGGAATATCCATTGCACGATACTTCACCTCATAGTCTTGGTGAAACGACGAGGGTTTGAACAGCAAGGTGGCAATCGACACGCTCGCCGGACGGTGGCCTTCAAGCGAGCGCAACAGGTGGAGCATACTCGTACCCGTGTCGACAATATCCTCAACAATTATCACGTGGCGACCCTCGATGTTGTTGCGCAGCCCGATAAGTTCCGAGACTTTGCCCGTCGAGGCCGTGCCGCTATAAGAGGAGAGTTTCACAAACGACAACTCGCAGGGGAACTCTATCTTCTGCATCAGCTCGCTCATAAACATAAATGCCCCGTTCAGTACGCCCAAAAATAGAGGCGTTTCGACACCGCGGTAATCGGAATTTATGCGTTCGGCCACATTTTCGATAGCCCCATTGATTCGTTCGTAAGAAATTGATTCTTCGAATGTTTTGTCGTGCAATACGACTCTTTTCTTATGCTCGGCGCTCATAATTGGTTGAGATATGTGATTGATGTATATTGAAAAACCATTATCTTTGCAGACGATTTTATCATTGCAAAGTTAATAATTTTTTATGAACGAGAACATACTCTGTGCGCTTTTACTTACAGTATTCGCAGGCCTGTCGACAGGCATAGGCAGTGCAATAGCGTTTTTTGCCAAACGCACAAACAAAAAATTCCTCTGTTTCTCGTTGGGTTTCTCGGCCGGTGTGATGATCTACATCTCGTTTATGGAGATGCTTCACGATGCGCGCATTAATCTGACCGAAATATTGCAGAATGAACGCAGCGGCGATATTTGGGCAGTATTGATGTTTTTCGGCGGTATGGCCTTGGCAGCCGCAATCGACAAACTGATTCCCGATGTCGACAACCCACACGAACTCCACAACGTAGAGGAGATGCAGGGGGCCGACAACCAGCAGCACCACCACTCCAAAACGTCGCTCGGTCGCACGGGTGTTGTCGTGGCGTTGGCCATTGCCATTCACAACTTTCCGGAGGGAATTGCCACCTTTATGTCGGGTTATCAGGATCTGAGCCTCGGAGTAGCCATTGCATTTGCTGTGGCAATCCACAATATTCCCGAGGGCGTTGCAGTCTCGGTGCCCATCTACTACGCCACCGGCAGCAAGCGCAAGGCCTTATGGCTCTCGATGCTCTCGGGTTTGGCCGAGCCACTCGGTGCAGTTATTGCCTATCTTATTCTGCTGCCGTTCATTACACCAATGTTGCTCAACTGCGTAATGGCTGTTGTGGCCGGCATAATGATCTATATCGCGTTCGACGGGTTGTTGCCTGCCGCTCACCAATACGGCGAGAATCACATCTCGATATATGGTCTTGTGAGCGGTATGGTAATAATGGCCGTAAGCCTGATTCTGATGATGTAACTCGGAGCTACGACTACTCGGAAGCTCTCAGGCAAGCAGAAAGACCGTTAGTGCAACTGCAAAACCGACCGCAAACCCTACTGCAACCTGCAAGGGAGTGTGTTTACCCATATAGAGGCGTGCCGAGGCCAAGAATCCCGACAAGAGAACCATCGCTGCAAGCGGAACGACAAGTTGCGAATAACCGGCATAGACCAGCACCCAAATCACGGCGACGGCTGCACCCCACCCCGTCAGGTGAAGGCTGATCTGCCAGAAAAAGTTTACCACAAAGTCGACGGCCGTAGCTGCCGCAGCCGCAAATAGCGCCTTTCTCAGAATGAAAAGCGAGGGCAACTCGGCAAAAATCCAACCACAACACCCATAGCAGATTACCACAACTGCGAGCGGAATCACACGCGACCTACGCGACGAGAGCGAAAAGTCGGGTATCCGACCTGTCCAGCGCAACAACGCAATGCTCACCACGGGCACTATAACGGTGTCGGCAACTATCACCCGCAACACATACCACACGCCACGACCGGTGATTGCAACCGGCATCGCTCCAAGTGTCAGAATCAGCACCGCCATATATAGCGGCAGCAACATTGGGTGCATAATGTAGGAGAGCGTGCGGCTTATGGTCAATAGCGTTTGATTCTTCATTGCGTGGCTATCTGTTAATTAGGTAGATTTCAAAGCTGACGGCGCAAGCGGGCCACAGGTATGCGCAGCATCTCGCGGTATTTGGCCACCGTGCGTCGGGCTATGCGGTAACCTTTGGAGTTGAGTATATCCATCAGCGCCTCGTCGGTCAGCGGACGGCGTTTATCCTCTGCACCAATGCACTCCGAGAGTATATTTTTGATTTCGTACGACGATACCTCTTCACCGCTGTCGGTCTGCATAGCCTCCGAAAAGAGCTGTTTGAGCGGAATGATGCCGAAATTGGTCTGAACGTACTTGCTGTTGACCACCCTCGAAACGGTCGACACGTCCAGCGAGGTGCGATCGGCAATATCTTTGAGAATCATCGGCCGCAAGTGGCTCTGATTGCCGTCGGTGAAGTATTCGCGCTGGTAGTTCAGAATCTGTGTCATAGTATTGAGCAGCGTATCGTGGCGCTGTTTTATGGCCGAGATGAACCATTTGGCCGAATCGATCTTATTTTTCACATAACGTAGCGCCTCCTGATCCTGTTCGCTGCTTCCCTTGCCGACCATATTGCGAATCATATCGACATAGCGTCGGTTGATTTTCAGCTCCGGGATATTGTAGGAGTTGAGCCGCAAATCGAACTCGCCGTCGTGGTAGTCGAGAATGAAATCGGGTGTAATGTAGGGTGCCGTATCGTCGCCGGCATCGGAGTAGAGGTTGCCGGGTTTGGGCGAGAGGCGGCGCACCTCGTCGATTGCGTCGCGGAATAATTCGGGCGAAACACCCAAACGAGCAATGAGTTTGTCGTAGTGTTTCTTTGTGAACTCGTCGAAATAGGTGGTCAGAATGCGTCGTGCCAAACGCTGCGTCTGATTCAGGGGCGAGAGATTGTCGAGCTGCAACAACAAGCACTCCTGCAAGTTGCGCGCGCCAATGCCCGAGGGTTCAAGCTCGTGAATCACGCCCAAAGCCTCTTCCAACTCTTCGGTAGAGACTTCCAAACCTATACTGAAAGCGATATCGTCGGAGATAGATTGCAAATCGCGTCGCAGATAACCGTCCTCGTCAATACTGCCTATCAGGTAGGAGACAATGGCCGACTGACGCTGCGAGAGCGTGCGGAAACCAACCTGCTCTTCGAGGTACTCCTGCAACGTCATTCCGTCGGTAAGCGTCGGGGTGCGTTGTTTGTCGTCCTTCGAGTAGTTGTTGGTGCGGAGCTTATATGAAGGGATATCGTCCTCTTTAAGTACATCTTCGACCGAGACCTCTTTTGGAGCATTGTCGTCGTCGTTCTTATCCTCGCTCAACTCCTCGTCGAGCACGGGATTCTCCTCGATCTCCTGCTTGACACGTTGTTCAAGCTGCATCGACGGCAACTCCAACAGCTTGATCATTTGGATCTGCTGCGGTGAGAGTTTCTGTTGTAGTTTAAGTACCTGTTTTTGGTTGATTGCGCTCATAACTCTATACAAATTAAAAATTAGTTTTCACAAAAAATCACAATTTTTCTTCTTTTGTATCAAAGTTACGGGTTAGTCTGTTGTTCGTTGCGGGCTTTGTCAATGGTCGGAATCCGACGATTGCCGAAGCCTTTTGGCGGCCGATTAGAAATCGGCGTTCTTGGGTGTACGCGGGAAAGGAATCACGTCGCGGATATTGGCCATACCGGTGACGAACAGCAGAAGCCGTTCGAAGCCCAGACCGAAACCACTGTGCGGAGCCGAACCCCAGCGGCGCGTATTGAGGTACCACCAGAGGTTCTCCTTGCTCATACCAAGTTCGTCGACACGTCCATTAAGACGACCATAATCGGCCTCTCGCTCACTACCGCCAATGATTTCGCCAATCTGCGGGAAGAGCACGTCCATTGCGCGAACGGTCTTGCCGTCCTCATTGAGTTTCATATAGAAGGCCTTAATCTCCTTCGGGTAGTTGATTAGGATAACCGGCTTTTTGAAGTGTTTTTCGACCAAATAGCGTTCGTGCTCGCTTTGCAGGTCGCAACCCCAGTCGCAGGGATAGTCGAATTTCACGCCGCTCTCTTTGAGAATTTTGATGCCCTCGGTGTAATCGAGTCTGACGAACGAGCAGGCTACCACGCTTCTGAGGCGCTCGATAAGTGCCTCGTCGTACATCTTGTTCAGAAATTCGAGGTCGTCCATACAGTTGTCAAGCGCGTACTGCACGCAGTATTTGATGAACTCCTCGGCCAAAGCCATATTCTCGTTGAGTGTATAGAAGGCCATTTCGGGTTCGATCATCCAGAACTCGGCCAAGTGGCGCGGGGTGTTGGAGTTTTCGGCGCGGAAGGTGGGGCCGAAGGTATAGATTTGACCCAGCGCCAGCGCACCCAATTCGCCCTCCAACTGACCCGACACCGTCAGGCTGCATTGGCGGCCGAAGAAATCCTGCGACCAGTCAATCGAGCCGTCTTGCGTCTTGGGAACATTGTTCAAATCGAAGGTCGAAACGCCAAACATTGCGCCTGCACCCTCGCAGTCCGATGCCGTTATAAGAGGTGTGTGGAGGTAGAAGAACCCTTTGTCGTTGAAGAACTTGTGAATAGCGAAGGCCATTGCGTGGCGAATGCGCAACACAGCACCAAAGGTGTTGGTACGTGGGCGGAGATAGGCAATCTCGCGCAAAAATTCGAGCGAGTGTCCCTTCTTTTGGAGCGGATATTCGTTGTCCGAAAGTCCGTAGATTTCGATTTCGTCGGCCTGAATCTCAACCGGTTGACCCGAACCTGTCGACTCGACCAAACGGCCCGTGCAGCGCAGGCAGGCACCCGTAGTAATATCTTTGAGCTGAGTTTCAAACTGTGCGGCATCGGCAACAATCTGAATGCTGTTGACACTCGAACCGTCGTTAAGTGCCACAAAAGCGATACTTTTGTTTCCACGTTTGGTGCGAACCCAACCCTTTACGGTTACGGTTTGATTCTCGGGTGCTACTTTGAGCAACTCCGAAATTCTGATTCTCTCTTCCGACATATATATATCTTTGATTTTTCCGAATTGCAAATTTACGCATTTGTTTCGAAAATGCAATATTGCCGCCACCTTTTCTCGTCAAGTGGCCGCTTGGGCCAAATAATTGTGTTACATTTGCCGCGGAAAAAAGTCAATCACAATGATAAAAGGAGTAATTTTCGATATGGACGGCGTGCTGGTCGACAACTCGGCCATTCACTGCCGTGCTTTTGACATAATGACCAAACGCTACGGGGTCGCATTCGACACGAGCAATATGAGCTACTATTTCGGGCGCGGCAACGAAGAGATTTTGCGCGGCGTACTGCCTGCCGAGATAGTCGACCGCGTGGGCGTGCCCGCCTTGGCCGCCGAGAAGGAGGCAATCTATCGCGAAATCTACGCTCCATCAATCCGTCCGGTCGACGGGCTTGTGGAGTTACTCACAGCGCTCAAAGCCGCCGCCATACCCTGCGCTGTCGGGTCGTCGGGCCCGACCGAGAACGTCGAATTTGTTCTATCTCACTGCCACATTGCCGAGTTATTCAATGCCCGCGTCGACTCTTCGCGCGTGACACGTTGCAAACCCGACCCCGAAATTTTCCTCACAGCCGCCGCCGATTTGGGCTGCAAGCCTGCCGATTGCTTGGTCTTCGAAGACGCCGTTGCCGGCATTATGGCCGCACGCAGCGCCGGAATGAAAGTGGTGGCACTCACCACCTCGTTTCCAAAAGCCGAAATCGAGGCAAAAGTCTCGCCCGACCTGATAGTCAAAGACTTCCGAGAGCTGACCGTCGGGCGGTTGGAATCGTTGTAACAAAGGCCTTAGAGCCTGAATTCCACTATCGTGTAGTGATTTTGTAATTGTGGCCGTAATTGACCACAACCCACTCCGTATTGCGCACTGCGCCATCGATCGACTCAAACGTATAGTGGGTTTGCAATGGCGCTTCGGCACCATTGAGCCGCTCCAAAAGCGTCCCTTCTGGCGTGAACATAGCCTTGCCAAAGAGCTGCATAGCGTCGTAGGCACGGTAGGCATAGAGCGAGGGCATACGGCCAAAAGCGGCAATATAACGTCGGTCGAAATCGCGCACGCGGGCATTGCCACGGTCGGCGTGGTAGTTGGCCACATAGGTGACATCGAGTTTGAAGAGCAGATTTTTGTCGAGATTGCGGTAGCGTGTCCACTTCGAGCTGCCCAAAATGCGAATAGGCACTCGGCGCGAGGGATAGCGCGGCTGACGGCTGTTCATTATCGACGAGATGATGGCCAGCGTGCGGTCGACCTCAATCTCCGAGTCGGAGAGCACCACAAAGAGGTTGTCTTCACGCATCATAACGTCTTCAATGGGTCGTCCGAGCAGCGAATCAATCTGGAAATCGTCCGAAAAAGCCACCGTAGCAACAGGGTGTCCGCCGACAAGTGCCTCGGCCTCGCGTTCCAACTCCAAGTCGGTTGTTGCGGTGTAAACAAATATGACATTGGTTTCTGGCTGAACCAAATCGTTCATTTTCAGATTCTTGCCACTCTGAATCGGGGCCATCTGAAAGAAATTGTCGCCACTTTGGTTGTCGACCGCAGCCAACGGCGACACCATTGTGATGCCCCGCAAGGCGGCGTGTTCGGCAGCAGGTTGCATATTGCGCTCATAGACAGGGCCAATGATCAGGTCCACTCCATCGAGCGCACCGGTACACACCAATGAATCGACCGTCGATGAGCTGTTCTGAGTGTCGTAAAGGTTGAGGTTCACTGAGTGCCCCTCGGCTTTAAGTCCCTCGGCGGCAAGCAGTGCACCATTGAAAAACTCCACAAAACTGCCGCGTACAGAGCCTTTGCCGTCGGTCAGAGGGAGCAGCAGCGCAACATTCAGCGCCCCACCCTCGAAACCGTGCAGCTCTTGGTCGGCTGTTTGTTCCTTTGGCAGCACCCCACTCCACGCTGCCGTATTGTCCTGCGAAACGGCAGGCGCTTGGCGCGGAAACTTCACAATCATTCCGGTGCTCAACACCTCCGGATTACCATTCAAGGCCGACAACTCGTTGGGCGTAATGTGGTGTGCCCGCGAGATAGAATAGAGTGTCTGCCCCTTTTCGACCTGTGCGTAGGAGTATTCGCTCGATAGGAGGTTGAGTATTGCGGCATATCGAGCCGACGAGGCGGCAATGTCCAAAGAGTTGGTTTTGCCCTTCTCGGCCTTTCTTATATTCAGATAGCGCAGGTTTGAGATATCGGTCAAATCAATCCCGGGGTTATCCTTAATCAGCCATTCGAGCGACAGGGCATTGGCCACTGCCACCGAGAAATAGGTTTCACCATCGTGTACGCGGTGGCGCAGGAAACCCTCGTCGTCGCGACGGGGCGCGAGCGAGCCTATTCGCTTGCGCAAAGGGATTCTCAAAGGCTGACCAACCGCAATCGGAACTCCCACGTTGGCCGCCACAATCTCGTCGGAAGAGAGCGCGTAGAGCGAGGCCAACTCTTCAAGCCCGCGGCCGGTGAGAAGCGTGTCGACATAGAAGTACTCTCCGTCGATGCGCAAAACCACCTCGGAACGTCCCTCTTGGGCAAAAGAGACCGTAAGAGAGGCGATCAGAATGGTCGCTATCAGCCCGATACGCTTCATTTTTTATTGATTGCCAAATATATGCGGTCAATAACCTGTTTGGTGTAGAGCGGAAAATCGCCCTCTTTCATCCATTTGTAGTAGGTGGGTTCGCGACGGAATACCTCCGCCACGCTCTGCCCGCGGTACTTGCCGAAACCAAAGACCTCTTGGTCGTGGTCGTCGAGCAGGATACGTCCCGCATAGTCGACGGCGTGGTTTTGGTCGGTATATTCCGAGAGAAAATCGATGTCGTTACGAAGGTCGTCGTAGCGGTCGAGTTGGGCTTGGAGCACCTCGTAGGTGGCAAGCGTATCGGCCTCGGCGGAGTGAGCACCTTCCAAATCGCTGTCGCAGTAGAACTTGTAGGCAGCCGAAAGTGTGCGTTGTTCTTTCTTGTGGAAAATGGTCTGCACGTCGACAAACTTGCGTTTTTTAAGGTCGATGTCGACACCGGCCCGCAAAAACTCCTCGGCGAGCATTGGGATATCGAAACGGTTGGAGTTGTAGCCGCCCAAATCGGAACCTTTGATATAGGCAGCCAACGACTTGGCGACCTGCTCGAAACGGGGGCAATCCTTAACGTCGTCGTCGGTAATGCCGTGTATGGCAGTAGCAGCCTCGGGTATGGGCATACCCGGGTTGATACGGCGTGTCTTGACCTCTTTCGTTCCGTCGGGCATAACCTTGACGAGCGAAAGTTCAACGATGCGATCTTTAACTATGTCAATGCCTGTGGTTTCGAGGTCGAGAAAGATTATCGGATTTTTAAGATTGAGTTGCATCTTGTTCGAAACCTTACTATGCGTTTATCATCATCGGCATCAGAAGCATCAGGGTCTGAGCGGCAGGTTGTTCGGTGTAGACAGGTTTAAGCACACCTGCACGGGTCGAATCGGCCAACTCGACAACCACGCTCGGGGTCTCGATATTGGAGAGAATGTCAACCAGGAATGTCGATTTGAAACCGATCGTAATGGGTGCGCCTTCATAAGCACACGAAAGAGTCTCGTTGGCCGAGTAGGAGAAATCCAAATCCTTGGCGGCGAGATTGATGACGTTCTCCGAGATGCTCAGTTCAATAAGGTTGGTTGCCTGATTGGAGCAGACGGCCACACGCTTGATTGCGTTGAGCAGTTCGATGCGGTCGACAATCACCTTATTGGGGTTTGCGGCCGGAATAACGGCATTGTAGTTGGGATACACGCCCTCGATAAGACGGCAGACAAGGGTGCAGTTTTTCAGATTGAAGACCACGTTCTTCTTGTCGAATGCCACCTTTACGGCATCGTCCTCTTTGAGCAGAATGCCGCGCAGCAGGTTGGCCGGTTTCTTGGGCAAAATGAACGAAGCCGACACCTGTTTTGGGGTCTCGACAGCATATTTCACCAGCTTATGGGCATCGGTTGCCACAAAGGTGATACCCTCGGCACCGATCGAAATGTAGATACCGTTCATCACGGGGCGAAGGTCGTCGTCGGCAGTGGCAAAGATTGTCTTGTTAATGCCGTTAATCATCATATCGACGTCCAACTCCACCTCGTTCTTGTCGTCCGACATTGCCGGCAATGCAGGGTAGCTCAACCCCGAGGTTCCCGGAATGGTGAGCGAGCCGCTCTTCCAGCTCAGAGTGATAACCCACGTATTCTCGTCGGCCTCGATGGTCAATGGCTGCTCCGAGAACTCTTTGAGCGAGTCGAGCATCAGCTTCACGGGAGCGGCGATAATACCCCCGCTCGCTATGGAGTCGACCTTGGTCGAGGCGGTGAGCGTGGTTTCGAGATCGGAAGCCGTAACTTTGAGACGTCCGTCCTTCAATTCGAAAAGAAAATAGTCCAAAATGGGCAGCGTATTCTTGCTGCTGACTACCTTGCCCGTGGTCGAAAGTATCGACAGCAGAGCCGAAGAGGATATGGTAAATTTCATAGTATAATTATGTTTTTTAATTTGTTCGCCCAAACGTCGGTGTTCCACACGCGGCGGAGTGCCGTGGCGGCTTCAACAAGCCGTCGCCTACAATCCACCTAATTTAATTTTCAAAGATAGTGCAATATTCCGAATTATCCAAAATCGTGAGCCGGTTGAATAAAAAATATTGCCCTTGGCCCATAAAAAGACGAGGGGCTGTCCTGACAGGTAATAATACCGTGGACAGCCTCTCAAGGGTTGTTGTGAAGTGGTCAAATGTTACAATCCGATTTCAGAAGCATTGGTTGAACACCATATATATAATAGGTAACACTCTTAAAAACGCGATTGTAACAAATTGCCGCTTGTTATCCAACCTCTCTCGTCACCAACAACACTAAGTTATGATAGTTGAAAGGACAATTTTGTTTGGAACCTGCCACCTGAGAGCGAAGTCGATTTCAGAGAGTCGAAATAGAGATGATTATTCTCGATCTCGATTCCTACAATAGCTTTAATCAGGCGGTGTTTTGTTTGCTCGGCATTGTTTTTACTACTGTCTATCAGATAGATATCTATCGATGTAATGTATCCGGCAATACCGTTCTTTGCAAATACAGGCTCTGTCGACGGCTGTGCAATCGAAACTAACGGACAATCACCTGCCTCTGCTGGAGGCATACCGACCATCACCTTGCCCCTCAGCTCGGGAATGGCGCCCAAGATTGCCGTAGCAATAGATTGCACTGTCGACATAACAAAATTGTTCTTACTCTCTATTTATCAGAATTTGAAGAAAACACAGAGGTTTGCACCTGCAACTGCGCTACCAAAACCGAACTCGGCACCGGCGCCAAGGTAGGGCAGGAAGTAGTAGCGTGCGCCGACCAGCAGACCGCCGCCGAAACCCGTATTACTTGTGCTGCCGCCCGTGCTGTAACCGTGGGAGCTACCCTCGGAAGCAGCCTCAACGTGGCTTGCGCCAACATTCAGAGCCACATAGGTATCGAGATTCTTAACGAACTGGTAGTGCAGAGCGCCGCGCAGCATAATGTTGATTACACTGGAACTGGTGTTGACCGTCACGCCGTTATTGCTCGAGCTGTTGGCATAGGAGTAGAATCCACCCACAGCACCTGCGCCGAGGTTGAGGCCCGAAACGCCAAAGAGGTCGTTCTCGAATCCGCGCTCATAGCTCAGGCCGATCAAGGCACCCGGAAGACCAAAACCAATGCTTGCGCCCACTACATTATTGCCTTGTGAGAAGGCACAGGTGGTTTTGGGAGTTTTTTTTGCGGCAGTTTTTTTTGCCGACTGCGCATTAGCCACAAACGAAGTTGCAGCAAGAATTAACAGAATTGTAAATAGTTTTTTCATCGCAATTTATATTTTTTCAACAAGATTAATATCATCAGAATTTATAACGCACCACTACGCCCAAATCAAAAAGACCCGGGGTGTAGAAACGCGATTTTTTCCAAGTGGTGAGGTCGTTGGAGAACCCGGTGCCTGCATAGCGACCCGTGACCCAACCCAACATTGGACGGTATTCCAAAGCGATTGTCATCGGCCGGCCGGGAACCTGGTACTCGGCACCTGCCTGTCCGACAACGCCGAAGAGCAGTCCCGAAGTGTGTTTGTGGGTGGTTCCATCAGTCTCCTTGTAACCCGTCATCTTACCAAGATCTGTTTTGTGGTTGTCGTTCCAACGGTAGGCAACTCCCAAACCGCCACCCGCATAGATATTGAGGTGCAGACCTGCAATATCGGTTTCCAACAGATATTTATTATATGTTGCCGTCAGTTGCAGACCGCGATACCAACCGTTCAGGCCCAAATTGCCCTCGGCAAACGAACCTTCCGAAAGTTTGTATTTGTAGCTGGCCTCAAAGTTGCCACCCACCCTGATGCCGACGTTCTGTGCCGACAGGCTCGTTGCAAAGAGTGCTGCAACTGCCAAAATTATAAGTCTCTTCATATCTTTGTTTGTTCTATTGCTTTCTGTATGTTCTGTTGAAGTTGGCAAAATTCTCTTCGGGAGTGCCGTCTGAGGGAAACTCGGAAGAGAAACTGGACAGCGTGATTTGATTGCCGTCGATTTTGTATGCTCCTGAAAAATCGTTCCAATCACCGGTCCAACAACGCTTACCACTCAGTGTAACACCGTTGGCAACAATCTCTTTCAACCTGTATGTATAGGTCGCAATGCCGTTCATACCCGATTTTAGTTCACCGGTACCGTCGCTGTTGACACTTAATTGCCAAAAAAGTGTCATTGTGGAAGTCTCGAATGAAGCTGTCCAAGTCCCAATAATATCTTTGTCGGCAACTTCCCAATTGCTGCCACCACCGTTGCCACCGCCGCCGTTGGTGGTGATATTAAACATAGGCAAACCCTCCTTGTCGCAAGAGAGCATTAGTGCCGAACAGGCCAAAAAGGCCAAAACGAGTAAAGATTTCTTCATAATATTATTAATTAGTAAAACATTTTTCGAGAGCAAAAACTCGACTATTTTTTCAATTACAAAGTTGCAATATTCCGGCATTACCGGGTTATCAAATCTGCACAAATAGCTATCGAATCTGCACAAAGCAAGCCTCTCGACGCGAATCGGTCGAGTTAAAAGGTATCTCGAAAAATGGTTGAGTTTATCTACATTACCCTACGGTACTCCGAGGGGGTCATACCGTAATACTGCTTGAAATTACGAATCAGAGTGACCGAGCTGCCGAAACCGCTGTGCTCGGCAACGCTCTCGACCGAAAGCGTCGGATCCGACAACAGTTCGGCCGACTTCACAAGGCGCAGTTCGGTGATGAATTTGGTCAGCGTCATACCGCGGTAGAGCTGCATAGCCTGCCCCACCACATTGCGGTTGTAACCAACCTGACGGCACCAGTCGTCGAGGTTAAGGTCGGAGAGATAGAGTTCGTCCTTCTCGACAGTCTTAATAACGTCGGAGTAGATTTTTTTCAGTCGGGCGGCCGAGATACCCACCATATCGGGCGACTCGATGGTTGCCGGATCAAGCGGCAGACTTGCCAGACGACCCGAATGTTCCTTCTTGAATAGTTGGAGCTGTCCGATCTGTTTGGCCATCTGACGGTTACGGTTACGCGTATCGTTCCATTTGACAATCAACAGCACGCATATAACCAGTATGGCCGCTACAATTGCAATATAGAGTTTGCGTTCGGAGCTGAGCCGGATAATCTCTTTCTCTTTCTCCTTAACGTTGTAAATCACCGAGAGTTCCAGCGCATTGCTCTGAATAATGTGCTCTTTGGTGTGCTGTTCGAGCAACATTGCGCGCTGTTGCCAACGGTAGGCCTCATCGAGATTGCCAAGCTCGTATTCGGCCAAAGAGATGGCGTTCAGGTTGTCGGCATAGTTCTTTGTCAGCGTATCGGCCATCTGACGGTCGACACGGCAGCACTCCTCGGCCAACAGCTTGACCTGAGCAAAGTTGCGTGACGCAGTGTAGTAGCGTATGAGTGATTGGCGTACCGACTTCGAGTTGCGGTAACGGTCGGAGTGTGCCTCGGCAAACCACCTGTCCGACTCCTGCCGGTTGCCAAATTGAAGTTGAAGGTAGGCCATATTGACCTTGGCATAGCACTCTAATTGGTCGGTCAGCACCTTGGGCATCTCCTTTTGGCGGCACAGTCCCTCAACGGCATCTATCGTCTTTTGGGCGTATGGCAGCGCGGCAGAGTAATCGCCCGTGCGATACAAACTGTTGGTAATGAACGAGAGCATCGACAACTGGTAGCTGTAACGGTGGCGCTCGTCGCTCTCGTTGGAGCGCTTGCAGCTGATTTGATAGCCCTCTATGGCATCGTTGACGGCGTTGTCGTAGTAGCCCATATTGAAACGCACCTGCGCCATAATCAGTTTCAAATAACCGATTGATATATAGTAATCGCCGGCACGCTCGGCGTACTCGATACCCTTTTGGGCGTAGTGAACGGCTTGGTCGTAGAAGTTGGCGTGGCTGCACGACGAGGCAAGTGTCTGACACAACTCGATGCCTGCCACGTCGGGCTGTTTGGCATAACGTTCGGCCAAAGAGAGGCAACGTTCGCCCGAGGAAATCATTTCGATATATTGCGACGACATAGCGTAGCAGTTCATACGAATGCGCTCGCAGTTCAAGGCCGTATCGTTGCCGCGACGCTCAATCTCGTCGACAACCTTTAAGGCATACTCGGGCCGGTCATTGACCAAATGCGACATTGCCCGCACATTGACCAACAATGAGTCGGGGATTTCGTCAGAAGCAGCAGCGACAAAAACACTTGCCGCCACCAACATTGCCATACAGAATAATCTCCTCATTAACCCAAGTTTGAATTATACCTAAAAAACGCGTAGCGCACCATTACGAAAAGCAGTCGCTACGGCACGTATTAAAACATATTACGCCGTCTTAATCAGCGATTTGATGTTTTCAATCAACATTTTGACAGCCACCGAGTTGAATCCGCCTTCGGGAATAATCACGTCGGCATACTTCTTCGAGGGCTCGACAAACTCCTCGTGCATAGGTTTGACGGTCGAGAGATACTGGTCGATAACCGACTCCATAGAGCGGCCGCGTTCGCGCACGTCGCGCAGAATGCGTCGTGCCAGACGCACGTCGGCATCGGTATCGACATAGACCTTAATATCCATCAAATCGCGCAGCTCCTTATTTTCAAAAATCAGAATGCCGTCGACAATAATCACCGTCGAGGGTTTAACCTCAATCCTCTCTTTCATACGGTTATGCTCGACAAACGAATAGACCGGGTGTTCGATTGGCACGCCGTCTTTGAGCGCCTTGATATCTTCGACCAACATTTGGGTATCGAATGCCTGCGGGTGGTCGTAGTTGAGCTTTGTACGCTCCTCATAAGTCAGGTTTGGGTAAGCCTTGTAATAGTAATCGTGACAGAGCGTTGCGACCTCGTCGCCTGCAAAAGCGTCTTGCAGGCACTTGACCAGCGTACTCTTGCCGCTACCCGTACCGCCGGCAACTCCAATAACTGTAACTTTCATACTATATGCGGTTTATGCGTCAATATTGGCATATTTGGCGTGGCGCTCGATGAACTCGCGGCGAGGTTCAACGTCGTCGCCCATCAGCATCGAGAATATGCGGTCGGCCTCGGCTGCATTGTCGATTGTCACCTGTTTGAGCAGTCGCGTGGCAGGGTCCATAGTGGTCTCCCAAAGCTGGTGCTCGTTCATCTCGCCCAGACCTTTGTAGCGCTGAATCGTCACGCCCTTCATACCGCCCAACTTGTCGACAATCTCCGAACGCTCCTCCTCAGTCCAGCAGTAGTGCTTTGCCAAACCCTTTCTAACACAATAGAGCGGCGGCATAGCCAAATAGACGTGTCCCTGCTCGATAAGGTCTTTCATCTTGCGGAAGAAGAAGGTCAGCATCAGCGTGTCGATATGGCTGCCGTCGACATCGGCATCGGTCATAATTATGATTTTGTTGTAGCGAAGTTTCTCGATGTTGAGTGCTTTGCTGTCCTCTTCGGTACCAATCGAAACACCCAGTGCGATAAACATATTCTTTATCTCTTCGTTCTCCCACATACGGTGTTCCTGCGCCTTTTCGATGTTCAGAATCTTGCCCCTGAGCGGCATAATTGCCTGAAACTCGCGGTTACGACCCTGCTTGGCCGTGCCGCCTGCCGAATCACCCTCGACAAAGAATATCTCGGCTTTGTCGCGTTCACGCGTTGCGCAGTCGGCCAATTTGCCTGGCAGACCCGAACCGGAAAGCACTGTTTTGCGCTGCACCAGTTCACGTGCGTGGCGTGCAGCGTGGCGTGCGGTAGCGGCCAAAATCACCTTGTCGACAATGGCTCGTGCATCTTTGGGGTGCTCTTCGAGGTAGTTGTTTAGAGCCTGCGTAATGGCCTGATTGACAGCCAATGCCACCTCGTCGTTGCCAAGTTTGGTTTTGGTTTGACCCTCAAACTGAGGTTCGGCCACCTTGACCGAAATGACTGCCGTCAGACCCTCGCGGAAGTCGTCGCCCGCAATATCGAATTTGAGTTTCGAGAGCAGGCCTTGGTCGTCGGCATATTTTTTCAAGGTACGGGTAAGTGCCTGACGGAAGCCCGTAAGGTGCGTACCTCCCTCTATGGTGTTGATATTGTTGACGTAGGAGTGAACGTTCTCCGAGAAAGAGTCGTTGTACTGCATAGCCACCTCAACCGGTGTGCCGTTCTTCTCGGTATCGATATATATGATGTCGTCGATAATCGAGGTGCCGCGGTTGGCATCGAGGTAGCGGACAAACTCTTTCAGACCCTCTTCCGAATAGAAGTGTTCGTGGAGCGGTTGTCCCTGTTCGTCCTTTTCGCGCAAGTCGGTCAGATCGAGGCTAACGCCTTTATTGAGGTAGGCCAACTCGCGCAGACGAGCCGCCAGAATCTCGTAACGATATACGGGGTGTGTAAAGATCGACTCGTCGGGTTTGAATGTGATGATTGTACCCGTACGGTCGGTCGTACCGATTACTTTCAGTTCGGAGGTAGAGACGCCCTTCGAGAATGTCATTTGGTAGATTTTGCCATCGCGGTGAACGGTCGCAATCAGCTCGGTAGAGAGTGCATTGACGCACGAAACGCCCACGCCGTGCAGACCGCCCGAAACCTTATAGGAATTTTTACTGAACTTGCCGCCGGCGTGGAGTATGGTCAGAACCACTTCGAGGGCCGACTTGCCCTCCTGCTCGTGCATTCCGACCGGAATACCGCGGCCGTCGTCGTCGACCGTAATCGAATTGTCGGGGTTGATTGTCACAACAATCTTGTCGCAAAAGCCCGCCAAAGCCTCGTCGATCGAGTTGTCGACCACCTCATAGACAAGGTGGTGCAAGCCACGCTCGCCAATGTCGCCTATATACATTGCAGGACGTTTGCGCACGGCCTCCAAGCCTTCGAGCACCTGAATACTTGACGCGGAATACTCTTCTGTTTCCGCCGCTTTGTTCTGTTCCAAATTCTCCATTTATTGTATTTATATAAAATTATTCGTTATTCGTTCTGTTTCAAAAGCCTTTCCAAGTCAAGCTCCTCGACCCTGCCGCGCGAGAAGCGGTAGGTGCGCGACGGAAACCGCTCGATGTTGGCCAAATTGTGGGTCGACATCACTATCGCACAGCCACTCTTGACAATGCGGCCAAAGAGTTCCATTGCGTCGTCGGCAGCCTGAGGGTCGAGATTACCCGTAGGCTCATCGGCCAAAATCAGCTCGGGATTGTTCACAATGGCACGCGCAATGGCCAAGCGCTGTTGTTCGCCACCCGAAAGTTCAAATGGCATCTTGTACTCCTTGTTGTGCAGCCCCACTATTTCGAGCACCTCTTCGATGCGCAGAGCAATCTCCTGCTCATTTCTCCACCCCGTGGCACGCATCACAAACCGCAGGTTCTCGTAGGCATTGCGATCCATAAGAAGTTGGTAGTCTTGAAAAACTATACCCAACTTGCGCCTCAGCGCCGGAATATCGCGGCGGCGAAGAGTCGAGAGATTGAACCCGACAACTTCAGCCTCACCCTCCAAAAGCGGCAACTCGGCATAGAGCGTCTTCAAAAGCGACGACTTGCCGCTGCCGACACGTCCGATGAAATAGACCATTTCGCCTGCATTAACCGTAAGATTAACATCTTCAACAACGAGTTCGCTGCGCGACGAGGGACGCGAACCGAAGTTCTCGTCGCCGTGGTAAACAGCTACGTGGCTGAGAGTTATAACAGGTTTAACATTCATCTTCAAAGGGTGACTTAAAAACAAACAAAGGTAGTGATAATTCTGCGGAAAAACAAACTCTTGGGTTCACTTTTTCAATCGTAATTATTAGTCCGACCTGAGCAGTAAATATATACAAAGTGAGGAAAAATTGTGCTGATAGATGCTTTGGCAGAGTCAATTATTTTCCACATTATCGACAGTTTCGGCATAGCTCAAACTAAAAAAACGTCGGCAAGAGGTCAACAGAACCAAAAAAAAACACTACCTTGCACCTAACTAACAACCAAATGAAGAGAGAACCAACCATCATACTCGTATCCGTAGCGTGCTTGGCTATGTTGCTTGCAGGGTGCAAGCCCACTCCCAAGCACATAAAAACGCTTATGCACGATGCCGACTCGATGAAAATTATCGATCCGCGAAACGCATTGATAACAATCTTAAAGGTCGACCCCGAAGAGATAGCAAATCAATCGGAAAAAGCACGTTATGCAGTTCTATTCTGCGAAATATTTGACAAAAACAGCATTTTTATCGGCTCCGATACACTTATCGGACCGGCAATGAAATACTACGAGCACCACGGCAGTCGCGTTCAAAAAGCCAAGGCAAACCTCTATATGGGCAAGTACAAGCATACGCTCTACGATAAAGAAGGTGCTTTGGATTATTACTTGAAGGGATACAAGTTGCTACGACCGAACCGAACCCCCAATGTGTATGGCGAGATTTGCAGCTCCATTGCGCAACTCTACGGCGTGAGAGCCGACTCGTCAATTGTTCTTCACTACGCAAAAGAGGCCGTTGAGGCGTTCGACAAAGCCTCTATGCCCAAACAACGCGACAAGGCTGCAATTTATATAGGAATTGTCTACAACATAAATAAGGAGTACGAAACAGCCTACAACTGGCAAGAGAAGGCATATCGGTGGGCAACCGAGAGCGACGACACAGAGCTTGCCTCGGAGGCAATGCGCAATATGGCTTTCAACCTCTTCAAACTCAACGACTACAAAGGCGCCAAACAGATATTAATCAACGAGATGCCTGCGCTTGGATTGCAACAATCGGCGCACAGCCACATAATTCTGTCCGATATTTTCGAGGCAGAGGGCAAGCCCGATAGTGCCGCATTGGTACGTAAGATAGTCGGCAATCAAGCCATTCCGCTCTTCATAAAAGTAGCCGACACCAACGACTCGACATTCTGGCTGCAAAAATACAACATCACCAATGAGGAATTGGCCAAAACACGCGAAGAGAATGACCGATTCAAACGCCAAAACGAAGTGTTGATTGCCGAGCAACGATTGACATATGTAATTGCCGGCTCATCGTGCATCGTACTGATTCTCGTTATGGCCTTCCTGCACACACGTTCAGCCTACCGACGACGCGAGGTAAGCAACCTGTTGCACAACAAAAACGACATAATGCACCAAATCTCGCAACTCTATTACCAAGATGGCGACAATGACCGCATTATGCGCGAAAAACTCTACCAAATCACCTCGTCGCAATTCGACGGACGATCGTTCAAAGAGTTGGAGCACCTGCTAAATATCGAGTACGGCGGAATTATGACACGAATACGCAAAGAGTTTCCGGAGTACACCGACAAAGACATCAACTACATAGCCCTGATTTGCGCCAACTATTCGCCGCAAGAGTTAAGCGTTATAATGCAGACTACCATTGCGGCCGCCTACAAAAGGCGCAGCCGCTATCGTGAACGAATGCGCAACTCGCAAAGCCTTAATCGACGTCAAAAAGAGCTGTTTTCGCGCGAAAATATGTCGTGTCCAAAATAATATTTTTATAATTCTTATAATCAGCGCATTAAAAAACGATTTGTCCAACGGATATTGCATAATTATGTCTATCTTTGTAACGCAATTAAGCAATCACAGCCGTGAGGCCTTGATAGAATTATTCTACTTGATTTTTAAGTGCGCCTGAATTGCCGATGCAATTTGGCCATTCAGGTGCACAATTTTTCGGTAGAAGCGCCATTGCCAAATGAGGCGATATAGTGGCAGTAATGCTAAAACTACTAACCGCTATATATTATAAAATAGGTATACTTGTCAGGACTTCCCCAAAAGTGAAGCCCAAATAGTTATTTTGCCACGGTAACGATTTTTTTGCCAAAATATTTGCAAATTCAAAAAAAATAGGCTAATTTTACAGAAAATCAAGTAGAATAATTTGCACAAGTATTAAAACAGTGACAGTCGCATTTGGCGACGCACCAAATTAAGTAGATGAAGTTCAGTAGTTTAATTGCAGGCGCGTTGTCGCCAATGGTGGACAGAAATGCCTACTCCTCCGATTTTGAACGCAACTCATTCGCAGTCGGTGACAGTTTATCGACTTCTGTCTTCGCTACCTCGGTCTTGACTGCTGTTTCACATATGGCATTTGTCAAGTTACTTGCTTTATCAAACATCTTTACTCTATCAGCACAATCAGAAAATGCGCTTACACAGCTATGTCGGCGCTACTTTCCGGCTAAAAACTACTTGGCATTGTCGCATTGGAGCCCAATTTTGCGGTTAAATTGCGTCAACAAAGCACTATTTATGCCGTCAACAAAGTTACAAAAGGCTTATTGCTAACATTTTTAAGTAGACTCGATTTAAGTCCAAAACCTACTCAAAATGGAGAATGTGACCCGGACAAAGAGATTGTTCGAGCGGTAAGAGAGACAGGAACGAAGATAATAACAGATTATATCAATATGAAATCAAGACAGTTATCACCATTTCTAACGATTATGTTTGTACTTGCCACAACTGTTCTGTCGGCACAGACAACAAAGAGCAGGTATGCCTCAATCAGTGGCAAGGCGGTTGCAGCATCGAACGGCGAACCAATGGGCTATGCAGTTTTGCAGCTCTCGCCTGCCGAGGTTTTCACAACCACCGATGCCAAAGGTCAGTTCACTTTTGAGCGAATAGCCGAGGGTGAGGTAAAGTTGACCATCGAATACATCGGTATGGAGACGCAATCGAAAGAGTTGACAGTCAGGGCAGGTGAAAAATACGAAGTGGTATTTGAACTGGAAGCGATCTCGTTCCGTATGGAGTCTGTTACGGTAGTTGCAACAGGTGCGGCAGCCGGCAAAGCCACCTCGTCGAACATCTCGCGTCAGGCTATGGACCATATGCAGACCGGCTCGCTGGGCGATGTAATGTCGCTCGTTCCGGGTATTGCCATATCGAACCCATCGCTCAACTCGGCTCAAACAATCACTCTGCGTACAACAGGCGGTTCCAGTAATTCATACGCGATGAACAGTCTCGGTACGGCAATTATTGTCGACGGCGCTCCGGTTTCGAACAACGCCAACTTTCAGGTGCTTTCGCCCAGCATTGCAGGCAGCACGACCAACCTGAGCGACAATTCGTCGCCGAGTACAGGGGTTGACACACGTTCGATTTCGACCGACAATATTGAGTCTATCGAGATCATTCGCGGTATCCCGTCGGTGGAGTACGGCGATATGACGTCGGGTGCTGTGATTGTCAAGTCGAAGGCAGGCGTTACGCCTCTCACGGTCAGGTTCAAAACCAACCCAAACATATATCAGGTCTCGGCAGGCAAAGGTTTCGGGCTGGGCAACAACGGCGGCGACCTCTACCTTAGTGCCGACTACGCCTACAACATCAACTCGCTGGTGGCTTCGTACCGCTACTATCAGCGTGCCAACGTCAAGGCGTTGTGGACCAAGAATTTCGGCACAAACGTCAACACCAATACCTCGCTGGATTTGAGCTACGGCAAAGATACGCGCAACTACAACCCCGACGATGCGATGAACAAACTGGCATCGAGGGCGACCAATATGGGCGCACGTATGGCAAGCAACGGCTATTGGAACGTCAACGTCGGGTGGTTGAAATCGATCAACTACACTATTTCGGGCAGCTATACCGACAAAAAATCGTACTACGAAGAGCAGGCATCTAACGCTATGAGCCTCTATTCAACCGCAATGGGCAATTCTACCATATCAAACCACAAAGGGGCGACGGTCACAGATGCCGACGGCAACGTTTTGACCTCGTTCGCCGACGGCGACGAGAATGCCTATGCCACGGTTATGCCATACTCCTATATGTCGTACTACGATATTTACGGCAAAGAGGTGAATGCCTACGGCAAGGTGGTGGCCAACTTCTTCACCAAATTCGGCCCTAACATCAACAACCGAATCATTGTCGGTGCCGACTTCAAGACCGACGGCAACCTTGGTCAGGGCGTTGTTTTTCCCGAGGGCATACCGCCATTCCGCAGCATCACCAACACCGACTCCGGCTACCGCAAAAGAGCATTCTACGACATTCCTTTCATCAATCAGTTGGGTCTGTTTGCCGAGGAGAGCTGGATTCAGAAGATTGGTCAACGCAACCTCAACGTAGTTGCGGGATTGCGCTACGACTATGTCAACGGCCTCTCGGCACTGGCACCGCGTGTAAACGCATCGCTTGACATTCTGCCCGAGGTACTTACCCTGCGCGGCGGTTGGGGCATCACCACCAAAGCTCCCACGGCAATATATCTATATCCGCAGAACGCCTACTACGACGTGATTAACTACAATAATATGCACTCGGGGCTGACTGCCGAAGAGGAGTTGGTTGTAGCGACCACTACCGTTTTCGATACCACAAACCCCAACCTCGAAATTGCCAAAAACCGCAAGGCAGAGATTGGCTTTGACCTTACGATTGGTGGACGATACCGTCTGTCGGTAACAGCTTACGACGAGCAAATGCACAACGGCTACAACATCGGTACCGATTTGAGCTGCTGGCAATGGATGCCCGTGACACAATATACCGTTGCAAGCAAAGAGGCAGGCGAACCTCCCGTTTTGAAGGAGTTAAAGACTCAAAATATTTTCTTCCAGTACTACAAACCGCTCAATAATACGGTTGTCAACAATCGCGGCGTAGAGTACGAGTTGGATTTGGGCCGTTTCGACGAAATACGCACCTCGTTCTATCTGAACGGCGCGTGGTCCGCGACCAAGTCGAGCAACAAGGGTTACACTTTCGGGTCGAATCCCAACGTTGGTACATCAGAGAAAAATATTGCAATATACGAACCCTACCTGCGTACTTACTGTTCGGAGAGGTTGCTGACAACCATTCGTGCCACACACAATATTCCGTCGCTCGGATTTGTGGTCACTCTGACCGGCCAAATCAACTGGTTCGACAAAGATTGGACGGAGTATCGCGACGACGAGATGTTCATCAAGTATATTTCGCGCAAAGACGGTCAGGTCCACGATTTCGACCCGTCGCTTAAAGACGATCCCGAATACGCCTATATGTTCACCACCCGCTCGGCCAATCGTTTCATTGTTGAGCAGACGCAGCCATACGTAATATTCAACCTCAACGTAACCAAGGAGATAGGCGATGCTCTGACAGCCTCGTTCTATGTAAACAACATCTTCAACTCTCACCCACTATATGAGATGAAGAGCACGCCCGGCAAATTCAGCGAACTCGGGATACCGATGTTCTTCGGATTTGATGTGAAGATAACAATCAAGTAAATTATACCCAAACAATCATTTTATTAATCTAACAAATCAATCAAGTAGTATGAAAAAGGTAATTTGGGCTTGCATAGTAGTCGCTATGGCGCTTGCAAGCTGTGCGAAAGATGTCGTTAAGACCATCAGCGTTTCGGTCAACATCTCCGAAGCCAAAATTGAAGAGGGAGTTCCAACTCCCGAGGCATACGAGGTTGTCTTTACCAACGTTGCAACCAATCAGGCAACTACTGTAACAAGCGAAAACGGCGTTGCAACTGCGCCACAGATTATCCCCGGTGTTTACAACGTATCGGCAACCGCATCTGCAACTGCCGACGGTTTCAGTTATAACATCGCAGGTTCGCTCTCGTCGGTCAACTTCGCAACGGAAGGTCAGGTTGAAACCTTAGAGGTTCAGGCCGTTAAATCGAGTGCACTGGTATTCAAGGAGATCTATTTCTCGGGCGTTCCCGACTACTATTTCCGCGACCAATTCTATGAGGTCTACAACAACAGCGACCAAACAGTCTATGTCGACAAGATGTGCATCTGCGAATCGGTATTTGCAACCTACGACGTATCGCAAATCTACTCTTGGGAGATTGAGAATCCTGAAAAATATATCTTTGCACAGACCATCTGGCAGCTTCCGGGCAACGGCACAGAGTATCCCGTAAAACCAGGCGAGAGCATCATCATTGCACAGTGGGGAACAAATCACCAAATTGCAACACTCAATCCCAACTCACCGGTCGATTTGAGCGGTTCCGAATTTGAAGCCATTGAAGCCGAAAGCACCCTTTGGAACGGTATCGTCATCACCGACGGTTCAGCCAAAAATATGGCCAAAGTCGTCAACGCGTTAGGTTATGATGTTCCTCAATGGCTTACCACCGTAAGCGGCAGCCGTTACGTAATCTTCTTCCCCGAGGGCGAGTTGAAGAACAGCGATTTCATTGTTGCCGAAGGTACCTCGACCCAAGCACGCGAAATTCCTATGGAGTGGGTTGTCGACGCTGTTGAAGCAATAGCCGACGAGACTTGCGTTTCCAAGAAAGGTCTTCCCACCGTTCTCGATTCAGGTTACATCTGGGTATCGGGCAGTTACAGTGGCGAAAGCATCAGCCGTAAGATTTCAGAGACCAAAGACGACGGCCGCGTAGTCTACCAAGATACCAACAACACGACCAACGACTTTGAGGTTCAGAAACCCCCAGTCATTCGCCGCAACAATGCAGGCGTTCCTTCTTGGAATACCTGGATTAAATAAGTTTTAAGACAATATTTCTCAACACTTTAATTTCAAACGTCTCGGTTGATCGATGAAGAAATTAACCCTTTGTACATTGATTTTGAGCTTCTGCGCAATCAGCGCAGAGGCTCAGACCGATGTCGACAGCGACATCGTAAATACCGCATTACAACAGATGAATGTGGAACAGACGCTTTGGTTCAATTCGACCAACAGCGCAGGAATGGTGTTTGGCCCATTGAAGAGGTACAACACAGTGTCGCTCGACGGAGAGATGGCAAAAGGCGACTTCAAACCAAGCCGTTTGGGAACCAAGGAGAGTGCCGTGATCTTCAACACGAGCGGTGCGCTCCAATACAACGGTTTCTCGCTTTGGGGTTATTTCAAGTTCGACAACAACTTTACCGAAGGGGCGAAGTACAATGTCTCGTTCTACGACCAGCAATCGCGCAACCCATATTCGCTTGCCGATTTTGCCGTAAGTGACTGGAAACGCCAAAGCTACGATATGGGATTCAAGCTGGCGACTCCGCTGCTGTGGGACAAGATGTCGTTCGGCATCGATATGAGTTACGCCTCGAAAGTAGGCGCCAAGCAGATGGACCCGCGTACCGAAACTTACCGCTATGATGCCAAAATTCGTCCGTCGGCAGCCATCTCGCTCGGCCGCAACAGCCGCGTGGGTATGACGTTGTCGTATGAACGCTATTTTGAGCGCAACGACCCGTCGGTTCAGAACTATGCCGTCAATCCGAGAGTCGCCATTATGCGTGGCTTGGGATTCTATTCGCTCGGCACGGTTGGTGGCAACACCGGTCTTGAAGAGTTCCTCTATTCGGGTAACCGATACGGCGGCTCGCTGCAATATGCAATCGACAAAGCCGACTTTGAGATGCTTGCCGACATAAGTTTCGATATGGAGACAATCGACGTAACGCAGAATCCGACCACGCCACAGATGATGGGCACGGCCTCGACAACATATATCGATGCCCATATTCAGGCTCTGTTTGGAGAGCAGAAGAATCAAAAGCTGTCGGTAAGGTTCGATATGTCGAATACCGACGGAATAGAGTACGTCCAGACCTTCAACTCCGATCCGAAAGTTCAGAAATGGATCACCAACTCGACCAACACTATGAGCAACTACTCGCTCATAGAAGCCACTTTGGCCTACGACATAATGACCGGCATCAAAGCCGGCAAGGGCTACTCCTGGATGTTCGGCGCAATGGCCAATTTCAGAATGCAGTCGGACATATACTACATTCCGCAATCGATATTCGACGCTACGGGCGCCTATGCCGAATTGAATGCAACAAAAAACATCGCTTTCAGCTCCAAAACATTCCTGCTCATCGGAGTGAACGGCGGTTATCGCTACTCGTTGGGTGGCCAATATCTCTACGCCGGCACGACCAACGTCGATTCGGATATTATAAAAGACTTCTATCCGAAAGAACTTGAATGCCTCACCGCCGATTATGTTTCGGCCGGTGCAAACGTGGCACTGTCAATTAAAACCGGAAAACGCACGTCGCTCTATTTGAAGGCCGACGGACGCTACCTGAAACCGATGGCAACCGACACCAACCGTCTGACGGTCAGGCTGTCGATAGGCTGTTTGTTCTAAAAACCAAAGTCACAAATTATCAACACGTTATTTAGGTTAGAACCTTAAAAATTCAATATTGATGAAATTACGTACTGTTTCACTGATAGTTTTATTGTCGGTTGTAGTTTTCGGCAGTAAGGCTCAAACCGTTGTGGTCGCACCCACTGTCGACGCTCAACATTCGTTCGCAATAGTGGTCGACAAAGCCACCTTCGATGCTTGTCGCACCGAACTGACAGCCTATCAAGAGGCTGTCGAAAAGGAGGGTTTGGCCACGGCAATTGTGGCAGGAGAGTGGCAAACACCCGAAGAGGTGGCAGAGTTGCTCAAAACCTATCACGCCCAAAAAGGACTCGACGGCGCAGTGCTGGTCGGCAATATTCCTATTGCAATGATCCGCCGCGCACAACATATGACTTCGGCATTCAAAATGGATCAACGCGACGACGATATGTTCAACACCTCGGTGCCTTCGGACAGATTCTACGACGATTTTGATCTGAAATTCCAATATTTGAGCCGTCAGGACACCCTCGGCTACAAATACTTCTACTATAACCTCAGCGGCGACGGTGCACAACAAATCGATTGCGACATATATACCGGCCGCATCAAACCGTCACTCGACGGTGAAGAGGGCTACGACCAGATACGCCGTTACCTGCGCAAGGCAATCGCCCAAAAGAGCCGCACCGACTATCTCGATACCGTGGTTTCGTACACCGGTCACGGCTCGTTCTCCAACTCGCTTGCTGCTTGGAAAGACGAGACCGTCACGCTCGAAGAACAGATGCCGGCAGCCTTCCGCACTGCCGACGGTGCAAAATTCTACATCTTTGCAATGTATCCGTTTGTTAAAGAGTTGCTGCTCAAAGAGCTGCAACGCGAGGGTGTCGATATGTTCCTATTCCACGAACACGGAGTACCTGACCGCCAATACATTGCCTCCGAACCCGAAATCGACTCGGGCGACCCGGAAGAACTCTACAACGATGCACGCCGCAAGGCTCGCCAAAATATGCGCCAGCGCATTCGCTACGGTGCAACCCCCGAAGAGGCTTCGAAAGAGATTTGCGAAGCTACCGGTATCGACCCCTCGTGGACAACCGACTACAACGACCCCGCTATGCTTGCTGCCGACTCGCTCTACGACCTGCGCACAGGCATTATCCTGCCCGATTTGAGGGCCATTAATCCCGAGCCGCTCGTCGCACTGTTCGATGCCTGCTACAACGGCGACTTCCGCGAGAAAGACTGCGTGGCAAGTACCTACATCTTCTCCGACGGCAACTCGCTGGTCGGCTTGGGCAACTCGGTCAATGTTTTGCAGGACAAATCGTCGTCCGACCTCTTTGGAATGCTTTCGGCCGGCTACAACATCGGCGAAGTAATGCAGCTGACCAACATACTCGAATCGCACATCATCGGCGACCCGACGTTCCATTTCACTTCGAACGTCGATTTTGAACGCCCCGACCTGCATAACACCGATTCCGACTACTGGCTGGGCTATCTCGATACCAAATATCCGTGCGATATTCAGGGACTGGCACTCCACAAACTCTTCAATCTGAACTACGAAGGGCTGTCGAAAATACTGCTCGACACATTTCAATCGTCGCCATACTATATGTTGCGTCTGCAATGTATGCACCTATCAGCATTCTACGCCGACGGTACCTACTCGGCAATCATTGAGAAGGGACTTGACGACCCATACGAATATATACGTCGCAAAGCGGCCAACTACGCCGGCTACATTGGCGAAGAGAAGTTTGTCGACAAGTTGGTTGACCTCTATTTGTCGGACTATATGTCGGAACGAGTGCTGTTCAACGTCTGGTTCTCGATTGGATTCTTCCCCCAAGGCGAGGTCTACAATGCCCTCAAAGCGGCCATAGAGAGTTCCGATTTCATTTTCGACAAAGAGGCGTTCGCCGCCGAGAATCTCACCAAAGCGGAGAGTTACGGTGCAACCGCCGCTGCCACATTGGAAGCCGTTTGCGGAGAGGGTGCCTCGCCACGTAAGGCAAGGTTCTATATGAACAGCATTCGCAACAACCCCTACCCCTATATGGCAGCCGATTTCATTAAGGTGATTGAGAATCCGGCCACCGACCCAAAGTTGCGTATTGCACTGACCGAGGCGTTAGGCTGGTACGGCCGTGCTCCGCAGAAGGTGGAGATCATTGCCGCCTGCCAACGCATTCTGCAAAACGAGCCGAATATGGAGTTCGCCTTCAAGGACGAGTTGCAGAAAACCATCAACCGTTTAACCAACTTTACCCGCTAATAATATGAAAAGATATATTGCATACACACTTTTGGCCGCACTGTTCGGCATCAGCACCGCCTTCGGCGCTCCAAAAACCGACGGCGTCGAGGTAGTCAACTGCTCACGCAAGGCCAAAACATCGTTCGCCATATTTGTCGACAAAGCGACCTACTCGGCCTGCCGCGAGGCGATTGCCTCCTACCGCGAGGTGCTCGAAAGCGAGGGGCTTGGGACCTACATCTTTGCCGCCGACTGGCAGTCGCCCGAACAGATCAGGGAGCGCATTGCCGAGTGTTACAAAAAACGTCCCCGTTTGGAGGGCGCAGTCTTCATAGGCAACATTCCGATTGCCAAAGTTAGCGGTGCGCAGCATATGACCACCGCGTTCAAGATGAACGAAGACCGCTTTCCGCGTGAAGAGGCGTGGGTTGCAACCGACCGTTTCTACGACGATTTCGACCTGCAATTCGACTTCGTGGAGCGCGACTCGGTGGAACAAAACATCTACTACTACCGTCTGACCGAAAACGGCAGTCAAACGCTCGAACCCGATATCTACTCGGCACGTATGGTTGTTCCGTCGATGTTGGGCGACACCTATGCCGTGTTGAACGACTATTTGGCCGAGGTTGTCAGGGCTCACCGTGAACAAAACGCGCTCGATAACGTTATATTTTATGCTGGTGCAGGCTACAACTCCGACTGCCTGACCGCTTGGCGTCAGAAACCGATTGTTTGGAGGGAGTATTTCCCCTACGCATTCGACCAAGCCTCGCACAATCGTTTCTACAACTTCCGTCAGGGCACCGACGTAAAGCACAAACTCTACAACGAGATTCAGCGCCCCGAAGTCGACTACTTCCAGTTCAGCGAACACGGAGCCCCCGACACCCAATATATTGCCGACGGCCCCACCGGCCACTCGCTCAAAAGCGACCTCGAAATGCTTAAAAAATCTCTGCGCCGCTACTATGCACGCTACAAGGGCACACCCGACGAAGAGGAGTTCCTCAAAGAGTGCGAGACCGAGTTCGGTATGCCGCGCGAAATCTTTTCCGATAGCGAAATGGCAGCCCAAACGGTGGCCAACGAAAAGGCTACCGCCGAGATGAATATTGGGCTTGAAGAGATTGCAGCATTGAAGAGTGCCCCGCGCGTGATGATTTTCAACGCCTGCTACAACGGCTCGTTCTACGACAAGAACGGATATGTTGCAGGTTGCCACGTATTTAATGGCGGCCGAACAATAGTGGCACAAGGCAACACAGTCAATGTGCTGCAAGACAAATACGAAGACCAACTGTTGGGCATACTCTCGACGGGAGTGCGCGTTGGTATGTGGCAAAAAGAGGTGCCGTTCTTGGAGTCGCACCTCATTGGCGACCCAACATTCCGATTCACACCCCACAACGCCACCGATGAACAACTCGCACGCGAAATAAGCTACAACCGCGACGAGAAATTCTGGCGCAAACAGCTCTCCGCCTCGGAACCTGTAATGCGTGCGGTAGCTTCAAAACGGCTTATGGCCGCCTGCAAAGGCAATGCCCAAAAGGAGCAGGCACTCTCGGCAACACTGCTCGAGGTAATAAAGAGCGATCCGTCGTGGAGTGTTAGGCTCGAAGCTCTCGAACTCATCTCGCAATTTGCCGACCAAAACTGCACCGAGGCAGTACTGCTCTCATTGAACGATCCCTACGAGCGTATTCGCCGTATGGCAGCCGACTTGGCGGGCGAGATTGGCGACAAATTGTTTGTAGAACCTCTTAAAAAACTCGTAGACCACGCCGATGAAGTAGTTCGCGTACAATGGATTGCGCAATCGTCGCTCAATGTAATTGTCCCCGGTGAAGCGGACAAGGGTGGCATTAAGGTCGATGTAATTACGGATACCTCGCTATCCAACAACGAGCGAATCAACGCCATACGCTCGCTGCGCAACAATCATCTGCACTCCGGCGTCGACCAATTCACTGCCTTGATGTGCAACCCCGACGACGACCTCAAAGTGAGAATCGTAATGTGTGAGGCTCTGGGCTGGTTCGACCGTTCGATTGAACGCGAAAAGATCTTTGCGGCAGTCGACACTCTTATTGAGTCGGCACAAACGCCTGAACTACTGCGCAAAGAGGCCGCAAAAACCCGCAAAAGACTTTTGCATCAATAACTTAAAAGGCAATAGGTGAGAAAGGTTATTTTTATACGAACAGTCGCGGCAGTTTTGTTTCTGTCGGCTGCGGCAACAACACAGGTATCGGCACAAGGGTCGATACCTGTTATTCGGTGGAGTGCACCCCAAAAAGCCACTGCAACCGCACTGCCAAAGGCGGTCGACAACTCCTCGTCGAAGCGTTTTCCGCCCATAATTTCGCAAATCGGAGGGTCGTGCGCACAGGCATCAACGGTCGGCTATATGTTAACCTACGAGTTCAACCGCGTGCTCGATCGTGAGGCAAACGTTGCCGAAAACCGTTTCAGCTACCTCTATGCGTGGAATATGATCAACGGCGGCATCGACGAAGGCAGCCTGCCGATCGATGCTTTGCAGGTCGGCTACCACAATGGAATGATGCTCGAGTCCGACTTTCCTGTCCAGAGTTCGGCCTACCAGTTCCGCTGGGCAAGCGGCTACGACAAGTACCTGCGTGCCATTCACTACCGCATACGCTCGCTCGACAATATAACCATTTCGAGCCCCGAAGAGCTTGTGGCTATGAAACGCTACCTCTTCAACGGCGGCGTTGAGGGTCAGGAGGGCAAACTGGCAGTATTTTCGTCGGGAGCATCGGGTTGGAGGTTCGACGACTCATACGAAGGCCCCTCCGAAACGGGTTACAAATCACTGCTCACCTCGCTGCCGACAGGTGGCTCGCACGCTATGACGATAGTGGGCTACGACGACACTGTGGAGTGCACGATTGACGGCGAGGTCTGCTACGGCGCATTCATAGTGGCCAATTCCCACGGCTCGTGGGCACACGACAACGGCCGTTACTATCTGCCATACAAATTTTTTCTGAAAACCAACGACACCAAATATATGTTGTCGAAAGATGTGACGGGTCTGAATGTCGAGTACTATCAGCCCTCGCTGGTCTTCAAGGTTGGCATCGACTTCTCGTCGCGCAACGACCTCTGTTTCAGAATGGGGGTCGCCAACAAGCCCTATGCCGAGGTACCCTCCTCGGAGTTGATAGTCAGCATAGCACGCAATCAGGGCGGCGAATACCCTATGCAGGGTTCGGGCGCCTCTTCGAAAATAGAGTTTGCCTTCAACGCATCGGCTCTGGTCGACTACGCCGCATCGTTCGACGAACCAAAATATTTCATCAATGTCAACCGCGGCAACATAGGCACCAAAAACGGCAACGGCAAGATGGAATCTTTTGCGGTCTACGACTACCGCAACGACGAACAGAACCCAACAGTCTACGAGTGCAATGTGGGTGACGGCACGCTTGTAATTGGCGACAACCTCTTTGGGGTTGCAACTACGCCGCTAATAACCACCTCGGCATCGGCCGTCGACTGGCTCAACTCAAACGGCAAGCCTTCGCAGTCGCCATTTGTTGTGCGCACTGCCAAAGGCCGATATGCCAAAGTGCGTTTTGTCGACTACGACCGCACTTCGGGCACATTGTCAATCAAATACGTCTACGCCCCCGACGGCACAACACATTTAGGAAATTAGAGCTATGAAAAAACAAATAACAGGTTTTTTGATTCTGATTGTAATCGTTTTGGCCGTAGCCTCGTGTTCGTCCGAACGCAGGCCAATGCCGCAATCGGGTGAGGTGACCATAACCGGACTCGGCGACGACCACTGGACATATTTCTCGTTCGAAACGGGCGAAACGGTAGGTACAAGTCCTCTCTCTTCGGCAGCCGACGATGCCGGGTGGGCCGAGCGAACCGACTGGGACATAGCCATTTGCGGCGAGATGATACGCACCAACGGCGGCACTTCGGGCGCAGGCCGCGGCGGCATATTGCGAAACGAGACCACCAACTTTTTCAACCTCACCGAAGCCCCCACAGAGGGCTACACCGTCGACACCGACGATGTGGTTGTCAGGCGGTAAGCAATAATTGGTTATTGGCTGTCAGCCAACTACAAAAGTATTTTATGGCTATCGAAAAGCTCGGCCGAAACGCTCGCGCGCAGCACGGCTCAACTCTTCGCGCACCGAGGGATCGGCAATGGCTATCAATGCCTTGGCGCGTTCGATAAGGTTTTTGCCCTTCAAAAATGCTGCGCCCCACTCCGTTACCACAAACTGTGTCTGGAAGCGAGTTGTCACCACCCCTGCGCCCTGTGTGAGCACGGGGCGAATCTTCGAAAATCCCTTTTCGGTCATCGACGGAATTGCAATAAAGGTCTTACCACCCTCGGAGAGTGAGCCGCCGTACATAAAATCGTGCTGTCCGCCCACGCCCGAGATGATTCGCGTGCCGACCGAGTCGGCGCAAACCTGCCCCGTCAGGTCGACCTCGACGGCCGAATTAATGGCCATAACCCGTGGATTCTGCGCTATGCGGAACGGATAGTTTGTCCAAGCCACATCTTTGACCAGCAGCGACTTGTTGTAGTTCATAAAATCGTAGAGCCGACGCGAGCCAAGCGCCAGCGATGCCACGGTCACACCCTTCATAACCGTTTTGCAGGAGTTGTCGATCGTGCCGTTCTCAATTAGTGGCACAATGCCGTCGGTCAGCGCCTCGGTATGTACACCCAGATGACAATGATTAGTGAGCGCAGCCAAAACTGCATTTGGAATACCGCCTACGCCAATTTGGAGTGTTGCGCCGTCGGGAATCTCGGCGGCGATGAAGTTGCCTATGCGGCTCTCGACATCGTTTGGCACGACGGTTGGCAGTGCAAGTGGCTCCTGGTCGACTCTCACGCAGGCATCGATTCGATCGATATGGACGAGTGCGTCGCCGTAGGTGTAGGGTATGCGCGGATTGACCTGTGCGATGATGATTTTGGCCGTTTCGACTGCCGACACTGCCAAGTCGGCCGAGATGCCGTAGGAACAATAGCCGTCGGCATCGGGCTCGGAGACGTTCAGAAGGCAGACATCGTACTTAACATAACCCTCGCGAACCAGCGCCGGCACCTCGCCCAAAAAGCAGGGAATGGTCGAGCCGTAGCCCTCGGCAATGCCGCGTCGAACGTTATTGGCCACAAAAAACGAGTTGGCAAAAAACGAGTCGGCATAGCGCTCCGACAGATAGGGAGCGTCGCCACGGCTCACGGCAAAGCCGGCATAAATTTCGACGCCGCGGAGCTCATTGCCACGGGCAGTCATAGCCTCAACCAATACGTTGGGTACGCTTGTTGAACCTTGAATATAGATTTTGTCGAACGATTTAATCAGTCGTACAGCCTCGGCTGCGGTGGTGAAATTTGCCATTGCAAGTAATCTTTCTATCGTTTATGTGCACGGTTAAATGCTTTCAGTCGCTGGTCCAACATTGCGTAATGACGCTCTTTAATGGCCGACGAGCAGGCACGAATGCCCTCGCGGCAAGCTCCTGTTGTTGAGAGCACTATGCCGCTCACGCCATATTTGAGCAACTCCGCAAGGAGCTCTTTGCCCGAAAGACCCGGGTAGCCCATCGTGAAGAAGAATCCGTCGCTCACGGGTTCGTCGTTATCCTTGTCGTAGACCACCGTAAAGCCGTTGCACCGCAGAATCTCTTTCAAACGTTCGGTACGGTGGGCATATTCTCTGATGTCGTCGATAAAGCGATAAGTGCCGTCGGTCGAAGCGCGGAACATAGCGGCCAAAGCCAGTTGCGCAGAGTGAGAGACGCCCGACGAAAGGGTGTAGATGAGGCGATGGACAAAGACTCCACCGAACTTCGACAGCCCGAAACGGTGCTCCAAATTGGGGAAATGACGGCCAAAAAGAGCGTCGGAGATACAGGCGACAGCTATTCGCTCGCCGGCATAGGAAAAAATCTTCGATGCGCTGAGCAATACTATATAGTTGTCAGTATAATTGGTGACGCTCACCTGATAGGGTTTTTGGAACGGGTGGCCCAAATCGCGTCGGAAATCCATTGTCACATAGGCCAAATCCTCAATCACAACCGTATCGTAGCGTGTCGCCAGCTCGCCAATGGTACGCAACTCGTCGTCCGACAGACACATCCACGTCGGGTTGTTGGGGTTGGAGTAGAGTATGGCGGCAATGTTGCCCTTTCGGAGATAACTTTCGAGTTTGGGGCCAAGTTTTTCGGCACGGTAGTCGGCCACATCGAAGGCCTCGCGGCGAATGCCCAGCACGTCGGCCTGAGTCTTTTGAACCGAGAATCCGGGGTCGATATAGAGTATCGTGTCGCGCTCGGGCGACAAAGCGGCACAAATCATCAACGAGGCAAAAGCGCCCTGCATCGACCCTACGGTCGGAATGCACCCTTCGGGCGAAATGTGGGTACCGATGAAGGCCTCAATGAAACGCGAGCTCTCGTCTTTGAGCTCCCGTACGCCCTCAATCGGAGGATAGACGGCCGATACCCCGCCATCGAGTGCGGCCTTGTGGGCCTCGACGCCTACCTTTGAGGGTGGCAGGCCGGGAACGCCTATTTCGAAATGGACAAACTCCTCGCCCGAGCGTTCTTCCAAACGGCGGACAAGAGCACCAAGTTGACGAATAGAGAGTTGGTCGGGCGACGAAACCTCTATTTCGCGCATAGCATCTTCTATTAGTTTAGGGTCAATAACACACATTGCTAATCTTATTAGTTTTAAGGTGCTCAAATGTAGCAATTTTTTATGTAACCGACCAAAAAAGTGTCGATTTTTTACCAAAAATGAATCATTAATACTCAAAAAGCACCCATTGTCCTCAAAACATAATAGATGCAATCTTCGCTGCGGCGCTGTTTGGAGAGACAAAAGTTGCTTATTGGGCCCATTTTAGAATCAATAATGCTCCAAAATTTCACCAAACAGTTTACTATTTATCCCCTTATATTCACCATTCGTCCCAATTATGAGCCATTTGGCAATTAATAAGAATATTTAATAATAAAAAAAGGTACCTTTGCGGCGTCTTACGACAAATGTATACTGATTAATATAATAAAGAAACCAAATACAGGAAAAATGGAAAATTAAAGAGGAGTTTATGCCGCTCCCGAAATCGAACTATCGGCCGTCGTGGTCGAAGAGGGCATAGCAGCCACCACGTTAGGCAGTAACGGATTATCGAATTACGGATCAAAAGATTACAGCGACAATGCGTGGGAATAGCTTAATTATGGCATTGGTGCTGCTTGGAGCAACACTCGCCGCAGGGTGTACAAAGAACGAAACGATTGAGCCCGACACAAATCAAGAGGGTTCGTTGAAGATTGTAGCCACAATCGAACAACCCAAAACAAAGAGTTTTTTGTCGGGTACTACGGTTGTTGAGGGTGAAACCGAGTTTACTCAGGATTGGATTGGCAATGAAACAATTTATATTTTCAACGCCGCCGCCGAACCAACATCAACAGACACAGGCGTAGAATACATTTACGCCAAGCACAGCGGAATGGTTGGATATTCGGGCAGTTCGACGCTCGTGTTCGACTCTATCCAAAAGACATCGGGATTCTCATTTGGTAGCGCCGGCAGTGAGCGCAAGCTCTTTGCTACCGTGTTGTTTACCGGTAGTAGTTTCACGCCCTCAATGAAGACATATCAAAATACGATGTTTGGCGTATGGGGCTCTTCGAACAACAGAGACGGTTCAGTCAAACCGTCAAATTTGCAGGAAGTAAACCCGATTAATGTCACTCACCTTTTGGCTCCACAAAGCGATGGAGAGGGCAACGCAATTACAAGCTCTTTCGAATACGACTATATGTTCAAAGCGAACAGTAATGTAATATAGTATTACCGGCCGACCAGCCAATCAAGGCACACACTCAACTGACAACCGCAAACGGCCTTTCGCAAGAGAAAATCGACTTCCTTGGTCGCAACTTGATATGTGAGGGCGCAATGCAGAAGTTTGCTGTTGCCGACTATACTTCACTCGGCGACGGTGTCGATGCCGGAACAATCTCGTTCAATTTCAAGAATATGTTGTCGGTTATCCGCATTCCATTCACAAGCTCAACTGCCTGCAAACTCAAATCGGTAAGAATCAGCACTTGGGAAGGTGAGCAAACGGAAGGCAACAATCACCACTGCACGGGTTCTATGAAGCTGATGATTAAGCAGGACGGCACCTTTATGATTTACCCCTACAACTCAACGGCGGGTAAAACTTATGCCGAAGCAACATTCTCGGGTTTCGGAGCGCAGGGTACCGACAACTTCGTCACTCTCGACACTACGCCGACTTATGTTTGCCTCAACGTCTACCCACGTTTCTATGAAGCACGCGGCACCAATGGCGAGAGTTTGAAACTCACCTACATCTATGCCGAAGCAGGCGGCACGGAACACACCGTTGTCAAATACATAAAGAGCAATGTTGATATGGTCGAACCGGCCGTATATACGTTCGCCTCTATTGCGGTAGAATAACGAGATAAAGAGACCTATATTATTTTTCAATAAAGACGGAATAGGGTTAAAGGTTTAACGAAATTTATTGTTAGTCCTTATACGACTTAGTAGTATTCGTATTTCGTCAAGGTCATTTTTCTTAAAAAAGGTTGCACAAGCAGTTGTTTGTGTAACCTTTTTTGTATATTTGGGGTTGCAAACATCTTTATTTCTATACTGGACAAACTCAAAAACTATGGAACAAAACGACTCTCCCAAAACTTCACTCCCCGAAAACGCCTACCGCGAACTGCGTGAGGGTGAGGAGTACAAACCTCTGATGGGGCCCCGGCAGAAGCCCAAAGAGGTGACATTCTACTCCGTAACATTCGGAATCGTAATGGCCGTAATATTCTCGGCCGCAGCGGCTTTCTTGGGACTGAAAGTGGGTCAGGTATTCGAGGCGGCCATACCGATAGCCATTATTGCCGTCGGGGTTGGCTCAATCTCGGGCAGGAAGAATATGCTCGGGCAGAACGTCATCATTCAGTCGATCGGTGCATCGAGCGGCGTAATTGTGGCCGGTGCAATCTTCACCCTGCCGGCACTCTATATTCTCGGCTTGGAGGCTCAGTTCTACCAGATATTCCTCTCGTCGCTGCTCGGCGGCGTGCTGGGCATAATCTTGATGATTCCGTTCCGCAAATATTTTGTCAAGGAGATGCACGGCAAATACCCGTTCCCCGAGGCCACCGCCACTACGGAGGTGCTCGTTTCGGGCGAGGGCAGCAAAGGACAGGCAAAAGTGTTGGCCATAAGCGGACTGATTGGCGGACTCTACGACTTCGTGGTCGGCACATTTGGATTGTGGACTGAGGAGATTTCGACCCGCATAACTACTTGGGGCGCATCGTTGGCCGACAATTTCAAGACCGTTTTCAAAATCAACACTTCGGCCGCAGTACTCGGTTTGGGCTACATTGTCGGACTTAAATACGCCGCATTCATCTGCGCAGGCTCCTTCTTGGTTTGGTATCTGATTGTGCCCGTTGTGGGTTCGCTCCAAAGCAGCATCGATGCAGCCGGTTTGGTGGCTCTGTTGGGCATCAGCGACGCACGCCTGCTGGCCAACCCCGACAATATATTTACGGCCGAGAATCTCTTTGCCTACATTGGCAAACCGATAGGCATCGGCGGCATAGCTATGGCCGGCATCATCGGCATAGTCAAACAGGCCAAAATCATTCGTCAATCGCTCGGTATGGCCGCTTCGGAGTTGAAGGGCAAAAGTTCTGCCATAAAAGTCGAACGCACTCAGCGCGATATACCGATGAAAACCATTCTCTCGGTGCTGATTGCGGCGCTGGTGGCTACTTTCTTCTTCTTCCAATTTGGCGTACTCCACAACTGGTTGTTCACCGTCATTGCGCTCGTGGTGGTATTTGTCATATCGTTCCTCTTCACCACCGTGGCTGCCAACGCGATTGCCATTGTGGGCACCAACCCAGTCTCGGGTATGACGCTGATGACACTGATTCTGACCTCGCTCGTACTTGTCAGCGCAGGTCTGCACGGCGAGGGCGGAATGACGGCCGCAATGGTTATTGGCGGCGTGGTCTGCACGGCACTCTCAATGGCCGGCGGCTTCATCACCGACCTGAAAATCGGCTATTGGATTGGCACTACGCCGCGCAAGCAGGAGGGCTGGAAATTTGTCGGAACACTCGTTTCGGCCGCAACTGTGGCCGGCGTGATGCTGCTTCTGAACAAGACCTACGGTTTCGACAGCAATAACGGCGGATTGGTTGCACCTCAGGCCAACGCTATGGCTGCCGTCATCAAACCCCTTATGTCGGGCGGCGTGACCCCGTGGATGCTCTATTTCACAGGAGCGGCTTTGGCACTGATTCTGACAATGATTGGCGTTCCGGCGCTGGCTTTTGCGCTGGGTATGTTCATTCCGTTGCAACTCAATACCCCACTGTTGGTGGGCGGTCTGGTCAGCTGGATAGTTTCGACTCGCTCCAAAGATGCAGGTGTAAACAAGAAACGCCACGACCGCGGCACACTGATAGCCTCGGGATTTATTGCGGGCGGCGCACTTATGGGTGTGGTGAGCGCAATTCTGAAATATGCAGGCGTCGATGCCTTCTTGGGCGAGTGGAACGCTTCGGTGGCGGCCGAGTGGTGCGGCGTTGCAGCCTACGTGCTGATAATCGGCTACTTCATTTGGGACTCGATGCGCAAACAGAAAAAGAATTCTTAATTGCCTTAAAGACCTTTATGACCTTAAAGTCCTTAAAGACCTTAGCATTAAAAACATTAGACTACAATGGAACTTAAAGAGAGATTTTTGAAATATGTTGGGTTCGACACCCAGAGCGACGAGGCGAGCATCACTTTCCCCTCGACCGAAAAGCAGCTCGTACTGCTCAAAGCGCTCAAAAAAGAGATGACGGAGTTGGGTCTTACGGAGGTGGATATGGACCGCCACGGCTACGTGACCGCCACGTTGCCTGCCACCGCAGGCTGCGAGAACTGTCCGGTGATTGGCCTGATTTCGCACGTCGACACCAGCCCCGATATGAAGGGCAGCGACATCAACCCTCAAATCATCAAGAACTACGACGGCAAGGACATACATCTTGGGCAAACGTTGACAATGAAGGTGGCGGAGTTTCCGGAGCTGAAACTCTTTGAGGGCCATACGCTCATCACAACCGACGGAACGACGCTTTTGGGCGCCGACGACAAAGCAGGTGTAGCCGAAATAATGACCTCGGTCGAATACCTCATAGCCCACCCCGAAGTTCCCCACGGCAAGGTGCGCATAGGGTTCACCCCCGACGAAGAGATCGGACGCGGGGTCGACTACTTCGATGTGGAGAAGTTCGGCGCACGGTTCGCCTACACCGTCGACGGCGGCTACGAGGGCGAGTTGGAGTACGAAAATTTCAACGCCGCAAGTGCCAAAATCGAGGTGCGCGGTCGCAACATTCACCCGGGCTATGCCAAAGACAAGATGGTCAACGCTATGCAGATAGCTATGGAGTTCAACTCGCTCCTGCCGCCCACGCAGCGTCCGGAGCACACCGACGGCTACGAGGGTTTCTACCATATGACTTCAATGCGCGGCGAGGTCGAGCAGACCGAACTGTCGTATATCGTCCGCGACCACTCGCGCGAGAAATTCGAGGCAAAGAAGAGCTATATGGAGCATATTGCCTCGTTGCTAAACCTGAAATATGGCGAGCAGACGGTCAAACTGACGCTCAAAGACCAATACTACAATATGCGCGAAATGGTCGAGCCACACCCCGAGGTGATTGCCAAAGCAATGGAAGCTATGGAGTTGGCCGGTGTGAAACCTATTGTACGCCCCATTCGCGGCGGTACGGACGGCGCACGACTGTCATATATGGGTCTGCCCTGCCCCAACCTCTTTACGGGCGGTATGAATTTCCACGGCAAATATGAGTATATTTCGCTCGACACTATGTACCGCGCTATGCAGACCATAGTCAACTTAGTAAAACTTTGGAGTAAATAAGGGCTATATTAATAAATTATTTAATAAGAATGACGATGAAAAGAATATTTTTAATAATTACAATCTGCGCCACGGCGTGGACGGCGGCAGCGCAACAACCTGAGGCAAAACCCGAAAAGAAGAGCGCCTATCAGTTCACCGTTGAGCAGTCGATTCCGGCTACTTCGGTCAAGAACCAAGCCAGCAGCGGCACTTGTTGGAGTTTCGCAGGGACAGCTTTCTTGGAGAGCGAGTTGCTGCGCAAGGGCAAGGGAGAGTACGACCTCTCGGAGATGTGGATCGTTCGTCAGAGCTACCACGACAAGGCCATTAAGTATGCACGTATGCACGGCACAATCAACTTCGGTGGCGGTGGTTCGACGGCCGACGTTTTCAACGTCTGGCGCAACTACGGTTTGATGCCCGAAGAGGCCTATCCGGGTCTGAACTACGGCACCGACCTACACCGTCACGGCGAATTGGACGCGGTTTTGAAGGCCTATATGGACGCCGTCATCAAGAACCCCAACCGTCAGCTCTCGACCGCTTGGATTGCCGGCGTCGACGGCATTCTGGACGCCTATCTGGGCGCAGTTCCCGAAAAATTTGAGTACAACGGCAAAAAGTACACACCACAGAGTTTTGCCAAATCGCTCGGCCTCGACCCCGACGACTACGTATCGCTGACCTCCTACTCGCACCACCCGTTCTATGAGAGTTTCGTTCTCGAAATCCCCGACAACTGGGCTTGGGAGCGCTCATACAACATTCCCGTCGAAGAGCTGATGCAGGTGCTCGACGCATCGCTGGCCGCAGGCTACACGGTCAACTGGGGTGCCGACGTGAGCGAACCGGGATTTATGCGCGAGAACGGCACGGCTTGGGCCGTTGTCCCTCCCACACAGAAAGAGAGCAAAGCCGACAGCGAAGAGGCCAAATGGGTGAAACTCTCCGAGCGCGACCAACGCACGCTGCTCGCCACGCTCTCGGAGCCGATAGAGTCATTCGAAATCACACAGCAGGTGCGTCAGGAGGCCTTTGACAACTACCAGACCACCGACGACCACGGTATGCTCATCACGGGCACGGCAACCGACCAAAACGGCAATAGGTTCTACCTTGTGAAAAACTCGTGGGGCACCGACTACGGCTACGACGGCTACCTCTATGTTTCGTACCCGTTTATTGCCTACAAAACTATGAACTTTGCAGTCAACAAAGAGGTACTGCCCAAAGCCCTGAAAAAGAAATTGGGAATTAAATAGTTTTAAGGACTTCAAGAGGGGCCAAAAGGGCAAAAGGGGCGAAAAAGGCCAAAGTGAAGGAGGCAGCGGCTCGACCACCAACCGAGCGGCTTTCACTTTGGACTCTTTGGACCTTTTAGACCTTTTGGCCACTGAATGTTTTGAATAAACCCTTTTTGTCAGCAGGGTATGACAGTTGCGGCGGGTCGGGGTGACAAAGTGTCACTTCGGCCCGCTTGGCATATTGTTTGATTATCATTTGGTCAGAAAAACAAAACTCTAAAAATCAAATAACAATGAAAAACGGAACTATCGGCGTAACCACCGAAAACATCTTCCCCGTAATCAAACAATTTCTCTACTCGGAACACGAAATCTTTCTACGCGAACTAATCTCCAACGCGGTCGATGCCACACAAAAGCTCAAAACACTCTCCTCGACAGGCGTCTACAAAGAGGAACTGGGCGACCTGACGATAAGGGTCGATGTCGACAAGAAGAAAAAAACGCTCACCATTTCGGACTCGGGACTTGGTATGACGGCCGAAGAGGTCGACCGTTACATCAACCAGATTGCCTTTTCGTCGGCCGAGGAGTTTATGACCAAATACAAGAATCAGGCTATCATCGGCCACTTCGGACTGGGTTTCTACTCGGCCTTTATGGTCAGCGACGAGGTCGAAATCCGCACCCAGTCGTTCAACACCGAGGCCCCCACGATGATTTGGAAGTGCAAGGGCACGCCCGAATACACGCTCGAAGAGTCGAGAGAGAAACGTGCACGCGGAACGGACATTATACTCCACCTCACAAAAGAGGACGAGGAGTATGCCGACCGCGCCAAAATCAAGGATATGTTGCGCAAATATTGCCGTTTTCTGCCTATTCCAATCATCTGCGGCAAGGTGCAGGAGTGGAAGGACGGCAAGTATGTCGACACCGACCGCGACGAGGTCATCAACGATACCGACCCGCTGTGGATTCACAAACCGGCCGAGATTACCGAGGAGCAGTACAAGAAGTTCTACGAAGAGCTCTACCCTGCCTCCGAGGAGCCTCTGTTCAGCATTCACCTGAACATCGACTACCCGTTCCACCTGACCGGTATTCTCTACTTCCCCAAGATTCGCAACAACTTTGAGATTCAGAAGAACAAGATTCAGCTTTACAGCAATCAGGTCTTCGTAACCGACTCGGTCGAGGGCATCGTGCCCGAGTACCTGACGCTGCTGCACGGGGTAATCGACTCGCCCGATATTCCGCTCAACGTGTCGCGCAGCTACTTGCAGGGCGACCCCAACGTGAAGAAGATTTCGGGCTACATAACTCGCAAGGTGTGCGACCGCCTGCAAGAGATTTTTGGTACTATGCGCCCCGATTTTGAGAAGAAATGGGACGACCTGAAAATATTTATCGAGTACGGCATTGTCACCGACGAAAAGTTCGCCGAAAAGGCGGCCGATTTTATGCTGCTCAAAAACACTGCCGACAAATACTTCACGCTCAAAGAGTACCGCGAGCTGATCAAAGAGAACCAAACCGACAAGAACGGCACCTTGGTATTTCTCTACGCCGACAACCGCGACGACAAATACACCTTCATTGAGGGTGCTCACTCGAAGGGCTACGACGTGCTGTTGATGGACGGCCCGCTGGACAACCACTTCATCAACTGGTTCGAGTCGAAGAACGAGAAGACCTCGTTTGTGCGCGTCGATTCGAACGTGACCGAGAGACTTATCGAGAAGAAGGGCTCCGACCTGAAAATGGCACTCACAGGCAAGCAGCAGGAGATTCTGCGCCCCGTATTCGAGAGTCAGCTGCCCAAAGAGGAGAAGATTCACTACAACATCTCGTTCGAGGCTATGGCACCCGACGAGGTACCTGTGACCATTACGCGCGACGAATATATGCGCCGTATGAAGGAGATGGCCGAAGTGAGCGGTGGCGGTATGAGCCAGTTCTACGCACAGATGCCCGACTCCTACACCATAGCCGTCAACGCCAACCACCCGTTGGTGGCCGAGATTTTGGGCAGCGTCGAGAAGAGCTTTGGCGACAAAATCACCAAGTTCGACAAAAAGATTGAGGCTGCCGAAACGCAACAGAAATCAATCACCGAGCAACTCAAAGGCAAAAAAGAGGAGGAGCTCACCGACGAGCAGAAAAAGGAGCGCGACGACGTTGAGAAAAAGATTGGCGACCTCCGTAGTCAGATGAACGAAGGTCTGAAAGAGGTCGGCTCGAAAGACGACCTTGTCAAACAGTTGGTCGACTTGGCACTACTCTCCAACGGTATGCTCAAAGGCGAACAGCTGACGGCATTCATTCGCCGCTCGGTGGAGCTGATTCACAAGCAGTAAATACCTCTATTTATTCAAACAGTAGCAGGCAGGAAAATATTTTCCTGCCTGCTACTGTTTTATGGTTTGAGGGCCGACAGAGCTATTCTATCGGTCAAAGCCAACCAAACGTTATATTTTGGTGTTTGGACTTTTGGACCTTTATTGTATCTTTGTGGCACAGACAGTAAAACACAAACATATTTTTTGTAAAACTATGAAAGCATACGTTTTCCCCGGACAGGGAGCACAATTCAGCGGTATGGGTAAAGATTTATACGAAAGCTCGGCCGCAGCCAAGAAACTGATAGACAGCGCAAACGACATACTTGGATTCGACCTTCGCGGCATTATGTTCGAAGGTACGGACGAAGAGTTGAAACAGACCCGTGTGACCCAGCCGGCAGTATTTCTGCACTCGGTTGCAATGGCCGTTGCGCTCGGCGACGCATTCCGCCCCGATATGGTTGCCGGCCACTCGCTTGGCGAGATGAGCGCACTGGTAGCCGCCGGAGCAATCGACTTTGAGTCGGGTCTGAGACTCGTCCACGCACGTGCCGAGGCTATGCAGAAGGCTTGCGCAATTTCGCCCTCCACAATGGCGGCCATCATTGCACTGCCCGACAAGGTTGTCGAAGAGGTCTGCGCCGGTATCGACGGCGTGGTTGCAGCCAACTACAACTGCCCGGGTCAGGTGGTCATTTCGGGCGAAATTGAGGCTGTCGAACGTGCCTGCGAAGAGTTGAAGGCTCGTGGTGCAAAACGCGCTATGAGGCTCAACGTGAGCGGCGGTTTCCACTCGCCATCGATGCAGTCGGCCAAAGAGACTCTCCAAAAAGCCATTGAGCAGACCGAGTTCCGCACACCTCGCTGCCCCGTCTACCAGAATGTCGACGCTCTGCCCCACACCTCGCCCGACGAGATTAGGGCCAATCTGACGGCACAGCTCACCTCGCCCGTGCGTTGGACTCAATCGGTGCGCAATATGATTGCCGACGGAGCCGACAGCTTCACCGAGCTTGGCCCCGGTCAGGTGCTGCAAGGGCTGATTCGCAAGATTGCGCCCGAGGCAGTCATTGAGTAACGACTAACCTTAAAACCTATTATTATATGAAACGTCTGTTAATTACGATTGCAATCGTTGCCACCATTATGACCTCTTGCAAACAAACCGCAGGCAAATCGGAACAAAATCCTTTGCTGGCTGAGTGGGATACCCCATTCGGCATTCCGCCGTTCGACAAAATCGAACTCAAAGACTATATGCCGGCCTTCGAGCAGGCTATGAAGATGCACAATGCCGAGATTGAGGCAATCGTCGAGAACACCGATGCCCCGACCTGGCAGAACACCATTTTGGCGCTCGACAATGCCGGTGCAAAACTCAACGACATTTCGAACTGTTTCTTTTTGATAGCCGCCGCCGACACCAACGACGATATGTTGAAGATTGAGGAGAAGATATCGCCCGAACTCTCGGCCCACAGCGACGCCATTATGCTCAACGACAAACTCTTTGCACGCATCAAGAGCGTTTACGAGAACCGTGGTTCAATGGGGCTCGACTCGTTGCAGCAGAGGCTGTTGGACAAAACCTACAAAGCCTTTGTGCGTTCGGGAGCCAACCTATCGGAGGCCGACAAGGAACGTATGGCGGCTCTCAACAAAGAGCTTTCGCTTGCAACATTCAAGTATTCGAGCCACCTGCTGGCCGACAACGCCGCATTCGAGATGTATCTGACCGACAAAGAGCTTGGCGGACTGCCGCAATCGGTACGCAACTCGGCCTCGGCCGCTGCACAGGAGCGTGGCAGGCAGGGCAAATACCTCTTCACTATCAGCAAGCCGAGTATGTTGCCTTTCCTGACCTACTCGACCGAACGCGAGCTGCGCAAAAAGCTCTACTCGGGCTATCTCGAAAAGTGCAACCACGACGACGATAACGACAACAAGCAGACCATTAACGACATTGTACGTCTGCGTACCGAGCGTGCCCACATTTTGGGCTACAAGTCGCACGCTGCCTACGTGCTCGACAACCAAATGGCCAAAACGCCAGAAAACGTCTATGCTCTGCTTGACGAAATTTGGGAGCCTGCACTCAACACCGCCAAAGAGGATTTGGAGGCAATGAAACAGATCAAATTGCGCGAGACGGGTTCCGACGAATTTGCCTCGTGGGACTGGTGGTACTATGCCGAGAAGTTGCGCAAACAGCGCTACAACCTCGACGAACAGGCTCTGCGTCCATACTTCTCACTCGACAATGTGCGTATGGGTGTTTTTGCACTCTGCAACCGCCTCTACGGCATCAGCTTCTCGCCTTTGAGGGTGCCCCTCTACAACAAAGAGTGCTCGGCTTATCAGGTTTTGGACTCGGACGGCTCGACCCTCGGCGTGGTAATATTCGACTTCTTCCCTCGTGAGGGCAAGTCGAGTGGCGCCTGGTGCGGCGAATATATTGAGCAGAGTATCAAAGACGGCAAGCGCGTGCCGCCGGTGGTTACCATTGTGGCCAACTTTACCCGTCCGGCAGGCTCAACCCCCGCACTGCTCTCGATCGACGAGACCGAAACGTTCTTCCACGAGTTTGGCCACGCACTCCACGGCCTGTTTGCACAGGTGCCCTACAAGGGTCTGATGGGTGTCGAACGCGACTTTGTGGAGCTGCCGAGTCAGATTATGGAGAACTGGGCAACCGAGCCGGAGATGCTGCGCAGCTATGCGCTCCACTACCAGACGGGCAACATCATTCCCGAGCACCTGATCAAAAAAATCGATGATAGCAAGCATTTCAACCAGGGTTTTATGACCACCGAGCTGATTGCCGCATCGCTCTCCGATATGGACATCTACACTATTGAGGATTATAAGCCAGTCGATATCAACCTTTTCGAGGTCGAAGCGCTCAACCGCAAACGCGGTCTGATTCCCGAGATTGCGCCTCGCTACCGTTACCCCTACTTCTCGCACATCTTCGACGGCGGCTATTCGTCGGGCTATTACAGCTACACTTGGGCCGAGGTGCTCGACAAGGACGCTTATCGCGCTTTTGTCGAAACGGGCAACCTCTTCGACCGCGACACCGCACGTCGTTTCCGCACACTGCTCTCTTCGGGCGGCACGGCCGACGGTATGGATCTCTACCGCGCATTCCGCGGTCACGAACCCGGTCGTCGTGCACTTATGGAGGCACGCGGATTTGTTGCACCAGAAACCGAGCAGAACAACGAGCAGAGCGCACAGTAGCAACAGCCAAATAGAGAGGGTGCCGGACGCAATATCCGGCACCCTCTCTATTTGGCTGTTGGCCTTTCAGACTTTTAGAACCTCCAACCGGCGGTCACCTGCAAGCAACCGGTGCGGGTTGTAGTGGCAGCCGAGGTGAGCTGGGTCATTCCGTAGAGGTAGCGTCCCTCTATGATCAGGCCGAAATTGAAATCGTAGGCCATACCCGTCATAAACGAGATGTTGTACTTGTTGAAGAGACCGTAGACCGCTTTGGCATCGGCGCTGCCGTCCTTCTCCTTTGCGCCCAGCAGATAGTCGAACTGTGCACCAAGCTGGAAGTTCAAGCCGCCCATAAGGTAGTACTTTGCCAATACGGGCATCGACACGTAGTCGGCACGATACTTGGTTTCGGTGGTGCCGCTAACGTCGAAGCCCTGTTGCGTAAAGAGCAGGTCGGCCTCCATTACCAGCCACGAGCTGACAGCCCTTTCGAAGAATAGTCCTGCGGTCAAACCCGTGCGGACTTTGGCATCGGTAACGCCGTTTGCCGTTGAAAATGTTGCACCCACTTTGGGGTCGAAACCCCAACTTTGTGCGTTAGCACCGATTGTGACAAAGAGTGCCGAAATGCAGACGAGTAGAATTTTTTTCATAATAGGTATTTTTGTTGTTATTTGCGCAACCACCGCATAAGCGGCGTTGCTACACCCGACAAACGTTTCAAAACTTATGCCAAATCGGATAGCGGGTATTGTTCAATAGAGCAGACCGAGTAGCACAAACAGGCCCGAGAGATGATTATTTCGGGCCTGACAGATTAAATTAAGAGGTGAGGGGGGGTCAATCGTAAACGATGACCATAACTTTGGTCTCCGACCAAAACAGTTCGGGATTGGTCACGTGCAATTCGCGCCAAAACAGTTCGCCTTTGGAGGTAGTAACGCTGTAACTGCCTGAGGGGTGCGACGAGAGCAGACGCGCTCCCGGGTGGTTGATTGCAAATGTGACCGGCGCATCGGTGGCGACGCGATGAAAAGTATCGTCCAACCGTCGCGCAGGCAATATTTTGAGCCTGCCGACCAATGGGAACGAGCGCCCAACGACTTTTTTGTGAAGCAGTTCGGCACGGCGTCCGATGATGTAGTAGGCCGAGCCAAGCAGCAACAATTCGGGTTGATTGGCCGACTGAGCTTTGAGCGTAACGTCCAAAGGCAAGCTGTCGGCTAATGGACTTTCGACCCTCGCAGAGTCGGAAGAGGTTGTGTCGCTACTCTCGGCAATGGTTTGGCGCAGCAGCGCTATTTCGGCCTCGCGCAACAAGAGTACGCGCCGCAACGAGTCGACCGTAGCAGCAGAGTCGGCTCGGGAATTATTGGACAAAAAGTCGCACCCCGACGCGAGCACAGCCACGGCGGCAATCATAAAAAGGTATGTAATCGAACGACTTGTCATAAAGTACGGTAAGGTCTGTTTTGGAGCTGCAAAGATATAACTTCTTCGGCAAAAAAGTTCACTCGGTGCCACTATTGGGGTGCCGAAGGCGGTCAAAGACTGCGGCGGTAACGGGCAGGCGAAACGTTCTGATGCTTGCGGAAAAACTTGCTGAACGAGGCGGTATCGGCAAACGAAAGCCGATCGGCAACATCGCCGATACTCATATCGGAGGAGTGGAGCATAATGGTCGCCTCGCGCATAAGCGACATATCAATCATCTGGCCTGCGGTACGCCCAAACTTGCTTTTGGTCACCTTTGTGAGGTATTGCGGAGTGATGCAGAGGCGGTCGGCATAGTATGCCACATCGTGTCGGGCACGTACATTCTCGGATATTAAATCCATAAAGTGGCGACAAATTTCGTCGCGACGGCCGCGCATCGGGTGCTCGAACGTCATCATAGGGTTGCAGTTGCAGATAATGTTTATGGTGTCGCAGAGGGTATCGAGCACGGTCAGCCTGATTGTTTGGTGATAGAAACGGTGCGACTCGCGTTCGAAATATTGTTCTATTCGGTTGTAGTCGGCTACAAGAGTTTGCCTGTCCTGATCGCAAATGGTATAGAACGGAGTTTGGGCATTCTGCGGCATCAATTTTGGAGTCAACCCTATTGTGTTGATATTGTTGAGCATAAAGAAACGGTTAAACAGCAGCACATAGCACTTGAAGTCGGGGCTTGTGTCTATCGAAAGGATAAGCGTCGACGGGTCAATGAACAACAGATTGTTCTGACGGGCATTGCAAACGACCGTACCCACATCGGAGCGGACGCTCATTTCGCCACGCACAACGCAGAATGTCCCCACCAAGCGTTCTTCGGATTGATTGGGGAAAGCACGCTTTCGGTCGATACGGTAGAAATCGGTAACCGCAAAAAGGATTCCGTCGTCGATGTATTTCGAAACGAAAAAATCCTCAAACCCTCCAAATAGTCTACTATTCATAGCCATAAATTTGTCCAAAAATAGATATTATTTTCCAACTAAACCACAATAGACCGTCAGACAGGGTCATTTGTATTGTTTTGGACAAAAACAATATCGATATTCATTCATTACTATTGAGGTCTAACGCCATATCTTTGCAGCCAAATCGTGCGAAGCATCAAGAAAACCGTTTGATGCAACAAAATAAAAACGGTTTGCAGGAGTTATTAGGTTAGTTAAGAATATATTTGTGCACGTATTATTTATGATTATGAAAATTAAAAAAGTTGCTATGAAGAGATTATCGCTGGCAGTCGTGGCAACCGTTGCAGCACCGCTTATGGGAATTTCGATTCTCGGTGCACAGACGGCAACTACCGTCGACAGCCAAATCGGGCAGTCACCGGCCGAGAGCACAACCGTCACGGTTCTAACGCTCGACAACGCCCTCCAAATTGCCCTTTCGGAGAGTCCGACAATACGTATTGCCGATGCCGAAATTGAGGTGCAAAACTGGGCCAAAAAGGGCACTTACGCCCAACTGTTCCCGCAGATAAATGCTTCGGGCAGCTACCAACGCAACCTGAAAAAGCAGAAGATGTATATGTCCATAGGCGGGCAGGTTCAGGGTATCGAGGTCGGAATGAACAACAGCTACAACGCGGGCGTCAACCTGCAAGTGCCGGTCGTTTCGGTCGAACTGTGGAAATCGCTCGAAATCTCGGCGCTCAATGTTGAACTTGCCGTCGAGAAGTCGCGCTCGTCGCGGCTCGATATGGTTGAACAGGTCACAAAGGCATTCTATCAGGTGTTGCTGGCCAAAGAGTCGCTCTCGGTCTACGAAGCGGTCTATGCCAACTCGCTCGACAACTACAATCAGGTTCAAAACAAATACAATGTCGGCAAGGCCTCCGAATACGAGTATTCGAGTGCAATAGTTTCGGTCAAGAACGCCGAGCCAAATGTATTTCAGGCCGAGAATGCCGTCTATCTGACGCTGTGGCAGCTCAAAGCACTGCTTGGTGTCGACCTCTCGATGGAGATCGACTGTGCCGGCACGCTGGCCGATTTTGAGCCACTTTTGACCGACATCGATCCTCGTTCGCTCTCGACCGAAGGCAACAGCTCAATCAAACAGTTGGACTTGCAGTTGGAGCAGTTGACGGCCAATCTGAAAATACAGCAGGCCTCCTACTACCCCTCGCTCGCGCTGACCGGTACGTTGACGGTTATGACAATGGACGACTCGTTCGACTTCAACAAATATATGTGGAGTCCCTACTCCTACGCTGGATTGTCGTTGAGCATTCCGATTTTCGACGGAGGCAAACGACGCTCTAATGTACGTTCGACCCAACTCGGGGTCGACAAGCTGCAACTTCAAAAGGCTAATGCCCAGCGCAATCTGCAAGTTCAGCTGATGCAGTACGTCAACAATATGCGCACCGACATCAAGAAGTTCAACGCCGCCCAGACTACTGTCGAAGAGGCCGAGAAGAGCTACCGTTTGGCACAACGCCGTTTCGAAATCGGTGGCGGCACGCTGCTCGAAGTCAACAATGCACTTCTGCAACTCACCCAATCGCGGTTGACACTCAACCAATCGGTCTACGACTACCTCTCGTCGAAGGCTTCACTCGAAAACATAGTCGGCAAAGAGTATTACGGCGAAGTGCCGCAGTCGACCGATTCACAAAAATAATTCAAATTAAGATAATTCAGCAGAAATAATATGAAACGCAATCTTTCAATCATTGTGCTCTTCGCCGCCGCTGCGTTGAGCTCGTGCGGCGGAAACGGCCGCAAAACCGCAACAGGCAAACCTGCCGCCACTCCGCGAGTGTCGGTCGAAAGCGCCACATTTGAAGAGGTATCGACAGTGTCGGCCTTCACCGGAACAGTCGAAGCCTGGGCAGTGAACAACATTCTTCCCTCGGCACCCCGACGCATACAGAAGATTCTGTTCGACATAGGCGACAATGTAAAGGCCGGACAGACGGTAGTCGAACTCGACAACTCGTCGTTGCGGCAAGCCAAGGTTCAACTCGACAACAATGCCGCCGAGTGGGAGCGTATCGACAAACTCTACAAGGCAGGCGGCGTGTCGCAATCCGATTGGGAGAGTGCCAAAATGGGTTACGAGGTAGCTCAATCGAGCTACTCCAACCTCAAAGAGAATACCACGCTTACAACCCCCATTACGGGTGTTGTTACGGCTCGCAACTATGAGAACGGCGATATGTATGCCTCAACCCCTATTTTGGTCATTCAGCAAATCAAGCCGGTGAAACTGCTCATTGGCGTATCGGAATCGCTCTACTCGAAACTCTCGGAAGGGATGAAAATAGAGGCCGAATTCGACGCCATATCGGGTCGCACCTTTGAGGGCAAAATATCGAAAATCTACCCCACTATCGACCCAAAAACCCACACTTTTCAGGTCGAGGTGCGCATCGAGAATAACGATGCGGCAGTTCGTCCGGGAATGTATGGTCGCGTAAAGATAGAGTACAACAAGCGCAAGCGCGTGGTAATCTCCGACCGCGCCGTAGTCAAACAGCTTGGCTCGGGCGACCGCTTCGTCTACGTCTACCACGACGACAACACCGTCGAGTACCGCCGTATCAATCCGGGTCAACGTATGAACGACCGCTACGAGGTGCTTTCGGGTGTCGAGTCGGGCGAAAAACTGGTCGTCAAAGGTCAGAATGCACTGAACGACGGCATCACTGTTGAACTTTTCGAAAAATAGCCAAACGATGAATATCTATAAATCTGCGGTCAACAAGCCCGTAACGACAATACTCGTATTCATTGCGATAGCACTGTTTGGAGCATTTTCGTTGACGAATCTTTCGATCGACCAGTTCCCTAAACTCGACTCAACCGCCATAATGGTGATGACCTCCTACGATGGAGCGAGTGCGGTCGATATCGAAACGAATGTCACAAAAATTTTGGAGAACTCGCTCAACTCGGTGAGCAATCTGAAACACATCTATTCGACCTCGCGCGAAAACATTTCGCTCATCTCTCTCGAATTTGAGTACGGTACCGACTCGGAGGAGGCCACCAACAATGTGCGAGACAAGCTCGATATGGTCGGTATGGCGCTGCCCGACGGTGCCTCCGACCCCACTATCTTCAAGTTCTCGACCGAAGATATGCCCATTATGATTCTCTCGGTCACGGCCGACGAGAGCTATAACGGACTATACAAAATATTGGACGAATATGTCTCGGTGCCTTTGGCACGAGTCAACGGCGTCGGTCAGGTCTCGGTTTCGGGTGCTCCCGAACGCGAGATTCAGGTCTACACCGACCCCTATAAACTCGAAGCCTACGGCATCACCATTGAGCAGATATCGCAGGTCATTGGAGCCGAAAACCGCTCCACACCGGCCGGAACAATCGATATCGGTTCGAACTCCTACTCGCTCAGGGTACAAAAGGAGTTCAAGGACGCAAACGAGATTCTCGACCTGGTTGTGGGCACCTTCAACGGCACTCCCGTCTATGTGCGCGATGTTGCCCAGGTGAAGGATACAGTTCAGGAGCGCGCTCAGGATACCTACACCGACGGTGCTCAGGGCGGCCGAATAGTGATTCAAAAGCAGTCCGATGCCAATACTGTCGATGTAATCGAGGGCATTCAGAAGAAGTTGGCCGAGATTGAGCCGACCCTTCCGAACGACATAAAGATCACCACCGTAATCGACTCGTCGGACACCATTAAGAGCACCATCGACTCGCTCAAATCGACCATTATGGTCATCTTTGTGGTCGTTATGGCCATTGTGCTCATCTTCTTGGGCCGTTGGAGAGCTACGTTCATCATCATACTGACGATTCCCATTTCGTTGCTTGCGGCGCTCATATACTTGTGGTTTACCGGCAATACGCTCAACATCATCTCAATGTCGTCGCTCTCGATAGCGATTGGTATGGTGGTCGACAACGCGATTGTGGTTTTGGAGAATATCACCACCCACATTGAACGCGGCGAACGTCCCAAACAGGCCGCCATATTTGCAACCAAAGAGGTGGGCATCTCGGTTATTGCCTCAACGCTGACCACCATTGCGGTCTTCCTGCCTCTGACGATGATGACCGGATTCGTTGGCGTGCTGCTCAAACAGATGGGCTGGATGGTTACCATAACGCTGACCATTTCGACCATTGCCGCCATCACGCTGACACCTGTACTGAGCTCGCTACTGTTGCGCCAGAACCCCAAGAAGGCCGGTTTCCAAAAGGCTTTCGATCGCGGTTTCCAAAAATTTGCCAACTGGTACTCGCGCATATTGGCGTGGTGCGTACGCCACCGCACAGCCGTTGTATGTATGGCACTGGCAATCTTTGCCGCAGCCATTGTGCTCTATGTTCCCAATATGAAGACCGAGTTCTTCCCCACGAGCGATAACGCACGTATCGGGGTCGACATCAAGTTGCCCGTAGGCACTCGTCAGGAGATCACACGCGATTTGGCGCTCGAAATAGACCGTCGCTTCCGCGAAGAGATACCCGAGATACGCATCAACAACTTGGTTGAGGGTGCTGCCGACGACTCCAACGTCTTCGGACAGATGAACGACAACGGCACAAACATTATCAATTTCAATACACGACTCCTGAAAAAGAACGAGCGTTCGCGCTCGCTCACCGAAATAGCCGACCAGATGCGTGCAATTCTGAACGATTATCCCGAAATACGCACCTTCTCGGTCAACGAGAGCGGCGGTATGGGTATGGGCGGCGCTGCCGCAGTTCAGGTTCAGATCTTCGGGTTCGACTTCGACGAGAGCGACCGCATAGCCGAAGAGTTGGCCAAAAAGATGCGCGCAGTGCCGGGCTGCACGCAGGTGACCATAAGTCGTGACGAATACACGCCCGAGTATCAGGTCGACTTCGACCGCGAAAAACTCGCCCTCAACGGTTTGAACGTTTCAACCGCCTCGACCTACCTGCGTAACCGCATCAACGGTCAGACAGCCTCCTACTTCCGCGAGGACGGCGAGGAGTACACCATCAGGGTGCGCTACGCCAAAGAGTTCCGTTCGTCGGTCGAAGATATCGAGAATATTATCATCTACAACTCGGCCGGTCAAGGCATAAAGATACGCGACCTGGGCACGGTTGTAGAGCGTCAGACCCCTCCCAAAATCGAACGTAAAGACCGTGTAAGGCTCGTCACTGTTTCGTGCAGCGTGGGCAACGGCTATGCAATGAGCGACATCGTTGCCGGAGCTGTGAAGGCGGTCGAAACAATCGATATGCCGGCAGGTTTCTACTGGTCGCTCGGCGGCACCTACGAAGACCAACAAGACACCTTTGGCGACATTCTCTCGATTATGATTCTGATTGTCGTGTTGGTATTCGTGATTATGGCCTCGCAGTTCGAGTCGCTCACCTACCCCTTTGTGATTATGTTCTCAATTCCGTTCGCATTGGTGGGCGTATTTATAGGTATGGGCGTTACGGGTACGGCTATCGGCGTTATGGCGCTGCTTGGAATATTGATGCTGATTGGTATTGTGGTCAACAACGGTATCGTGTTGGTCGACTACACCATTCTGCTGCGTGAGCAGGGACACAGCATCTACGAGGCGGTAGTTATGGCCGGCCGTCAACGTCTGCGCCCGATTCTGATGACCACACTCACCACCGTATTCGGTATGGTGCCTATGGCATTCGACATTGGCGAAGGTGCCGAGATGTGGACTTCGCTCGGAGTATCGGTGGCATTCGGTCTTACGTTCTCGACCCTCATTACGCTGATTCTGATTCCGACCATATTCACCTCGTTTGCAATGCGCACCGACCGCCGCCGCGAGCGCAAACTCGCCAAAGCGGAGTTGAAGTTGAACTCTCAAAACCAATAGAAATGAAAGGCATATTTATCTCTTGCAGTCAGGCGCTCTACGACGAGGTCGTAACGCTTATGGACGAAATGGGCATTCGCGGATTCTCGGCGTGGGAGGAGACTATGGGACGTGGCAGCCACGACGGCGATCCACACCTTGGAACACACGCTTGGAGTGCAATGAACTCGTCGATTATCACCTTTATCGACGACGATGCTCTGGCCAATCGCTTTATGGATAAGCTCAAAGCCAAAGACAGCGAATCGGGCAATCTTGGCCTGCGCGCATTTTTGTGGAACGTGGAACGCACTTTCTAAAAAAAAGCGAATAAACGCCCTGTTTTTGTGGGCATAAATAATAATGGCTGCGATTTTTCGCGGCCATTATTATTTTTATTATTAATAGCGCATAGTGTTATTAATTAATTTTATTAACCATAAGCCTGTTTTTGCTTGAAACAATAAAATAATTATATTTGCGCTCGGCAAACAGAGATAACATCAACCCAAAGAGCACGCTCGAATAATGAAAACCGCACTCAAACTCCTCTTCGTATCGGCAATATTGTTGTGCGCAGTTTCGTGTTCACCCAATCCAAAGGAGTCGGCGCAGTGGAGCCACGCCGCAGCGTTCTGCCAGCTGGAACCCGACACCGCCTCGCTGGCGGCAGTGCAGTTGAAAGCGGCAGGTTTCGATGCCCTGATACTCGACTCAACAACCAATATGTCGGAGCAGCAGTTGCGCCAAGCCGTCGAAGAGAGCCACGCAATAGGTCAGAAAATAGTTGCCGTGTGGCGGTTCGAAACAGACACAATCACCGACACCGCAGCGCTTTTGGAGCGCCAACGACGTAAGGAGTTGGTCAAAAAGATGCGCTACCTGACCGAAGAGATCGGTTTCGACGGTCTTTACCTGCAAAATATGACCCTCGCGGGCAACCTTTTCGGAAAAAAAGAGGCCGCCAAACTGCGACACCATAAAAAAGAGCTGTTGCTCATATCCGATTCGAAAGAGAATGACGCCACTGCATTCGATGCCACCGTAGAGTCGGCATTCGAAATAGTTGCCGACAGTCTGGAAGCGGGCAATGCCAATGTCGATTATCTGCGAAAAAAGTTGCTTGACCGAGCCGGCGAAACCACTCTGCCGCTCTACTACCTCTCGCGAGGTGACAGCAGCAGCGAACAATGGCACGCGCTGACGGCTTTGAGCTACTTTCTGCCCGACCTGTCGGTAGTCAACAGCCACTCGATAATCGACACCGACAGCAGCTTTTTTGCCACTCTCGGTCGTTTACGCAACTCCTCGCGAGCAATGCAGGCCTCGCCAAACGAGAGCGGTTTCGTATTCAAAGAGTTGCCCAACGATGCCAAAAACAAGGTCTTCTCGGCCGTTCGCACTGCCAAGGGCGAGACTGTGGCTGCAATCTTCAACCTCACCGACAGCAATGTGCAGACCACCGTCGAATTCGACTCGCTGTCGGGCGACTACCTCGATTGTATGGCCGATTTCGAAAGCGCAATAGCAGCTGCAAGCACCTTTACACTTTTGCCGTGGCAATATATGATTCTGATTAAGAAAGATTTATAGCCAATTTCAGGACACGGACAAACCTCGCTACAAATAAATAAAAAATAATTGCTAAATTTGCAACGTTAAGATAGAGATGATGAAACGTATAATGTCGATACTCGGTATTGGGGTGGCCACCGTGGCCATTCTGCTGCTGACCGCCATACCTCATCACCACCACGGCGAACAGATCTGTTTTGCCGTTGAGCATTGCGAATCGCATCAATCCTGCTCTCACGACAACTCCTGCGACCACTCTTGTTCACACGACGAAAACGCCTGTATGCTTTCGCACGGACATTATCTGGTAGAGGACGAAAATTCGGGCATACGCATCGTCCCCAACGCCACCGACCTGCATTTGGTGGCCGAACCGGTCGAATTGTGTCCTTCGACACTTTTGGCACCGCCCGAGAGCAAAACGGCTCTCTATGGCGAAGCCGCAGCGTCGGAATATAGCGTCGAGATTCTCTATGGGTGCGGTCTGCGCGCCCCTCCTATTTCTTAAATATTTTTATTAATACGGCCCCTGTTTGTGCCGTTTTTTCGACAACCGACCGCCACTAAAAGGCAAAGTCGAAGTCTTATTCGTAAAATATTTTAAGAAATGAAGAGCTATTATTACATAATATTATTATTGTCCCTTGTATTTGCCGCCTGCGGTAACCGCAATAGTGGCCACGACCACGCCGAGCACGAAGGACACAACCACGCGACCGAAACAACCGTCGAAGCCCACGACCACGCCACACACGAGGGTCACAACCACGCGGCAGAGACCGCCGCAAAAGCCGCGGCCGATGTACACGACAACGAAGTCGAAGAGTCGGCCGCCGACCCCGACTTGGTGGTATTCACACCCGAAAGAGCCGAGCGTGCAGGCGTAAAAGTCGCCAAAATCGAGCGCAAACCATTCACCCGTGCCATTGCCACCTTCGGACGTATTACTGCCGAGGCAGGCGATGCGCAGAGTGTTTCGTCGCCCGCAGCAGGCACGGTCACATTCGTTGTGGCACCTGTGGAGGGCGTAGGGGTCAAAAAAGGTCAAACCATTGCCGTAGTTTCGTCGAGCGGAATGGTCGACGGCGACCCCGTTGTAAAGGCAAAAATCGCCTACGAAACAGCCGAAAAAGAGTACCTGCGCGGCCAAACGCTCGTTAAGAAGCAGATCATCTCGCAGCGCGAGTTCGAGAGCATCGAGGAGCGTTATCTGACAGCCAAAGCCGCCTACAAAGGTGTTGCCCAAGAGGGCAGCGACCACGCAGGGGTGGCAATCAAATCGCCCTCCGACGGCTACATTGCAAGTGTCGAGGTCGTTGAAGGCCAATACGTAGCACTGGGCCAGAGGGTGGTCGGCATCTCGCGCGGACAGCGTATGATGCTCACCTCCGACCTGCCGCAACGCTACTTCAAGGAGCTTCGAAACATATCCGAGGCTCGGTTCCGCCTCTCGTCCGACGAGCGCATATACTCTATCGGGGAGCTTGGCGGTCGCAAGATTTCGGCCGCACGCAGCCTCGACGGAGGTTCGTTCTACCTGCCCGTAACATTCTCGTTCAACAACTCCTGCAACGCTGTCGACGGCGAGATTGCCGAGGTTTGGCTGCTCACCACGCCCAAACCCGACGTGACGGCCGTACCGAAAGGAGCACTGACCGAGGAGCAGGGCTTGAAGTTCGTCTACGTGCGTTTGGACGAAGATTGCTACCGCAAAACGCCCATCAAAACAGGCGCTTCGAACGGTTCCGAAATCGAAATCACCGACGGTCTTTCGGGCGGTGAAGAGGTCGTAGTCGAGGGTGCCTACCACGTGAAGCTCGCCTCGGTCAAGGGCGCAATCCCGGGACACTCCCACAACCACTAAACCGACCCGAAAAGATGCTGAATAAAATCATACGTTTTTCGCTCGACAATCGTATGGCGATTGTCGTAGTGGCGATTCTGCTGATGGCAGCAGGAATCTACACGGCACGAACGACCGACGTCGATGTCTTTCCCGACCTGAATGCCACCACGGTTGTGGTGATGACCGAGGCACGCGGAATGGCACCCGAAGAGGTCGAAAGGCTCGTCACATTTCCAATCGAGACAGCCGTCAATGGAGCCACCGACGTGCGCCGCGTGCGTTCGTCGTCGACCACCGGCTTTTCGGTCGTGTGGGTAGAATTTGGTTGGAACACCGATATTTATCGTGCGCGCCAGATAGTCTCGGAGAAGATTGCCGCCGTTGGCGAGTCGCTCCCCGAAGGGGTTGGCAACCCAACGCTCGGCCCTCAATCGTCGATTTTGGGCGAGGTGATGATAATTGGGTTAACCTCCGAATCGACCTCGACCGAAGAGTTGCGCACCATAGCCGACTGGACATTGCGCCCCACGCTTTTGGCCACCGGTGGCGTGGCGCAGGTTGCCGTTTTGGGCGGCGACCAACGCGAGTATCAAATCAGGCTCGATCCCGAGCTGATGCGTTTGGCAGGCGTCACATTGGCAGAGGTTGAAGAGGCAGTCGACGGAATCAACCGCAACTCCTCGGGTGGAATCATCTACCAGTGGGGCAACGAATATATTGTGCGCGGCGAGGTCTCGACCAACGATATGGAGGCCATTGCATCATCGGTGGTTGCATTCACCCCCGACGGTCACCCGATAGTACTCGGCGACGTTGCCTCGGTTGGCACGGGCGCAAAAACTCCGCTTATGGGCAAGGCCTCGGTCAATGCCGAAGATGCCGTGATTCTGACCGTCACCAAACAGCCCTCGACAAGCACCAAAAAGCTCACCTTACGGCTCGACGAACGGTTGGCCGAGCTGCAAAAAGTTCTGCCCTCTGACGTTGAGATTCACAGCGACATCTTCCGTCAGTCGCGCTTTATCGACGCTTCGATCGACAACATCGCAAAATCGCTCTACGAAGGTGGCATATTTGTAGTTATCATACTCTTCCTGTTTCTGATGAACGTTCGAACGACCTTGATTTCGCTCGTTTCGATACCGCTCTCGCTGCTGATAACGATAATTGTTCTGCGGCTCTCGGGAATGACCATTAACACTATGAGTATTGGAGGTATGGCGATAGCCATAGGCTCGCTGGTCGACGACGCGATTGTCGACGTCGAGAACGTCTACAAACACCTGCGGCAGAACCGTTTGCTGCCCGAAGGCAAACGACAGCCGATACGTGAAGTGGTCTTCGAGGCCTCGCGCGAGGTAAGGTTGCCAATTCTCAACTCAACATTTATTATTGTCGTGAGCTTCATTCCGCTCTTCTTCCTCTCGGGTATGGAGGGGCGAATGCTCGTGCCGCTGGGTGTGGCATTCATCGTTTCGCTCTTTGCCTCAACCTGCGTGGCTCTGACGCTGACCCCCGTACTGTGCAGCTACCTTTTGGGCGGCTCGAAGCACAAGGAGAAAGCCGACCGCGAACCCGTTGTGGTGCGCCTGCTCAAAGGTGGTTACGAAAATGCTCTGGGCTGGACACTGCGCCACAAAGCCGCGGTACTCTCGGTTGCAGGAGCTCTGCTAATTGGCTCAATAGCACTCTGCACCTCGTTTGGGCGCAACTTTATGCCCCCGTTCAACGAGGGTTCGTTCACAATCAACGTCAGCACACTGCCCGGCGCCTCGCTCGAAGAGTCGGACCGCATCGGGCAGATGGCCGAAGAGTTGCTGCTCACCGTGCCCGAGATACAGAAGGTTGCACGCAAGACAGGCCGTGCCGAGCTGGACGAACACGCGCTTGGGGTCAACACCTCCGAAATAGAGGCACCATTCACGCTCGGCAAACGTCGGAAAGATGTGGTCACAAGCGAAATACGCGAGAAACTCAACTCGCTGCCCGGGGTGAATATTGAGATTGGCCAACCAATTTCGCACCGAATCGACGCAATGCTTTCGGGCACGCAGGCCAACATTGCCATAAAGATTTTTGGTTCCAATCTGGGCGAGATGTATGCCATAGGCAAGCAGGTCGAGGCTCTTTCGCGCGGAATCGAAGGCGTTGCCGACCTGAATGTCGAACAACAAATCGAACGTCAGCAACTGCGCATCACTCCGCGCCGCGAGATGATGGCGAGCTATGGACTGACGGCCGGCGAGCTGAACGACTTCATTGAGGTAATGCTCGAAGGACGAGTCGTATCGCAGGTCTACGAGGGCAACCGCGTCTTCGACCTGACGCTCAAAGCCGACGACAAGGCTCGCTACACTGCCGAAGCAATCCGACAGATGCCCGTCGACACCCGCAGCGGCAAGGTGACGCTCGAAACTGTGGCCGACGTGGAGTCGACTATGGGGCCGAACACCATTAACCGCGAGAATGTGCAGCGCAAGATAGTCGTTTCGGCCAATGTTGCCGGCCGTGACCTGCGCAGTACGGTCGACGAAATCCGCTCGGCGGTCGACCAAAACATAGTTCTGCCCGAAGATTACCGCATCGAATACGGTGGACAGTTCGAGAGCGAGGAACGCGCCTCGCGGACACTGCTGCTCGCCTCGGCCTTTGCAATCGTAATCATCTTTATGCTGCTTTACAGTCAGTTCCACAACGCCACACAATCGGCCGTAGTGCTGTTGAACCTGCCGCTGGCGCTAATCGGTGGCGTGGTGGCAATCTACTTCTCCGACCGCACGATTTCGATTCCGGCCATCATCGGTTTCATCTCGCTCTTCGGCATCGCCACACGTAACGGAATGTTGCTTGTCGACCGCTACAACGCTCTGCGACAAGAGGGTCGAAGCCTCGAAGAGAGCATCATCGGCGGCTCGGTCGACCGATTGAACCCGATTATTATGACGGCTCTAACCTCGGCACTGGCACTCATTCCGCTTGCCGTGGGCGGCTCGCTGCCGGGCAACGAGATTCAGAGTCCTATGGCCAAGGTCATTCTGGGCGGACTGCTCAGCTCGACCCTGCTCAACGGATTCATCATTCCAATTATGTATAGTTTCATCGGTCGCAAAGCGCCACAAAACGTAAAGTTATGAAAAAGTTACTGTTAGCCGTAACGTTGCTGCTCTTTGGGGCAACAGCATACACCCAAACCACCGATTCGGTACTGAGCCTGATTGAGGCAAACAACACCGAGCTGAAGGCCCTCGCATCGGAATTGGAAGCTGCCAAGGCGGAGAATATGGCCGCCGTTGCGCTACCCGATCCCGAGATTGAGGCCGCCTATCTGTTCGGTGCACCCAACTCGATAGGCAACCGACGCGACTTCTCGGTGAGCCAGTCGTTCGACTTCGCCACCCTCACGGGAGCAAACCGCAGTGTGGCAATAGGACAGAACAATCTGCTCGGCATTGAGTACAAGGTACGACGTGCGGCCATACTGACCGAAGCACGCAACCTCTGCATAGAGGTGATCTACTACAACGCCCTGCTGAACGAGGCCGGTCACCGTCTGTCGCACGCCCAAAGCGTAGCCGATGCCACAGCCGAAATGGTTGCGGCAGGTTCGGCGAGTGCATTGGACGGCAACAAGGCTCGTCTGAACCTCTCTTCGGCCAAGAGCGAGGTAGTCAAAATAGAGCTCGAACGTCAAAACCTGTTGTCGCGACTCGCGGCGATGAATGGCGGAATGGCCATAGTAATTTCCACGAGCGAGTATGAGCCATTCGAAGGGCTGACGGAGAGTTTCGAAGAGTGGTATGCCGAGGCCGAGCAGCGCAATCCTGTGTTGGCCTACGCCCGCGGACGGGTTGAGTTGGGTCGTCAGGAGTTGCGGCGCTCGCGTACTGCGGCACTGCCCACCCTCACGGCAGGCTATATCAGCGAAGTAGTTGCAGGCGAGAGTTTCAGGGGCATTTGCGCAGGAGTGTCGATTCCGCTCTGGTCGTCGCGTCGTCGCATTGACTCGGCCAAACAGGCGGTGAGTGCCGCCGAGAGCCGCGCCGAAGATGCACGCACAAGATTCTACGCCGAGGTTCGCGCACAATTCGACCGCACGGTGGCACTCGGCCAATCGGCCGCACAATTCCGTCAGACACTCGACGAGGTAAACAATGCCGAACTACTGCAAGAGGCTCTCGACGAGGGAGAACTCTCACTGCTCGACTATGTGGTCGAAATTGGCATCTACTACCAGACAATTGACGACTGCCTCTCGGCCGAGCGCGACTACCGTTTGGCGCTCTCACAACTCGAAAGCTACGCTATGGAGTAGAGCCGCACCGATTCAACAACGAGTGTCCGAAAAGTCGTCGGTGGCAATGCCGCTCTGACGACGACTTTTCGGACACTCGTTTTGGGTCAATTTCCGTCGATTGAAAAATTGTTGATAACTATTTTGACCACAACTTGGAGTTCTCGGTGCAGAGGAGTAAATTTGTAGTCGAAAAACATTGGAACAATTAACCCCAAATGACACAGGAGATGTTTCTTGAAAATGCCAACCGTCCGGGCTGGATCGAAGTAATCTGCGGCTCGATGTTCTCGGGCAAGACCGAAGAATTGATTCGCCGTATGCGTCGCGCCGTATTTGCCAATCAGCGCGTAGAGATTTTTAAGCCCCAAATCGATGTGCGTTACTCGGTCGACGAGGTGGTGTCGCACAATGCCAACTCAATTCAATCGACCCCCGTAGAGTCGTCGGGCAACATACTGTTGATGGCCACCGATGTCGACGTGGTGGGCATCGACGAGGCACAGTTCTTCGACGAAGGCATTGTCGACGTCTGTATGCAGTTGGCCAACCGCGGAGTGAGGGTTATTGTGGCCGGATTGGATATGGATTTTTTGGGCAATCCGTTTGGCCCGATGCCGCAGTTGATGGCTCGCGCCGAATATGTCACAAAGGTGCACGCTATCTGCGTACGTTGCGGCAATCTGGCACAGCACTCGCACCGTCTGACCAAAAGCGAAAAACTCGTCGTATTGGGAGAGAAAGACACCTATGAACCAATCTGCCGCCACTGCTTCAACGCTCTGAGGGCCAAAGAGGAACAGGAGAAATAGACCAATCCGAAGTCTCTATTTTCAGGTTTTATTTACACAAACGTAATACGTGCGGAAGTGGCTGTTCGGCAGCTGTCGGTCAGAAGCCGGCCGCAGCCTATCATCAATGAGTCGCGGCTGCCGTCGACCTCAACCTCGTAGCGACCGTCGGGAGGCAGCAGTTTGGCACTGTCGGGCAGGTAGACCACGCCGCCAACTATATCACCCACAATAAAATAGGGCACAGTCAGCATAGCAGCCGCCTCGACCATTGCACCCGTTTCTATCAGGTTGCGCACCGCTGTCGACGAAACCTTGCGCCCGTCGAGCAGATATTGCGGCATACGGCTGAGCGAAAAACCGTACTCTTGGGCAAGCGTTTCGAGCGAGGCGGCATCGCCGCTGTCGTGGCCGAAACGGTGGTTGTAGCCGACCACCATCTGTTTCATTCCAATGCGTCCGCAGAGCAGCCGCGTGACGAACTCGCGCGAGGAGAGAGTACTGAACTCGGGGGTAAAATCGACCACCACAAGGTTGTCGACACCAATTTCCGACAACAGCAAAGTCTTCTCGGCAAGCGTGGTAAGCAGCCGCACGTTGCCGCCACAGGGCAACACCTGACGAGGGTGAGGCGAAAAGGTCACCACAACACTCTCGCCACCAATGCTCTTTGCCTTTTGACACAAATTATCTATCAGCCGGCGGTGTCCGTAGTGCACGCCGTCGAACGAGCCGACCGTCACAACCGGACGGCGAAATTTTGGCAGGTGGTCGAAACCGAAATAGATGTTCATAGAATATCGTTCCCCTCGTGTTCCTTGACAAAAAAAGCAACTTTTTCGAGCAGTGTGGTGATGTCGTAGTTCTCCACAACAATCCCGAGCGGAAAGTTCAGCGGCTTTGAGGTAAAGTTGAGTACCCCTTTGATGCCTGCATTGACAATCGGGACAACCATCTCCTCGGCCACACGAGCCGGGCAGGTGAGCACCACGATGTTGATATCGTACTGCGACACAGCCTGTTCAAAATCGTCCATCGACACGCAAGGTATCTCGTCGATTGTGGTGCCTACCTTCTGCGGGTCGGTGTCGAACGAGGCGACAATTTTGAGTTTCAGACCTCGTCCGTTGAAATATTTTGTTATGGCCTGACCGAGATTGCCCATACCGATTACGGCTATGTTCATCTGGTTTGGCGAATCGAGTATCTGACTGATGAAGTCGATCAACACCCCCACGTCGTAACCCTTTTTGGTATCGCACGAGAAACCGATGAGCATCAGATCGCGGCGCACCTGAACCGCTGTGATGCCGTGCATACCGGCCAGCACGTGCGAAAAAATGTGGGTAATGCCCTGACGTCTGCAACGCAACAGGGTACGACGGTACTCGCTGAGGCGTTCGACGGTCTTCTCGGGAATGTTTGTAATATCTGCCATATAGCTCCTGATATTTGATTTGGCAAATATACTCCATTTTATCGAAATTGACAACCGGCAGCGGCAGCCGATGCCCGTTTGTGAGCATTTTGGGCGGCCGAGAGGGACTATTTTTGAATAAAATAGTTATATTTGTGAGTTGTAATAACGATTGATTGCTCGAACGATGAATAATATGCGAACAACAAGCCTTGCCGAACGCGACTCTCTTGAAGCCCAAGGCTGTACGGCCGAAGACTGGAACCGCGTCATAGTATCGGAAGGTTTCTCGACCTCACACATACGCAACTGTCGATTTCAGGGCGAAGTGATACTCGAAGAAGATGTCTACATCTCCAACGTCGGTGCACACATAGCCAACTACCATATCTGCCGCGGCGCCCACATCGAGAATGTCGGCGTGGTTGAGACCACGGGTTGCAGCCGTTTTGGCCAAGCCACCAAGGTCGAAACGATCAACGAGAACGGCGGCCGCACGGTCAGAATCTTCGACCTTCTGACTGCCCAAATCGCCTATGTGGAGGCACTCTACCGCCACCGTCCCAAAACCATTGAAGCCATCAACGCCATTGCCGAGCGCTACGCCGAGAGCCGTGCCTCAACTATGGGCACCATTGGCCGTTCGGCACGACTGACCAACTCCAACATCATTCGCAACTGCCGCATAGGCGACAATGCGGTGGTCGACGGAGCCGCCATACTCTCCAACGGCACGATTCTCTCGCGCGAGGATTCGCCAACCGAAATCGGCGTCGACGTAAAGCTCTACGACTTCATTGTCGGCTACGGCAGCCACATCGAGAACGATTCGCTGCTGAAAAGCTGTTTTGTCGGGCAGAGTGTCAAAATCGACAACCTGACAGCCTCGAACTCGCTCTTCTTTGCCAACTCGCACTTCGAGAACTGCGAGGCCTGTTCGATATTTGCCGGCCCCTTCACGGTGTCGCACCACAAGTCGTCGCTGCTGATTGCCGGTATGTTCTCGTTCTTCAACGCCGGCAGCGGCACCAACCAGAGCAACCACCTCTTCAAGACGGGTGCCGTGCATCAGGGCATTCACCAGCGAGGCTGCAAGTTTGCCAGCAACGGCTACGTGATGTTGCCCTGCAAGAACGGTGCATTCACGGTTGTTATCGGCCGACACCGCTCACACGCCGACACCGAGAACTTCCCATACTCCTATCTGGTCGAGGAAGAGGAGTCGTCGTACCTAATTCCCGGGCAGAATCTCGCCTCCTACGGCACGGTGCGCGACATCGACAAGTGGGCCAAACGCGACCTGCGCCGAGGCGACAAGCAGGACAACATCAACTTTGAGGAGTGCAACCCCTTTGTGGGCGAGCGCATCAGAACGGCCATAACGACACTCGCGGAGCTGCTCGACGACGACGAACCAGAGGTCTACAACTACGGCCGAATGAAGATAAAGGCCACGGCAGCACTGCGCGGCGAAAAGTTCTATACGGCCGCAATCTGGAAATTCATCGGCGAGATGCTCTCCCACGGCACCGAGGCCGACCCGTGTGGCAAGGGTCACTGGATCGACTGCGCCGGCCAATATATGCCCTACGCAGCGATGACTGCCATATTGGAGCGGTTGGAATCGGGACTGACAAACGATGCCGATTCGTTGCGCCGCGAGTTCGACGCAATCTTCGCGCGCTACGACAACCTCGCTCGCGGCTGGGCCGAATCGGTGCTTGCCGAAGAGCTTGGCCACCTGCCCGACTCAAACGAAACAGCTGCGGCAATAGCTCGCGGCGAGCGTGCCGCCGAGTCGTTCAAATCGCTGACAGACCACGACCGTGAACGCGACTTCGACTCGCTGACCGAGGTCGGCTACGGCATTGACGCGACCGACAGCTCGGAGATTTCGGCCGATTTCGATGCAGTCCGTCGATAGAATCAATAGTATTTATATAGTCTATTCAGACCTGTCAGACATAGCATAATTAAAAAAACCTTAAAACGATGAAACTACCCTATTCCGAACCTTACCGCATCAAATCGGTCGAAGCCATTGGCACTTCGACTCGCCGTCAGCGCGAACGCTGGATCAAAGAGGCAGGTTACAACCTCTTCGCTCTGGCCGCCGACAAAACCTATATCGACCTGTTGACCGACTCGGGCACAGGCTCGATGAGCGACAACCAATGGGCTGCGCTGATGACCGGCGACGAGAGCTACGCCGGCGCAAAGTCGTACTACCGACTCAAAGAGACTATCCAAAAGCTCTTTGGTTTTGAATATTTCTTGCCGACCCACCAAGGCCGCGCAGCCGAAAACGTACTCTTCTCGGCACTTGTAAAAGAGGGCGACGTGGTGCCGGGCAACTCGCACTTCGATACCACCAAGGCACACATCGAGTTCCGCAAGGCATCGGCTCCCGACTGCACCATCGACGAAGCAAAGAACACCGCTTTGGAACTCCCATTCAAGGGCGAAATGGATCTGCACAAGCTCGAAGCGGTACTAAAAAAACACCCCAAGGAGAAGATTCCTTTCTGCGTGCTCACCATAACCAACAACACCGCCGGCGGACAGCCCGTTTCGATGCGCAACATTCGCGAGACTTCGGAGCTCTGCCACCGCTACGGAGTGCCCCTGCTGCTCGACTCGGCACGTTTTGCCGAAAACGCCTACTTCATCAAGCAGCGCGAAGAGGGTTATGCCCAAAAGACCATTAAACAGATTACGCGCGAGATGTACTCCTACGCCGATATGATGACTATGAGCGCCAAAAAGGACGGTATGGTCAACATTGGCGGTTTTACGGCTATGCGCTCGAAAGAGGTTTTCGACCGCGCAATGCAATATTCGATTCTCTTTGAGGGTTATATTACCTACGGCGGTATGAGCGGACGCGATATGAACGCCCTTGCCGTGGGACTCGACGAGAACACCGAGTTTGCACAACTCAATACACGCATTCGCCAAATTGAGTACCTCGGCGAGCTGCTCGACCTCTACGGAGTGCCCTACCAGCGGCCTGCCGGCGGCCACGCCATATTCCTCGATGCCAAACGCATACTGCCCTTCGTTCCGAAGGAAGAGTTTGTGGCTCAGACACTCGGCGTGGAGCTCTACTTGGAGGCAGGCGTGCGCGGTGTCGAAATAGGCTCCATTCTGGCCGACCGCGACCCCTTGACGCGCGAGAACCGCTACCCCGAGTTGGAGCTGCTGCGACTGGCCATTCCGCGACGCACCTACACCGACAACCATATGGCTGTGGTGGCTGCTGCCTGCAAAAACGTCGCCGACCGTGCCGCCAAGATTACTTCGGGCTACCGCATCGTCCGCGAAGCTCCCATTCTGCGCCACTTCACGGTGGTGCTTGAAAAGATTTGACAAAACAAACTGTTCAGTTCGATATGAAACAACTTTTTACAATCGTCCTCTCGTTGGTTTTGAGCCTGCCGCTTTGCGGGGCTCAAAGCCAATCGAAGGCCGAACAAACCGCAACACCTCGCTACCGCAACGAATTTATCACCTACTCGACCCGAAACCTCGCCGAGAAGGGCGACCGACAGGGCGAAAGCTACTTCATCGACCTTCTGCAACACCGCAAGGAGGCTCAGACCGAAAAAGGCAGGGTGGTTTGCAGTGTCGAGATACCGCTTTTGTGGCGCGACCGCGACATATTTCTACATCTGCGCGGCTACGGCTCGGCGGTGGCAAAGGTCAACGGACTTACGGCCGGCTCCAAGAGCGACAGCCGTACCCCTGCGGAGTTCTACATATCGAACCTTGTTGGCGACGGAGTAAACACCTTTGAGGTGGAATTTGCCACCACTCCGCAGCAGCCCGAAGAGCTTCTGCCACCCGAAAATGTTGCGCCGGAGATGTTTATTTACTCGCAACCGCCCGTTAGAATCGACGACATCGAGATTGAGGCAGCACCCGACGCGGAGCAACGCCACGGAGTACTGCGTATGAAGGTGATTGTAAGCTCGTCGCGCAGCAGTGCCGAGAACATCTCGGTCGGCTACGACATCTATTCGCCTGCCAAAGAGCTGAAATACTACGACCTGCGAGATGTTGAAATTGGCGCTCGCGGAGTCGACACCGTTGAGTTTTCGACCAATATCTATGGGGCAATGGACTTCTTGTGGAGTGCCGCGAGCCCCAAGCTCTACGATGTTACGGTCTACCTGAAACGCAACCGAGTGATTGCCGAATACCTGTCGCTCAAAGTGGGATTCGGCACAACCACGTTCGAGGGTGGTAAGATTCTTCGCAACGGACGCGCAATCGACATCAAGGCCGTCGACTACCAAGCCGCCACCGATCGCAAAGCCACGCTCCAAGAGATGCGGCAACTCAAAAAAGAGGGCATCAACACCCTCTACACTCTCGCGCCGCAACCTTATTGGTTCTATGAACTTTGCGACAGCGAGGGCTTCTATGTGGTCGATCGCGCCGCAATAGCCACCGACCGACACGACGACAACCGCCGTCTGGGCGGAACGATTGCCAACGACCCTGCGTGGTGCAACGAGTTCATCGAACGGCAAAAGGGACTCTACTACCGCAACCGCCTGCACCCCTCAATCATTGCGTGGTCGATGGGTACGGCCAGCGGAGGCGGCTACAATATGTACAAGGCTTACGAGTGGTTCAAGTCGGTCGAAACAATTCGCCCTGTAGTCTACCCCGACGGCGAGTGGAACAACGACCTTACGATGCCCGCCCCACGCCGATGAATATTCTGTTGGTAGCGGTCGGCAAGACCGATATGGCAGAGATTCGCTCGCTCATCGAGAAGTATGCCGCACGCATAGGACACTATGCACGTTTCGAAGTGGTGGAGTTGCCCGATGTGCGTCGACGCAACGTTTCGGAGCAGGGGCAGCGCTCGGCCGAGAGCGAGGCCTTGCTCAAACTGCTGACCGCAGGCGACTATGTCGTACTGCTCGACGAACGCGGCAAGGAGTTGCGCTCTACGGAGTTGGCCGAATGGCTCTCGAAACGAATGTTGAGCGGAGTGAAACGGTTGGTCTTCGTAATCGGCGGCCCCTATGGGTTTGCGCAGAACCTCTACGACCGCTCCGAGGAAATGCTCTCGCTCTCGCGTATGACCTTCTCGCACCAAATGGTCAGGGCCATATTTGCCGAACAACTTTACAGAGCGTTCTCGATTTTGAACAACGAACCATACCACCACGAGTAAAGAAATTCAAAATTCATAATTAGTTGGTTGTTAAATATAAACAAATATAAACAAATATAAACAAATATAAACAAATATAAACAAATATAAATAATATGAAAAAGATACTGATTCTTTTGATTGCTTTGGGAAGCACGCCGGGGTTGTCGGCACAGTCGTTCGACGACTACTTTACCGACCGCACGCTGCGTGCCGACTACATCTTCTCGGGCAATGCCGAGGTGCAATTTATCGGCTTGCGTTCGCTTGCTCAATATGAACTTTGGGCAGGACGACGCGCCAACCTCGACCGAACCGCCGTCGAGGGCAACGGAAACATCATCATAAGCGACCCCGAGAGCGGAAAAGTGCTCTACAAACACTCGTTTTCGACGCTTTTCAGCGAGTGGCTCGGACAACCCGAAGCCCAAACGGTCAACCGCAGCTTTGAGTTTACCGCTCTGCTGCCCTACCCCAAAGCACCCGTCGACCTCACCGTAACGCTCCTGAACGAACGTCGCGAGGCAGTGGCCCAGATGAAGCACCGAATAGACCCGACCGATATTCTGATTCGCGACCTTGGAAGCCGCACCCCAACGCCTGTGAAATATATTTTGAAGAGCGGCTCGCCGCGCGAGAAAATCGACGTTGCAATCCTCGCCGAGGGCTACACCGATAGTCAAATGGAGGCTTTTCTGAACGATGCGCAGCGCACGGTCGATGCCATTATGAGCTACGCCCCATTTGCGCGGCATCGCGACGAGTTCAATTTTGTGGCTGTTATGTCGGCCTCAGACGATACCGACGTAAGTATGCCCGGGCAGAACAGGTGGCGCTCAACGGCAGTGTGCTCGGCATTCGACACCTTCTACTCCGACCGCTATCTGACCACCAACGAGGTTTTCAAAATCAACGACCTTTTGGCCAATATTCCTACCGAACATATCATCATCTTGGCCAACACCGAGAAATATGGCGGTGGCGGAATCTACAACAGCTACACTCTGACCAACTCTCGCAACAAATATTTTGCACCCGTGGTGGTTCACGAATTTGGCCACAGCTTTGCAGGACTGGGCGACGAGTATTTCTACGAGCACGACGACATAGCCACAGGGCAATATTGCGCCGAGGTGGAGCCTTGGGAGCCAAATATCACTACTCTGAAAGACTTTGACTCAAAATGGCGCGATATGCTGCCTGAAAGCTACGTCGTGCCGACCCCCGCGACCGATAGTGCACGCGAAAACTACACCATCGGAGTCTACGAGGGCGGCGGCTACCTGACACACGGGGTCTATCGTCCGACGGTCACCTGCCGTATGCGCGACAACGTGGCCACACGCTTCTGTCCCGTCTGCGAGCGTGCCATTGAGCGCGTCATTGAACTGAACTGAAAGCCGTAGCAGGCGAGAAAATAGGGCATACAAGACTCCAAAATAATTAAGGACTTTAAGGACTTTAACGACCTTAAAGTCCTTAACTCTTTCCTCTCCTCAACGAAAGCGCTCCTCGGCCTTCCGCCAGTCGAGCCTGTCCCACACCGCCTCGATATAGTCGCTGCGTCGGTTGCGGTAGTCGATATAGTAGGCGTGCTCCCAAACATCGACCGTGAGCAGCGGTACCATATTGTTGCTCAGCGGCGTTGCGGCATTGTGGGTCGGGAGAATCATCAGGCGGTTGTAGCAGTCGGCAGCCAACCACACCCAGCCCGAGCCGAAGAGCGAGAGAGCCGCTGCATCGAACTCGCGACGGAAATTGGTCATACCGCCAAAGTCGCGCTCAATGGCCTCGGCAAGCACACCCGTGGGCTGCATCTTGGGGGTTGGCGAGAGAGTGTCGAAAAAAAAGATGTGATTCCACATTTGGGCAGCATTGTTGAATGTAGCCCCTTCGGAGTTGCGAATAATCTCTTCGAGGGTCATTCGCTCGAATTTTGTTCCGGCTGTCAGTCGATTCAGATTGTCGACATAGCCTTTCAGATGCTTGCCGTAGTGATAATGTATGCTCTCGGCGCTGATTTGCGGCGACAGAGCATCGGCCTCGTAAGGGAGTGCCGGTACCGAAAAAGTTGTTGTAATTGCCATATTCAAAAAGTATTGTCGTTTGAGAAGTATAGTTGCAAAAACGATGCAATTCGGGTTGTTGCCGAACTAATTCACAAAATAAAACGTATATTTGTTGTCATAAACACTCTTCTTAAAATGAAAAGAATTACATTGATAGTCCTGCTCTTTGCGCTGACGGTGATTGCTGCCGGAGCCAAAACGATCGAAAAATGCACCTACCGCTTTGCAGCCGACGGCGACCGCGAACTCTACCTCGACCTCTACAAGTCGTCCGACACAATTCAACCGTGTGTCATTTATGCTTTTGGAGGCGGCTTCGCAGCCGGCACAAGAGCCGAGAAATTCGACGTTCGTTATTACAAATACCTTGTTTCGCAAGGATTCAAGGTGGTTGCCGTTGATTATCGTCTCGGGCTGAAACCACTTGTCGACAACCCAACGCAAAAGGTTGAACTGACCGATTTCCGCTCGATGCTGATCAATGCCGTCGATATGGCGACAGAGGATTTTTTAGATGCAACGGCCTATGTTGTTGCAAATGCCGAGTCGCTGGGCGTTGACCCCTCGAAGATTGTAGCCTGCGGTTCGAGTGCCGGCGCAATCACGGTCTATCAGTCGGAATACGAGATTTGTAACCTTTCCGAGGCGGCCAAAGTGTTGCCCGAAGGGTTCAACTATGCAGGTGTAGTTGGTTTTGCAGGGGCCGTGCTCGCCAAGTCGGGCAAGTTTGCCTTCAAGAGTGCCCCCTGCCCTATGCTGCTCTTCCACGGCAATGCCGACTCCAACGTTCCCTACGACAAGATGTCGCTCTTCGGATACTCGTTCTACGGCTCGCAACAGATTGTCAAACAGCTAAACAAGACAGGCGCAACATATTGGTTCTACGATGCCGACAATGTTGACCATTCGCTGGCCGGAACCCCAATGTCGCGCAACCGCGAAGAGATTTCGACCTTCCTCAACCGCGTGGTTCTGGGCGGCAAAAAGTTGCAGGTGCACCAAACCGTGGTCGACACCACCCTGCCCGAGGCCAAAAAGCGATTCAAGATTGGCGACTACATCAAAGCCAACTTCTATCGACCCGACCCGTCGGTAAGCCGACAGATAGTCGCTGCCGGCAATGAGGCAAATTAATTGATTATTTCGAGTCGTTGCTCAGAAGCGTCAACTCTCTGCCGCTATTTGACTGCTATGCTCTCTATCTCGACTTTAACGCCGAGCGGCAATGCCGCCACTTGGTAGCAAACACGCGCAGGCATATCTTTTGTATAGAATCCGGCATAGACGGCGTTCATAGCGCCAAAGTCGGCAATGTCGGCGAGCAGCACGGTCGATTTGACCACGTTGTCGAAGGTGCAGCCGGCCTCGCGCAGAATCGCTTCGGTATTGCGCAACGACTGGGCGGTCTGCTGCTCAATGGTTTCGGGCACCTTGCCTGTGGCAGGGTCGACGGGAAGTTGTCCCGAAATGTAGAGTGTACCGGCGGCTTCGACAGCCTGCGAATATGGCCCGACAGCTTTGGGGGCATTAGGCGAAGCTATAATTCTCTTCATAGTTGTTTTATGGTTTTGGTTTATCTCTCCACAAAAGTATATCTTTGCAACGTAAGAAACAAGTTTTAGACTTATGAAAAACTCTTTACTATTGATTTTGACGGTGCTGGCGCTCTCGGGGTGCTGCAACTGCGGCCACCGTTACGCCGCTCCATTCACTGCCACCACTTGGCAACTTCAACAGATTGACGGCCACAATGTGACGGTTAAGCTCTCGGCCGAAGAGATTCCTTTTTTGGTCTTTGGTTCCGACGGCCGTTTCAACGGCTCGGGTGGCTGCAACCGCATTGGGGGCGACTACTCGAAGGGCAAAGAGGGGCGTATAGCATTCAGCAACGTGTTCTCGACCAAAATGTACTGCCCCAACGACGCGGTTGAGCGTCAATTCTTGGAGGTACTCAACTCGGCCGACTCCTATTCAATCGACGGAATATACCTATATTTATTCTCGAACGGAACCTTGAAGGCCGTACTACAAAAGCAGTAGTTCGGAGCAATGCCCCGAACTACTCAAATTTCCTCAAAGACCTTAAAGTCCTTAAAGTCCTTTATTTGGAACCTTATTCCGCTTCTGTCTGCGACTTCGACATCGAAGCGCGTTTGCGGTCGGTTTCGTTGAGCAAAATCTTGCGCATACGCTGGAAATGCGGCGTAATCTCGACATATTCGTCTTCGCGGATATATTCGAGTGCCTCCTCCAACGAGAACTTCACGGCAGGAGCAATCTGCACCTTGTCGTCCGAGCCGCTGGCACGCATATTGGTCAGTTTCTTCGACTTGCAGAGGTTGATGACTATATCGTTGTCGCGCGTATTCTCGCCGACCACCTGTCCCTCATAAATATCTTCGCCCGGGTCGACAAAGAATCGGCCGCGGTCTTGGAGCTTGTTGATTGCATAGGCGTAGGCGTTGCCTGTCTCGGCCGAGACGAGCGAGCCGTTGGTACGCATCTCTATCTCGCCGCGATAGGCCTCAAAATCCTTGAAGCGGTGAGCCATAACGGCCTCGCCTGCCGTAGCTGTCATCAGGTTGCTGCGCAACCCGATAAGGCCACGTGAGGGAATCTCGAACTCCAAACGGGTACGTTCGTTGCGCGACTCCATATTGAGCAGCGACCCCTTACGTTTGGTGGTCATCTCGATAGCCTTGCCTGCATATTCGTCGGGCAAGTCGATTGTCAGCTCCTCAACAGGTTCGCACTTGACGCCGTCGATCTCTTTAATAATGACCTTGGGCTGGCCGACCTGCAACTCGTAACCCTCACGGCGCATCGTCTCAATCAACACCGAGAGATGCAGCACGCCACGGCCGTAGACGATGAAGCTGTCGGACGTGGGACCCGGAAATACTTTCAGCGCCAGATTCTTTTCCAACTCTTTGTCGAGGCGCTCCTTGATGTGGCGCGAAGTGACATATTTTCCGTCTTTGCCGTAGAAAGGCGAGTTGTTTATAGTGAAGAGCATACTCATCGTAGGCTCGTCGATTGCAATAGGAGGGAGCGGTTCGGGGTTCTCGGCATCGCATACGGTGTCGCCAATCTCGAATCCGTCGATGCCGACCAAAGCGCAAATTTCGCCACACTCGACCTGATCGACGTGTTTTTTGCCCAGACCGTCGAAAACCAACAGGTCTTTGATTTTGGTCTTTGTGCGCGTTACCCCGTCGCGCGAGGCGAGAGTCACGGTCATACCCGAAGTAAGCGTTCCGCGAGTGAGTTTACCCACAGCCACACGGCCCACATAAGAGGAGTATTCGAGCGAGGTGATAAGCAGTTGCGGAGTTCCCTCAACCACCTCGGATTCGGGAATCTCGTCGATAATGGCATCGAGCAGCGGGGTAATGGTGTTGGTGCGCTCCTGCCATTTGTGAGACATCCAGCCCTGTTTGGCGCTGCCGTATATTACCTTGAAATCGAGTTGGTCTTCATTGGCGCCGAGTGTGAACATCAAATCGAAGACCTGCTCGTAGACATAGTCGGGGCGGCAGTTTGGTTTGTCGACCTTGTTGATAACGACAATGGGTTTCTTGCCCAAACGGAGTGCTTTTTCGAGCACGAAACGGGTTTGGGGCATAGTGCCTTCAAAGGCATCGACCAGCAGCAACACGCCGTCGGCCATATTGAGTACACGCTCCACCTCACCTCCAAAATCGGAGTGACCGGGAGTGTCTATAATGTTTATCTTGTAACCGTTGTAGATGACCGATACATTTTTCGACAAAATAGTGATTCCGCGTTCGCGCTCAATATCGTTATTGTCCATAATTAGTTCGCCTGCGGCCTCTTGGTTACGAACCAGATGTGCCTGCATTATCATCTTGTCGACCAGAGTGGTTTTACCGTGGTCGACGTGTGCGATGATGGCGATGTTACGCAATTTTTGCATACTCTCTCTTTTCTCTTTTTTTTGTGGCGCAAAGGTAGGAATAATTGGCGATTTTGCACTATATTTGTATAAAAATGTGGCTGTGACAATGGAAGAAGTACTGCAAATGAAATTTTCGACCGAAACAATTTCGACTGTTGCTATTGGCGATGCCGAGAATGCACTGGGGCGCTATCTGCCCTCGTGCCGCACTATTGCCATTGCCGATGCCAATGTTCACCGGCTTCACCGCGCCACCCTCGAACGCTACGAACACATCATTATCGGTCAGGGCGAAACCGCCAAGACTCTCGCCACACTCGAAACAATCTACAACTCTCTGTTGGAGATGAATGCCGACCGCAGCACCTTCATTTTGGGCATCGGTGGCGGCGTTGTCACCGACCTGACAGGGTTTGCCGCCTCGACCTATATGCGTGGCCTGCACTTCGGTTTCGTGCCGACAACGCTTTTGGGGCAGGTCGATGCCGCCATTGGAGGCAAGAACGGCATCAATCTCGGAGGATACAAAAATCTGGTCGGCACCTTCTCGCAACCCGACTTCGTGATCTGCGACCCCTCGCTGACCAAAACCCTCACCGACCGCGACTTTCGAGCCGGACTGGCCGAGATGATTAAGGCTGCCATAATTGGCGACTCACGCCTTTTCGAAATGTTCGAACGCTACTCCTTTGAGGAGCTGCGCTCGTTGGACAGCCCTCTGCGCGAGGCCATTACGGCATCATTACAAGTCAAGGCAGGCATTGTCGAGGCCGACGCACACGAGAGCGGACAGCGACGGGTGCTGAATCTTGGTCACACCTTTGGCCACGCGATCGAAAAGTGCTCGCGACGATATATTCACGGCGAGGCGGTTGCCATAGGCACCGTAATGATAGTCGATATTGCCGAGCGTGAAGGGGTTCTCTCGCAAGCCGATGCGCGGCGCATTCGCGATGTTTTCGTCAAGTACGGCTTCGTACTCGAAGCCGATGTCGAAACAAAGAGGCTGATGGAAGCCGTCGTTCACGACAAAAAGATCTCGGACGGCCGGCTCAACCTCGTACTGCCCACATCGATAGGCCATTGCGAAATCCGCCCCACCCCCGTTTCGCTACTGAAAATCAAATAATCTCAGCCAAACAAATGAAGAAAATCATTGCCCTCACGATTGCCGCTCTGTTTGCGGTCATCGGGTGCGTAGGACAAGCCGTCGAAGGCGTCGTCTATCGCCCGCAGACTTTACTGTCAATCGATGCGGTTCGCTACGACACCCTTTTTCTGTTATACACCGGCGAGGAGGTGGTCGTCGAGTGCCACTCGTTGACCGATGATGAGCAACTCACCTCTCAGGCAATTCAGACCGTGCTGAATGCCGTCGCTTCGATGGCATTCCAATTCACCACAGGGAGTTGTACGCTCATTGTGCCCAAGCAGAGCGACTACCCTCGCCGGCTCTACAACACCTACACTTTTGCAGCCGCATTTGAAAACAACGCTCTGACAATCGACTTCGAGAATGTCAACATTTTTACGCTGACGGCCAATTCCGACGGAACCGTACAGCTGAGGTTGGGACTATATACGTTAAAAGCGTTAGGACTGATTGACGACACAGAACCAATTCTTTCGCCTTTCGAGTGCGACGACATTCTGCTCTCGGTCGATATGCCCCACGACGGCAGCTCGACGCTCTACCGCTATATTTTGCCGGCTCCCTTTGCTATGCGCCGTCTGGCCACCACAGGCGTATTCGGCATCTTCGATGAGGTTCACGATTCGAGCATTACGGCGCTGTTTCCAACAACGGAACTTATGGACTACGTACTAACACAGGACGAAGGCATCGCCGTTGTAATGGTCGGAACATCGGGCAGTTGTACGCCCTGCGAGAGGTTCAACGACACGGTATTTCTGCCTGCTGTCGAAGAGTGGCTCGCGGTGGAGAACGTGGTGTCGCGCGTGATTGTCGCCTATGTCGACATCGGTGTCGACAGCCAACAGGTAGAGATGCTCTCCGAGGTGGTGGGTAAGGTCGACAGCTATCCGGCCGTCTATTTCATTCGCGGCGGCAAGCAGGTCGCTCCTGCCATTGTGGGTTGTGCCGACGATGCCCTGACGCAGCTGATTGGGATTTTGAATTGACCGTTGAACGTTGGCCAACGGTTAATTCAAAATGCAATTTTCATAAAACTCTAAACTTTATTTGCCCGCAGGGCCATTAATCACCTTAATCACTTTATCCACCTTATTTGTATTCGACTTAGTCGACCTATAAGACCTATAAGACTTAGTTGTATTTACTCTGTCAGCAACTGATAAATCTTATTGGAGACATCGCTATTCTCCTGAATGCCGCAGAAGCGGTCGGAATAGGGCCCGAAGGCAAACAGTGGCACCATTATGGGGGTGTGCCCCTCGGAGGAGAAGGTGCCGCTCACGTAACCCTTCTGAATATCGCCTTTGCGCAGAGCCAGTGCGCCGGTTTCGTGGTCGGCCGAGATGATCACAAGTGTGTGTCCATCTTTTTCGGCAAAGCGAATGGCTGCCTCGACGGCTTTATCGAAGTCGAGAGTCTCACGCACAACAGCCTGAAAATCGTTGTCGTGTGAACTTTTATCGATTCTCGCCCCCTCGACCATCAAAAAGAAACCGCGCTTGTTCAATCCGCCTAAACGGTCGATAGCAAACCGTGTGGTTGCAGGCAGAAAGTCGCCTCGCTTGGGGTCGTTGACCGAAGCCGTCTCGCCTCTTTCGGGCAGATAGCCGAGTTTGTTTGTAGTAGGAACGTTGTCGAGAGAGTTGACAATCTGAAATTTGGCGCCGATGGCCGATTGCACCTGCTGCGGAAGTGCCTCGAAAGCATCGCGGCAGCCACCTGCAAAGAGGTTAAGTTTGCTGCCGGGCAGATCCGACCATATCTCAACCGACATACCACGATCCTTTTGGTGTGCAAAGAAGGCCGACGGTGTAGCTCCGTCGATGAAGTCGGTTGTCACGATGCCGGTTGCGTAGCCCTTGTCGGAAAGTCTGTCGACGATGTTCTCTATCGGACGGTCGTCTTTGTCGACCCCGATAGCCTTGTTGTGGGTCTTGCTGCCGGTGGCATAGGCGGTTCCCGAAGCGGCCGAGTCGGTGGTGAAGTGGGTGTAGGATTGCGTTCTGACGAAACCGCATTTGCGCAGGTTGGTTATGGTCAGCTCGCCACCGTTGGCATACATAGCTGCCGACAGATGAGCGAGTCCCATACCGTCGCCAATCATCAGGATAATGTTGTCGATTCGTCCCTCGCTGCCGTCATTTGCGAACGACGGTGTATAGGAACCTTGCGGAACGACGTTGTCGATTTCGCCCTTTGTGATCTGTTGACAGTTGGCGTTGATGGCCAACGAGAGAGTCGCCAAAAGGGCGAGCGAGAATTTTATAATTAACCTTTTCATCATTTAATGTTTAATAATTGTTTGGTTTGCTGCGTGCGGTAGCGCATTCTGATTCGCCACAAGAGCTCCTCCATTGAGCAGGTCTCGATGCTGTCGACTAATTGTGTCGAGGAGCTGTAAGCCGCATTGGCTCCGCGAAGGGGCGTTTTGGTTGCGCTGTTTGAGGAATCGAAGAGCGACCAGGCGTGTACGACAGTAAAGGCCAACTCTCGCTCGGCGTTCTGCTGACCGGCGCTCAACTCGTTGCGATTTATAAGCGACGAGACGAACTCGGGCGACCCTCCGCGCGGGCGATTGGGGTCGACTGTCTGCCAAATGCTGTATTTGGCCGTGACGACCGGAATATCGACCGAACTACCGTTGTCGAACCACATAATATTGCCGTCGAGCTCGTAGGGATAGTATTGAATGGCGATTATGCCCGTAAGGTTTTCAATCTCCTCGGCATAGACCTTAAAGGCCTCGCGCGAGGCTTCGCTGTCGACATCGATGCATATAACCCCCAAAATGGTAACGCCAAGCCTTGTCATCTGTTCATTGAGCCGCCGAGCAAATTCTCTGAGCAGTTTTGGGCGATTGGGGCGCTCAACGGCAAAGAGGTCGGGATATTGATAACCGCCGCCGTACTCGACAATCGAATTAACTGTCGGCTTAGCCCGAACAATGGTATTCCATACCGGAGTAGCCATAATCGAGAGATTAATGGGGCAAGAGGTCCAGTTGATGCCAAATTCGGATTTATGACCGTTGGCAAAGAAGTCGTCGTCGGTCAGAAAGGCTCCATACGACCACTGCATATTGTCGCCATCGCTCAACAGATAGGCGTGATGAGCCACATCGTGGTCGAAATCGATCTGATCGGGCAAAATCTCTCTGTTTTTCAAAGGTTCCGTAAGGGTCGATGCGGCCGAAAGCAGCGTGATGTTTTCGCACCAGTCGGAGGCGGTGTTGAAATGTCCCCACCGACTAACCATTGAGGTGTGCGAAAGTTCGTCGGGACAGTTCCAGCCGACAATCGGCGAGAGCGGTTGCAACCACTCCAAAATGCGCTCCGAGAGCGGCGTCACGTCGTAATAGACCATCAATCGGTTGGCTATTGCATACTCGCGGCAGTTGGCGCTTTTTGGGTCGACCGAGACAGCCGAACGGTTGTTCAGCTCTTTATGTAGCCGTTCGAAACACTCCGTCGGCGTGATTTTTCGACAATCTTTCAGCCTGCGCAGCCCAAGTTTTCGCATCTTCGGCTCCAACGACTCCTCGACCAGCACCCCTTGAAGGAGTCCGGCGTAGACGGTTGCAACGTTGACCGAAAGGTCGATATTCTCCCGACGAGAGTAGAATCGGCCCTCGCTGCTATCGGCACGATACAGCACATAGCCTTTGACGATACCCTGCCGACGATAGTCGTCGAGCAGTTGCCACACGTCGCACCGGCGAATCCGGTCGGGTGCCAAGATATCGACAACATTTTGGTAGAGCATTTTGTACGAAATTGGGTGATCGACATCGTTCCATACCATTTCGTCGAAACGGCCGTCGAGTGTCGCCTGCGAAGCAAGCCCCGACAAAGAGGCCAGCATCATCGACTCGGCGATGTCGGTTGTGCTGCGGCAAACGGCTATGCTCTTGGGTGCCGCCGAACGGTTCCACCCGAAAAGAGCGTCGTACTCCCCTGCCGAGCAGAGAGTGCTGCCCAGCAGAAGAGCCACGAGGGAGATTATCGGTTTATGTTTCATATGGTGTTATTTTTGCCCCGACATAGAGTGTGGTCGGGAATCGTCATCGGCACCCCAGCCGAGGGCCGGTTGGCTTCCCATTTTGAGCTCCAGAACCCCGCCGCGCATTATATCGTTGTGGGTTATGTAGGAGCAGTTGTAGGGTCTTCCGTTGAGTCGGGCCGACTGTATATAGATGTTTTTGTCGGAGTTGCCAATGGCTTTGACGGTGAATTTTTTGCCGTTTTCGAGATTAAATTCGGTCTTCTTGAATAGCGGACTGCCGATAACATACTCCAAACTGCCCGGACAGACGGGATAGAATCCCGCAGCGCTGAAAACGTACCAAGCCGAAGTCTGGCCGTTGTCTTCGTCGCCGCAAAGTCCGCGTCCGTCGTCGATGCCCGAATGATACATTCGCTGCATCACTTCGCGCAGGTGTTGCTGCGCCTTGTAGGGCACTCCGGCGTAATTGTAGAGGTATATCATATGCTGTATGGGTTGATTGCCGTGAGCATATTGACCCATATTGCCGGCCACCATCTCGGTCATTTCGTGAATCTCGCCTTTGTAGTACGACGACCGGAAGGTTGGCGGTTCGGTGAATACCGAGTCGATTTTTGCGATAAATGCCTCATCGCCACCCATCAGGTCGATAAGACCTTGCGGGTCGTGATAGACGCACCAAGTCCAATGCCACGAACTGCCCTCGGTGAATGACCCTCCCCAAGTATCGGGAGTCCAATCACTCTGCCACTCTCCGGTTTTGCTTTTGGGTCGGACAAAGTTGATGCTTTGGTCAAACACGTTGCGGTAGTTCATAGCGCGCCGGCGATAGAGTTCGGCTTGCTTGTAACAGCCTATCGATTCGGCATAAAGACTTATGCAGTAGTCGTTGTAGGCATACTCCAATGTGCGCGAAACGCTCTCGATGACTCCGTTGTCGTAAGGGACATAGCCCAGCCGATTGTAGTCGTCAAAACCGCGACGTCCGGTGGCGTTGGGTCCCTCGGCGTTGGCTCCTTTCAAGAATGCCTCGAACATCAACGCGGTATCGTAGTTGCCAATGCCTTTCAGGTGGGCATCGGTTACCACCGAGACCGAATGCTGTCCGATCATACAGTCCTTATATGCCGGGCTGAACCACTCGGGCAGCCAGCCACCTTCGCGGTAGATATTCAGCAGAGAGCTTGCTATCTCGCCGCTTAGCGAGGGACGGATAATGGTAAAGAGCGGGTGAACACTGCGGAATGTATCCCAAAAACCATTGTCGCCATACATATATCCCTCCTTCGTGCCGCCGTTGTAGAAGTCGTAGTGCACCGTTTTGCCGTCGTCGGCAATTTCGTAGAGTCGGCGCGGAAAGAGCATCGTGCGGTAGAGTGCCGTGTAGAATGTTCGTAGCTGCTCTTTGCTGCCACCCTTGACGCGCATCGAGGCCAACGACTCCTCCCAACATCTTTTTGCGCTCAGTTTGGCGCTTTCGAAGTTGTGGTCGGCCAACTCTTGTCGGAAATTCGACCAAGCCTGAGAGGTTGAGATAAACGACGAGGCGATTTTCAGCTCAACCATTCGGCTCGACTTGGTGTCGAAACGAACCCAGCCGCAGGCGTTGCCGTCGACTGTTTCGCGCCCCCAATCCTCAATCGGGGTGTCGCTCGTCATCACGAAATGGGTGGCGAAATCGTCGGGCAGCTTTGCCGAACTGTTCTTGGCATAGTAGTTCGAGCTACCGAAAATCTCGTTTTTGGAGCAGTCGACATCGATTTTGCCCTCGCCATTGAAGAGGTCGACCACCATATAGGCAGGTCGGTCGGCAGGGAAGTCGAAACGCAAGATAACGCCGCTGTTGGTTGGAGTCATCTCTACTTTTACGCCCGATGAGAGTTGCACGCCGTAGTAATAGGGGCGTGCAACTTCATTGCGGCGGTCAAAAGTGGCCGAACGTTCACTCTCATCACACTTTAACTCTCCCGACAGAGGCATAACCGACAGACAGCCATAGTCGTTTATCCAAGGCGAAGGTTGATGAGTCTGTTTGAAGCCCTGAATGCGTTGATCGGAGTAGACATACTGCCAACCGTCGCCATTTTTACGACTCTGCGGTGTCCAGAAGTTCAAGCCCCACGGAGTGGCGACAACGGGATAGGTGTTGCCTGTCGAGAATTTCGACTCCGACATTGTTCCTTGCAGCGGGTTGACCAAATCGGCCAAAGAGTTGTCGGAACAGCCACATACGAGCGTGGCGAGGAGTATGAATGCGAGTTTTCTCATAATGTTAATAGGTTGGAACAACTATCTTTTTGACGTTTGTGTAGTTGTAGAGATAGCTCGAACCGAAACTAAACGCATAGTCCATTCTTGCACCCACACGAATGTAGTAGGTGTGCCCCGAGAGCATCGGGTAGGTGCTCAGAGTGGTCAGCGAGGCGCTGTTGCCTATCATAGCTGTTGCCACAGCTTTATCGGCCTCTTTGACCGATATGCGTGAGTCGTAGTTGTTCTCGCCAACATACTGTGTCGTGCTGACAAAGAGCCCCACATCGTAGACATCTTTCTGATAGTCGACGTTTTCGGTGCCGCGCGTAATCTTAAATGAGGCGGTCATTATACCGTTGACGAAGGTGGGTTCTGCGTCCCATTCGACCTTCAAGAAGGGCTCGACCTGGAAGTTGACCTCAGTTGTGCCGCTCACCTTTACCCCCTTGCGGGTATTGTCGACAATCACGTTGCCTTCGTCGTCGATCTGAACCAGCGGAACAAACGGGCCTTCGGCTACGATGTCGTAGGTGCTCTCAAAGATCTTGGTATTGATATAAGTTCCGTCCATCTTGACTTTCAGATACTGCTCTTTGGGGTTCTCGCTTGAACCGTAATCGAGCAACTTGATGCGGATACCGCCTCCGGCCTCAACATTGAGCGGGTTGCCCTGCATATCGGTAATGGCGCCTTTGAGTGTTGCATTGGGGCCATCGTAGTTGTCATAGTCGAAGAGGCAGGACGAGCAAACGATTGCCGAGAGGAGTATTACGGTTATTTGAAATATCTTTTTCATTTTACCTGTATTGTTTACCATATTAATGTTGTTGACTATATCGGGTTTTGAACCAAATTGGTATTCTTGGCAATCTCGCTATCGGGAATGGTCATATAGTACCAAACTGTTTGAAAGGTGTAGGAGTTGGTCGACGTCTCGGCATACTTGCGGTCATAGATCCACTTGCCGTTCTCCGATACACGGAAAGGCATAGCGTTGAAGTAGCGGCGTTTCGATGCGTGTTCGTCGGCATAGGTACGCCAGCGGATCAGATCCCAGTAGGCTTTGTTTTCGAAACCAAGTTCGCGGAAACGTTCGTCGCGTATGAATTGACGTGTCAACTGACTCTTCGAGCTCAACAGTGTTGCTCCGGCGCGTTGGCGTATCGAGTTTATCTGATTGAAGGCATCGGTGGTGTAGCTCTCGCCGCTCTCGCCCAGTTTGCTCAGCTCCAAAGCAGCTTCGGCACGAATGAGCATTATTTCGGCATAGCGCATATCGACCCAATCCGATTCCGACCTTCCAGGTATCCACTGGTTGATTGGCAGCGAGGTGTCCATCCATTTGCGCAACAGGAAGCCCGAGAGCGTACCGTAACCGGTCGAGGTGTAGGAGCCGCTACCGCCGCCCGTCTTGGTCACTTCGCCGGTAGCCAAGGTATAATCCTCGACGCTTGCCTCTTTGGCAGCCATTTTCAGTGTCTTGACTTTGGAATATTTGTCGGTCGAGGTGGCGGGCAGGAACTTTACAATACCGCTACCGACAGCTCCGGTGTAGATGCCGCGCCAAATCTCTATGGTCTCGCCGCGGAACTCGTCGCCCGGGAAGATGACCGTTGCTCTGAGTCGCGGTTCAGCCGTTGTCCAAGGCGACAGTGCATCGTCGAAGAGAATATAATTGCCATTATTGTCAAGGAATTTGATGTGTCCCTCAGAGTCGCGTTCCATTCCGTCGAAAAGTTCCACGTAGTCGAGCGTCGGGCTTGCTCCGGCAACCGTGCCCTCGACTTTGGTTTGCAGCGGTGTGAAGAGGCTGTCCCACGAGTGTACATAGCTGTCGTATTGGAAGGCCCTGAGAAGAATCGTTTCGCAGTTTTCGGGGTTCTGCAAGATATTGTGGAAGTTCAATATCTGCGACTGATAGTCGCCGCTTTTCCAATCGTCCATATAGAGTGAATAATGGCCTTCGAGCATTTTGGCCGCATTGTAGGCCGATTTGTAGTAGTCCACAGCACGTTCGGCCGGAATACCGCACAAACGAACGTGGCGTTCGGTATCGAAGTGGCTAATGGTGTTGAAGTTGGCAATCGAGGCGGCAAAGAGCATTGCACGCGCTTTATAGGCGGCGGCAACATATTTGTTGGCTCGACCCGACACACTCCACTCGGGCAACAATTCAATAGCCTTGTCGAAATCGGCAGCAACCTGATCCCAGGTATCCTCCTCCGAAGAGCGCGGCAGCATATAGTCCTCCAAAGAACCGTTGGGGTTGGGATAGTCGAGCACGTTGTTGACAATTATGACCCCGCCGTAGCGCATAGCCATCGTATGATAGGCAAAAGCGCGCAGAAAATAGGCCTCGCCCAACCAGCGGTTCACGTCCGACTCGGAGAAATTCTCGGCATATTCGGGCAATGTCTCAATAAAGACGTTGATTTCGCGCAGCATCTCATATCCCTGCGAGAACCAATGGATATGCGATTGACTTCTCTGACTGCGTGCAATGGCCTCACCGGTAATACCCGACCACGAGCCGAAGCCCGACGAGCCGTCGGTGTCGTTCCAACCCTTTCGCGGGCTGCACAAAAAGTCCTCCATAGGCATATCGCGATACATTTTGGCTATATAGGCCGAAACGCCGCTCTCTGAGGTAAATACTGCCTGGTCGGTCAACAGATTGACGGGAGGAATATCGAGGTCCATACAAGAGAAGAGCATAGAACCCAATATGACAGCAGCTATATATTTAATTTTTTTCATACTCCTATTCAATTATTAGAATTTACAATTAATACCGATCGACCAAGTGCGGTTCAAGGGATACATATAGACATATGACGAGGGGTGCTCGGGGTCTACAAAATCCAACGCCGAGAAGGTCAACAGATTATAGGCATTGACGTAGAGGCGTGCATCTTGCAGTCCCAGACTTTTCAGCAACCTGTTGGGCAGAGTGTAACCCAACTCGATGTTTTTCAGACGCAGATAGCTGCCGTCGTACATATTCGTCTCGGAAGTATCTTCCGGAACCGACGAGCCCATCATAGCGTACTTGCCCGACTGCCATTCGGTAAATTGGTCGTATGGGTCGGCAGTTGCATCAACAGGGCGCCAGCGATCGAGGAACATAGTCAAAGGTGTGCTCTTGCCTGCCCACAGAGGTGTTTGGAGTTGGCCCGTGTAGGCAACACTTGTGAGCGATGCGCCTTGGAACAGCAGGTTCAGATCGAAACCCTTGTAAGAGATGTTTGCATCGATACCGAAGTTGAGCAGAGGTGTGCAATCGTAACCGATCGGGTGCTCGTCCGACGAGTCGATGAATCCGTCGCCGTTCCAATCTTCATAGTAGTAGTCGCCCGGAAGTTTTCCGCGTGAGGTATAGACCGGAAATTCGGCTATCTGATCCCAGCTTTGGAATTGGCCGCCGCTGCCATAGCCCCACCAGATGTCGGTGTAGCGGTTCGATTTATTGCTTTTCCAATTTTCCCACGCGCTTCGATAGTCGGCGTGTTGACGGAAGACGACCATTGTGCGTGTGAGCGAGACGTTGGCCTTGACCGAGTAGCGCAAATCGCCGATGCGATTCATATGGCTCAACTCAATCTCGTAGCCGAACGTGCGGTCGGAATTGAGATTCTCTTGCGGCAGAGTGGCTCCAACCGTTCCGGGCAGTACGGTGTCCGAAGTTGCCAACAGACCGGTGCGGTCGCGGCGGAAGACATCGAACGACAGGCCCAAGAGTCCGCGCCAAGCCTCGGCATCGATACCGATGTTGGCTGTTTTGGCCTCATACCAGGTGATATTGTAGTTGGGAATGCCCGTGCTCATTATACCGTTGGTGTAGATTCCGTTGAAGACGTAGCCGCCCGACATTGAGTCGCCGTTGTGGTTGGGAACCGTAGCCGGGTAGGTATAGCCCGAGAGGAACTGATAGTCGAGAGCGTTGTCGTCGCCCATAACACCATACGATGCTCTGATTTTGAAGTTGTTGACGTTTTTGAGCAGGTTGCTCTCTTTCCAGAACTTCTCCTCCGAGATACGATAACCTGCCGAGAACGAGGGGAAGAGTCCCCAACGCTTGGCGCCGGCAAATCGCGACGAGCCGTCGTAACGGAATGCGGCCCCAATCATATACTTGCTCTTGTAGTCGTAATTCAAACGACCCACGTATGACTGGTTGGCATATTCGTAGCGCGACGAGGGGTTCATCTAGCCGACCTGATTGGTGGCATTACCTGCAAAGAGTTCGTCGACGTCGATCGACAACTCGCGCGAGGCATAGAAACCATCGCCGTAGAGCGAACGACCCTCCGAGACCAAAGTGGCCACCACGTGGTGGGCATCGCCAAAAGTATTGTCGTAGTTGACAGAGAATTGGTAGAGCAGAGAGTTGCCAGAGGCAAACGAGCGCGTCAGCTTCGAGGGGCTGTTCAGTGCCGTACCGTTATAGGTATCGGTCAGACTGTCATAGACATAGTAGTAGTACTCTTTTTCGTAGAGTTTGGTGTCGGTCAGGTTGTAGTCGTAGCTGACCTCGGCCTTTGCCGACAGACCGCTGATGAAGGGGACCTTGTAGGTCAGAGAGGCCGACGATTGGAACCACTTTTTGTCGATTTTGTTGTAACCAACCTCGTCGGACTGCATAGCCTGAACCGGATTCTTCTTGTTGTCGGGGAATGTATAGTAGGGTTCCTGACCATTTTCGAAGATATTGTCGGTTGGATACTGGTACCACATATTATATATAATGGTGCGGGCACTGGTCGACGAGGCATTTTTGGTATCCATAATGCCGCTCATACTGATGTTCAGAGCCAGATTGTCGGTTATGTTCGAGTGGATATTTGCTCTGATGTTGTAGCGGTCGTAATTGAAGTCGCCCGAACGGAAGAAACTATCCTGAAACTTGTAGCCCAGACTTGCATAGTATTGGGTTCGGTTTGTTCCGCCGTTGATATTGAGGTTGTGCGAATACTGAGGTGCGCCGTTTTTGACAACGGCATTATACCAGTCGGTCGAGGTTTTGGTACCGTTAAGATAGGCGTCGATCTCTTCTTGCGTGTAGCGCCAAGCGCCACCGGTGGTCGAGTTCATACCCTTCTCGTTGTCCATAATCATCAGATCGACGGCACCCACCGCTTTCGGCAGACCTGCCGTGTATTGCCAGGTGAAGTTGCCGTTATAGCTCAGGTTGACCTTGCCGCCCGTATCGCTACCCGATTTGGTGGTGATCAGCACTACGCCGTTGGCGGCCTTCACACCATAGATTGCTGCTGAGGCATCTTTCAGAATCGAGATGTTTTCAATATCTTCCGAATCGAGACGCTCCATATTGTCGCGCGGAACACCGTCGATAATAATCAGCGGGTTGCCCATACCACGTATATTGAACTCGGTCTTGAAAGCACCCGGCTCGCTGCTGTATTGAACCACGCGCAGGCCGGCGACCTTACCGGTCAACATATTCTGTACGTTCTCGTTCTTGGTTTTGACGATCGATTCATTGCCGATGGCGGCCACCGAACCGGTGAGCGTCGCCTTCTTTTGGACGCCGTAACCAACCACAACCAACTCGTCGAGACTGGTCGCCCCTTCGGTCAGTGTAATGGTATAGCTGTTTTTGGTGCCAATAGCAATCTCTTCGGTCGAGTATCCCAAATAGGATACAATCAGGGTGTTGCCCTCGTCGACCATAATTGAGAAAGAGCCGTCGGCGCCGGTCACAACGCCGTTGTTGTTCTGCTTTACAACAACACTCGCCCCCATAATCGGGGCCGAGTCCTGATCAACGACAATACCCGTGACCAACTTGCCTGTGGGTGTTGAAGCCTTTGCCCCTATCGGTCGGCACACCACAAAGACCGACGCCAAGAGCAAGGTTAATAAAATAGTCAATTGTTTGGACATAAAGTTTGAATTAGGTTTTTGAATTTAGTTAATAACTGCTTGAATGGTGAGGATACGATTATTGACACAATCATCTTACATAGGCTTTTGTTTTTGGTAATTTATTACGCAAAATTAGGTTTCGAACCATTAACACAGCCGTTAATACAGGCATAAATTGCCTGTGCAATTATTAATAGATGAGATTAATTACTGTCGAGGTGAAAAGTTTGGCGCACAATCAGAGAAAATCTTTGGCCGAAAGGTGGCGGTTGTAGGTTTTGAAGTACTCTTGGTCAAAGATATGAAATTTCAACTCGGCCTGCTGTTGGCGTCCAATCTTGCGCAGCAGGCTAAGCTCTATCTTGAAAGCGTCGGTATTGAGTGGGTCGATGGTGAGCAGGCAGGTGGTGAGTTTCAATGCCGTCAATTTGTCGGGCGACAAGAGCGATTGATTGAGCATCGACATCAGTATTCGGCTGCTATGCTCGTCCAAAAGCAGTCGGTATGGGTCGAGCCAAGCGTAGTTGTAGGCGCGCAAGAATGTTCCACGCAGATATTTTTCAGTCGTTGCGGCTATCAGTTCGGGGTTATAGACGGTTTCGCACTCTGTTGGCAGCGACATTAAATATAGGTAGTCGCACAATTCGGGGCGCTGAAGACGAAGGCTCCATTTGGAGTTGACCGAAATGATTTCGACACCCTCGATATCGACCAAAACATCGCGCAGATTCTTAAATGTTACACGTCGGATATTGCTCGAATCCTCTTTGTAGGCCCACAACAGAGCCGAAATCTCCTCCGACGAGATGCCGTCGTGATCGGCGTCGGAGTTGACAATCAGCAGTATGAGCAGTTGGCGCAATCGGGTGCTGAATCGGAACGAGATATCGTTGCCGCTGCGGTCGTAGACGCAGAAATCGCCCATCAGAAAGATTGAGTTGGGCTGACGGTTGGGTGTGGGGGCCGACACCGCCGCAGGCTGTTGCGACAAGTGCACGGCGGCCTTGCGACGGGAGCGGCGTTTGCGCGCGATGAATACGACTGCCAAAGAGATTATCAGGCATAAGAGCAGTGCCGAGGCTGCCCACCAAATAATCGTAGTGTTGCCGGCATCGTATCGGAGTGAAGCGTCCGACGAGATTGGAAGAGGTGGAAACAACAGCGTATATAGCTTGATATTCACCCCGCGAACGGGGTTATACTCCTTCACGGCGCATACCATTGTGCCCAAAACCTCGTCGTACCAGAGCCCGACGTTCGATTCGATCTTCTCCGAGACAAGCTGAATACTGTCCGATATGGGAGCGTACTCTTCTTTATCCAAATCGAAACGGCAGATTACCCCTTTGGGACGGGGTTTGTTGTGGTCGTAGCAGAATGCGTAGAAGCTCTTTTGGTCGGGCGAAATCACAAGGTTGCCGACCGGAATAAACTGGTTGTCGTCGTCGACACCAAATTCGGTGAGGCGGTGAACTTTTTGGTTATGAAAATCGACTTCAAACAGGTCGTAGTAGTAATTCGCTCCGTCGGATTGGTTGCCCGAGTGGTTGCCGAACCCGCCAAAGAGCCAGTAGCGTCCCTCGGCCAGCTTGCCGATGCTCGAAAAAAAGCGTGGATCGATCAGCTCGTTGCCCTCGAATCGCTTTTCGACCCATTGGTGGGCGGCGGCATCGTAGCTGAGGAAACGATTTGAGTAGGAGTGGTTGCCATAGCCACCAAACAGCCACATATTGCGCTCACCGGAGCTATACTCTACAATGGTGTTGTGATGATTGAGCCGGCTGGGTGCCAAAGCAAGGTCGGTGGCTTCGAAACTATTTTTGGTGTAGTCCAAAACTGCCAGCGAATGGCGGTCGTCGATGCGCGGCAGCGGGTTGTAGACAATCATCCGGTCGGCCGTGGAGTCGTAGACCACCCCACCCGAATCGATAGCAAATCGGTTGGGGTAATTGTTGACCCTTCGCGCGAGAAATGCCTTTGACTCGAGGTTCCACACCAGCACCGAATCGACATTGTAGACAAGTATATTGTGGCGCCGGGTATCATAGGCCACTGCGCAAAGCGATTTTTGGTCGACGGAGCACTGTTCAACCCAATAGTGATGTGCATTGTGCTCCCATCGGGGATTGACTGTCGAACCGTAACGTTTGCCCTTCGTGTCGAACACGTCGGTGCCAGAGTGTTGATCGAGCGGGAAGGTGTAGTTGCGCCGCCCGTCGCAAACCTCAACATTGCGCAATACCATCGAGGCAACGTCGGTAGATTTTGCCGAGCGGCCGAATTGACACCTGAAACGTTTGAATGAGGTCAAATCGTAGTCGATGCTTTGGCTGAGCGAGTCGACCCTGAAATCGATACGATTGTTGTCGGTATCGAAGAGCAGTTCGACAAAGTGCCATACGTCGGGCTTGCACCGTGAGGTCGGAACCGGAGCCGAGAGTTTCGATTGATTGGCCGGCGCATTGAAATCGAGCCATACGTGTTCGCGCTCGCGGAAAGGCACCAAAACGATATTGAACTCGTCGTCCTCGCCGTCGATATTGAGTATATGGCCAAAACAGATCTCTTTGTTGATATTCAGCTCAAAGGCTATCCTGACCACCCCATTATGCAGCACTTTCCAGCCGTCGAAGACATCGTAGCAGGTACGCTCGGCGACCGAAGTATTATTGTCGTTGAAGCCCAGACCATACGACACATCGGTTGCATACGAAAAATTCGTAAACAACAGAAGTATTAGGGTAGAGAACAATCTCTTATAGGGTTTCATCAAAAACAAATCTCGTATGAGTATCACACAAAAATACGAATTTATTTCGATTTTACAAAGTTGAGCACTTTGCCCGCAGGGCCATTAATCACCTTAATCACTTTATCCACCTTATTTGTATTCGACTTAGCCGACCTATAAGACTTAGTAAACTTTTTCTCACTTAATCTTCTCGTAGTCGGCGAGAAACTTGGCCAAGCCTGCGTCGGTAAGTGGGTGGTGCAGCAAGCCCTTGATTGCCGAGAGCGGACAGGTGGCAACGTCGGCACCCGCCTCGACGCACTGAATAATGTGGCGCGTATGGCGAATGGAGGCTGCCAGCACCTGCGTGCGGAAGCCGTAGTAGCGATACATTCTAACAATGGCGGCAATCAGCGCGATGCCGTCTTCGGAGATGTCGTCCAAACGGCCCACAAATGGCGAAACGAATGTAGCACCGGCTTTGGCGGCCAAAAGTGCCTGCCCGACCGAGAATACGAGCGTGCAGTTGGTCGGAATGCCCAGTTCGGAGAAGTAGCGGACAGCCTTTATGCCGTTCTCGGTACAAGGCAACTTAACGACAATATGGTCCGGCGAGAGAGCGTAGAGCGCCTTGCCTTCGCGAATCATACCGTCGAAATCGGTCGAAATCACCTCGGCACTCACCGCTCCGCCTGCTATCTCGCAGATCTTGCGATAGTGGGCATATTGGTTTTCGACTCCCGCGACGCCCTCTTTCGACATTAGCGAGGGGTTTGTGGTCACACCGTCGAGCACGCCAAGCTCGTGAGCTTCGCGAATTTGCGCCAAATTGGCCGTATCGATAAAAAATTTCATTGCATTAAGATTTAAGGATAGGTTATTGCACAAATATAAAAAATATTTTGGAGCCGTGTAGTGTTTCGATGCAGATATTGGAAAATATATTTTACATTTGTCGGATAAACTTTGAGAAGCATAGATGAAACGCTCGACCATACTCATTTCTGTTGTCGCCATTATGTGGCTGGCATTTGAAGGGCGTGCATCGGCTTTTGCCGAACGACAAAGCGTGCAGGGAGTTGTACTCACCGCCGAGCATCAGACCTTTGAGGCCGACGGCTCGGACGACGACTTGTTTGACCTGCCCTCGCCTGTGGCAACTCTGCCGCAGAGTTGGGGCATCGGCACCAATATTGGCGGATCGAATCTTTACCGCACCCCACAGAGCGATATGGTTCACCGCAACTCCGTACCGACAAAACTGCCTTTCTCGTCGGCCGGCTGCACGGTTCACACATTACACACCGAGCAGTCGCCTAAGGCCTACTACGTCATTGCCCTGCGCAAGATAATCATTTAGTCCTCTTTCGGAATGGTGCACGGCACCTTTCAACCTCAGCCTTTTCGAAATTTCTACACCCAAAAACCGGCAACATTCGCGTGGCAGCCCTCGTTAGGCGAGCCTTAACGGTATGTTGCAGGGCAAAAAGAACCAAAATGATTATCAAAACAAGATGAAAAACATAACAAATTTGAGCGAACTGCTCGAAATAGACAACAATATTGAATGCCGTCGCCGCTCACCGATTGTGGGCATAGTTTTGGCCGTAGCAGGCGCTGCTATGCTTGTGGCCTCCTATCTGACCAAAGAGTCGGCACAGCTGAGCACACTGCTCTTCACTATCGGATTTATAGTTTTGGCCGCCGGCATAATCGTTGCTTTGGGAAAACGCTACCGTCTAAGCTACCGCCCGACGGGAGAAAAAATCTCGTGCCGCAAGATGCTCTTCGACCCCAAAGAACGCGGCAGGCTATACAGTTGCATCTCGAAGGGCGACCTTGATACATTGCAGTCGTTCTCCACGAGTCAGAGTTCGTCGCTGATGGCCATTCTCTACACCACTCCGTCGGGTAGCATCAGCATAGTACAGGTTCAGGAGTATGTGCCCCACCAGTACGAACCTTCGACAGAACCGGTTATTTACCATAAACAGTTGGCCTAAACAGCCATTTACAAACGATGTATATAATTGCGATAATTGCAGGATTGATTTTGCTCTTCACCGGAGCAAATTACCTCACCGACGGGGCTTCGTCGGTATCACGCAGGCTACGGGTATCGGAGTTTTTGATTGGAGTTACTGTTGTGGCGGTTGGCACCTCGATGCCCGAGCTTGTGGTTAGTGTGATGAGTGCTGCCGAGGGCAAGAGCGACGTTGCGATAGGCAACATTGTCGGCAGCAACATCTTTAACATTTATGCCATATTGGGCATCACGGCACTCTGCGTACCGTTGGTGCTAACCCGAACCAACATTCGACGCGACGTAATCATCTGTCTGGCAGTCAGTCTGTGGCTCACAGTCATATCGCTCGACGGCACACTTTGGGGTGGCTCCGAAAACGTCATCTCGCGCGCCGACGGCATTGTGATGCTGGTGCTCTACGGGACATTCCTGTGGTATATGATACGCGACGGCAAACTGAGCGGCGAGGCGACAACCCCAAGCAACGAAACAAAGCCACGATCGGAGACTCCCTTATGGCTCTCGCTGCTGATGATAGCGGGCGGCTTGGCGGCGCTGATATTCGGTGCCGACATATTTCTCGACGGTTCGATTGAGCTGGCACGCCGTATGGGTGCAAGCGAGGCCACGATAGCCATAATTCTGGTTGCCGGCGGCACTTCGCTCCCCGAGTTGGCCGCAACGCTGATATCGGCGCTGAAAGGCAAGACCGACATTGCCATTGGCAACATTCTGGGCTCGAATATTGCAAACATATTGTTGATTCTGGGCATCAGTTCGACCATTGCACCGCTTCGTTTGGGCGAAATCGGCTGGGTCGATATGTTGGTAATGATTTCGGCGGTCGTGGCGATTTGGATTTCGGCATACACGTTGCGTCGCAGAAAAATCGACCGCTTGGAGGGCGTTGCGTTTTTGGTTATCTATGCTCTTTACGTCTGGTGGCTTGTTGGTTAGTGCGCCGCTCGGCAAAATACATTCCTGCAATAATCATCGCCGCACCCAATATGGCGTAGGGCGTTATGCGCTCGCCGAGCACTATGGCCGAAGCCACAACCGCCACAATGGGGTTAAAGTAGACGTAGTTTGTTGTCCGTACCACCCCAAGGCGGTTGATCACTGCATTCCACCCGACAAAGCAGAGCAGTGACGCCACCACCGACAGGAAGAGCAGGTTGAGCCACACGGCCGGTTCGGCCAGTAGCGACCAATCGGTGCGCAAGGGCTGCACAAGCACCACGGGCAGAACGGTCAAAACACCGTAGAAGAATGTTTTGCGCGAGATGAACACGGGCGAATAACGCTCGTTGACCCTGCGCAGCACTATCGAATAGAGCATCCACGAGATGGCGGCACCGAGTGCCAGCAGATCGCCTTTGGGCGAGAGGTGCAACACAAAGCGCCCGTTCAGCACAACAAGCGCCACACCGGCCAAAGCTGCCACCGAACCGACCGCCTGCGACTTTTTCAAACGTTCGCGTGGGTCGATGATTCCCATTGCAATGGCTGTCCAGAGCGGTGCGGTGCAGACTATCAGCGCCACGTTGGAGGCGAACGAATACTCTATGGCAGTGTTTTCGGCCAAAAAGTAGAGCGTCCCACCGGTGATGCCAAGCAGTGCCATTCGCAACTCGTCGCGCCACGAATCGGCAAAGATTTTGCGTGGCGAAAAGAGCCATATTCCAAGGTAGGAGACAACAAAACGGATTAAATAGATCTCTTCGGGAGTGAGCCCGGCCGAAATCAACACCTTTGTCGAAACAAACGTAACGCCCCACACCAAGACTATCGCCAAGGCCAAAATGTGGTAGAAAGTGTCTGTTTTGGTTGCCATATTGGTCTATTATGCTGCAATGAGCTTGCAAATATAGACAAATATAACTACTTTTGTAGAGAGTATTTCTCAAAGAGTAAAGATTATGAAAGTTGCAAAATTTTTAGTTTCGTTTTTGCTTCTGTCGGTTTTGTGTACATTTGCCGCCGAAGCTCAAACGCACAAAATCAACGACCCCGCCGCCCCCAACCGCAAGCGGGTCGGACTGGTTTTGAGTGGCGGTGGAGCGAAGGGTGCCGCCGAGGTACCAATCATTCGCGCAATCGAAGAGGCCGGTATTCCGATCGACTACATTGCCGGAACCTCAATCGGCTCAATCATCGGCGGACTCTATGCCGTCGGCTACACCACCGATGAGATAGAACGCATATTCCGCACGGCCGACTGGGTCGATATCTTCACCGACCGCAATTCGCGCTCCGAACGGCTCTTCACAGAGAAACAGATCGACGACACCTACGTCTTTCAGGTCAACGTTGCCGCCCACGAAATGTCGTTGCCGTCGGGCATAATCAGCGGCGATAAATTTATGGATATTCTGAGCGAACTGCTGTTGGGTTATCAGGAACTCGACTCGTTCGACGACCTGCCAACGCCATTTGCCTGCGTCAGCTACGATATGACTCTCGGTGGCGAATATGTGGCACGTGGCGGCAACCTGCCGTTGGCCATTCGGGCCAGTATGTCGATTCCGGGAGCTTTCAAACCGGTCGAGCACAACAATATGGTGTTGGTCGACGGCGGCGTCTACAACAATTTTCCGGTCGACGTGGTTCGCGAAATGGGTGCCGAGATTGTGATAGGTGTCGACCTCTCGGCCGGAATCCACGAGTTCGCGCAGCTCAACAACATCGTCGGCATATTTGACCAACTGACCACCTTTATGGGACGCGAAAAGTTTGCCGAGAACCGCGCCGATGTCGACCTCTATATGCACCCCGACATTAGTTCCTACTCGTCGGCAAGTTTTACGCCGACGGCTATCGACTCGCTCTTTGCACGCGGGCAACGTGAAGCCGATGCCAACCGCGATGCTCTGCTGGCGCTGCGCAAAAAGATAGGGCTGCCCGAGGGCTACCAACCTCCGGTGCGCAAACCCCACTACTCCGACAACACGAAGCTCTACATTGGCGAAATTCGTTTCGAGGGCTTCAACAAACGCGAGTTGCTACGCATCAAACGCAATATGGACATTCAGCCCTACACTACCGTCACACGAGCCGAATTCAATCGACGCATCAATCAGATCAAATATTCGGGCGGTTTCGATTTTGTGACCTACACGCTCAACAATCAGGCCCCCTACGACTTGACGATCTCTGTCAACGAGAAGGACAACACCAAAATTAATGTTGGGGCAGGGTTCGACACGCAGGAGATGGCGGCCATAATTTTGGGCACCTCGTTCAAACTGCGCGGCGACTACTTCAACCCCTCGCTCGGGCTGACAGCCCGATTGAGCCAAAACCCTTTCATAAAGTTCGACGCCAAAACCAGCCGCGTGGCTTTCGGTAACTTCGGGTTCTCTTACCGTTTCAAATACAACGACTTTGCATTCTATCGCGAACGCAAGAAAGTGAGCGCCACAACCTTTGGTCAACACAACGTGAGCGTCTATTTCTCGGACATCTACCTGCGCAATTTCAATATGTCGATAGAAATGGAGTACGAGTATTTCGACTACATCTCGTCGCTCTATGCCGCCGGCACTACCAGCGGCGAAAAGGTCGAACCGCAAGGTTACCTCAACTACAACCTTATGGGGCACTACGAATCGCTCGACAGTTTCTATTTTCCGACCTCGGGCTACTCGATCAAATCACAATACTCGCTCCACACCACCAACGGATTCGAAAACGACGGCAAACTACCCTTTTCGAGCATCTCCTACGAGTTGATGCGCGCCGTCAGCCCTGTGAAGTGGCTGACGTTGCAACCCTCCATATATGGACGTACGCTGATAGGCGGCACCACCTATCCCTATATGAACTGTATGGGCGGAACTGTGGCAGGACGCTATATGGACCAACAGATGCCTTTTGTCGGGATACCCAAAGTTCAACTCTTTGGCAACTCGGTATTGGTTGGGGCGATGCGAATGCGCGTCAGCCCGGCCAAAAACCAATATATCTCGGCCATAGTCAACTATGCAATCTACAACGACAGCTATATCGATATGTTTTCGTTCGACAATTCGCTGCTTGGCTTTGGTTTGGAATACGCCTACAACACACCCCTCGGCCCTATTTCACTGCTTCTGAGCGGCACCAACCGTGCTCCTTGGGGCGGCGTCTATTTCAGCTTCGGAAAGTCATTCTAACGAATGGTTTGCACGCCCGCAGCCACGGCGAAGGGGCTGACCAACGAAAAACGACTTGTTGGTCAGCCCCTTTTGGCGATTAAGAAGTGGCGAGATTCAAGGCTTCATTTAGTCGATTTTTACGACATTGCCCTTCGCATTAAAGGTCAGCTCGGTGCCGTCCGACAACTCGACCTCGTGGCCTGTACCCTCCTGCTCAATACTCATAATCAAGATATTGGGGTACATCTCCCACACGTATGTGGTAATGTATTCGGGTATAATCTCAACAGGAATTGAGTCGTTGCGGAGCTTGATTTTGGTCCACTGACCGTTTTGGTCAAACTTTATCTTGCTGCCGTCCTGAAAGAGAACCTTGTACTCTTTGGTCGAGCGGTCGGTATTCATACCGATCTTGGCGATGCGGTCGGTCGGAAAATATTGCGTGATGAATGCCTGCGCCGTCTTGGGCAGTTGTTTCATAGTGATGTCGGCGCCACGCGCCACCATTGAGAGAAGAATTACGGCCGCAGCCGCGAGAATGATTTTTTTCATATCGACAAAAGTTGTTTAAGAGTGATTTTTTCACCAATCAGCAATGCAAAAACGGTGCAAGAATAGTCCAATCAGACCCGATAATTTTGTGGCACGCTATTTGCATCTGTCATTGTGTTCCTACGAGCAGCACAACGCTTCGAAAGAACACGGAGATTCACCGTGTATGAACTCTGGAAACGCTTTTGAAAATTATGGCACTATTTTTGCCACAGACAATATTAGGAAATATTTTATCGTTTCGTCCGTATGTGAATATCGTCGAGAACACGCCGCCTCAGGGCGACAATAAAATATTAAAGGTTTCTTCATTTATTTAAGTTTGGGTTAGTAGTTTTTTAGACGGGGATAGCCGCGACGGTTTTTCCCGTTTGCTGTGTGCCCCGTCTCAAAAAAAACTACTAACCCTTCTGTCGGTGGCGGCTCGGCATTCGTCTATATTTCGGGCTGCGGTGCTTCGCACCTTCTCGTGGCGCTTGTGCCAAAAGCGCATTTACGTTGACCGTCAGGTCAATCAATCACCTTATCAACCTTAATCGCGTTAGTATTCTGTATTTCGCAAACAGCAAATCTCGCTATTTGGTCAGTTTGGTGCGGTAGTCGGCCTCAAACTTACCGCTTGCCATTGCCTTCAACTTATTACGCAACAGTGTCTTGCGCAGAGGTGTGAGGTGATCGGTGAAGACCAATCCCTCGATGTGGTCGTTCTCGTGCTGAACCACTCGTGCCGGCCAGCCCGAAAGTTCTTCGTCGTGTTCGACAAACTCTTCGTCCCAATAGTGAACTTTAATTGTTTCGGGACGGTAGACATCTTCGTGAATGCCGGGCAGCGAGAGGCAGCCCTCGTTCATCAGCACCTCTTCTTCCGACTCGTCATAGATCTCGGGATTGATGAAAGCGCGTTTGAAACCGGCAGCCTTTGGATCGTCGGAAGCCATAGGCGAGGCATCGACCACAAAAAGGCGTATATCTTTGCCGATTTGGGGAGCGGCAAGCCCCACACCATCGGAGGCATACATAGTCGAAAACATATCTTCGACCAACTGTTTAAGTTCCGGAAAATCGGGAGTTAAATCGACCGACTCTTTGCGCAGAACCGATGAACCGTAAATATAAATCGGGTATATCATTGTTGAAAGGGTAATATAATGCTATTGGAAATTTTGAATTTTGAATTTTGAATTTTGCTATTGGCTATTGACTATTGGAAATTGGAAATTTTGAATTTTGAATTCTGAATTCTGAATTTATTTGCACTCCACGCTCTCCATATAACCTTGCAGGATTATGGTGGCGCTGATGCGGTCGACCACGGCTTTGTCGCGGCGCGCCATACGCTTCATTCCGCCCTCAATCATAGCCCGATGAGCCAGCACCGAGGTAAATCGTTCGTCGAAAAAAGCAATGGTTAGCGTCGGATAGCGTTTGCGCAACCCATCGACAAAGGGGGCTATGGCCTTCATCGATTCGCTTGGCTGACCGTTCATCTGCGTGGGTTTGCCGACCACAATGGTGTCGACCTCACCCGAGGATAAATAGTTGGCGAGCCACCCCTCCAAGAGGTGCGTCGGCACGGTTTCGAGTCCGCCTGCAATGATTCGCAACGGGTCGCTCACCGCGATTCCGGTGCGTTTCAGACCATAATCTATAGCCAAAATTCGTCCCATATCGAATGCAAAAATAGTATTTTCTGCCGAAACGGTAAAATAAATCGTCCGCGCCGACGACGGAAGATTTGGGCGGACTCGAAAAAAGCGCTAAATTTGAGCGTCAAACGACTAATAAAACGACACTTGCGAGATGATTTTTTTATGCGACATTGCATCGGAGAGCCAACGCTGCCACGCCGAACAGCTCTACAGGAGAGCTTTTCCGAAAGACGAAAGACCCGATATAGAGGTGGTGTGGAAAAACTTGGCGCAATCCGATAACGGCTTCGAAATCAAAGCCGTGTGCGACAATAACGAGATGGTCGGTATGGTCTCTTACTGGCTTTTGTGCGACTTTTTTTTCATTGAGCACCTTGCCACCAATGTTGAACGTCGGGGTTGCGGCATCGGCGCCCGAGTCATTGAAGCGATAGCCTCCACCCCGCCTTATCGCATTGTTTTGGAGGTCGAACCACCCGTCGACGCTCTAAGCCGCCGCCGCGTGGAGTTCTACCGACGTAACGGTTTCGAACTGTCGACAATCGACTATATGCAGCCTGCCTACTCCGCCGAGCGAAAATCGCTGCCGATGAGATTGATGTGGAGGGGCAACTTCGACCCTGAGGAGCTGTTGGACGCAGCGCGCACCATACGCCGCAGGGTCTACGGCATTTGCCAACAATAGGTATTTATGGAGCGTAGAGTTCGGAATTTACGTTTAATATTAGTATCTTTGTGGGTTGAACACGTTTTAAGGCTATAAATAACAATCGTATATAATTCAAACAAATGACACAAGAAGAACTTTTCAAGAAGCTGGTGGCCCACTGCAAAGAGTATGGTTTCATCTTCCCTTCGAGCGAAATCTACGACGGTTTGAGCGCAGTCTACGACTACGGTCAACTGGGCGTAGAGCTGAAAAACAACATAAAACGTTACTGGTGGGACTCGATGATCAAGCTCCACGACAACATTGTCGGGCTCGATGCCGCCATATTTATGCACCCCAAGGTGTGGGAGGCAAGTGGCCACGTGGGCGCATTCAACGACCCGCTCATAGACAACAAGGATTCGAAGAAACGCTACCGTGCCGACGTGCTGTTGGAGGATTGGCTTGCCAAACAGGACGACAAGATAGAGAAAGAGGTCGAGAAAGCCGCCAAACGCTTCGGCGAGGCCTTCGACCGCGAGAAATATATAGCCACTTCGCCGCGCGTGGTGGAGCTCAAAGCCAAACGCGACGAAGTCCACGAGCGTATGACCAAGGCGCTCAACGACAACGACCTTACCGAGTTGCGCCAAATCATCATTGACTGCGAGATTGCCTGCCCCATTTCGGGCACGCGCAACTGGACCGAGGTGCGCCAATTCAACCTGATGTTCAAAACTCAGGTCGGCTCTCTGGCCGAGGGTGCCAACACAATCTACCTGCGTCCCGAAACGGCACAGGGCATATTTGTCAACTTCCTGAACGTACAGAAGAGCGCCCGAATGAAGATTCCGTTCGGCATCGCGCAGATAGGCAAGGCCTTCCGTAACGAGATTGTAGCCCGTCAGTTCATATTCCGTATGAGGGAGTTCGAGCAGATGGAGATGCAGTTCTTTGTCAAACCGGGCGAGGAGATGATGTGGTGGAACCGCTGGAAAGAGACACGTATGAGCTGGCACCGCGCGCTGGGTTTCGGCGACGAAAACTACCGTTTCCACGACCACGAGAAGTTGGCACACTACGCCAACGCCGCCACCGACATCGAGTTCAACTTCCCATTCGGATTCAAGGAGGTCGAGGGTATTCACTCGCGTACCGACTACGACCTTTCGCGCCACGCACAATTCTCGGGCAAGAAAATACAATACTACGACCCCGAAACCGGCGAGAGCTACACCCCCTATGTTGTCGAAACCTCGATTGGTGTCGACCGTATGGTCTTGCAGGTGCTCTCGGCCGCATTCCACGAGGAGCAGTTGGAGGGTGGCGAGAGCCGCACGGTGCTCTCGATTCCTGCGCCGCTTGCACCGGTCAAGGTGGCCGTGTTGCCGCTGGTCAAGAAAGACGGACTGCCCGAAGTGGCGCTCCAAATTATGCACCGTCTGAAATTTAACCACAACGTTCAGTACGACGAGAAGGACAGCATCGGCAAACGTTACCGCCGTCAGGACGCTATCGGAACGCCGTTCTGCGTTACGGTCGACCACCAGACCCTCGAAGACCAAACGGTCACCATTCGCGACCGCGACACTATGGAGCAGCACCGCGTGGCTATCGACCAATTGGAACAGATTGTCGACCAGAAGGTCGGAATGCGACAACTCTTCGACCGCCTGAAACTCTACCAATAGAGAACCACGACTATGAAAACGGCACTCTTCCCGGGCTCGTTCGACCCCTTTACGATTGGTCATCAGGCACTTGTCGACGAAGGGTTAAAAGTCTTCGACCGCATAGTGATAGCCATTGGCGACAATAGCGACAAAAAAGGGCTGCTCCCAATCGAGCGGCGTAAAGCACTGATTGAGGAACTGTACAAAGATAAGAGTGGCGTGGAAGTTGTCGTTTACGACGGTTTGACGGGCGATTACTGCCGACATCACAATCTGAGGTTCATACTTCGCGGAATGCGCAACACGGTCGATTTCGACTACGAGCGCAATATGATGCAGATCAACGAACGCATCTTCCCCGAGATAACCACCGTACTTCTGTTCACTCCGCCCGAGTTGGCGGCCGTGTCGAGCAGTATCATCAGAGAGATTCTCTCGTATGGCGGCCGTGTAGACGATTTTATGCCCGAGGGCATCGACATAAACAGATATTTATAAAAAAACATAGAAGGAAAATGGAATTTTCGGCCGAGATGATAGCCGCAGCTTTGGGCGGCGATATAGTTGGCGACAAGAACACAACTGTCGACACATTTGCCAAAATTGAGGAGGGCCACAAAGGGGCTCTCTCGTTTCTTGCCAACCCCAAATACGAACACTACCTCTACACGACCTGTTCGTCGATAGTGATAGTAAACCGTTCGTTCACACCCAAAGAGAGCATTTCGGCAACACTCATCAAGGTTGACGATGCCTACGCCTGTTTTGCCAAACTGTTGGAACTCTATGTGGCCAACAAACCGCAAAAGCAGGGCGTCCACCCCACAGCAGTAATCGACCCAACGGCCAAGGTTGGCGAGGGGTGTTACATTGGAGCCTACGCCGTAGTAGATGCCCTTGCCGAAGTCGGAAAGGGTTGCAAAATTTTTCCACACTGCTATGTAGGCGACGGAGTGAAGATTGGCGAGGGCACCACGCTCAACGCCGGAGTTACCGTCTACGAGGGCTGCCGCATCGGGGCGCGTTGCATTGTTCACGCCGGCACGGTCATCGGGGCCGACGGCTTCGGTTTCGCTCCGCAGGCCGACGGCACCTTTGAGAAGATACCGCAGATAGGCATCGTGGTCATCGAAGACGACGTTGAGATTGGCGCCAACACCTGCATCGACCGCTCGACTATGGGCGCTACGGTGATACGCAAAGGTGTCAAACTCGACAATTTGATTCAGATTGCCCACAATGTCGAGGTGGGCGAAAATACGGTTATTGCGGCGCAGGCAGGCATTGCAGGCTCGGCCAAGATTGGCAAAAACTGTATGCTCGGCGGACAGTCGGGCGTGGTGGGCCACATCACCGTGGGCGACCGCTCGCAAATTGGGTCGGGCAGCGGTACGAGTCGCTCAATTCCGGCCAACTCGATAATGATGGGCAACCCACCGATTGATGCCGCACGTTTCCGCCGCGTCAATGCCGTCTATCGCAACCTGCCCGATATGTTCTACGAGCTCGGCGCACTGCGCAAAGAGGTCGAAGAGCTCAAAAAACAGCGCTAAACGACCCGCTCCCACAATGGAAAGCGACAACCGCATAATTATGGGCATCGACCCGGGCACAAACTGTATGGGTTACGGTGTTCTGAAAGTGACGGGACGCGAGGTCGAGTGCTTGATAATGGGCGACATCGATATGAAAAAGATGAAAGACCCATACGACAAGTTGCGCTATATCTTCGACCGCGTGCTGATGCTGGTCGACGAATACCGACCCGACGAAGTGGCACTCGAATCGCCGTTTTTTGGCGAGAACGTGCAGAGTATGTTGAAGTTGGGACGTGCGCAGGGGGTGGCAATGGCCGCTGCACTATGCCGCGGTCACAAGGTCTTTGAATATGCGCCGCGCCGAGTAAAACAGTCGATTACGGGCGGAGGCGGTGCCGCCAAAGAGCAGGTCGCCGCAATGTTGAAGAGCATCTTGAAGATCGACTACAACCCCAAGAGGCTCGATGCCACCGACGGACTGGCCGTCGCACTCTGCCACTACTACGAAACCTCGTCGCCCATACCGCGCGCCCCACACCACCGAACCCAGTCGCATTCGAAGAGTTGGGAAACATTCGTTGGCGACAACCCCGAGAGAATTGTCAAACCAAAAAAATAGCAAACCGATGAAAAAAATTCTTTTCTTGGCGGCCACAGTCATTGCACTTGCTGCCTGTAACCAAAAGACCACCTACACCGTTCAGGGCAATGTAGAGGGCGTAAACGGCACCGTAACGCTCGCAACACGCAATGCCGAGCTGGCCACAGCCGAGGCCACCGACGGGGCGTTTACCATAACCTACAAAGCCGAGGTTCCGGCCATTGCCACTCTCAAAGCAGGCGACCAACCCTTTGCACAGGTTCTGCTCGAAGATGGCGTGATTACGGTCAACGGCAAACTCGACCAGCGCGAGGCCATTGTCGTTAGCGGCACTCCGTCGAACGACGCTATGGCCGAAATCGGCAATAAGATGAACGAGATTTTGGAACAATACTACGATCCCTCGAAGACCACCGAGCAGCGCGAGGCTCTGTCCGACTCCTACGATGCGATTGTCAACGAAGCCTATCAGGCCAACAAGAGCGCCAACATTTTTGGCGTTTATCTGCTTGTCAGCCAAAAGATTTACGAGATGACCCCCGACGAAATCTTGGCAGCCGTTGCCGAGTACCCCGCACAGCTCCAAAAAACCGAGGAGTTGCAGAGTGCCAAACAGCAGGCCGAGGCGATGAAAAAAGTTGCCGTGGGAGCCAAATTCATTGATATCGAGCAGAACGACCCCGAAGGCAACCCCATTAAGTTGAGCGACATTGTAGCCAAAAACCGCTATACGCTTGTCGACTTTTGGGCATCGTGGTGCGGCCCCTGTATGGCCGAAGTCCCCTACCTCACCGCCGACTATGCCGAATACCACTCGAAAGGTTTCGAAATCTACGGCGTAAGTCTTGACCGCGCCAAAGAGAACTGGGTTGCAGCCATTGCCGACAAAGGACTTGTTTGGCCCAACGTCAGCGAGGTGAATATGTGGGACAACACGGCCGCAAAGGCCTATGCAGTAAGGAGTATTCCGAGCAACTTTTTGGTTGCCGAGGACGGCACTATTGTCGCCACCAACCTGCGAGGCAAAGCGTTGGGCGAAAAATTGGCCGAACTGCTGAAATAGATTATAAAGTTTTTGCGAAAAAATGTTGCAAGCTTTGAAATAGTTTGTATATTTGCACTCGCAAAACGGCTCCGTAGCTTAATTGAATAGAGCATCTGACTACGGATCAGAAGGTTTCGAGTTTGAGTCTCGACGGAGTCACAAGTAGAGCGATAGCAATCGGACAGCAATTTTGGATTGCGAAGCAACACGAAGGAAAGATAGTCGGTATCAAGTCTGCTTGAATATCGACTATTTTTTTATGTGACTGTAAAGGTTCTGTCCATTAATTACTGCACTGTTTGCCGAGCCGATGCTCTGTCTGAGCCAATAATAAACGGCAACAAATTGAAAAATCTGATTAGAGATGCTAACTTTGCAACTATGAACCGAGAGGAGATAAAGAGTTATTTGCCCCACCGCGAGCCTATGTTGCTGCTTGACGATGTGGCCATTGAGGGCGACACTGCCGTCGGGCACTACCTCGTGCGTGGCGACGAGTACTTTTTGCAGGGTCACTTCCCCGAGCGGCCGATAGTCCCGGGCGTGGTGTTGTGCGAAATTATGGCGCAGTCGAGCGCGTTGCTTGTGCGCGACGAGTTGCAGGGACGACTGGCGCTCTACACAGGGCTCGACAACATTCGTTTCCGCGCCGAGGTGCACCCCAACGAAACAATCGAGATTCGTTCGCGCATCACTGCACGCCGCGGCACCAACTTTTTCATCGACGCTTCGGCCACGGTAACGGGTCGAAAAGTCTGCGACGGCCGCCTATCTTTCAAAATCGTCGACCGATAAATTCCCAAAATGAGCAATCATTCATTTCCGATGAACGATATTTGCAAGAATAGTTCACTACCAATGAAACCATTTGTATCTTTGCGCTCTGAACATCAAACAGTAATACTATGAAAATGAGCAAGATGAGAGCCGGCTCCGTTGGAGCGTGGGTGGCGGCGGCAAGGCCGAAGACACTCTCGGCAGCAGCTGTTCCGGTTGCCATAGGGTGCGCATTGGCAGCGGCCGACGGTAAGCTGATCTGGCAGGTAGGCGTACTTTGTTTGGCATTCGCCTGCCTTATGCAGATTGCCGCCAATATGATAAACGATCTGGGCGACTACCTCAAAGGCTCCGACACAGCCGAGCGGCTGGGCCCTCCGCGAGCCTGTGCCGAGGGTTGGATTACGCCCAAGGCTATGGCCGCAGGGATTGCCGTGACGATAACGGCCGCCTGCGCCACAGGCTTGTGTCTGCTCTTTTGGGGCTCGTTGGGGCTGGTCGTGGTGGGTGTGGCCGTGGTTCTCTTTGCGGCACTCTACACCCCATTGGCATACCGAGGAATGGGCGACCTGCTTGTGGTGCTCTTCTTTGGCGCAGTGCCGGTCGGGTTCACCTATTATATTATGGCAGACTCGTGGAATCTTTTGGCAATCGCAGCCGGAGTTGCGTGCGGCTTAGTTGTCGACACACTACTGACAATCAACAACTTCCGCGACCGCGAGCAAGACGCCGCGGGGGGCAAGCGAACTTTGGTCGTCAGATTGGGACGACGCGGCGGGTTGTGGCTCTATGGAGCGTTGGGCGTGGCGGCCGTCGGGTTGATGCAACTCTTTTGGACTGAGGGCAGCTGGTTGGCAGCAATATTGCCGATGTTCTACCTCGTTGCGCATCTGCTGACACTGCGACAGATTGATATAATCGACCACGGGCGCGAACTGAACCGTATGCTCGGCCGCACGTCGTTGAATATTGTCATCTTCGGAGTGTTGACAGTTATCGGAATTTTGTTGTAACTTTGCATAATTCATAAAAACAGCTCACAAACGGAATGAAAATACTCGTTGTCGCTCCAATGGCGAGCGAAAAAGAGAACATCACAAAGGCTATCGACCGAGCCAAAAGTTCACTCAAAAATCAATACACGGTTATTCGCGGGCGTGTTGGCAAGGTCTATGCGGCTGCGGCAACCGCGGTAGCATTGGAGCGTGACCACTACGATTGCGTTGCGGTCATAGGCTATGCCGCCGCCTCGGCCGCACTCAGTAAGGGCGATGTTGTTGCACCCTGCTGGGCACGTTATCACGATGTTGACGTTCCCGATGGCTTGGACGGTGTGAGCTTTTTGACCGACCCCTACGAACTGGCAGGCCGTGACGACGTTACTATTTTCACGGGCGATGCCTTTGTTGGAGCCGCCAAGATTCGCACCATAATGGAGCGCTTCGGCACGGAGCGTGCGCTGTTCGATATGGAGGCCACGGCAGTTTGCCAAACGGCCGCGCTCTACGGGGTGAAGTCAATGGTCGTAAAGATGGTTTCGGACACGCCAGAGAAGGGTTGCGACGCCGACTCGTTCGAACGTTTTGTCACCGAGCACACCGATTTCGGCCCGATATTGGAACTAATCGAAAAAACAGTATAGCATAATGAAAAAAATAGCTTTGGGCAGCGACCACGCCGCCTACGAATTTAAGAAAGAGATCGAACAATATCTCATCGAGAAGGGTTACGACGTGCACGACTACGGCACCTACTCGACCGAGCGTGCCGACTACCCCGACTACGGATTTGCTGTTGGCGAGGCGGTTGTCAAGGGCGAGTGCGAACTGGGACTGCTCTTTTGCGGCACAGGCATAGGCATCTCCATTGCGGCCAACAAGGTGCGCGGAGTGCGTTGCGCCAACTGCTCGGAGCCCTACTCGGCACAAATGGCACGCCGCCACAACAACGCCAACTGCATGGCCATTGGTGCGCGCACGGTGGGCATCGAGCTTGCCAAAATGGTGGTCGACGCATTTCTTACGACCGACTTCGAAAGCGGTGGCCGCCACGAGATGCGCGTAAGCAAAATCGACAGCTACGACAACCAACGCGGCTGAGAATACAAAAAGTGATTAAGGTGGTTAAGGTGATTAATGGGCCTGCGGGCGAAAAAGTTTAGAGTAAATTGGAAATTTCATAAGGGGCCAAAGGGGCAATAGAGCCCAAAAGGGCCAAAGTGATAGATTGCTCTGATAGTGGGCGGTTTTCCTCTCTTATTTCCTTTTTGTCTCTTTTGTCTCTTTGGCCTTTTTGGTCTCTTTGGTCTCTTTGGTCTCTTTTAATCCGCCTTCGCTGCTTTTACCTCCTCGCCTATTTCCACCCCGCTACTATGGTAGCGACGGTGGGGCTTCGTTCGGTGAGCTCGTCCGCACTATGTGCGAACTCGGTTTTCCCTCATTTCTCGGCAGTTGAAATCTTAATTTTGAATTTTGAAATCTTAATTATGAATTTTGAATTCATAATTTTGAATTGGCCAAAGGCCAACGTCCAACGTCCAAAAAAAATTGGGAGCGTCTAACATACTTGTCAGACGCTCCCGTTTTCTTAGAAGCACTACCTTCGGCTCGCGAGCCGACGATAGGATAAGATACTGAAAATCTTACTGTTTCTTCTTATACTTGTCGCCGTAGCGCTGCATAAACTTATCGACACGTCCTGCGGTATCGACCAGTTTCATCTTACCGGTATAGAAGGGGTGCGAGGTATTCGAAATCTCCATCTTGTAGACGGGATACTCAACGCCGTCGACTTCGAGTGTCTCCTTGGTGTTCACAGCCGAACGGCAGATGAACACGTGCTCGTTCGACATATCTTTGAATGCGACCAAGCGGTAATTTTTAGGGTGAATATCTTTTTTCATTGCTGATTCTCTTTAATTGGTGTTACTCTGCTTCAACGGTGAATTTAAGGGTAGCCTTAACATCTTTGTGGAGTTTGACGGCTGCCTCGTATTCGCCAATGGTCTTGATGGCATCGACAGCAATCTGTTTGCGGTCAACCTCGATACCTTTGGCTGCAAGTGCTTCGGCAAGGTCGGCAGCGGTGATGCTGCCAAAGATGCGTCCCTCTTCGGCTTTGGCTTTCAGCACAAAACCGATATTCTCGATCTTCTCGGCAACAGCCTGAGCGTCGGCAAGAATCTTGGCGTCTTTGTGGGCGCGTTGTTTGAGGTTTTCGGCCAAAACCTTCTGAGCCGACTCGGTAGCCACTTTGGCCATACCGTTAGGCAAAAGATAGTTGTTGGCATATCCCGGCTTAACGTTGACGATTTCGTTGGCGTAACCGAGGTTCTCTACGTCTTTAATAAGAATTACTTTCATTGTCTCTCTCCTCCAATTATTTCATTAAGTCGGTTACAAAGGGCAGAATTGCCAAGTGACGGGCACGCTTTACGGCCTGAGCCACCTTCTTCTGATATTTCTGCGAAGTACCGGTCAAACGACGGGGCAAAATCTTACCCTGCTCGTTGAGGAATTTCTTCAAAAACTCGCCGTCTTTGTAATCGACATATTTGATACCGAGTTTTTTGAAGCGGCAATATTTTTTCTTTTTGACGTCGACCGAAACCGGATTGAGGTAACGGATCTCGGAGTTGTTTCTTACATTCTGCTGTGCCATAGTTTAAGCCTCCTCTACATTAGATTCTACATTGGTTACGCTCTCAGCTGCAACAGGCTCGGCCACTTTGCCCGAGAGTTTATTGCGACGGCGAACAGAGTATTCGACTGCGTCTTTGTCCTGACGGAAAGTGAGGAAACGAATGACGCGCTCGTCGCGGCGGTAGGCGGTTTCGAGAGTGTCGACAATGTTGCCCTCTGCCGTGAACTCAATAAGGAAGTAATAACCGGTGGTCACCTTTTTGATTGTGTAGGCGAGGTGTTTCAAGCCCCAAGCCTCTTTGTTCACAATCTGACCGCCGTTCTCGGTGATGACACCTTGGAATTTACCAAACAGCTCGTCCAACTGTACGTCAGAGAGGACGGGAGTGGCAATGAAAACGGTTTCGTAATTGTTCATAAATAATTTTTAATTAGTTAATTGACCTTTCGCATTGCGAGTTCTGATCACAATGCGGCGCAAATATACGAAAAATTCATAATTCATAATTCAAAATTCAAAATTATTTGAGAAATATGGTCGTGGCGGCCGAGGGAAGCGCCAAAAAAAGTACGTTAAACACTCCCGTTTTCTTAGAAGTTGTATAATAAGAGACTTTTCAAGGCTTGCGAAGACAGAGCAAGCGAAGTTTACCGGGCGTAAATGAGCATTGCAAGGGCTAACGTAACTGAGAAAAGACCTTATTAGGCAGCTTCCTTTTTGGCAAGATGTTTGCACTCTCTCAGAGTTGATTATCTTAAAAACTCCCAAAATTATGAGCAGACATTACCTAAAACCCACTCTCGAAGAGATATTTATCGAGATTGAACACGGAGTAGCGACCTCAACCCTTTCGGCTACAACCGAAGGATTCACCGACGAAACCTAAATAAATCCCAAAAATGAAAAAGAACTTTATTTATCTGTCAGCCGCAGCCCTGTTGTCGTTTGGCTGCACCACCGAGCGCGGCATCGAACCCGTCGGCACCACATTGGACAAAGTACCGATGACATTTTCGGCCAATTTTGCCCCCTCACGAACAACACTCTCCGATACCAACAACGTACTTTGGTCGGAGAACGATGCAATCTCGGTCTTCGGAACGGCCGACACCGACAACAACAGTTTCGCGCTCTCTTCGGGCAGCGGCACGCAGAGCGCCACATTTTCGGGCACAATAACCGCAGGAAGTACAAGCTATTGGGCGGTCTACCCCTACTCCGCGTCGAACTCGTTTGACGCCTCCACACAGACGCTGACTATCGTCCTGCCGCAGAACCAAGACTATTCGGCCGACTCCTTCTCGACAATGACCAACCCAATGGCGGCCACCTCAAACGGCTCGACACTCGCCTTCAAAAACCTCTGCGGAATAATCCGTTTACCGCTCACGGGCAACTCCACCATCAGCCAGATAATCGTCTACGACGCGAGCGGAATGCCCTTGGCAGGTAGCGCCAACGTCACATTTACGGACGGCACGCCAACGGTAACAATGACCGAAACGAACTCGCTTCCGGTGGTTATCGACTGCGGAACGGCAGGTGTAACGCTCACCTCAACCGCCACAACATTCTATGCTGTTGTGCCGCCGCGCTCATTCGGCAGCGGATTTCAGGTAGTCATTATAGACACCGACAACAATGCTATGGTCGCCAACATAGCCGCCACGTCGGTTTCGAGGGCAGGCGTTCGCACACTCTCGGCAATCGACTACACGTTGGAAGCGGTAACCTACTACGGAACCTCAAACTGCTATCAATATGTGACAAGCAGCAGTTCGCAAGCCCAAAGCATCGATGTATCGCCCTATCAAACAACGGCATACGCACTCTACACCAGCACTGCTGCCGACAACAGTCTCAGCGCCGACACTGCGGCAATAATCTGGCAAGACAACACTTCGCTGCTCACAGATGTAACGATGAGCAGCAACACCCTCAGTTTTACAGTTGGAGCCTCACAGACAGGCAACGCACTAATTGGCATCTACCAAAGCAGTACGGTAGTATGGAGTTTTCATATTTGGGTAACCTCGACCGCAGTCGAGAACGACCTCTATTCGAGCGGCTACACGCTGATGGATCGGAATCTTGGTGCAACAAACGCTACCGGTTCGCCTGGCCTCTACTACCAATGGGGTCGCAAGGAGCCGTTCCGCAACACCACAAACACCACGGTGGCAGGGCCTCAATCGGTAGCCTACTCCGTGGCCAACCCCACCTCCTTCATCACGGCAAATGGTGCGGGCAGCTGGTACGACGACGACTATATTTCGTTGTGGGGCAACCCGTTCGGCTATACCGCACTGCCCGAGCAGGTCTACACCGGCAAAAAGACCGTCTTTGATCCCTGCCCCGCCGGTTATCAGGTGGCAGCGCCGGTGGTTTTCTCAACGTTTTCGAGTTCCAATTTGACGTGGAGCAGCAACGGCAGCGGCTCGTCGCTCACCTCGGGTGGGCGTGGTATCCTGCGGCAGGTTTTCTCACCTCTTCTTCGGGAAGCATCAGCAGCAACAACTCGACAGGCTACTACTGGACAAATTCGCCTTTCGACTACTACGACTATACGGGTTCGCTAAGTTATGTTGGAAGTTGCGCATTGAATTTTGCGTCGACCTATGTTACGCCAACCGACTGGATGCCGGCAGCGGCAGCCGAATCGGTACGCTGTATGCTGACCAACTAACTGTCGAGAGCGACGGAATGGTCAAAAACCTCTTACCAGAGCAGAGCATCGACCGCAACACCGAGTGTCACCGGAAGAGCGTAACGAACTGTTGTCGGACGGCTGTCGACAGTGTAGCCGGTCGGAACAAGAGTAATATCGGCAAAGAGCCGCAGTCCAAAGTTGCGCGAGACTATGTGGCGCACCGACAGACCCATTGCAGCGGAAAACCTCCACTGGTCATCAAAAGCAGCAACCGAATTACTCCCTGCAATAGGCCGCTCGGTAGCAACATTACGCAATACGCCAGCCACAACCTTGCCGCCGAGTTGCCACTTGGCGGCAAGGTTGTGGTTCGCATATCCGCCCAGAAGCATCGAAATCGAGTTGATAAGTTCGTTGTTGTCGACCGTACCGTCGGCAGCACCAATGCGCGCCGCAAATCGGTCGATACCAAACTCTCCACCCACGCCCAAATGAGGCGTGAGGAACAAAGCCCCCTCAACACCCAACGCGATACCGGAACGCGATGCCTGCGACGACTCAGAGAATCCCAATGTCGAGAGATTGCAGCCAAGGCTTAGTGAAACGAACGAGGGTCGGTCCAAAATAGTCGAAGAGTATTGCTCGTCGGGTGGTGCGCCGAATTTCGTGCCGCTAAATATTGCATCGGTGATGTAGTAGCCCAGTTTTGTACTCAAAATACCGATACCTGCCCCCACCACCACGTCGGAGAACCAGTGGCGGTTGTTGAGTGCACGGCTGATGCCCGTTGCGGTTGCAAGCGAATAGCCTGCAAGACTTATCCAGGGTGAGAGGTGACCGTATTCGTTATGGAACATAGTTGCAGCCATAAAGGCCATTGCAGTGTGTCCCGAGGGGAAAGAGTTGTAGGACGAACCGTCGGGGCGCAACCGCCCTATGCCGTACTTGATGCCGTAGACATAGCCCATCATTATTGCGGTCGAAAAGGCATCAGCCGAGAGCATACGCGGCCACGACGAGCGGCTTTCGACGCCCAAAGACTTCATTGCCAACATTATAACCGCAGGCGAAAACTGCATATAGTCGTCGTAACGGTAGTGGAACGACGAGATGAAATCGTTGCGCATCGAGCGTATATCTCGGTCGACGAACGCCACAACCGCTCCGGCACCCAATAGTCCGAACCCCACGTGAACCGCCTTAGAGCGCCAAAATGGCTCGTCGTTGCTGTTCATCTTGGGCAGGCCGAACTCGCGAGGCACATAGTAGGGGTACAAAGGTTCGCCTTTCACCACCCACAACGAGCAGAGCAACACTACGGAGAGAAAGAAAATTCTTATACTTTTCATTTAATTGAGTTCATTCTAATGCTCGCCTTCACGAAAGCGAGAGCCCTGATGCGTTCGATCTCGATCTCTTTGTCGGCGTGGTGAGGATTTTGGCTCACAAGACGAATGCAACCCGGGCGCTCCGACTTCTGAATATATTTGACCGTTATGTACTCCTCGCCCTCGATGTCGATCGACAAAAGGTACATATCACCCCAAAAGATGCTACCGAAATCGTTCATCTGCTTGTAGAGCACAATGTCGCCACTCTTCAAAAGAGGATACATCGAATCGCCAACTATGTAGATCGCACCGTCGCACTTGGGCAGATTCGGTATGTGGATATAGTCGACAGGTTTAACCGAGCTTTGGTCGTTGAAGAGCGGCACCAATCCGGCAGCAGCCTCCATATCGTATAACGGCACGCTCTGGTTGGGAATTGTGGTGTCGGTACGCCGGCGGAACGTAAGGCACTCCTCCTTGGGGCAGTTGAACATTTCACCTCGACCCGACTCAATCCAGTCGGGATTGACATTCAATTCTTGAATCAAAATATTTTTATTGCGCTCGGAAAGGGCTGTTTTGCCCGTTTCAATCATAGAAAGGGCGCTCTTTCCTACCCCCAATACTGCCGCAAGCGAATCTTGCGTCATGTTCAACTCTTTACGTATCAATTTGATGCGCCTGCCCTTAACCTCTGCCATATTGGTAATATTAAAAAAGTTCTAATTTTTAATACACTATTCAAATATTGAACGTATATTTGTTTTGCAAAGTTAAGAAATTTATTTTACTAACCAAAAACAAATAGTATAAAAGATGGAGAACGTAGCACAAAAGGGTTCAATCGGGTTGAATATCGTAGAAAACAAATCGGTACTTCGGACCAATATATTTGTCCGAAAAGACGACATTATGTTTAGCATTACAGATCAGGTTTACCAAAAGGTTGCCGGCCGTCTAATGGACGAAATCGGCTCTTTGGACTATTTCAACGGCACAGTCGAGTGCCAAACCGACGAATATCACTCCACGTTGGTGACCACACTGATAGTCTATCGCAACAACAGCCTTATCGACGACATCATTCCGGTGTGGTGGGAGTTTCACACGGCAGGCGAGGAGTGCGAAAAGCCCAACGACTTCTCTTTTTCGACGCTCAAAGAGTTTGTTCTATCCAACTCTCTACGATGAATACCTCATTTGCGAGTTTTGCCCAAAGTGCCGCGCCGTCGATGGAGTGGAGCGCATTCCACACGCTCTACTACCGCCTGCTCGACCTGTTTGCAGCAGGCACCATTCGTCGGCTGATGATAACCGTGCCGCCACAGCACGGCAAGTCGACCGCCTCGTCGGTGATGTTGCCGGCCTATCTTTTGGGGCTCGACCCCGACCGACGCATAGCCATTGCCTCGTACAGCGCCTCGCTGGCGCAAAAGTTCAACAAGCGCGCGCAACGCATTATGGAGCAACCGTTCTACACTGAGCTCTTCCCTGAAACCGTCATCAAGGGTTCGGGCAGCCGCAGCAACAGCTATATTCGCACCGCCGAGCAGGTAGAGGTTATCGGGCGCGACGGGTCGTTGACAGCCGTGGGACGCGAAGGGCCGCTTACGGGCAACGCGGTCGACACCTTCATCATCGACGACCTCTACAAAGATGCTATGGAGGCCAACTCGCCCGTAGTGAGGGAGAACTGTTGGGAGTGGTACACCTCGGTGGTGCGCACACGTCAGCACAACCGTTCGCAGGAGTTGATTGTATTCACCCGCTGGCACAACGAAGATCTGATTGGAACTATTACGGAGCGCGAAAAGGTCGTCGAACTGACCTCTTGGGCACAACTCGACTCACCCGACCCGGCCTGTTGGTATCTGCTGAACCTCGAAGCACTTAAAGAGTCGCCCACAACCGAGCTTGACCCGCGTCAAAGGGGCGAAGCGCTCTGGCCGTCGCGCCACTCGACCGAGCTGCTCCAAGAGAAACGGCGGCTCGACCCGTTGCGTTTCGAGTCGATGTATCAGGGACACCCCTCCGACGCGGCAGGACTGCTCTACGGCGACAGGTTTATGGGCTACTCGAAGCTGCCGACCGACATTATTCGCCGTGGCAACTATACCGACACGGCCGACACGGGTGACGACTACCTATGCTCGGTCTGCTACTCGGTTGGCGACGACGAGTTGGTCTACATCGAAGATGTGCTCTACTCGCGCGAGGGAATGGAGGTCACCGAGCCGCTTATGGCCGAAATGCTGCTGCGCAACGGTGCAATCGATGCCGTTGTGGAGAGCAACAACGGCGGACGCGGATTTGCTCGCAACGTCCAGCGGCTCGCCCCCAAGGTCAACGTTGCGTGGTTTCACCAGAGTGCCAACAAGGAGGCGCGCATACTCTCCAACTCGTCGAGCGTGGTGAGCAGCCTGCGTTTTCCGCAGGATTGGCGTGAGCGCTGGCCCGACTTTGCCGCCCACCTGATGTCCTACAACCGACGGTTTCGCTCAAACCGATGGCACGACGCCGCCGACGTACTGACGGGCATCATCGAAACCGAGTGCACCAAGGTATTGAAAAAGCGGATCTACAACTCCTCATTCAAAATCCGCAACTACGCCTACCCCAAGGAGTAATCCCAAAAGGTCGAAAGACGTTCAGTCTTTCGCTCCTTTCATCAATCGGTCGGTCGAGAGGCCGTGAGTGGCGACTAACATCAACACGAAACGAATGACAATGAAGCCCAAAAAGGCTATCCAAAGCGCCGTGTTGCCCAACCGTCCGACAAGCAGGTAGAAGAGGGCGAAGTAGGCTGCGGCAGCCCAAAAAGTGGTATTACGCATCGTGCGAGTCTGTGCCGCGCCAATCAAAATGCCGTCTATCAAAAAAGGGGTAAAGCCCACCAACGGCACCAAAATAACCCACACTACATAGTCGGCTGCGCAGGCCAAAATCGTAGCCGACGAGGAGAACAGCCCCAATATTGCGCGCCAAAGAAAGATGTAGACCACCACATAGAAGAGTGCCACCACCCCACACCACACTATCAAAGCCCTTATGGTGCGGCGAAGCGCATCGCGGTCGCCTGCCCCTATAAACCGTCCCGTGAGCGACTCGGCGGCGTAGTCGAAGCCGTCGGAGAGGTAGGAGAAGAGCATAAAGAGCTGCATCAGCAGTTCGTTGGTAGCAAGCACCGTATCGCCAAAGCGCGACGAGGCGGCAGTAAAGAAGGTGTAGACCGTGCAGACCAACAGCGTGCGCAGAAAAGCGTCGGCATTGATTCTGAAAAAACGCCCCAACGGTCTGGCGTTTAGTGCCTCGCGCAGGTCGATTGCTCTGAAATAGGAGCGGTAGCGCGTGGCTATTATCAGCAGCGTAATCAGCAGCGAAACATACTGCCCTATTACCGTGCCCCACGCGATGCCCTCAATACCCATATCCAAGCCAAAACAGAACCAAAGGCTGAACCCGATATTGAGAATATTGTTGACAATCGATACAATCATAGGGGTTTTGGAGTCCTGCATACCGATCAGCCAACCGTGCAGTCCGAAGAGCCCTACGGCGGCAGGTGCAGCCCAGATACGCACAAAGAAGTAGCGTGCCGCGAGCGATGTAGCCTCCGCCGAGCCGTTCATCAGGCGCAGCGAGAGATTGCCGATCGGACGGTTCAGAATCACCAACAGCAGAGCCAAACCGGCACAGATGACCATAGCGCGCCCCAACAGATTGGAACACTCCTGCCGATTGCCTGCCCCAAAAGCCTGCGCCGTCAGTCCGCTCGTGCCCATACGCACAAAGGCGCAGTTCCAATAGATGAAGTTAAAAATGGCCGTACCAATGGCAATGGCGCCAATGGTCACATCGTTGCCCAAACGTCCGGCAATGGCGATATCGATCATTCCCAACATTGGTATCGTAACGTTGGAGATGATGTTCGGCACTGCCAAACGCAATATTTCGCGATTTACATTAATATTCTTATCTCTTTTGGCATCAGGCTGTTAACTCTTCGTCCGATACGTTTGACAAATCCAATGGGGCGATTCTCGTAGCAGAGCAGATTGACCCCCTCGGCAAGAGCGTCGACCGTCGTCAAATCCTGACGGCGCAAAAATCTCAATGCCTCGTCGAGGTTGACCTCGCAATCAGGCACACTTTCGCGACGGAAATCGACCGACAAAGCAAGCCAATGCGAAGGGCGCAGTGCAGCTCCAAAGAGCGAACCCACCTCGGTGCCCGACGTTACGACCGAGAGCTGTTGCGACACTGTCAGAAAATCGTTCCAAAGTGCCTCATCGTAAGCAAATATATTGTCGCCGACAGCGGCAAATCGTTTGGGCGACAAAAAGTATTTCGAGAGTTGAGCTGCCGACTTGCGGTCGAGTTCCGACAGCGGAGTTTTGCGCGGTTTGGGAGCACGGTCGTTACGCCTGCCCTCGCCGCCCTTGCGTACCACAGCCGCAAAAAAGCCCTCGCCCTCAACACGATGCGGATAGAAATGAAAACACTCGGCCTCGGCCGCCTCGGTGCGGACAACGCCCCAATGGTCGGGAATCTCGATGCCCACCCTTTGGCAGTCGAACTCGCGGCAGAGCCACTCCATATTCTCCTCGTTTTCCGAGGGGTTGAACGTACAGGTCGAATAGATCAGAATGCCGCCCTCGCGCAACGAGCCCCATATATCGGAGAGTATGCGGCGTTGGCGTGCGGCACAGAGTTTAACGTTGTCGAGGCTCCACGCCGCGCGCGCCTCCTCGCTCTTGCGAAACATTCCCTCGCCCGAGCAGGGGGCATCGACTGCCACCACGTCGAACCACTCCTCCAATGCGGCAAAGTGCGACGGGTCGTCGTTGGTGACTGCCACGTTGCCAGTACCCCAGCGTCGAATGTTGTCGGCCAAAACTACGGCACGCTGACGCACCACATCGTTGGCCACGACCAAGCCGTCGGGCATCAAAGAGGCATATAGCGTCGACTTGCCACCCGGGGCGGCGCAGAGGTCGAGCAGACGCAGCGCTCGGGTTTGGTCGCCCACCGCCTGTCGGAACAGCTCTTCGACAAACATCGACGAAGCCTCCTGCACATAGTAAGCACCCGAATGGAAGTGCGGGTCGAGCGTAAACGACGGACGCTGTGGCAGATAGCCGCCCCAACGGCTCCACTCGACAGCCCTGAAATCGGCCACGGCGTAACCTTTGGCCGGGTTCACCCTAACCGACACCGGTTGCGCACCGCTCTCCATAGCCGCAACGAGCTTTTGAGCCTCTTCGCGACCCAAAGCACGTTCGACCAACTCAACGAAATCGGTGTTCACTTTCAACGTTGTGGTAACAGATTTTTTTATTCGGCAGCAAGGCGCTCGATTTGGGCGGCTATGCGCTCAATCTCGTCGGGGTGGCTGACAAAATCGGTTTCGTCAACGTTGACAACCAGCACCTTACCTTTATAGTTATTCTCAATCCAGTCGTTATAGCGGTTGTTGAGCCTTTCGAGGTAGTCGATATCGATACCCATTTCGTACGAGCGGCCGCGTTTTATGATTTGGCGCACGAGCGTCGGCACGCTCGCTTTCAGATAGACCAACACCTCGGGCGCCGGCACAAGGTCGGTAGCCAGATTGAAGATTTTCATATAGGTGTCGTAATCGCGCGACGACATCAGCCCCATTTGGTGAAGGTTGCCTGCAAAGATATGGGCATCTTCATAAATGGTGCGGTCTTGAATCACGTTACCCGTGCTCTCGCGCAGCATCATCAGGGTTTGGTTGATGCGGCTACCCAAAAAGAACATCTGGAAATTGAACGACCAGCGGTTCATATCATCGTAGAAATCTGCAATATAGGGATTATCTATATCTTCATAATAGGCCTTGGCGCCGTAGCGCTTCGAAAGAATTTCGGTCAGCGAGGTCTTGCCGCTGCCAATGTTGCCTGCAATCGCGATGTACATTGTTTTTGCCTGTGTGTGTTTTGGGTTACCGTTGATTTGGATTATTATGGTAACAAAGATACAAGTTTTTTGCCTTTCGACGGGCAAAAACTGTACAAAGTATTCACATTCCTCCTAAATCCCCCTTTGACAAAGGGGGACTTCGCGGCTTGCAGCCGTTTTTGCCTGTGTGTGTTTTGGGTTACCGTTGATTTGGATTATTATGGTAACAAAGATACAAGTATTTTGCCTTTCGACGGGCAAAAACCATTACAAAGTATTCACATTCCTCAAATGAAGCTGTCTAATAAGGTCTTTTCTGCGTTACGCTCGCCCTTACGATGCTCATTTACGCCCAGTAAACTCCGCTTTTTCGGGCATCGCAAGCCTTGAAAAGCCTCTTATTATACAACTTCTAACCAAATTGGAGTGTTTAACGTACTTGTTTAACACTCCCATTCACAGCTTGCGGCCGTTTTTACCTGTCGGCGGCCAATGCTTTGAGTCGCTCTACATAGGTACGTTCGCTCGATAGTCGCGGAATCTTGATTTGTCCGCCCAAACGGCCGTCTATACGCAGCAGTTCCATAAACGTACCGCTCGGAACGACCGTGATTGTGGGGCGCAACAAGGTGGCATTGTTGCGGCGTTTGGCCTCGTAGTCGGAGTTAACCTGCTGCAAAGCTTGGTCGAGCGCCTCGGCAAAGGCATCGATATCCGACGGAGCGCGCCGGAATGCCACAACCCACTCGTGGGAGCCTTTTTGTCCGTCCTGCATAAAGATTGGCGCCATCGTGTACTCCTCTATCTCGGAAGAGGTCAATCGGCAGGCGCGATCCATTGCCGCCTCGGCGTTATCGATTATGACCTCCTCGCCGAAAGCATTGACAAAGAGCCTTGTACGCCCTGTTACGCGGAAAAGGTATGGCGAAGTGGAGGTAAATCTCACGGTGTCGCCCAACATATAACGCCACAGTCCGTTGGTCGATGTAATTATCAGCGCATAGTCGACACCCACCTTAACCCCTTCGAGAGGCACTGCGCGCGAATGGTCGTCAAGCGAATCGGTCGGCAGAAACTCGTAGAATGTACCGTAGTCGAGCATAAGCAGCATCTCGTCGGTATAGGGACGCTCGGCAATGCCAAAGAATCCCTCCGAGGCGTTGTAGGTCTCGAAATACTTCATCTGGGGCGAAGGTATCAGCTTGTCGAACTGCATCTTATAGGGTTTGAAACTCATACCGCCGTGGGTGAAAAGTTCCATATTGGGCCACACCTCCAAAATGTTGCTCTTGCCCGTAAAGTCCAGCACACGTTCCATCATCACCAGATTCCACGACGGAACGCCCACAAACGAGCGCACATCTTGAGTGGTGGCATTGCGGCAAATGTAGTCGACCTTTTGATCGAAATCGGCAATTAGTGCGTGCTCTTTGGAGGGCACTCTGAATTTCGAAGCTATGGCAGGAGTGCGGTCTATCAATATGCTCGACAGGTCGCCCGAAGCAATGCTGTCGCCCTCTTTTTCGAGCTTCTTTGAGCCGCCCAATGCCAACATTTTTCCCTCGTAGACACCGCTGCGGGGGTAGAGGTGGCTATAAGTGATTGCAATATCCTTGGGGCCACGCATATGGCTGTCATTGAGCCCGCTGAGCGTCACAGGTATATATTTGCTCTTCGACGAGGTGGTACCCGACGACTTGGCGAACCAGCCTACCCGACCGTTCCACGTCACACCGCTCTCGCCATTGCGTATGCGCTCAACGTATGGAGCAAAATCGGCATACTCCATAATCGGCATACGACGGCAAAATTCGGCATAGGGAATACCTGCCGAGATGCCGTGCTCACGGCCTATGGCGGTCTTGTCGCCGGATTCGACAAGCCTTCTATATTGTTCTGTTTGCGTCCCGACAGGGTCGCGTTTGAACCGCTCTATCTCGCGCAAACGGTTGGAGCAGAGCAAATTGATGATGCGGTTTACTATTGGCACTTGTGTCAGTTGAAATATTTGCCAATGCGCGAGATGGCCGACGGAAGAGAGAACACAACCACGCGGTCATAGGCATTGATTTGGGTTTTACCGTCGACCAGAAAGACATTGTCGCCTCGTACGACGCCTCCGATTGTAGCCTCGTCGGGGAAGAGCAACTCCGCAACTTTCAGCTTGGTGGCAGGCGAGTTGGGCTTGACAATGAACTCCAACACCTCGGCCTGCGAACCGGTCAGGCACTTTATAGCCTGCACGTCGGTATCCATTGTGAAACGGAAGATGTTGCTGGCCGTAATCTGTTTTTTGTTGATTATGGTGTCGATGCCGATGCTCTCGGCCAAATTGATGTAGTTGAGATTCTCGACCTCGGCAATGACCTTTTTGACCCCCATTTTTTTGGCAATCATTGCGGTCAGTATGTTGGTTTCGGAGCGACCCGTAACAGCCACAAATGCGTCCATATTGGTTAGGCCCTCCTCCAACATCGCCTCAATGTCGCGGCCGTCCTCGTTGATAATCAGCGTCTTTTCGAGCATCTCGGCCAAACGGTAGGCCTTCTCGGCGTTGTATTCGATAAGTTTTACGTTGAGCTTCTCCTGCAACTCCATAGCAATGCGCACGCCCACGCGGCTGCCGCCCAAAATCATCAGGTTGCTCACCTCTACGTTGGTCTTGCCCGAGAACTCCACGATACGTTTTACGTACTCGCGATTGGTGATGATATAGATTGTGTCACCCTCCTTAAAGGAGTCGTTGCCGTGAGGGATTATGGTGCGTTCGCCACGCGAAATGGCCACCGTGCGGAACGGTACACCCACCGTCGAAGTGTTTATTTCGACTATGCTCTTGTCGACAAAAGGCGACGAAACATCTAACTTGAAGACCGCCAAAGCCAGTTTGCCGCCCGAAAAATCGACATACTCCGAGGTCGACGAGTGTCCCAACAGGTTGATCACCTCCAACGCCGCAATCTTCTCGGGATAGAAGAGGTAGTCGATACCTATGTTTATAAACATCTCCTTGTTGTTGGGTTCGAGGTATTCGTTATTGTCGATACGGGCAATGGTCTTGCGCGCCCCAAGCTGTTTGGCCAACATTGCCGAAATGATATTGAGGTTTTCCTCGTGGTTGACGGCTATGAAGAGGTCGGCTTTGCGTACCGAGGCCTTTTTGAGCGTTGCGAAGGTGGTACAGTCGCCCTCGACAGTCACCACATCGGACACTCCCGAAACAGCCTCCAAAAGTTTAGGGTCGGAGTCGACAACGGTAATATCGTGCGAACTCTCGCCCAACATTTTGGCCAAGTGGTTACCCACTTCACCGGCACCTGCAATCACTATTTTCATTCTTGGGACCGAATTTTGTTATGGAACTATCACGCAAATTTACTATTTTTGCGGATATAACGTAATAATTAGATTGAAATGTCGACTTTTTGGATAGTAATAATAGCCTCGGTCATTGTCGTATTGTTCTTTGTGGTGGGCCTGTCGCTCACACAAATAATAAAGAAACACCCTCTGCAATCGGATATTGCCACCAATCCCGAGATGCAGCGCCGCGGCATACGTTGCGCCTTGCAGGAGCAGCACCAACAGGAGTCGGGCACCGACTGCAACGACAATCCGCTCTGTGAGGGCAACTGTACAAGCTGTAACGAGAAGAAGTAGGGGAATTCAGAATTCAAAATTCAAAATTCAAAATTCAAAATTTTAAGAGGAAGCAGACTTAGTAAAGCATTTCGCCTTTTAGACTGTATTCTAATTCTGCATTTTGAATTTTGAATTTTGAATTTTTCTTAACTCCTACATTCTCTCTGGAACCTCCATACCAAGCAGCGCGGCACCTTTGGCCAGCACACGTGCCACCTCGCCGCTCAACGAAAGGCGTAACGAGCGCACTGCAGCGTCCTGCTCGCGCAGAATCGAGTGGTCGTGGTAGTAACCGTTGAAAGTTTTGGCCAGTTCGAAGATGTAGTTGGCCACAACCGAGGGTGCAAATTGCTGACCGGCAAGCTGAACCGTCGACGGGAAATCGGAAAGCATCTTGATCAATTCAATCTCTTCGGGCAAAACCGCACTCATCAGGTCGGTCGAAGGTTTGATGCCTTGCTCGGCCGCCTTGCGAAGCACCGAACAGATGCGCGCGTGGGTATATTGCACAAACGGGCCGGTATTGCCGTTGAAGTCGATACTCTCTTTGGGATTGAAGAGCATAGTCTTTTTGGGGTCGACTTTCAGAATGAAATATTTGAGCGCACCAAGTCCGACGATGCGGGCTATTTCGGCTTGTTCGTCGGGCGTAAGTCCGTCGTTTTTACCCAGCTCCTGCGACATTTCGCGAGCCGTAGTAATCATCTGCTCAATAAGGTCGTCGGCATCGACAACCGTACCTTCGCGCGACTTCATCTTGCCGTCGGGCAGTTCGACCATACCGTAGGAGAGGTGGTATATTTGGTCGCTCCACCGGTAGCCGAGTTTTTTCAGCACGAGTTTAAGCACCTGAAAGTGATAGTTCTGCTCGTTTCCCACCACATAGATCATTCCGTCGAGCCGATTGTCGGTAAAGCGGCGCAAAGCCGTACCCAAATCCTGTGTCATATAGACGCTTGTGCCGTCGCCGCGCAGAAGCAGTTTCTCGTCGAGTCCGTCGGCAGTCAGGTCAATCCATACCGACGAGTCGGGACGACGATAGAACACTCCCGATTTTAGTCCCTCCTCAACAAGTTCCTTGCCCAGCAGATAGGTTTGCGACTCGTAGTAGGTCTTATCGAACGAAACACCCAAAGCCCTGTAAGTCACATCGAAACCCTCGTATACCCAACCGTTCATCTGCTCCCACAGGGCATAGATTTCGGGGTCGTGAGCCTCCCATTTTTGGAGCATCTGATGCGCCTCTTTGATGATTGGAGCCTCGCGTTTGGCCTCTTCCTCCTCCATTCCGCCAGCAACCAGTTCGGCCACCTCGGCTTTGTAGTGACGGTCGAATTCGACATAGTATTTGCCCACAAGGTGGTCGCCCTTCATACCGCTCGACGAGGGTGTCTCGCCACCGCCGTAACGCTGCCAGGCAAGCATACTCTTGCAGATGTGAATGCCGCGGTCGTTGACCAGATTGACTTTCAGCACGCGGTTGCCGCAAGCCTGCAAAATGAGCGACACCGAGTAGCCCAAAAGATTGTTGCGCACGTGACCAAGGTGGAGCGGTTTGTTGGTATTGGGCGACGAGTATTCGACCATTATGGTTTTACCCGTCGGTGCGCCCTGCCCGTAATTGGGGTCGCTCTGCTGCTCGACAAATCGTGCGAGCCAAAACGACGGTTTGAGCTGTATGTTCAGAAAACCCTTTATTACGTTGTAGCCTGCCACGTCGGGGGCTTTGGCAGCGAGTGCCCCGCCAATTTCGGCAGCCGTGGCATCGGGCGACTTGCGGCTGCGGCGCAACAGAGGAAAGACCACCAAAGTGTAATCTCCCACAAACTCTTTGCGTGTCTTCTGAATTTGGAGTGCTTCGCCCTGCAACTTGCCGTAGAGCTCTTCAACCACCACCGTGATTTCGCCCGAAAGGTATTGTTCAATATTCATTTTTGCCCGAAAATATATGTTTTACAACTTGTTACACAAAAGTATCGAAAAAATAGTCGTCCTACCGTCGATTTCGTTCGGCAAATATAGTTATTTTTGGGGCAAATTTGGCAGAAGATGAAGATAGGCGAGATAGATTTGGGTTCGAGGCCCCTGTTTTTGGCCCCAATGGAGGACGTCACCGACCCCTCGTTTCGTCGTCTGTGCAAAGAGTTTGGTGCCGACGTGGTCTACACCGAGTTCGTTTCGTCGGACGGTTTGACGCACGGTTCCGAGAAGAGTTTTCACAAACTCTCGGTGGCCGACTCAGAGCGGCCCGTGGGGATTCAAATCTACGGACACCTGATTGAACCGATGGTCGAGGCCGCGCGCCTTGCCGAGAGAGCCCACCCCGACATTATCGACATCAATTTCGGCTGCCCGATGAAGAAGATTGCCGGTCGCGGAGCAGGCAGCGGAATGATGCGCGACGTGCCGACAATGGTCGAGATGACGCGCCGCATTGTCGAAGCGGTCGACACTCCCGTGACGGTCAAGACGCGCCTTGGTTGGGACGACGAGAACCGCAATATTGAAGAGATAGCGCTACGCCTGCAAGATGTTGGTATCAAGGCACTGACCATTCACGGCCGCACACGGGCGCAAATGTATCGTGGCGAGGCCGACTGGTCGCTGATAGGCCAAGTGAAGAACAACCCTGCAATAAAGATTCCCATAATAGGCAACGGCGATATCGACTCACCCCAAAAAGCCAAAGAGGCCTTCGAACGCTACGGTGTCGACGGGGTGATGATAGGCCGCGCCACCTATGGCCGTCCGTGGATATTTCGCGAGGTACGCCACTACCTGCTTTCGGGCGAATTGATGCCGCAACCGTCGGTCGTAGAACGCGTTGCCATTGCCAAGCACCACCTGCGGCTCTCGGTAGCCGAGAAGGGCGACGTGGTGGGCGTTTTGGAGATGCGCCGCCACCTTACCAACTACTTCAAGGGGTTGCCCGACTTCAAGCAGACACGCATTAAACTCGTTACGAATATGGCGATTGATGAGTTGGACTCGATTCTCGACAGCATCGCCGACCACTGGGGCGATTACGATTTCTCGGCCGCCGTACCACCTCCACTATCGCACGACATATAATTCAAAATTCAAAATTCAAAATTCATAATTAAACTGCCGAGCAAGGAGGAAGACAAGCCGCCGAAGGCGGATTAAAATTCAAAATTATAAATACCTTATATGAAAGGGTTGGGTACGATAGCAATGCTGATGGTTTCGAACGTCTTTATGACATTCGCCTGGTATGGTAATCTCAAAATCAAGGAGATGAACGGCGGACGCGATCCGTTTCCGCTGATAATCATAATCCTGCTCAGTTGGGGCGTGGCCTTTTTCGAATACTGCCTGACGGTGCCTGCCAACCGAATGGGTTTTGTGGGCAACGGCGGCCCTTTCACGCTCTTTCAGCTCAAAATCATTCAGGAGTGCATCTCGCTGGTGGTCTTCACCGTCTTGGCGCTATTGCTCTTCAAGACCGAGACCTTCCGCTGGAACTATTTGGTTTCGTTCTTCTGCATCATTCTGGCGGTCTACTTTGCGTTTAAGAAGTAGCCCTCGGCAGCGTCCAAAACCATTGTTTTCAATTCGCTATTGAAGTCGGCCGAAACACGGACATTACGTTCGCGCGTCAATTCGCGCGCGCGTTCCATATTGACGAAATAGGTGTTGCTCAACAAACCTGCCCCCACAAACCACGCCGTCCAGTAGTAACCTCCAATGGTCTCCAAGGCGATGTAGGCAATCAGTCCCAAGTTGGCCATTGCCGCCACTGCCGACGATTTTGGTGCGGCGGCATAGAGCTGACCTGCTCCCGGGAGCAGGCTCAGGTAGTAGGCTGCTTCGGGGTTCTTCATATGTGGAGCCTTTTTGATACGGTGGCGCAACTCTCGGCCGAAAGCCTCGGCCCGTTCGGGCGGAAGTGACGACTCGGCCCAAGCGGTAAGTTGGGTTTGGGCCGCTCTCCAATCGCCCTCGGCCGCGGCCGCAAGTCCGCCCACCATAGCATTTTGGCAGCGGCGCACGCTATCGGCAATCATTGCCGCGCCCTGTTCGGCAGCAATCCGCGCCGAAGGGTAATCGCCCGACAGAAAAGCGCACAGTGTCTGTTCGTAGTAATAGCGGTCGCTCTGCTGGTCGGAGAGTGCAAAAGGTTTCATTCGGGCAAGCGAGGCGAGTGCGTCGTCGAACCACCCTGCCTGCTTTTGACAGTCGAGTTTACGCCAGAGTGCCGCATTGAAATCTATAGCCGATTGCGAGGCGTAGGCATCGCGTTCGGCTGCAAGAGCAAGCCGAGCGTAACTGTCAACACTTTGTGCATCAATCGAAAATGGTGCGCAAAGGAATATGAATGCCGTACATAACGGCAGCATCACGCCCTTTGTTAAACTCCTCATAATATACTCTGACGGAAGCGGCGCTCCCAAAAATATTCGATACATAGAGAATCGACCCTGCCGCACCAAAAACCACAGTGCGCCAGTTCTTTGGCGTTCCCTCTTTAATCCAGGCCTCGGCTGCCGCACCGGCCAATCCCCCGACAAGCAGAAACGAAGCAACACCCTCGCCCACCCTGCCGGCATAGACCTTGCCCAGCCCGGGCACAACGGCCGAAAGCGCACCCGCCACAAAAGGCGAACGGCGTTTGGTTTTTTTGGCGGCAATGCGGTCGAACTCGTGTTCCTGCTCCGACAGTGCAAAAGAGGAGTAGGTAAAGCGGCTGCTCAAAGCGCGATAGTTCTCTTCGTCGTGCTCCAAGAGTGCCAGACCGGCCAGCGAAAAGGCGGCCAATTCGGCATACTCTCCGTTGGAGGGATAGTTCAAAAGCGTGTTGCGTGCAGTGGCACGGTCGCCTGTTTCGAGCGAACTGATAGCCGAAAAGAAGGTCGAACGAGAGGCCAAAGGCGAAACGGGCGACACGAGCGCAAACTCACCTACGGCGCTGTCGAAACGCCTGAGCGAATAGCATACGTAGCCGCGCATAAAGCGGAGCGAATCGCACGCAGGAAGGGTATAGACATCGGAATCCAACTCAGTGGCAACAAAAGTCGAGGCATCGTTTTTCAGGCGGTTGCCCAAAAGGTAAAGCGCAAAATCGTAGTCGGGTTTTGCCGGCAGGCTCTGGGCCGTAGCGGCGGTTGCGAAACAGAAGAGCGCCGCCAATATGAGTCCAAAACGTTTCATCGGCAATGGTAGCGTTCTACTTCGTCGACAATCATACCGCTGTTGTCGAGCAGAAATGTTTCGTTGTAACCCACACGACCGATTTTGGTGTTGCGCACGGCGCGGTCGACACCGTAGAAGAACGAGCGGAAAAGCCCATAGCGGCCGTACAAAGCCTTGAAGTAGTCGGGATTCGACAGCGCATAGCCGCCACGAGTGGCCACGTCGGGCGCCACGTCGTTCTGCCACAGGTAGAATGTAGCGCTAAAAAGGTGGTATAGCGGCGAAATGGTCTGTTTGCCGGGTTGCAATCCGTAGGGCGACCTTTCGGCAACTGCCTCGCTACTATTTTGTTGGCCACGCAGCAACTCCAAATCGCTGCGCTGAGCCGCGGCCGTTGTCACGCCCACAGCCACAGCCGCCAACAGCATCAGGCTATTGAGGCATAGTGAAAGGAACGGCTTCGGCATCGTCGGGAATCTTGAAATCGAACATCGGGGAGTCGGCCTCGTGGTCGAAACGGAAGTTGTTGTAGAGGTTGAGCGTAACGGTCGAGTCGCCCTTGGCATACTCTATGTCGGTGATGCGCGTTGGCATCAGCACCCGATCGGAGACGTAGCGCGAAAAATAGACCTTGCGCACCACTTCGCCCTTGGCCATATAGTAGGCCATATAGATTGGGGTATGGCGCTCGAAAACCAGTTCAATGCGCGAGATGCCCTTTGCGGCGGCCTGATTGGAGGTAAAGGTCTTGACCAGTCGGCCGTCGACGGTCTCGACCGAGCTTTGAGTATAGCCGTAGTAAGGCAGTCCCATATCGAGATAGCTGCCCGATGCGAACATCGTAAACATCTCTTTGGTCGACGAAAATTCTTTGTCGGAGGCCACCATAACCTGATTGGTGGCAGGGTTGTAGGCCTTCATCTCGCCCAGAGTGTTGGTCAGGTAGATGAAGTGTTCGGGGGCGGTTTGGTCAATCACCATACGCCCGTTGTTACGCCAGTAGAGGCTCTTACGGATAGTGAGTTTCTGACCACTGTGAACCGAAACAGAGGTCACATCGACCTGCGCACGCTGTTGGGCGCCGGTTGGAGCAACAGCAATCAAAAGTAGAGCCACAACAGTGGCGGCAAAGAGTTGTTTCATCACGCGGTAAAGATACAAAAAATGGGCGCAAGATTGACAACCTTGCACCCAAACTACTTAAAAAAAACGGACTAAATCCAAACAATGAATTTGGAGCTGCCGACAAATTCCGAAGGAATTTTATCTTCAAGTGCGCCGAGCAACAGCAGAACCGAATCAATAAACGGCACTACATAGAATATACCGCCAAAGGTAATGATGTAGATGATGCAGGTCAACGGTTTGGCACCCAGATAAAGACGGTGAACGCCAAAGTAGCCGAGGAAGTAACCAAGGATTGTAGCAATCCAGGGATTCTTCTGCGAGAAAGCGGCAGTTGCAGGAGCAGCAGGAGCCATAGGCATAGCTGCATCGGCACTAACCACCATTTCGGTTGCATCAGCCACAAGAGCGTCGATAGCCTCATCGTTGGTCGAATAGTTGGCTGCAGATGCTGCGCAAATTGCCATCAAAGCGACTGCAATGGTCAGGAAAAGTTTCTTCATAATTGATTTTGTTTGAGTTAAACTGTTTAGTGTTTGCTTAAAGTAGTATTAAACTGGACAAATATAGTAATTATCGGGTAAAGTGCTCTAGAAAAGAGAAAAAAAATTCATAAGAATTCTCAAAAATAATTCACAGTTTGACAAATAAAAAAAATGGGCATTACACTCGGGGAAAATAAAAATGAGCCGAACAGCAACAGTACCAACCCCAAAAGCAGCAACGCCACATCGAGCGTCTTGGAACGCAGGTTCTTCTCCTTGAAGAGTATGGCGCCACACGCAAACGACACTATGACCGAGGTACGACGAATGAGTGAAATTATGGAGAGCATCGAATCGGGAAGCGAGAGAGCATAGAAGTAGGCCAGATCGGCAGTCGACACGAAGAGCGAAATGAGCACTATCGACCAGCGCCACCTGAATGGCGTTGAGGTACGGCGGCGAGGCAGCCACGCAACCAATGTAACAACCGTCATAATCAGCATAATGTAGACATTGCTCCAACTCTGCACAGCCACAGGGTTGAGCGAGCGCATCAGCACTCTGTCGAACAGAGCACTCGCTGCCCCTGTCAGCACAGCTCCCACCATACACCAAATCCAGCGGTTGTGGCGAAAGTCGATACCTTCGCGGCGGCTCGAACGGCTGAGCAGATAGAACGACACCACGGCAACCGCCACGCCTACCCACTGCAACAGGTTGAGCCGCTCGCCAAAAATCAGTATAGAGCCCAAAAGCACCAGCACGGGGCGCGTGGCATTAATCGGCCCGACAATGGTCAGAGGCAGGTGTTTCAGCCCGACAAAACCGAAAATCCAAGTCGACGAAACAATCACGCCCTTCAACGCACAGAGCAGGTGGGTCGGCGCATCGGCCTTTTCGAAGGCAAACATACTACCCACAAACCAGTCGGCGCCTGTCTGTGAAGCAATGATTGCAGGCAGAAAGAGCAACACCGAAACCACGTTCGACAAGAGCAGTACGGGCAACACGGCATTATCTACGAGCGACCGTTTTTTTGCCACATCGTAGAGGCCTAACATAAAGGCCGATAACATTGCCGGCAGTATCCACATATTTTTGTTGCTTTCTTTCGGCGGCAAATGTACAAAAAAAGTGACCCGATGTAGAGCATTCGGATATTTTAGATAACTTTGCAGTTCAAGAAAACATAATTGTATTATGAATAAGTATTCCTTACCTACGGACGGCGGTCTGCGTGAGGGCGACACCCCCTACGACATCATTCACCGTTACGAGAAATTACCGACCTTGGTCTACCAAACCGAAGCCGAGGCAGTCGACCAAATTGCCGACCGCATTGTGCGTCAAATCAACGATTTTGCCCAAACGCCAACCAACGAGTTGGACGAACAGACTTTCGCACTGGGACTGACCACCGGTCGTACACCTGTGGGGCTTTATCGTGAACTGGCCGCACGTTGTGCACGCGGCGATGTCAGTTTCAAGAGGGTTTCGGTCTACTCGCTCGACGAGTTCTACCCCATTACCCCAAAGGAGCAGCAGAGCCGCAACTACCGTATCCACGAGGAACTTATTAACCATATCGACATTCTGCCCGAAAACGTCCACCTGCTGGACAGCAACAAGGCACAAAAAGAGCTCTCCAAATATTGCGCACAATACGACACCGAGGCTTCGAAAATCGACCTTATGATAATAGGTATGGGCGAACAGGGACAGATTGGTTTCAACGACGTAGGTTCGAATGCAAAGAGCCGCACACGCCTTGTTCAACTCACCCACAATTCGCGTAAAACCCAGAGCGACCTCTTTTTCGGAGCCGAAAACACCCCGAAAATGGCCATTACGATGGGCATCGGCACAGTGTTGAAAGCCAAGCGCATAGTGCTGATGGCTTGGGGCGAAGAGAAGTCCGATGTTGTACGGAGCGTTGTCGAGGGCGAACCCACAACGACCGTTCCCGCATCACTCTTGCAGGAGCACCGCAACATTGAGGTCGTTACCGACGAGAATGGCGCCGAACGCCTTACCCGCCGCGAAACACCTTGGCTCGTGGGCCCGTGCGACTGGACTCCGAAATTCATTCGCAAAGCCGTCGTTTGGCTCTGCGGCGTGGTGAAAAAGCCGATTCTGAAACTCACCTATGAGGACTATATTGAAAACTCACTGGGCGAGATGCTCGAAGAGGTCGGCGCCTACGACAAAATCAACATCGATGTATTCAACGACCTGCAACACACCATAACGGGCTGGCCGGGCGGCAAACCCAATGCCGACGACTCTACACGCCCGGTAAGTTCCGAGCCGTTTCCGAAGAGGGTGCTCATCTTTTCACCCCACCCCGACGACGACGTGATTTCGATGGGCGGTACCTTCCACAGGCTCGTAAAACAGGGCCACGACGTTCACGTCGCCTACGAAACTTCGGGCAACGTGGCAGTCTACGACGACGTGGTGTTGCAGAACATCGACACCGCACGCCAACTTGGTTTCGGCGACCGCTACGACGAGGTGAAAGCCATTATCGACGGCAAGGAGAAAGGCAAACCCGAACCGCGCGCACTGCTCGACATCAAGTCGGCCATTCGTCGCTCAGAGGCCTCGGCAGCCTGCCGCACATTGGGGCTTAACGACCGCACAAACGCTCACTTTCTGGCGCTGCCTTTCTACGAGACGGGCGGTATCAAAAAGGGCGAACTCTCCGACCGCGACATCAATATTATTATTGACCTGCTGCACAAGGTTCAGCCTCACCAAATCTACGTGGCAGGCGATTTGAGCGACCCCCACGGCACGCACCGCATCTGTACGGAGGCTGTTTTGGAGGCTTTAGACCGCACCTCGGGCGAAGATTGGAACCGCGAGTGCCACATTTGGCTCTACCGTGGTGCTTGGCAGGAGTGGAACTTGGGTATGGTCGATATGGCAGTACCTTTGAGCCCCGACGAACTCGTCACCAAACGTCACGCCATATTCCGCCACTTGTCTCAAAAAGATATTGTACCGTTCCCCGGTGCAGATAAAAGAGAGTTCTGGCAGCGCGCCGAAGACCGCACCCAGAACACCGCACGCCTCTACGACGCACTCGGTATGGCCGAGTATCAGGCCATTGAGGTATTTGTGCGTATGCGCTAAACCGCGATTCATAACAAGAAGAGCCCGACCAATTTTGATCGGGCTCTTCTTGTTGAAAGTCGTACTCACTACTCAATCGGAACAAAGATGCGCGTAAGCAACTCTTCGGGAGTGGTAGTTTCGGGATTGTTCAGATACTGCTCAAACATAGGGCGAGAATCGAGGCGATAGCCGCCGTCGGGAACATACTTGCCATAGATTGTGTCGTAGACCTCGCCCAATCGGGTGTATGGGCCCTTGTAGAGATAGACAAGGTATCGGCCGCCCTCCAATTCGTCCAACGTCAGGTTGCCGGTTGGCTGCACATCACGAGTGATAACCATCGACACGTCGGCGCGTTGCAGGGCTGCCTCGGTGACGCAAGGGTCGTCGCGATAGATTGTCAGATATTCGGTTGTAGGACCAAAGAGATTGTTTTGGGCAGCGAACGCCATAATCTCGTTCCAGGCCTTGGCGTAATCGCCGGTTCGGTAGTCGCCTTGCAGACGGTAGCTGATTAACTTGGTTTTGTCACGCTCTACGATACTCTCTTCGAGCGTCAGATTGTTGCAATAATTTTGTGGTTGCATAGTTACAAATTTTTGATTGTTACGGTACTCGTTAGGCGATATGCCATAATAATGTTTGAATGTTTTTGAAAACGAAGAGTGCTCGTCATAACCTACCCTCGCCGCAATTTCGCCTATCGACATATCGGAATAGAGCAACAGTCGAGCTGCAGTCTCGACCCTTTTGCGTACAATAAAAGCTCCGATAGGTTCGCCCAGAAAGGCTTTCAGAATGCGGTGAAAGTGGTAGGGCGAAAGGCACGAGATATCGGCCAGCGTGTCCAAACGAATCTCTTGGTCGAGGTGGGTATTGATGTACTCAACAGCGACGTTGATTTTACGCCTGTACTCTTCACGAGTCGATAACTTTGCCTGCATAACAGAATTCGTTTTCATTTCACTTGCAAAAGTACCTCCTTTTCCGCATTGGTGTTTGGTCAATCTTGCTCAATTTGGTGTCTAATCTTGCTGTTAATTCTGACCGCAAGCCGAATCGAGCAAAAAAAACAAATATTTTCAACAATTAGCGCTCTGAGCCCCATTAATCACCTTACTCACCTTAATCACTTTAATCACCTTAATCACCTTAATCACCTTTTGCATTGTCCGTCTTAGTCGACCTATAAGACCTATAAGACTTATTCGCATTTGTGTCCTCTTTGGGCACTTTGCTCAACATTCCATTGACCGTCAGGTCAATCATTAATCACCTTACCCACTTTATCCACCTACTGTGCCTCTTAAAAGAGTCACCCCCCTTTTTTACTTCAATGTTAAATATTAGACATAGGGTTGATTTTAACCACCCGTGTAACTGTGGGGCTTTGCTTAGGTTTTGATGTGGGGTTATGGAGTTGTGGGATAGTAACGAGGCTATTGTAATCTCCTCAGGCATTGGTGAGTTACTTTCGGATCGCGCTGCGGTTCTTCGGGAGATCACCACGTCGCTCACGCTCCTCGTGATGACAGGGCTGACGAGAGCTGAAAGACTATAACTCTCCCACACCTGGGCCAAGCAGTATTATAAGTACTTAATAGCAGTCCATTTTGTGGTAATATAATAAAATGTTGTATATTTGTTGAATCAATAATTAAAAAATATAATTGCCTATGAGTAGAAACCAATACTGACAACATAAGATTATATACCGTTTTGCGCGGTTTGCTACCACGCAAAACAACAACATAAAAAGCGTTAGCTTTGTACCTTGTTCTCGAAAATTAGGAACTTTCAGAAAAACAAATCAAGGAATGAAGTTTGACGCTCACGTTTCACGATGTGGGCTTCATTCCATATTTGATTTGTGGGTTTCCTAATACCCCGAGAACGGATATGAGTTAAGTCCCACGTTTTTTTATGGTATAATACACTCACGTTACAGCCTTGTAGGGACACACGGTATAAACAACAATACAAATATATGAAAAAGACAATATTTATTATCTATGCATTGTTATTATGCGCGTTGGTATCTTGTTCCAAAGAAGAAAGAGTTACCACCTATACGTTCAAGTATAATGTTTATGACATCTCAGGGGTTGTTGTCAACATTACACTTTTCGAATATAATGATATCGGTGAAAAGATAGGAACCAATTCTATTATCAATTGCACATATGGCACCACAAAATTATTTACTGCAAAACATAATGCCGTTAAAGTCAAAGTGTATATGAATGTGACAGCAGGTAGTTCGGAAATATATAAATGGGTGCAACAAGTATACTATTTAGAAGCCGACACAAATCTTGATATTGACATTGAAAATGATACAATGATTGGCGGTTCAGAGCCGTAGTAGACCTATTGTTACTGCATTCTTTTAGGCATACAGCAAACGCCTAACAGAATGCTGCGCCTACTCTCCCACACCTGAGCGAAGCGAAAGGGCCGACTTTGCTTGTAAATGTTGCGAAGCAACACCGCTATAATCAAAGTCGGCAACTGTAAACCCAAGAGTGAGCCGCCGAATTAAGGGCAGGATAGTCGACCAGATTCGACAA
>JAXEIN010000021.1:0-119577 GCA_034102025.1 Tidjanibacter sp. | reverse complement strand
TTCTATCACAACTTTTAGGGTGGTCAGTTTCCTCCGTTTTTAGGGGGTCAATTTGGACTGTTTTCGGGTGGTCACTTTTACCCGTTTTTTAGTGGTCAACTTAAACCGTTTTTTGGGGGTCATTTTTGCCGTGTTTTCCAGATTTCATATTTTTAAGTTTTTAACGGTCAATTACCCCCGAGCCAACCAGTTCGTCGTCGGCATACCACGCGGCAAACTGTCCGGCAGTGATACCGCGTTGCGGTCGGTCGAAACAGATGTATGCCCCCGCATCGCCGACCACAAGAGTAGCATCTTGAAGCGGTTGACGGTAACGGATTCTGACGCGGTAACGGCGTGGAGCATCGCCCGGGTGCATAGCAAGGTCGGTACGAATCCAGTGTATCTCGTCGGGCAGGATATGGAGTGCTCGGCGCAACAGACCCGGGTGGTCGTCGCCCTGCCCCACGTAGACGATGTTGCGCTCAACATCGGTGGCAATCACGAAGAGCGGTTTTGGAGTTCCTCCAACGTTCAGCCCGTGGCGCTGCCCAATGGTATAGAACTGTGCACCTTGATGAACGCCAACCTTGTGTCCGTCGGCAGGCGAGTAGGTCGAAGGGGTCGACAAAGCCGCCAAATCGTCGGGCGCGGCAATCGGTTGGTAGCCCTCCCACGAGGCATCAATCTCAATGATGCGTCCGGTTCGGGCTTTGAGTTTCTGTTGCAGAAAGACCGGCAGATCGACCTTGCCCACGAAGCAAATGCCCTGCGAGTCCTTGCGTTTGGCGGTAGCCAGATGCTGTTCGGCGGCAATGCGTCTTACCTCGGGCTTCAACAATTCGCCAACAGGAAAGAGTGCACGTGAGAGTTGCTCCTGCGATAGCTGACAGAGAAAATAGCTCTGGTCTTTGTTGGGGTCGACACCCGCCAAAAGTCGGTGGCAGCCGTCCGGGGCAATCTCGTGACGGCAGTAGTGGCCCGTAGCCACGTAGTCGGCACCCATTGCAAGCGCCTCTTTCAGAAAGGCATCGAACTTAATCTCGCGATTACACAGAACATCGGGATTGGGTGTGCGGCCACGCTCATACTCCGCAAAAATATAGTCGACCACCCTTGCACGGTACTGCTCGCTCAGGTCGACCATTCGGAAAGGGATATCGAGCCGTTTGGCAACCAATTCGGCAAAGAGGCGGTCGTCCTCGTAGGGGCACTCGCCGCTGAGGGTACCAACCGTGTCGTGCCAGTTGACCATAAACAGCCCCACAACGTCGTAACCCTGCTCTTTGAGCAGATACGCCGCAACCGACGAATCGACACCACCCGAAAGTCCAACAACAACTCTTTTGGCCATATCAGTCTTCAACTATAAATCGTGTTTCAATAAATCAACTGCCTATAATAAATATGGCAGGCCGCTTGTTGAGTTTCGGAGCAGAGGTCTTTCGCCACTCCGCAACCGTCAGCGTCGTAACTCTCTGCGAGGGTTGCGTCAAATCGACCGCAACCGTCAGCCGCGTAAGCGGCGAGAGCGAGGCGAGCGCGTCGGCAAACCAAGCCTCGTTGCGATAGGGCGCTTCGATGAAAATCTGGCTCTGGTGCTCCGTAGCGGCCCGGCGTTCCACGCGGCGCATTGCAGCCGTTCGTTCGGCCGACTTGACGGGCAGATAGCCGCCAAAGGCAAACGACTGACCGTTCTGACCCGAAGCCATAAGCGCCAACATAATCGACGACGGCCCAACCAGCGGAACGACCTCAATTCGGTGACGGTGGGCCAAAGCGGCCACATCGGCACCCGGATCGGCCACCCCGGGCAGACCTGCCTCCGAAATAACTCCTCCGTTGCGCCCCTCCAAAAGCGGCTGCAACATAGCCTCGAACTCCTCGGCGCGGGTATGCTCGTTGCACTCCACAAACTCCAACTCCTCAATGGGGCGGCCAATGGCTGCACGGCTCAAAAAGCGTCGGGACGTGCGCACATTCTCGACGATGAAGTAGTCGAGCGACTGCATCACCGCGCGGTTGCCTGCCGGCAGCACCTCGTAGGGGTCGCCGTCGCCTATCGGGCAGGGAATCATATAGAGCTTTCCGAGCGTCATTCTTTCACGTAGATTCGTTTCACACGAGTCGAAACCGAGGTCATTATTTCGTAGGGAATGGTATCGAGTATGGCAGCCATATCGACAACGGTATTGCCCTCGTCGCCACCAAAAATCGTCACCGTGTCGCCCTCTTCGGTCTCTATGCCCGTAACGTCTATCATACAGCTATCCATACAGATACGGCCTATAATTGGGGCTTTGTGTCCGCCGACCAACACCGACCAGCGTCCCGAACCGAGTCGTCGGTCCAATCCGTCGGCGTAACCGATTGGAATGGTCGCCACTTTGGTAAGGTGGCCGAGCACTCCTGCGCGTGCATAACCAACCGTTTCGCCTGCCGAAAGCTCTTTGACCTGCACTATGCGGGTTGTAAGACGGCTGACGGGCAGCAGTCCAGCGGTACCCACGCCGTAGAGTCCGATTCCCAGTCGGCACATATCGTAGTCCGATTGAGGGAAGCGTTCCATTGCGGCACTGGCATTGATATGGCGCAGCGGACGATAGGGCAACGTCTGCATAATGGCAGTCGACAGACGGTCGAAAGTTGCAATCTGTCCGAGCGTATAGTCGTTCTCCGATGGCATATCGGCCGTGGCAAGGTGCGAAAAAATGGAGCGCACCGTCACGCGGTCGGCCATATCGGCAAGCATTGCACAAAGTTGTTCAATGTCGCACTCGCGGAAGCCCAGACGGTGCATTCCGCTGTCGATTTTGATATGTATCGGGTAACGGCTCTCGCCAGCCTCGACCACTGCCGAGGCAAAGGTGCGGAGCGAGGTGAAGTTGTAGATTTCGGGTTCCAGACGGTTGGCAACCATCAGTTCGAAGCTGTCGGCATCGGCATTGAGCACCACAACAGGCATCGAGATGCCCTTCTGCCGCAGCGTTACGCCCTCGTCGGCAAATGCCACTGCCAGATAGTCGACCCCTTGGTGGGCAAGCATAGCGGCAATCTCGTAGTCGCCGTGACCGTAGGCCGAAGCCTTAACCATTGCCATCATCTTCGTTCCCTCGGGCAGCATTGCGCGGTAGTGGGCCAAATTGTGGGCCATTGCATCGAGGTTGACCTCCAAAACCGTGGTATGGCTGCGGCGCGAGAGCAGATGCACGATGCGGTCGAACTGCGACATAGCGCCGCCTTTGACCAGCACTGCCGAAGCCTCAATCTTGTCCTGCGTAAACCATTTCAGAAATTCGTCGACCGAAGAGAAAAAGAGCGAACCCGGCGCGAACTGTTCGGCGCAACGTCCAATGCGCTCACCCACCCCGATGAAGTGTTCCACACCGGCATTGCGCACCGTGGCGGCCACACGACCGTAGAGCTCGCGGTCAGGGAGCGACGAGTAGAGCATATCGGAGAGTATCAGAATCCTCTCTCGCGAAGCGGCCACCTCGCCAAGCGAGTCGAGCGCAATCGAGAGCGAGTTGATATCGCAGTTGTGGGTGTCGCTCAACACTATCGAGCCGCCCAGTCCCTCGCGCAAGGAGAACTGCATATCGGCCGGTTGCATATCGCGCAACCGCTCGGCAATGTTGGCGCTGTCGTAGCCCAACGTTTCGTAGAGTTTCACAACGGCCTCCTTATTGGAGTGCACGGCGTGGCAACTCTTGCAGACCGACTTGACAGCCTGCTCGACATAGTCGAAATCGGGGTTGTAGATTACCTGCGCGGCGCGACGGAAGAGTAGTGCTTTTTCGGCAGCCTTCTGTCGGCGCGACGAGAAGTTCTCGTCGTGGCAGCCGTCGAGCGTGGTAAAGATACCCACATCGGGACGTATCATATCTTCCAGACGTTCCATTTCGCCAGGGCGCGAGATACCGGCCTCTATGACGGCCATATCCTCCGAGCCCTCCATCATCAGGAGCGAAAGTGCAACTCCAAGTTGGGAGTTGTAGCTGCGCGGCGAACGGAAAAGGTCGACACCCTCGGGCGCCACCTGCGCAATCCACTCTTTGACAACCGTTTTGCCCGTCGAGCCTGTTACGGCCACCACCGTACCACGGAAGTGGGCGCGGTAATCGCGAGCCAACGACTGCAAGGCGTGCACCGTGCGCGTCACAACCACGAAACCAGCCTCGGGATAATCCTTGGGGTCGATTTCGCGTTCAACCAAGAAGCCCCTCACACCGCGACGGTAGAGGTCGGCAATGTAGTTGTGGCCGTCGTGATTGACGCCTGCCATAGCTGCAAACAGAGGACGGTCGACGACGTCGAAACTGTGGCGCGAGTCGGTCATAACGGAGTGCACCTCAACGTTGCACCCCACCAGCCGACTGCCCTCGACAGCCCTGATAATTTCGCTTAATTTGTATTGCATTTACTTATTTAATAGCACTAAGGACTTTAACGACTTTAAGGACCTTAATGACTTTAACGACTTCCTCTTATTCCAAAATCTTATCGACAAGCGCCCTGGTTTCGGGCTTGTGGCCGCGGAAACGGACGTAGAGCGTCATCGGGTGCTCCGTACCTCCCTTCGAGAGAATGTTGTCGCGGAACGATTGAGCAACCTCGCGCGAGAAGACACCCTCCTGTTTGAACAACGAGAAGGCATCGGCCTCCAAAACCTCGGCCCACTTGTAGCTGTAATAGCCGGCTGCATAACCGCCCGAAAAGATGTGGGTGAAAGCCGGAGCCATAGCGGTGCCGTCGACCACGGGCAGAACCTGCGTGGGATCCATAGCACGGTGCTCAAAGACTATTGGGTCTTCGGTGACCGGAGCCGTAATGGTATGAAACGCCATATCGGTGATGCCGAACGAGAGCTGACGAACGTTGCCATAGGCAGCCAGATAGTTCTTCGAAGCTATAATCTTGTCGCGCAACTCTTTTGGCATCTTTTCGCCGGTTTGGTAGTGAACTGCAACCATATCGAGCCACTCGGGTTCGGTAGCCCAGTTCTCCATAATCTGGCTCGGCAGCTCCACAAAATCGCGGTAGACGCTCGTTCCCGTGAGCGACTGGTAGGTACCCTTGGCAAAGAGCCCGTGGAGGCAGTGGCCAAACTCGTGGAGGAAGGTCTCGACCTCATCGAAGGTGAGCAGCGACGGGGTTGTAGCGGTGGGCTTGGTAAAGTTGCCGCAGAGCGAAATCAAAGGACGAATCTCGGTGCCGTCGGCCGTAGTAGACATCTCGCGGAAAGCGGTCATCCACGCACCGCCGTTCTTGGTGGCACGCGGGAAGAAGTCCATATAGAGCACGCCCAGCAGCGAGCCGTCGTTGTCGATAACCTCATAGGCCTTAACATCGGATTGGTAGACATCAATCGAGGGGTTCTCCTTGAACGAGATTCCGTAGAGGCGGCCGGCCAGAGCAAAGATGCCCTGCTTGACGTTCTCCAACTCGAAATAGGGTTTGACCTCCTCTTCGTTGTAGGAGTATTTGGCATTCTTGTACTGTTCATTCCAGTAGGCCCAGTCCCAAGGCATAATTTCGTAGTCAACACCTTTGCTCTTGGCAAACTTCTGCACGGTCGAGTAGTCGCGGCGCGCATATTTTATGGTCGAACCAAGCAACTCGTCGAGAAAACCGTCGACAGTCGAGATGTTCTCGGCCATACGCTCTTCGAGCACGTAATCGGCATAGGTCGGGTAGCCCAACAGCGAGGCAATTTCGCGGCGCAGCTCGGCAATACGCAGTTCGGCTGCGGTGTTGTCATTGCTGCCACCTATGCAACGGGTGTTGTAGGCACGCCAGAGTTGTTCTTTATAGGTACGGTTTGTCGAGTAGGTCAGAAACGGGAACATACTGGCCGTTTGGAGCGTCACGGTATAACCCTCCCTGCCGCGAGATTTTGCCTCGTCGGCCATTGCTTCACGAACGAACGACGGCAACTCGGCAACCTCCTCCGAAGAGGTGATATTGATTGTGAAGGCATTTGTTGCTGCCAACACGTTCTGCCCAAACACGGTGGTCAGGTTCGACAGCTCGGTCGAGAGTGCGCGGTAAGTCTCTTTGTCGGCATCGGAGAGGTTGGCGCCCGAACGTGCAAAGCCCTTGTAGGTCTTCTCCAACAACATCGACTGTTCGGTGTTGAGCGAGAGGTTGGCGCGGTTGTCGTAGACCGTCTTAACCCTCTGCCAAAGAACGGGGTTCATCGAAATATCGTTGGAATACTCAACCAGTTTGGGTTGCAGTTTAATCTCCAACTCCTGCATCCGGGGCGAGGTCTCGTTGCCGCTCAAAACGAAGAATATGGTCACAACGCGGTTCAAGATTTCGCCGCTGCGCTCCATAGCCTCAATGGTGTTTTCGAATGTGGGCGCTTCGGGGTTGTTGATAATAGCATCGGTCTGCTTGCGCGCCTCTTTGAGGGCGTAGTCGAAAGCCGGCTCGTAGTGTTCGAACTTGATTTTCGAAAACTCGGGCGTGCCGTAGATTGTCTCCGACGGGTAGACAAGCGGGTTCTGTTTGATATTGTCGCCACACGAGGCGAGTGTTGCTGTTGCCATTGCAATAAGTAATAATTTTTTCATCATTCAAACTGTTTTAAGGTCTTCAAATTATTGATAATTGGATTATTCATAGAGATTGTCGTAACGTGAAGAGCTCTTCTCGTATTTCAGGTCGGAGAGGAGCGACGATTTGACGCTGATATTAAAGCTCCACGACTTGTAGGCACCAAAGGGCACGCAGACAAAGTTCATCTGCCAACAATGCAAATCGCGCGAGATGCTCACCGTTCCGGGGGTGAGCGCCTTGCCCTCAAAGTCGTAGCCGCCCGTAAAGGTCACGCCCAACTTTTTGGTCAGCGTCAGCGAGCCGTTGAAGTTCAGCGTATTGGTTATTCGCTTTGTAAAGCCGTTATTGGTGTAATTGATCGAGTAGTTGAAACTGAAATTCCACGGCAGCGAGAAGTCGTAATACTGCGCCGTCATCAGTTGCCGTCGGACCGAGGGCGCCAACGGATCGTTCGGGTCGAAAAAGAACGGGTTCGAATACTCGGGGTACATCTTGCTGATATCGTTTATCGTGGCCTCGGTATAGAGGTCCGACGACTTGAAGGTGTAGCCGCACGACCAGCCCGTTGAGGCGATTCGGCCGGGCAGACCGCGCCGCCACATCAGTTTGTTTACACGCACACCGGCCTGCTTGTCGACCTCGTAGGGGTCGAGTATGGCCGATAGATTGATACCGAAATTGGGAATAAGGCTCGTTCTGAAACGGAGCGATATGGTCGAGAGTTTCATCGAGTCGGCCAAAAAGTTGTAGGAGCCGCTGAACGCCAACTCATCGATGATTTTCACCTTCTTCATACCCGAGGTGTCGGCCTGGGAGCGCACCTTGGCTTCGAGCGTCTGCGACAGGCTGAACGACATAGAGGCATTGCGTCCGCTGCCCGGCACACCATACATCTCGCCGGCAAAAGGCGAATAGGTGAGCTGTTTTGAGCCGTCGGCCGAGGCCTGCACGGTATTGTAGTAGCCGTATTTGGGGTCACTGAAATTGGGTGCTATGGAGAACGAAACCGAAGGATTGAGGGTGTGGCGTATGGCTTTGAAGTAGCCGTCCTGATTGATGAATCGGTAGAGTCCGTAGAGCGTGGTCGAGGCCGAAACAGCCGCCGAGTAGTTGTAGACCCGATAGAAACCGCGCAGGGTATCGCGTTGCAGGCTCTCGGTCTTGGCGTTCCACGACTGGTTGATTTTGCGGAAGTACCAACGCTCGGTATAGTTAATTGAGGGGGTGATGTTTATGGCACCCAGCACATTGAACGAAGCAGAGATTGGAATGGAGTGTTGAACGCCGTTTTTCATCTCGCGGAGAGTTTTGGAGGTGAAGAGCGTGCTGTCGGCGGCATTGACGGTCTGGTTCGACATCTGCGCCTTGTAGGTCATTGCAATCTTCTCGTACCAACGCTCCTTGCCCACCATAACCTTGCGTTTGAAGGGGTATATGCGCGAAACATTGATTACCATACTTGGAGCAGTCAGCGCCACGGCACCCGTGTTGGTGTTCTGCGAGAGCTGCATATTGGCCGACATCGAGATAGGCGTTCCTGCCCAACTCTTGGAGTAGGCAATCGACGAGTTGGTCTGCGACGAGAGGTAGTCGTTCAGCGTGGTAGCCGCCTGCTTGTTGTAGCCGCTTGTGGTGTAGTTGACCGACGCCGAGAAGGTCGAGTTGGGACGGAACTTGGCATCTTGGGAGTGTTGCCACGTCAATTTGAAGTTGTTGGTATTCTTGTAATCCGACGAACCCTTGTCGCCGATTATGGTGTTGGCATAGTTGGCCGAAACCGAGCCGCGGAATTTGTAACGGACGGTGTAGGTCGAGGCGGCCGAGGCCTCCCACGAGCCTAAGGTGTAGATGCCTGCCAACAGTTTGAGGTCGAGGTAGTCGTTGAACGAGAAGTAGTAGCCGCCGTCGCGCAAGAAGAAACCGCGCGTGGCGTCCTCACCGTACGACGGCATAATCAAGCCCGTCTCGCGCTCCATATTCATCGGGAAGAAGAGTTCGGGAATAACAATCGGGAAGAGTGGTACATCTTCAACCACGAGCCACGAGGGTCCGGCCACAATCTTTTCGTTAGGGATAACCTTCGCCTTTGTCATATTGATGTAGAAGTGCGGGTGGTCGGTCTTGTCGCAGGTTGTATAGTGGCCGCCGCTGATATTGAACGACTTGTCGTCCATCATCTTCACGTCCTGGCCCGTCAGGTAGCCCTCGCCGTCCTGCGTGACAACGCCCTTGATTTTGGCACGCTTGGTCGAGATGTTGTAGGTCACGGTATCCATTGTGTAGGTCGAGCCTGCATCGGTAAACTGGGGCCGCGTGTGTCCCAGAGCCGAGGTGTCGGCCTTTCCGTAGGCAAGAATCTCTTTTTTGTCGACCGACAGGCGCATATAGTCCGACTTGATATTCATCGAGTTGCCGTAGTTCACGTCGCCCTGTTCGTAGATGTGTACCTGTTTGTTGCGCACGTCGTAGTAGAGCGAGTCTTTGTTCTTGCCAGAGATAATCTCTTCGAGGAATGGCTTTTTGGGTTGCGTAGCGGCTGTGTCGGCTCGACGGCGCATTGAGAGCGAGTCGCGGCCAAAAGGCATTGCGAGGCTGTCTGTGGCGGTACTGCGCACGGCAAGCGAATCGACCGCACCACGCCTCACAGCGGCCGACGAACGGCCGGTGGCAGAGGTGAGCGAATCGACCGCAACGCGCCCTTCGGCAACACTCGGCAGCGTGCCCGCAAACAAAAGTGCCGTCAGCACACTATATTTTATCCACTTTGAACCCAAAATCAATCAAAAAAACATTAACTTTGCCGACAGAGTCGGCAAAAAGCAATAAACCGGTGATAATCAGCCGCATTTAAGCAGCCGTACAACTTACAAAAATAGTTAAAAAAACATAAACCTAACCAATCCGTGGCAATGAAAGTTTCGTTTGGACGATTTTTGATTATAACGCTGTTTCTGCCGACTGTGGTATTTGGACAGCAGAATTCATCTGACTCGCACGAGGCCATACGCATTGTCACCATCGATGCGGGCCACGGCGGACACGACCCGGGCTGCGTCTATGGCAAATACCGCGAGAAAGATATCAATCTCTCGGTGGCCCTGCTCCTGGGCGAAGCCATCACCAATGCCTACCCCGACGTGAAAGTGGTCTTCACCCGCACCGACGACACCTTCGTCGGACTTGCCGAGAGAGGCGACATTGCCAACCGCGCAAATGCCGACCTCTTCATCTCGATTCACACCGATGCCGTCAGCTCGTCGAAGGCCAACGGCAACTCGACCTATGTAATGGGTAACGACAAGGCCAAGGCCAACCTCGAAGTGGCCAAGCGCGAGAATGCCGTCATCACACTCGAAAACGACTATCAGGCCAAATACGAGGGCTACGACCCCTCGTCGGCCGAGAGTTTCATCATCTTCTCGCTGATGCAGTATGCCTACTCGGAGCAGAGTATGATTTTTGCCGAAATGGTGCAGAAACAGTATGCAGCCTCGACCCCGATTGTCGACCGCGGCGCACGCCAAGCCCCCTATCTGGTGCTGTGGCGCACGGCGATGCCGAGCATTCTAACCGAGGTTGGTTTCATCACCAATGCCGAAGACCGCGCCTTTCTCACCTCCGAGGAGGGTCAACGGCAGGTTGCCGCCTCGCTCTTCACTGCCTTCGCGCAATACAAGACCAAGTGCGATCTGAAAGCAGGTGAAGCACTTGCCAAGTCGACACCCAAAGCGCCGCAGCCCACCGTAAAGAGCGATTCAAAACCGAAGTCCGCCACCAAGCAGGAAGCCAAACCGGAAGTCAAGACCCCACCAAAAAGCTCTGACGCAACGGCCACGGCAACCGAAGTGCCCCAGTCGACGGTTCAACCCAACCTGCCCGAAACGGCCACAAAAGCTCCCGAGCCGCAATTCTACGTACAGATTTGCACGCTCTCGGCACACTCCGACCCCAAAGATTCGAAATTCAAGAATTACAGCGGACGGATCGTTCAAAAGCAGATGCCAAGCGGACGTTGGCGTTGTCTGTTGGCAGCCAACTCCTATGACCAGGCCGTAGCCCTGCGCAACGAGGCCGACAAAACATTCGCCGGTGCCTATGTGGTGGCTTTCGTTGGCGATCAGCTCGTTCCGCTATCCGAGGCGGTCAAAACAACAAAAGAGAAAAAGTGACAGATAATTTTGAAATAAAGATAGGGTTCGACCGCATACGCCGCCAAATTGGCGAACGCTGCACCACTCATCGTGGCAGAGCGCTGTTCGAATCGGAGAATTTTTCGACCGATATGGTCGAAATAGAGCGCCGTCAGGCCTTGGCCGAAGAGATGCGAACGGCGCAAATGATGGACTCCGATGCTCCACGCGGCGAGTTTACCGAGTTCACTGCCGAGGTGCGAAAGATATCGGTAGTGGGGGCTTTTCTCGAAACGGAAGAGGTGCAGCACCTTGGCGACGGCTTGCGCTCGGTTGGCGAGACGGCCGCATTTTTCGGGCGCAAGGAGCAATATCCGCTACTGCGCGCACTCTCTGCCGAGGTGGGGTTGTTTCCCGAAATCGTCGGCCATATCGACACAATGCTCGACCGCTTCGGCCGTCTGCGCGACAGTGCCTCGCCCGAACTCTACTCTATTCGCAAATCCATACGCGACCGCGAGGGTCAGGCCTCCAAGCGGTTGCAGGCCATACTCTCGGCGGCAATATCGGCAGGCTATGCCGAACCAGATGCCACGCTTTCGATTCGCGACGGACGTGCGGTAATACCCGTCTCGGCCTCCAATAAACGCAAGGTGCAGGGCTTCATTCACGACGAATCGGCCACCGGCAAAACCTTCTTCATTGAACCCGTCGAGGTGGTCGAAATCAACAACGAACTCAAAGAGTTGGAGTACGCCGAGCGTCGCGAGGTGGTACGCATTCTGACTGAGTTCACCGACTCGCTGCGGCCCCACGCCGACGAACTCGCCCGGAGCGGCGAATACCTCGCAACAATCGATATGCTGCGCGCCAAGGCTCGCTGGGCCATCGAGTACAACGCCTCAAAGCCAATTCTTTCGCTCGACGGACGTATGGTACTGCGCTCGGCACGCAACCCAATTCTGCAACAGGCGCTCGCCAAGGAGCACAAAGAGGTAGTTCCGCTCGATATGGAGCTCGACCACACGCGACGCATACTTGTCATTTCAGGCCCGAATGCAGGCGGCAAGTCGGTCTGCCTGAAAACCGTGGGCATCATTCAATATATGTTTCAGTCGGGCATTCCGGTGACCGCCTCGTCGAACTCCGAACTCCCCGTATTCGACGATATTATGATCGACATTGGCGACCAGCAGTCGATCGACAACGACCTGAGTACATACTCGTCGCACCTGCTGAATATGCGTTCGATGTTGGCCGAAGCCTCGCCGCAAACGCTCATACTTGTCGACGAGTTCGGCAGCGGCACCGAGCCGACCATTGGCGGAGCAATAGCCGAGGCTATTTTGGAACGGTTGGTCGAAGCAGGCACCTACGGGGTTATCACAACCCACTACACCAATATAAAATATTTCGCCTCGTCGCACGCAGGCGTCACCAATGGCGCTATGATGTTCGACGTTCAGAACATACGTCCTCTGTTTCGGCTCGAAACGGGCACCCCGGGCAGCTCGTTCGCCATTGAGATAGCCCGCAAGATAGGGCTTTCGGAGCAGATCATTGCCAACGCTTCACGCAAGGCAGGCACCGATGTCATAAACCTCGAACGCCAACTGCGCGAGGTGGCACGCGACCGCACCTACTGGGAGCAGAAACGCGAACGCATCAGAGTGGCCGACCGTCGGGTCGAAGAGATGGAGGCAGAGTATGCCGAGCGGCTCTCGAAACTCAAAGAGGAACGCGCCACACTCATTCGTCAGGCCAAGGCCGATGCCAAAGAGCTGTTGGAGCGCAGCAACTCCACTATCGAAAACACGGTGCGCGTAATCCGCGAATCGCAGGCCGACAAAGAGACAACACGTATGGCACGCCGCGAGTTGGACTCGATGAAGGATTACGTCGAACACGCCGACGATTTCGTTTCGGAACAGGCCGAACAGGTTGCACGCGAAATGGAACGCATCGAGCGCCGTCGTCAGCGCCGTGCCGAACGCAAGGCTCAACGTGGCGAGTCGACCGCACAACCCGAGCAGCCCCAAGAGCCTGAGCGCCTGCCCGTTGAGGCGGGGGCAAAAGTACGAATTGTGGGGCAGGAGGGTGTCGGCGAAGTTGTTTCGCTCAAAGGCAAAAAGGCGACCGTAGCCATTGGACAGATTCTGACCACACTGCCCATCGAGCGGTTGGAGGCAATTTCGGCCGGCGAATATAAGCGCCAGACACGACCCGTAGCTCCACGCACAGTGGTGAGCGTCGACATTTCGAGCCGCAAACTCAACTTCCGCGACTCGATCGACCTGCGCGGTATGCGCGCTTCGGAGGCATTGGAGGCCGTCCAGAACTTCATCGACGACGCTTTGATGGTTGGCGTGGGGAGCGTTTCCATACTCCACGGCAAAGGCACGGGTGCACTGAAAGAGGAGGTTCGACGCTACCTGCGCACCATTCCCGACGTGGCCTCGGCCGAAGACGACCACCCCGACCGCGGCGGCTCAGGCATAACGATAGTCACGTTCAAGTGACCGGCCGAGTCGAAAAGTCTAAATCGAATTTCAATAAACATTCAACTCTTTGGCACTTTGCCCGCCGGACTACGTTAATCACCTTAATAACATTACCTTAATTGTATTAGTCTTAGCCGACCTATAAGACTTAGCAGACTTAGTCGTTATTATTTCTACGCAACGACACAATAAAAAAAGGCGAGGTTATTGGCCCCACCTTGAATGTTTTCACAACGGAATTATCCTTATTGTGATTTGCTTCAAAATTGTACTGCAAATATAGAACATATATTCTAATTGTGCAATTATTTCTCAATTTTTTGTTATCTTTACGCAGCTAACCACAAACCTACATATACTATGAAAAAAGTATTAGGTCTCGACCTCGGCTCTTCAAGCATCGGTTGGGCCGTAGTAAACGAATCGGAAAACCCCGAGGAGAAATCTTCGATTATCAAGTTGGGGGTCAGAGTCAACCCATTAACGGTTGACGAATTATCTAATTTCGAACAAGGCAAAAGTATTACGACTAATGCCGACCGCTCGTTAAAGCACGGTATGCGCCTAAACTTAAAGCGCTACAAGATGCGTCGAGAGAATCTTGTCGAGGTTCTCAAATCCAACGGATTTATTGATCAGCAGACAGTGCTATCAGAAAATGGGAATGCGACCACCTTTCAGACTTACAGATTGAGGGCAAAGGCGGTCGTTGAAGAAATCTCACTGGAAGAGCTATCGCGTGTATTGCTTATGCTTAATAAAAAACGTGGATACAAGAGTAATCGCAAAGCAAAAAATGAAGACGAGGACGGAGCTTTAATCGACGGAATGGGCGTTGCGCGCGAATTATATGACAGGCAAATAACACCCGGACAATATGTGTACGAAAAGTTGTGCCGAGGAGGCAAGAAAGTACCGGACTTCTATCGTTCGGATTTGACGGCCGAATTAGATACAATTTGGGCGTGTCAACAACCATATTACCCTGATATACTGACTGATGATTTCAAAAAACAGATTGCAAACAAAGGAGGTACAAACGTATCAAAGATTTTCTTGGCACGATATGGAATTTTCACGGCGCAGAACAAAGGAAAAGAGAGGCGATTGCAAGCATATGCGTGGCGAAACGATGCTGTAACTACAAAGTTATCGCAAGATATTGTCGCATATGTAATTTGCGATATTAGCAGTGCCATCAACAATTCGAGTGGTTATCTTGGTGCGATAAGCGACAGAAGCAAAGAGTTGTTTTTCAATCATCAAACTGTTGGTCAATACATAATTTCACAACTCGATGCCGACCACAACGTCAGTCTGAAAAATATGGTCTTTTACCGCCAGGACTATTTGGACGAGTTCGAAAAGATTTGGGAAACCCAGAAAAACTATCACCCAGAATTAACGCCACAATTAAAGCACGAGATAAGAGATGTGATAATCTTCTACCAAAGGCGGTTGAAAAGCAAAAAGGGTACTATTGCCTTCTGCGAATTTGAGAACCACAAACAGGAGATAACCGTCGACGGCAAGCCAAAGACCATTACTGTTGGATTGAAAGTTTGTCCCAAATCATCTCCACTGTTCCAAGAGTTCAAAACGTGGCAGGTGCTCAACAACCTGACTATTAAAGTCAAGGGGGCCGGTGTGGGTCGAGCCCTGAGTCAAGACGAGAAAGAGATCCTCTTCGAAGAGTTGAAAGTCAAAGCTTCGCTAACCAAAGTCGAGGCATTGAAACTCATTAACCAAAATAGCTCTGCGATTGAGCTTAATTTCAAGACCATTGAGGGGAACCGTACACAAGCTGCCCTTTTCGACGCCTATCGACGAATTATCGAAGCAAGTGGTAATGGCGAGTTCGATTTTTCGAGAATGTCGGCAGCCGAAATAGCGACAATTATTCGAGATGTTTTTGGGGCATTGGGGTTCAATACCGAGATTCTTGAATTTGATTCAACAAAAGATGGAGAAAAGTTTGAAAATCAGGAGTGTTATCGGTTATGGCATCTACTATACTCCTATGAGGGAGACGACTCGAAGAGCGGTAATGAAAAACTGATAGAGAAGCTCACACATCGCTATGGTTTCGACCGAGAATCTGCTGCCATATTGGCCGGTGTGGTATTTCAGGACGACTATGGCAGTCTGAGCGCAAAGGCTATGCGGAAAATATTGCCCTATATGAGGGCCGGCAACGAATATAGCTTGGCTTGCGAACTTGCCGGATACCGTCACTCGCAACGCTCGCTAACCAAAGAGGAACTCGACAACAAGATATTGGTGGATCGACTCGATATTCTACCACGGAACTCTTTACGCAATCCGGTGGTAGAGAAGATTCTAAACCAAATGATAAATGTTGTGAATGAACTTTTCGAGACTTTTGGCAAGCCCGATGAGATACGCATAGAGTTGGCTCGCGAGTTGAAAAAGAGTTCCAAAGAGAGGCAACAACTGACCAATGATATTAAAGATGCCACAAAACGGCAAGAGGAGTGCAGCCAGATTCTACAATCGCAATTCGGAATTGCCTCACCAACACGCAATGATATTATTCGCTATCGTCTTTACAAAGAGTTGGAGGGCAATGGTTACAAGACACTCTATACAAATACCTGTATATCTCGCGAAAAACTGTTTGGCAAAGATTTCGATATTGAACACATAATTCCTCAATCAAAGCTCTTTGATGATTCATTTTCGAATAAAACATTGGAAGCTCGTGATGCCAACATTGAAAAAGGCAACTTCACAGCATACGACTATGTAAGCACCAAATTTGATGAGACTTATTTGCAAGAATACCGAGATCGTATTGAAAGGTTGTATAATGAAGGTGCAATAAGCAGGGCGAAACGCAACAAACTCATTATGCGTGAGGCCGATATACCGGAAGGATTCATTGAGCGCGATTTGAGAGACTCGCAGTATATTGCCAAAAAGGCTCGTGAAATTTTGGAGAGTACCGTCAAATTTGTTGTTCCAACAACCGGTTCCATTACCGACCGTCTACGCGAAGACTGGCAGTTGATCGATGTTATGAAAGAGCTGAACTGGGATAAATATAATCGGCTCGGATTGACCGAAACAGTTGATGGGAAAGATGGTCACAAGATATATCGGATAAAAGATTGGACAAAACGCAACGACCACCGACACCACGCAATGGACGCTTTGACAATCGCTTTCACCAAACGCAGTTACATTCAGTATCTCAACCATTTGAATGCTCGTCGTGATGAAAAGAGAGAATTTCACGCCGAGGTTATCGGCATAGAGCGCAAAGAGCTCTACCGCTCAGGAGGGAATCTTCTGTTTCTGCCCCCTATGCCGCTTGATGAATTCCGAGCCGAAGCAAAGCGCCATTTAGGAGAAGTACTCATATCGATTAAGTCGAAAAACAAGGTCGCGACGCCAAATGTCAACATAACCAAAGCCAAGGTGGGAAACCATCATCAGGTGCAACTCACACCTCGCGGACAGCTTCATAACGAAACAGTATATGGATTAATCAAGCGTTATTCCACCAAGCTCGAAAAGGTTGGCTCGTCGTTCGATGCGGCGAAAATTGCGACAGTTACTATCGAACGTTATCGAAATGCTTTATTAGGGCGGTTGGCCGAATTTGACAACAATCCCAAAAAGGCATTTACGGGTAAAAATTCACTCGAAACCAATCCGCTCTATACAACCGATCTTCATACTGAGCAGGTGCCCGAACGAGTAAAAACACTCACTATGGAGGATTGTTTTACAATACGCAAGGCAGTTGATCCCAAATTGATAATCGACAAGGTTGTCGATGTGAAGATACAAAAAATATTGCAGGCACGATTAGATGAGTTTGGAGGCGATGCGCGCAAAGCCTTCACAAATCTCGACGAAAATCCTATATGGCTCAATCAAAGCAGAGGTATAGCCATTAAGCGAGTGTCGATTAAAGGTGTCAGTAACGCCATTGCCCTTCACGACAGAAGAGACAAAGAGGGCCGATTGTTGCTTGATGACGACGGTTGCAGGCAACCGGTGGATTATGTCAGTACGAGCAACAATCATCACGTTGCCATATTCCGTGATTCACAGGGCGAACTACAAGAACATATAGTGTCGTTCTTTGAGGCTGTCGAACGCAAACGGCAGAACCTGACGGTAATCGACAAAGACTATAATGCAGATTTAGGGTGGAAATTCCTATTTACAATGAAGCAGAACGAATACTTTGTCTTCCCACGCTATCAGATGCAACTTGGCGATGACGGCTTGGAGCACGAGGTAATGACATTTGATCCCAACGAGATCGATTTGCTTGACCCTAAGAACTATCCTCTGATTAGCCCAAATCTGTTTAGAGTGCAGAAAATGTCGAGCAAATATTATGTTTTTAGACATCATCTTGAGACCACGGTAGAAGATAATAACGTATTGCAGGGGATTACCTGGAAACGTGTAACGTCTTTGAAGAATCTGTGCAACATTATTAAGGTTAGAGTAAACCACATTGGACAAATAGTGCAAATCGGTGAATATTAAAACGCTACCACTATGATTAAGCGAACCATATACTTTGGGAATCCGGCCTATTTGAGTATGCGCAACGGGCAGTTGGTGGTGCGGCTAACCGAAATCGACCATCAGACCGACATTCCCGAAGAGGTTAAGCGTGCGTCCGACCGTACAATCCCGATTGAGGATATTGGTGTGGTTATTCTTGACCACCGCCAAATAACCGTTACGCACGGTCTGTTGGAAGCGTTGCTCGACAACAACTGCGCTCTGATTACTTGCGACAGTAATCGTATGCCGGTGGGGTTGATGTTGCCGCTGTCGGGCAATACCACCCAAAACGAGCGTTTTCGCGCTCAAATCGACTCTTCGCTCCCTCTACAAAAGCAACTATGGCAGCAGACCGTACAACAAAAAATCGCCAATCAAGCCGCCGTGCTCAAACGGCGCGGCATTGAGGTTCGAAATATGCAGACTTGGGTCGGCGAGGTGCGTAGCGGCGATGTCGACAATATGGAGGCGCGTGCGGCGGCCTACTATTGGAAAAACATTTTTCCACAATGCCCCGACTTCACACGGTTTCGCGAAGGAGCGCCGCCCAACAATCTGCTCAACTACGGTTATGCCATTCTGCGCGCCGTGGTGGCTCGTGCATTGGTTGGCAGCGGATTGTTGCCCACGCTTGGTATTCACCACCACAACCGCTACAATGCCTACTGTTTGGCCGACGACATTATGGAGCCATACAGGCCCTACGTCGATGAAGTGGTGTGCGATATCGTCGATGGCCCCGTTGACCACTCGGTGTTAAGCACAACCGTAAAATCGAAACTGCTGACCATACCGACAACAGACGTAATGATTAACGGCGAGCGCAGTCCGCTGATGATTGCCGTTGGACAAACAACGGCATCGCTATACCAGTGTTTCGACGGCCGGTTGCGCAAAATTGTCTATCCCGAAATGTAATTCTCCGCACCGTGGAGCGTTTTAGCGAATATCGAATTATGTGGGTACTTGTCTTTTTCGACCTGCCGACCGAAACCAAAAAGGAGCGTAAGGAGTATGCACTTTTTCGCAAAAAATTGATGTGCGACGGATTTACTATGTTTCAATTTTCAATCTATCTGCGGCACTGCCCTTCGCGCGAAAATGCCGAGGTGCACATCAAGCGCGTAAAAGCATCGTTGCCGCCTGCCGGCAAGGTCGGAGTGATGTGCATCACCGACAAACAATTCGGTCAAATGGAACTTTTCTCGGGACGTAAAACATTTGCCGCCGAACAACCGATTCAGCAACTCGAACTTTTTTAATTGTTTGACGAAAATAGCTTTCCCATTGAGCGTCAGGATAATCATTAATCACTTTAACCACCTTATTCGCCTTAATCACCTTATTTGAATTTTACTTAGCTTAATTTGACACCGGCCAACAACACTCTTCACTTTGTGTCCACCAAAAGCTGCATTTACCTTCATCTCGGACTGCCCCAAGAGAATCGCGCCTCGATGCAGAAATGAAGAAACCCGCCTCGGGGCGGGTTTCTTCGTAAATACAGCATTGATTTTTCTTTTCTATCTTACCGTCTAAATACCTCTACATTAACCATTTGTGGCGCTTGCGCTGTATTCGGTATGTCAAAGATACAATTTTGAAAGCAAATCACAACGTTGGCCATAAAGAGCGCCAGCACGAAACGCTGTATTCGGTATGTCAAAGATACAATTTTGAAAGCAAATCACAACGCGATGCCATTGAGGACACCGTGCGCGACACGCTGTATTCGGTATGTCAAAGATACAATTTTGAAAGCAAATCACAACCCTATATAAATAGGGTCGTCAATCGTAGAGCTGTATTCGGTATGTCAAAGATACAATTTTGAAAGCAAATCACAACGGGGTCACCTGGAACGTACTTTGTCTTGTCGCTGTATTCGGTATGTCAAAGATACAATTTTGAAAGCAAATCACAACCAATTCGTTCTGTGCCTGCGCCAGAATTTCGCTGTATTCGGTATGTCAAAGATACAATTTTGAAAGCAAATCACAACGTTGTTCACATAGTTACCCACTCCGACCCGCTGTATTCGGTATGTCAAAGATACAATTTTGAAAGCAAATCACAACGGATTGTGTGCGGCGAGGGTGTCGATACACGCTGTATTCGGTATGTCAAAGATACAATTTTGAAAGCAAATCACAACTATAATGAGATATTTTCAATTTAAGATAACCATATCGGAAGTTAGGTTATTTAATGAATCTGTTCAGAAAACTTTTTATAAAGATAGAGCGATAAACACTTCTTTACCATCAATTAATATTATTGGTAATTATTGTGAATTTAATATTGATGATATGGAATCTCATATCAATGCTCTCAAATCTTATAATACTTCTGAAATGGTAAATCCAACTATAAAAATTAAAGTTGGTAATCTGTACGAGGAACACGTTTATCCAACTATTGCATCTGTAGATTCAAGTGTTGGTAAAAATGCGGGTGTTGGTCCGATTGTTATTTCAGAAGAGTTATCTGGATATGAAAGCGATTCTAATAAAATCAAAAGAACCGCCAAACAAACAGCGAATGTTAATTCTGCAATATTTAATAGAACTAATATCAACAATCCTGCTAATTTCTATGATGCGATAGATACAAGTGTTGTATTACCCGATGAATTAGATGTTATTGAATTTGTTGATAATGGAAGTAAAGATTCTGTTATTGATAATTCTTTATTTGATAAAATCAAAATGGATGTTTCTTCAAATACAGTTATTAAAAATCCAATGGCTGATCTTAGATTAAATGAACCATCATCTGCTATTGGAAAAACCATTCAAGCGACTGCTGAACAGCATACTATAGATTTATTAAATAGAGCTTTGTTGGCCGGATATGATAGCATACTATCTTACTATGTTCCTATGATTCAAGAAAGGAATATTTCATTTATTTATAACACATTTAATTCTTCTCCAGATTCTTCAATTCAATCATCATATGATGAGGATAGTTTAATCAAAGAACCTGATTCTTCAATTCAATCATCATATGATGAGGATAGTTTAATCAAAGAACCTGATGTTGACTATAATCAACTGCTGACATATCTAAAATCTATTAATCAAGATAATGCAAATGAAGAATCTGTTAAATTGGCAAGTCGATTGATCACGTTGATAAATACCGAAAGGGAGAGTTCGACAAAAAGAAAAATTGTGTTGTAAATGGAAATTAAAAAAGATTTAAAACAGAATAATTATATAGGTCAAGTTGTTTATAACGAAGACCCTAATTTTGTGGGTAGATGTAAAATTAAAGTGATTGGATTATTTGATGATTTAGATGTTGATTTAATTCCCTGGGCAACTCCTATAAATTCAAATATCTTTTCTAAAAATGGTTCCGGAACTATTGATGTTCCTAAAATAGGAACTTGGTGTAGAGTTCAATTTGTTAATGAAGATTTATATTCTCCTGAATATTTTGCAATTCAAAATATGGATGCGTCTATGATTGAAGAAATCAAAGGAGATTATCAAGGTGCTCACGTTTTATTATATGATAAAGAGCAGGAGTTGATGATTATATTTTTGGTCAATTCTGGATTAAGAATATATTATAGAGAATCTTTTATTCAAATATCACCAGATAATTTAATAACAATTCAACACGCCAATGCTAAATCAATTATTCAATTAAATGGTGATGATATAACCATTAAATCAAACAGTTCAATAAATATTAATGGTTCATCAGAAGTTAATATCAAATCATCAACTGTTAATATAGATGGGTCGGGTGTTAATGTTGGAAACAATCCAACACATCCGGCAGTTCTTGGTGATAAATTGGTTGATATATTAAAAGCTATGGATGCCACCATTGCGAGCAAGATGAGTCAAACTCCACCAACATTTTCAGCGGTGTTTGACTCTATATTATCCAATACAGTCAAAGTCGGTTAAGCGTTTTCTATTTCAATATCATAGCCATAGCATTTGAAGTGATTTTCAATATAATCATTTATTTTGAAATTTGGAATAACTTCTTTGATTGTAATTTCATTTATTTTATCACATTTATCAAAAGCGTAAACTCCTATTTCGTAGATATTGTTACTTAATGTTATGGATTCGAGCGATTTGCAGTTATTAAATGCATATTCTCCAATAGTTTGAACTTTATCGGGAATTTCGATAGATTCTAATTTAATGCAATTCATAAAGCACCTGTCGGGTATGTTGTCTAATTTTTCAGACAGTTTGATTGATTTTAATTCGGAACAATTGCTGAATGTATCATTTGATATATAATCCACACTATCTGGGATGTTAATGTTTTCGATAGATTGTTTAATATTTACAAAAGTATCTTTTAGTATTTTTTCAACTCCATTTGGTATGATATCGGAATTTAAAATTTCGTCTTTATATTTGATTTCAAAATCTTCGGTTAATTTGAATATTATATTTACTCGTTCTCGACCTTCAAAATATTCAGTCAAATCTATTGATTTTTCATTTGTCTTTGGACTGACAATGAAATTTTCACTCAATTGAGAGTATATAATATCATATCGTTCTTCAACCAATTTCTTATAATTCATATCATATAGATAATCATCAGCAGCAGAACTATCAGTAGGAATAGATAAGGATTCATTAACATCATTATCTATTAATTTAATATTATCTTTATATCCAAGTTCTTTAAAATAGTTAATAGCATATTTATTATCTTTATCTATATAAATGGTTTTAAGAGGACAATCATCAAATGCTGAATCGTCAATATATTCAACACTATTAGGAATTGTTATTGATTCTAATGAAGAACAATTAGCAAATGCTGAACTACCAATACTTTTAACACTATTAGGAATTGTTATTGATTCTAATGAAGAACAATTAGCAAATGCTGAACTACCAATATCTTCAACACCATTAGGAATTATATTAGAAATAAATAAGGATTCATTAATCGAATTATGTGATATATATCGTTTCATTTTAAAACATCTCTTTGGATATTTATCTTAAAAGTTGCTGACATTTTATAAGCTGTATTCGGTATGTCAAAGATACAATTTTGAAAGCAAATCACAACACACGTCATCTACATTTAATTTTAATAGCATTAAAAAAAGTTTTTATAAGTTAAACAATAATAAAATATTTCAATTTAGAGATTCGTTAAAACAAATCAGCAAACAGACCATTCTTTTTTAATTTTTCAATCAACATATTCTTAAAATAGGTTTGCTCACTATACGAAACAATCAAACTACATTTATTCATAACCTCTGTTGTTATAGCATAAAATCCATCAAATGTTCTCTCATTTGGTTTCATAGCATAAAATGTTCTTATGATTTCATTGGCTGCTAAATAATAAAATTTTACAGCATACAACTCCCCATTAGCATCAGCAAATGCACGTCTTAAAATTATTGTATATGCTTCTATTTTATCTTGGAGTTCATCACGACCCTCGTTTAATCTATCTATTTTAATTTTCAATTTTTTCAATTTACAGATATCAGTTTTAAATTGTTCTGACAATTCAGATTCTGATAGATTTTCTGAACTTTTTCCATTGGTTTGATTTCCTGTTGAAGTTGCCGATTCTTTCTCGGTTGTTTTTTTAGCAGTCTGATTATTGGTTGAATTGTCTGACTTCCCATTTCGTTGAGCCTGCTGTTGCATTAGTTGTGCCATAGACGAATTGTATGTTTCTTTTGCAGTATTGTAAGTTTTCTCCAAATTTAATTTCTGCTGATTGATAGACTTCTCAATATTATTAAATTGGGTTTTAACTTGTGCAGCTTTCTGTAATAAATCAGGATCGGAGATGCCGTTTCCGTTATATTCGTTTAATATTTTCTTATATGTCCTTTTAATCTTTACCATATTTAAAATTATCCTTTCTTTATTTATCTTTTTTAATTCACATCATCTGATTTTTTTCTATATTTAGAAAATTCATAACGAGGTGGAAAGAAATATATTTCAAATTTGTTATCTTTTTCCAAATAAAAACAACCAGATTTATAGAACAAATTCACTTTATTACTGTGTTTAATATGTCAAAGATACAATTTTGAAAGCAAATCACAACAGATTAGCCGAACAAACAGCACTCCTCAAAACTGTGTTTAATATGTCAAAGATACAATTTTATCTCAAATGATGTTCTGTCGTCGCTCGGCAATTCAAACAAGTTTGATTGCGCTCTCTCCTAAGAACGTTGAAAGCAAATCACAACCTTCTGCATAAAGGTCATCGGCAAGACCAACTGTGCTTAATATGTCAAAGATACAATTTTATCTCAAATGAGGTTCGGTAGTCGTGCGAAATGAGTCACCGGCAAAATAATAACCGTTTGGTTGTATGTTATTTGCGTAAAAATGAGCTCCGGTCGAGAATCAAACCGAGGTGTTCGGCAAGGTAAGTGTCGTCGACACCGTTGCAATCGATAACAACCTGAGAGCGCAAATAGTAAGGTTCGCGCTCAGCGAGCGACCGAGTTATATTGTCTGTCAGGTCGGCATCGTCGATACCTGCAAGTTTCGGGCGGCGTTCGCGGCCGTGTTGCAGTCGGCGCACAAGGTTCTCGGGCGACATACGAAAATAGACCACCGTACCTGCGGCCAACATACGCTCCATATTGGCCCGAAAGCAGGGTGCACCGCCTCCTGTGGCAATGATTGTATTATCCGCCGAAGCGATGATTGCGCCAAGCTCGGCACTCTCCAAACGGCGGAACTCCTCCTCGCCGCTCTGCGCAAATATTTCGGTCACCGTGCGTCCCTCACGCGCAGCAACAGCATCGTCGAGGTCGACGAAACGGTAGCCAAATCGCTCGGCCAACCTACGGCCTGCGGTGCTCTTGCCGCACCCCGAAAAACCGGTCAAAAATATCAACATCGCCTCTAAAAAAGTAGAAATATCAAAATAGACGCAGACCTAAAAGAGATCCAACTGCTTAATCTTGGGGTTGCGCGAATCGTCCTCTTCGACGGGAACAACTATTTCAAGCTCAACATCGGAGTTGTCGACCTTTTCGAGCGGCTCTTCGTCGGGCTCTACGGGTGCGACAGGCTCCACAGGCGCAGAAGGCTCGGTCTGCGGTTCGGCAGGAGCCGTGTGGGTCTGTTCGACCGACGGCGCAGGCTCTGGTTCGGCCACAGGTTCGGTAACGGACGCAGTGCGAGGTTGTCGTGTGCGCCTGGGTGCAGGTTCGGGCTCGGCAATCGGCTCGGCAATCGGCTCGGGTTCGGGTTCGGCACCCGTTTCGGGCTCTGCTTCACTCGCATCGACCTCCTCACTCTCGACCTCCCCGGCCTCCCGGTCCGACTCTATGGCAACCATCTGCTCAACGCCTTCGGCTGTGACGACCGAAACGGGCAGATGTTCGTCGTGCCCCTCGTCGGTCACATCGTCGTCGGAGTCGTCGGGTGCGTCGGGCGCACTCTCAGCGGCCAAAACGGTCGATGCAGCCGACGGCACAAAACGCAAGGTCGCAACATCGAAGTTGCTGATACGCTTACCCTTGGCGCGGTGCGACTTAACGGCTATAAATTCGGTGGCGTCGATGGTTTCCGACGGGCGCGCAACATTGGCGCCTCCAAAGACAACTTCCAACAACGGAGCACGGTCGTCGGTCATTGCCACCGATACCGAACCGCTCGTAGTCTCGTCGACAAACGACACCATACGGTCGGACTGTTCGGCAACGAAACGTTTGAGGTAGTAGCGTTGTTGTGCGCCGTCGAGATAGGCGACACTGTAAACCCTTTCGGGGTCGTATTTCTCGACCTTGACGGTATCTTCCGGGAAGTGGTGACCCACATCGTATCCGGTTGTGTAGTATTGGTCTTTGGCCGTGAAGACTATGATCTTGTCGTCGCCCTCAAACTCGCCCAAAAGCACGCCGTGCGCATCGGCATTAAGGCGCTGAATATCGGGGTCATACCAAATGTTTTGTCCGGCGAGGGTCGACGCTCCGCGCGATTTGAGCATAATCTTGTGTATCGGGTAGCGCGAGAAAATGTTGCCCTGCGAAGCACGTCCCTTGATCATAACCGTGCTGAAATCGAGGTCGACAATCGATTTTTTGAGCTTTGCACGCTGACGGAAGATGATTTTGAGCGTTTCGGCCTCGCCATTGGGGTTGACGCTCATATAGAGTATGCGGCTGCCCGGGGTGCCCTTGGTAATGTTGTAGACCTTATCGCGCGTGATGCTCGTTATGGAGCAACGTTTTACCATACTGCGCCCCTTGTCGCCGTCGCGGTAGAGTACGTTGTAGATTGTGCGCTCGTCGCCGCGTTGGAATACCCCAATCGAAACGATGTTGGGTGCAAAGAAATCTTTGTCCTTGATGCGGGTGATGATGTAGCTGCCGTCCTCGGCGAAGACTATCACGTCGTCCAAATCGGAGCAGTCCGAGACATACTCAAACTGTTTGAGTCCGTTGCCGTAGCCGAAGAAGCCGCCTGCACGGTCGACATAGAGTTTGGCATTGGCCACAGCCACCTTTGCCACCTCAATCTGGTCGAATGCGCGAAGTTCGGTGCGGCGCTCGCGACCTGCACCATATTTTGCCTTAATCTGCTCAAAATAAGCTATCGCGTAGTCGGTCAGGTGATCGAGATTGTGGCGCACCTCACGCTCCTCGTTTTCGATCGAGCGTATCTGGTTGTCGGCCTTGTCGGAGTCGAACTTGGTGATGCGAATGAATTTCAGCTCCGTAAGGCGAACCACGTCGTCGTGGGTAACCTCGCGGCGCAGCAGGTGTTTGAAGGGTTCCAACCCCTTATCGACAGCCTCGTAAGCCTCGTCGCGGCCACGTCCTTCAAGGAGTTGGTAGAGTTTGTTGTTGATAAAAATCTTCTCCAACGAGCAGTTGTGCCACTCGGTATCCAACTCGGCCAATCGGATCTCCAATTCGCGTCCCAACAGATAGCGTGTGCGGTCGGTGTTGTGTCGCAAAATTTCGGTCACACCGATAAAGTGGGGACGATCGCCGCTGATGACGCACGAGTTTGGCGAAACCGACTGCTCGCAGAGCGTGAAGGCGTAGAGGGCATCGATGGTCTTGTCGACCGACTCGCCCGGGGCAACGTGAACCACAATCTCGACCTTGGCGGCCGTGTTGTCGTCGACCTTCTTGATCTTGATTTTGCCCTTCTCGTTGGCCTTAACAATCGAGTCCTTTATGGTTTCTGTGGTGGTTCCAAACGGTATCTCGGTGATTACCAGCGTATTTTTGTCCTCTTTGACTATGCGTGCACGAACTTTCACAACGCCGCCCCTGATGCCGTCGTTGTAACGCGAGCAGTCGGCCAGACCGCCCGTCGGGAAGTCGGGATAGAGTTCAAACTCCTCGCCTTTGAGGCAGGCGATGCTTGCATCGATCAACTCGTTGAAGTTGTGAGGCAAAATCTTTGAGGCGAGTCCGACTGCAATACCCTCGACACCCTGTGCCAGCAACAGCGGAAACTTCACGGGCAGTGTGACAGGCTCGTTGTTGCGGCCATCGTAGGAGAGCATCCATTCGGTGGTCTTGGGATTGAAAACCACATCGAGCGCAAACTTCGACAGTCGCGCTTCGATGTAACGTGCAGCGGCTGCGCCGTCGCCCGTGAGCAGGTTGCCCCAGTTACCCTGACAATCGATCAAAATGTCTTTTTGTCCGAGTTGCACCAGTGCGTCGCCAATCGAGGCATCGCCGTGGGGGTGGAACTGCATAGTCTGACCTATGATGTTGGCCACCTTGTTGTAGCGTCCGTCGTCGATACGGCGCATAGAGTGGAGTATTCGGCGCTGAACGGGTTTCAATCCGTCGTCGATTTCGGGCACGGCACGCTCCAAAATAACGTAGGAGGCATAGTCGAGGTACCAGTCGCGGAACATACCCATCAGGCGCGTACGTGGTTTGCCCTCTTCGCCCATAAGGCGCAGGTATTTGTCCGAGAGTTTCTTGACCGACACGGGTGCGTACTCCTGTTCCATTTGGTCGTCACCCTCGTCGCTGCTGAGATCTTCGTCCAGTAGATTGTCTTGGTCGTCGAGGTACTCCTCTCCTTGTCCGGTATTATCGTTTTTGTTGCTCATCTAAAAAAAATCTTAATCCGAAATGGTCAAATCAAATCTTCGACATAGTCGGCCTCAACACGCAGGTTGTCGACAATAAACTCCTGACGTTCAGGGCTGTTTTTGCCCATATAGAACTCCAACATATCGTGAATGGGCTCCTCTTGCGAGAGGCGCACCTTGTCGAGACGCATTTGCGGGCCTATGAACTCCTTGAACTCGTCGGACGAGATCTCGCCCAAACCTTTGAATCGCGTAATCTCGGGGTTTGTACCAAGTTTGGCAATAGCCCTTTGGCGCTCCTCGTCGTTGTAGCAGTAGATAGTCTCCTTCTTGTTGCGCACGCGGAAGAGCGGAGTCTGCAACACGAAGAGGTGCTCCTGCGAAACCACTTCCGGGAAGAATTGCAAAAAGAAGGTCATCAGCAGCAGACGTATGTGCATACCGTCGACATCGGCATCGGTAGCGATAATAATCTTGTTGTAGCGCAGGTTTTCGATATCGTCCTCAATATCAAGTGCGGCCTGCAAAAGGTTGAACTCCTCATTGAGGTAGACCACTTTTTTGGTCTCGCCAAACGAGTTGTAGGGCTTGCCTCGGAGCGAAAATACCGCCTGAGTCTGCACATCGCGCGAGGCGGTGATCGAACCGCTTGCCGAAAGTCCCTCGGTGATGAAGAGCATCGACTCCTCGCGGCGCGGATTGCGCTCGTCGGTCAGGTGAACCTTGCAGTCGCGCAGCTTGCGGTTATTGAGGCTCACCTTCTTGGCTGTCTCGCGCGAACGCTTCTGCACCGCCGATATGGCCTTGCGGTCCTTCTCGTTCTCGGCAATCTTCTTGCCCAACAGAGTGGCCGTTTCGGGGTTCATATGGAGGTAGTTGTCCAACTCCTGCTTTATGAAATCGCCCACAAACTGACGCACCGACGCGCCGCCCGGGGTCATATTCTTCGACGAGAGTTTGATTTTGGTCTGGCTCTCGAACTCGGGTTCCTCGACGCTCACCGATATGGCGGCTATGATTGAGGTGCGAACGTCGGCCGGATCGTAATCTTTTTTGAAAAACTCTTTGAGGGTCTTGGCAATGGCCTCTTTGAATGCGGCCTGATGCGTACCACCCTGTATAATATGTTGCGAGTTGACAAACGAGTAGTAGTTCTCGCCGTAACCTGTGCCGTGGGTAATGGCCACCTCGATGTCGGGCCCTTTGAGGTGAATGGGGCGGTAGAGCGGTTCCTCGCCAAGGTTCTCGTTCAACAGATCCAAAAGGCCGTTCTTGGAGCTGAACTTCACGCCATTGAGCGAAATGGTCAGTCCCGTGTTGAGGTAGGTGTAGCTGCGCAACCGTTGCTCGACAAATTCTATCCGGTAGTCGTAGATGCCAAAGACCTCCTCGTCGACCGTATAACGTATCATCGTGCCGTTGCGCTCCTTGACGTTCTCCTCCCAAAGGTCGCCGTCGGCTATACCCTGACGGAAACCGACCGTACGGGCTTTGCCGTCGCGCACCGAACGTGCCTCAAACTTTTCGGAGAGCATATTGACCGCCTTGACACCAACGCCGTTCAATCCGACCGTCTTCTTGAAGGCATCGGAGTTGTATTTGCCGCTGGTGTTGATCTTCGAAACCGCATCGGAGAGCGAGTTCAGAGGAATGCCGCGTCCGTAGTCGCGCACCGTCACCACTTTGTCTTCAATGGTAATCTCTATCAGGTTGCCGGCCCCCATTATAAATTCGTCGATCGAGTTGTCGACAACCTCTTTGATGAGGGTATAGATTCCGTCGTCGGCCTGTGAGCCGTCACCGAGTTTTCCGATCCACATACCCGGGCGCAGACGCATCTGGTCGCGTGTCGAGAGGGTTCGAATGTCGTTGTCGGTGTACTCTACCGACGGATTATTATTTGTGTTTGCCACTTCTTATATCGAGTAAATTGTCTCTTGTCAGTGTTTCGACCTCTTCGGCCAAAATTTTTGGTTCGCAGGCTGCCACACGGTCGACACCAATCGGCGGCAGAACCCTTACGGTAAAGGTGTTGCGGTGCAGTCCGAAACGATCAATAGCGGTTCGTGTGCCGTCGATCACGCAGGGCAAAACCTCAACGCCGTTCGACTTGGCCAGACGGAAAGCACCCTCTTTGTAGTGGTGCACCTCGCCGTCGCGGCTGCGCGTTCCCTCGGGGAAGATCATTATCGAGGTGCCGCTGCCAAGATGCTGCGAGCCTTTTTCCATAAGGTCTATGGCGGCGCTCGCCTTGCCGCGCCTGATGGTTATGTCGTCGTGCAGATGCAGTATGATGCCTATTATCGGCATTTGGCGCAACTCGTATTTCGACACCCACTTAAAGTTGAGCGAGGGCACAAAATACATCAACGGAATATCGAGATACGACTGGTGATTCACGGTGATAACATAGGCTTTGTGGTAGTCGATGTGCTCCAACCCCTCGATTTCGAGATGCCACACGGGCGACCAGTAGAAGACCAGCCGTGCCGCAATCTTCGAAAACCAGTGCAGCACCACCCTCTCCTTGTCGAACGGATAGGTAATGAGCAACATAACTATCAGCCAAATCACCGTAACGATGCCAACGGCCAACATCACAACGACATAGGCAACACTAACCAAGGCTCTTATTAATCTTTTCAAAAAACGCATCACGGCGATAATATTTCAAAGTCTGCAATAGTAGCAAAAAAAACAACACCGAAGCATTTGGCGTCGGCTTTTTTATCAACAATCTTTCAATAATCGGGCAAAAACCCGGGCATAGAGAGTGCGTCCAACAAGTATCGTTAAGACGCCATTGGCCTTGATGAGAAGTCAAATATTGTTGCGCCCGAGAGCCGGCCGCCCCCTGTCGCAGCCCTAATCAGACATTACGGTGCAGTTTCTCGTACTCTTCGAGCAGCTTTTGGGCAGCCGTAAACGGGGTCACAACTCCGTTGCGCACCTCTGCAAGTTGCTCAACGAGCCGAGCGGCTATTTCGGGGTTATCGTAGAATCGTGAGCGCAACTCGCGATCGATGGTTTCGTGCAGCCAGTATTCGCCCTGCGAGTGGCGGTTCGATTCGAAGAAACCGTTGGCACGTGTGCGTTCGAGCGTGTCGACCACCGTGTGCCACACCTCTTCGACACCGTTTCCTGCCACGGCCGAACAGGTCAGCACCTGCGGCTCGACCCCCGACGGACTTGGCGGAAAGAGGTGCAGTGCGCTTGTTATCTGCGTTTTGGCCAACTCGGCACGCAGAACATTGTCGCCGTCGGCCTTATTGACCACTATCAAATCGGCCATCTCCATAATGCCGCGCTTGATGCCTTGCAACTCGTCGCCGGCACCCGCAATTTGGAGCAGCATAAAGAGGTCGACCATCGATTTGACGGCAGTTTCGCTCTGCCCCACCCCCACGGTTTCAATGAAGATTACGTCGTAGCCGGCCGCTTCGCACAGAACCACGCTCTCGCGCGTCTTGCGAGCCACGCCACCCAACGAACCTGCACTCGGCGAGGGGCGAATAAATACTTTCGGATTCGACGAAATGGTCTCCATACGTGTCTTGTCGCCCAAAATCGAGCCTCCCGTGCGGCTGCTCGACGGGTCGATGGCCAGCACTGCCAATTTGTGACCCTCCTTGACCACGTGTCCGCCAACAGCCTCAATGAAGGTCGACTTGCCTGCCCCGGGCACACCCGTGATGCCTATGCGAAGCGAGCGTCCCGAGAGTGGCAACACACGCTCAATAATCTGCTGCGCATCGCGGTAGTGCGACGGATTGCTGCTCTCTATGAGGGTTATTGCCTGCGACAGCACACCCGTATCGCCTGCCGCAATTCCGCGGACATAGTCGTCGGTCGATAGTTTGGGGCGCGCGATACGGTTGAACCGCGGATTCACGGAGGGCTGTTGCTCAACTCCGCGAGCTACATCGAGTGCACTTTGGTCGTGGTGGGTGCGATATTCGTCTTCGAAATGGTCGTGATGTTCTTTCATTTTTGTCTCTGTTATAAGCCGATGATTGTGTGCAGGGTCGGCAGGTCGAGTGTCTGCGAATTACCCGTCCAGCGGACAATGCCGCGGCGGTCGACCACGACCGAATATGGAACATAGGGGACACCGTAGGATTTGCAAAGCTCGCCCGAAGAGTCGACGGCAATATAGTAGTATTGGTACTCCTTGAACAGCAACGGCGCAATCTGCTCCTCGGGCTCACGAGCCACTATGACCAGTGTGAGCGAGTCGGTGAGCTCGGCCGCCAAACGGTTGCAATAATCTATTCTGCTACGGCAAATGGTGTTGGACGAATGGAAAAATTCGACCAGCATAGCTCGTCCGACCATATCGGGACGGTCGCTCAGCCATTCGACGCGCTCTATTCGCGGCGCGCGTGAACCGATTGCCACTCTTTGAGCCGAAACAGTCCCAACAAAGAGCAGCGATAAAAGCAGTATTATGGCAATGCGTCTCATTTGACTGCAAACTTACGCAAAAAAAACGACACAAAAGAAGAGGGTACGTCGAAATCTCTTTCGGCATACCCTCCACAAAACGGCAACAGTGCCACGAAGGTCGTTTGTGTTTCCACGGCAGACCTTCAAAAGCAGCCCCGAGCTATTTCTTTTTCTTTTGTGGGTGAAGCGCGGTGGTGGTGTCCAGAGTGCTGTTGACTTCGTAGCTGGGCATACTCTTATCGTGTTTCATTTTCTTTGGTTTTTTGTTTCCGGCAGCTCCCATAACGATTAAATTTTAAGTTAAACTTTATGTAAAACGACAAACTCCCCGCCGCAAAGCGAGGAGCAGTCCTAAAAAATCAAGTGCCCGGGACAGGACTCGAACCTGCACAGCCTTTCAACCACAAGTACCTGAAACTTGCGTGTCTACCAATTCCACCACCCGGGCAGGAAGTGTTTTTGCAGACCTGTTTGAAGTGTTTTGCGAGCGCAAAGATACAAATAATTTTGAACCGACAAAACAAATCGGGTCGAGATTTTCTCCCGACCCGATTTTTCTCTTCTCAATGAAGACTATTTTGCAGGATCCATAATCACTTTGACAAGGTTGCCGTCGGCGATCATTTTTGCAGCCAAAGCCTTGATGTCGTCGGAAGATTGAGCGGCAACAGCCTCCTGATAACCGGTTGTATAGTCCTTGTTGTAGGTATAGAAGTTGTTTATCCAACCAAGCCACGAGGCGTTGCGTTTCAGGTTGTCGGCGTGTTGTTTTGTATAATACTCCTTAATCTTTGAGAGCTCCTCGGCAGTTACGCCTTCGGTAGCAATCTTCTCAATCTCGGGCATCAACATATTGCGCAGCTCGTCCGACATTTCGAAATTGGTGTCGAAAAATATGAGCAACATATAGTTCTCCTGTGGCAGTACCGAGAGTTGAGCCTGAACCTGTACGCCGTAGGTACCGCCCTTCTCTTCGCGGATACTCTTGGTGTAGCGCATATCGAGAATCTGTTCGAGGGTCGATATGGCCAGTTCATTGGCAAGGTTATTCTCTATTTCGCCCGAAAGGACATAGCCAATCGAGGTTTTGGGCATCTGCATCGCAAACGGGAAACGGTATTCAACCTCACCCTCGGCATAACGGATACCGTCGTCGACATAGGTGAACTTCTGTTTGGTCTTGGGCAGCGAGCCGAGATATTTCTCGACAAGAGGTTGGAAGGTTGCCAAATCGACATTACCCACAAATGTGAAGGTCAAATCGTCGGGGCAGCAGTAAAGTTTCGAGTAGACGCGCTTCATCTGCTCCAACGACAGAAGTTCAATATCTTCGTAGGTCGGCAGTTTGGCGCGAATATTATTGTTGTAGAGGTTGTTGATCAGTTCAATATTAAACTTGTAATCCGGATCGGTGCCGACATTTTTGTAGGCCTCCATATACTGTCCTTTGGCCACGTTGAAAGCATCTGCCTCGAAACGCGGAGCCGTCAGATAGAGGTATGCGAGCTGGAACATCGTCTCGGCATCTTTTGGCGAGAACGAGGCCGAGAGGCCGTTTGAATTGCCACCTACACTGAGTTTAACACTGGCTGCCTTGCCCGAGAGTTGTTTTTGGAGCTCGGTAGCCGAGAACTCGCCCACGCCCTGCATTGCCACGAAGTTTGGCAGCAGGCGGGCCATTATCACGTCCGAGTCGGCAACAACCGAACGTCCGCCGAGGGTATTGAACGAACCGACAATCTCGTCGGCCTTGAAGTCGGTCTGTTTGACGACAACCTTAACGCCGTTTTTGAGTGTCCAGACAGTATTGCCAAAGCGGTCGGTTTCGGTCTTCTTAACCTTCGAACCTTTAAGTTTGGTCCCCTCGGGAATCAGCGGACGCTGCTCGCCCTCTTCGGCATAACCCTCCAACTCGGCAGCCGAAACACGCGCCATAATCTCTTTAATCTCGTCGGCAGTGGGGTTTACCACTCCCTCTTTCTCGGGAGCGGTCACCAGTACAATCTGATTGGTGGTGGCCATACGTGCCTGTTGAATAAACTGGTTGAGCGTTGCGGCATCGGTCGAGGTAATGAGCATCGAATCGAGCTGCCACTCGGTCTGGGCATCGTAAATAGGAGTATTGTTCTGGAAGTTGCCCGTGTAGGAACGGATAAATTCCGACGAGCGACGGTCGTTGCGATTGTCGTATTTGCGTTGGTTCTGACGCAGGATATTGGCCTTGGCACGCTCGACCTCCGAAACGGTGAAACCAAAACGGCGTGCACGTTCGTACTCGGTGAAGAGTGCCTCAAATGCGCGTGCAGCCTCGTTCTCGCGGGCCTCAGCACCCGCAAACAGTGCATCGCAGCTCTGGGTAATCGATCCGTTGGACAGATAGGCGTTCAAGAATGGAGCGTCGGCTTTGAGCGAAATTTCGTTCAGACGCTCGCCCATAATAGTCGAAACATAGGCGTCCAAAATGTTGTACATCTCCCAAACCATAGTATTGTTGTACTGTTTGGGCATCGGAGCGCGTTTCACATATAATTCAACCGAGGTCGAGGTGTTTTCGGGATCGGTGATGATGCCCACGACAGGCTCTTCGTTGTCGGGAATCGGAATAAATTCAATGGGCTCGGCATCGGGTACGGCAGGAATATCGGCCATAACAGCCTTGACCTTCTGCTCCATTTGGTCAACATCGAAGTCGCCCACAATGACCAGACATTGGTTCGCGGTGTTGTACCAGCGGTGGTAGAAGTCGCGCAGGGTCTCGTACGGGAAGTTGCGCAGGTTCTCCTCTGTGCCGATAATATTGCGCCTTGCGTACTTGGTGTCGCCGAAGAGGTAGGGGAACGATTTCTCCATATTGCGCCACTGTGCAGTGTTGCGAGTGCGCATCTCCTCGACAATCACGCCGCGTTCGTTGTCAATCTCGTTGTCGTCCATAGTGATGAAGTAGGCCCAGTCGTGCAGAACGAGCAGCACCGAATCGACTATGCTCTCGCGCGAAAGGGGTACCGACGACATCATATATTGGGTCTGTTCGACACCTGTACCTGCATTGAGGTTGGCGCCAAACTTAACGCCTATGGTTTCGAGGTAGTTGATGATTCCCTTGTCGGGATAGTTCTTTGTTCCGTTGAAGGCCATATGCTCGCAGAAGTGAGCCAGACCAACCTGGGAGTCTTCCTCCTGAATGGCGCCCACGCGGTCGAAGATGTAGAACTCGCCCTGATTGGCGGGTTTCGAGTTGTGGCGAATGTAGTAGGTCAGTCCATTCTCCAACACTCCCTTACGGAGCCGGGGGTCGGCAGGCAGCGGTTCGAGCGGATTTTGAGCCGCAACGCCAACCAAAGTCATCGCAAAGAGTACGATTGACAATAAGATTTTTTTCATTTCTTTCAATATTTTGGTTATATGTTTCGCGTCTAATTATTGTAAAGACGTTTCAACCATCGCAATGTTACGCGAGAGGACTAATATTTTTTGTTACTCTTCCTCTTTTTGGAGGTGTTGTTGGTCGTCGATAAATTCTATCAAATCGCCCGGTTGGCATTGGAGCTTACGGCAAATGGCTTCGAGGGTCGAGAAACGTATGGCGCGCGCCTTGCCCGTTTTAAGAATCGAAACGTTGGCCAGGGTGTTGTCAATGGCGGTCGACAGTTCACCAAGCGAAACTTTGCGCTCGGCCATTACCTTGTCCAATTTGATTTGAATACTCATCTGGTTACCCCTCCTTTTAGATTGTCAGTTGCTGATCTTCACTAAGGTCGTAACCAATGGCGAATATTTCGCCAATAAACAGAATCACCAAACCGAGAATCACGCTTCCGTAATCGAGCACGAAAGCTGTGTCTACCTTGTAGCCGCTACCCTCCATAAGAATGGCGGCATAGTGGTTGTCGACCCAAACATATAGAGAGCTGCATACTGCATAGAGTATTTGAAGAATGGCCACCCAGCGGACGCGTTTAATATTGCGGCGCGAAAAGAATGTACCGCGTTTGAAGCTCAATGCCAACGATATGAGCATAGCCAACAGAATGCAGTAGCTCACAATCGGAATGATTATTACGGTATAGTTGAGCAGATACGACCAGACGTTGTTGGCATAGGGATTCTTGGTGTCGGCCTCGATTTTAAGGTCGATTACGCTCGGGCGCGCCGAGGCTCTTACCGTGGTGTCGGCTGTCACAATGGGCAGGTTGAAGGCATCGTAATCCGACTTCAAACCGACCGAGAAGATGAAATCGGAATATTCGTAATTGACCCCCTCGGCAAGACCGGTCGATTGTTGTAGCCCCTGATAGTCGGCATTCGAGGAGATGATGTTACGCCTGGTGGTGCCAAAAACGACAGAGGCGACCGTAAACAGGAAAAAGAGGAGATACATAACCTTGATACGGATACGCAAGGCAACTTGTGACTTATTCTTCATCGGGTTGAGGCGGCAATGGTTTTGGTTTGTCGAATAACGATAAAACATTATTGGGCAAAGGTAGCCTTTTTTATGGTAAAAATCACACATTTGCTTTGTCGATATGTTTTTTTTACCTTTGACACAGCAAACACATAAATAATAATGGAGAACAAGAGGGTTTATCCCTATCACGTCGAACTCAACAGCGTAGACTTTACGGCACGAATGACGCTTGCCGGATTGGACGACTGCCTGCTGACAACCTCGTCGCTCGATGCTGCCACGCAGGGTTTCGGTAACGGCGACATTGACGGCAACGTCGGTTGGATTCTGCTCCGACTGGCTATGGACGTCGATCGTCTGCCCAATGAAGATGAGGAGCTGAAAGTGGCAACGTGGGTGAGCGATGCCAACCGCCTTGCCACCACCCGTAATATGGAGGTAATCGACTCCGAGGGCATTGTTGTGGCGCGCGCCGTTACGCAGTGGGCGGTGCTCGATTTGGAAAAACGACGCACCCTGAACCTCAACGAGGTAGTCGATAACTCACGGATTATTCAGGATATACCCTCGCCTACCACCCCGCCTGCGCGTTTGTCGCAGCCCGAATCGGTCACCCGTTTTACGCATCAGGTACTGTACAGCTATGTCGACCGCAACGGCCACACCTACTCAATAAACTATCTCAGAATGGTGCTCGACACCCTGCCGTTCGAGACTCTCCAAAGGCGCTCACACGTGCGTGTCGATATGAATTTCATTCACGAAACGCGCTACGGCGAACGGCTGACGATTGTCACCGACAGCGGACAGCTCAACCCGCAATTTGAGATTCTCTCCGGCGACTCAACTCCTGCCTGCCGCATATCGATAGTCTGGGATTGACGTAGGACCTTGGCCGACGGCCGTCGGCCAATTAAAAATTCAAAATTCAAAATTCAAAATTAAAAATTAAAAATTAAAAATTGAATTTCATTAGACTCTAAACTTTTTGAGCCCGAAGGGCTCCATTAATCACCTTAATCACCTTATCCACCTTAATTCTATTGGTCTTAGCCGACCTATCAGACCTATAAGACTTAGTTGTGCGGCGTTATCACAACAACGGAATAATACGTTCGAGGCCTATGCCGCGCGAGCCCTTGACCAGCACAAACGAGCCCTCGACAGGGTTTTGTGCCAATACCGCAATGAGCTCTTCGGTCGAGTTGTAGTGTTCCATACGCGAGTCGGCCGACTTGGTGGCGCCGAACTCTTTTCCCACAAGGATTATGCGGTCGGCGCAGCCCCCAACTGCCTTATCGACCATTCGTTGATGCTCGGCGTTGCTCCACTCGCCCAATTCGAGCATATCGCCCAAAACGAGGGTGCGGTGATGGTATTCGGGGTGCAACGTGGAGTAGAAGTTGTCGATGGCGGCCTCCATACTCGACGGATTGGCATTGTAGCAATCCACTGTGAGCAGGTTGTGGGCCGACTGCATACTCTGCGAGCGGTTGTTTGAGGGCACATAGCCTGCCACAGCCGCGGCAATATCGTTCTGCGCGACACCGAAATAGCGTCCTACGGCAACGGCAGCTGCAATGTTGAATCGGTTGTAGTCGCCCACCAAATGAGTTTCGATGCCCTCCCCGGCCGACGAGCAGTATTCGACGGTTTTAAGCCCTTTGCGCTCGGCGGCCATCTGCCGCAAAACCTCGTCACCGGCACGTAAAAAGGCCGTTCCGCCCGTGGCGCAAAGTGCGTCGAAGAGTTCGCCCTTGCCGCGACGGATACCCTCAACGCCACCGAAGCCGCCCAAGTGGGCGCGCCCGATGTTGGTCACAAGGCCGTAGTTGGGAGCAGCAATCGAGGCCAAAAGTGCTATCTCGCCACAGCTGCTCGCACCCATTTCGACAACCCCGAACTCGGTCGAGGAGTCCATTTTGAGCAGTGTAAGCGGCACGCCTATATGGTTATTGAGATTGCCTTCGGTGGCCGAGGTGCGGAACTTGCGGCTCAACACGGCGGTTATCAGCTCCTTGGTAGTGGTCTTGCCATTCGAACCGGTAAGCGAGAGAATCGGCAGCCCAAGTTTTTGGCGATGAAGTGCGGCAAGCTGCTGCAACGCAGCGAGGGTGTTGTCGACCAAGAAGCAGCGCTCCGATTGTGCGGCCACCTCCGGACGGTCGACCACAGCCCACGAAGCCCCGTTTGAAAGAGCTTGCAGAGCATAGTCGTTGCCGTCGGAGCGTTCACCCGGCAGTGCAAAAAATATTGCTCCCTCGGGAATCCGACGACTGTCGATAGTGATATGGGGAGCGTCGACGAAGTGCTCGTAGAGTGCCTCGATGTTGTTAGACGAACTTGTCACCTGTTTTGAATTTGACCGTTTCGATATAGCGTTTTATGTTCTGCTCGGCGCTCGAAGGGCAGACAAGCAGCACATCGTCGGTGTCGACAACTATATAGTTTTCGAGCCCCTCTATGACGGCAATCTTGCCGGCAGGGGTCTTTATGAGGCACCCTTTGGTGTCGAATGTAAAGGTTTCGGTGCTCTCGGTGTTGCCCTCTTCGTCCTTGGGCGAATGGAGGTAGAGCGAGCCCCACGTTCCCACATCGCTCCAACCGAACTCACTGCAACGCACCCACACGTTGTCGGCACGCTCCATAACACCGAAGTCGATCGAGATACCGCCGCATTCGGGATAGACGCGGTCGATGTTCTCCTGTTCGGCGGCAGTACCGTAGGCATTACCGATAGAGTCGAGCAGGTTGTAGGTGTCGGGCAGAAACTCCTTTATGTTCTTCAACACTGCCGAGACTTTCCAAATGAAGATGCCCGAGTTCCAAAAATACTCGCCGCTGTCGACAAATACGCGGGCAAGTTCGGCGTTGGGCTTTTCGGTGAAGGTCTTAACACCGTTGAACTTGCCCTGACGGGCGTGTTTGTTGACCTGAATATAGCCGTAGCCCGTTTCGGGACGCGAGGGCTCGATGCCTATGGTGAGCAGCGACGAAGAGTGGTCTTCGGCAAAATCGAGGCACTGCTGAATCACCTCGCAAAAGTGCAATTCGTTGGTTATAAGGTGATCCGACGGAGTAACCACAATAGTTGCCTCGGGATTGCGGCTGCGAATGCGCATAGCGGCATAGGTGATACAGGGGGCGGTATTGCGTCCGAGCGGTTCGCACAGCACCTGTTCGGGGCGCAGTTCGGGAATCTCGGCCAAGACCATATCGCGGTAAGCGGCATTGGTGGCAACCAGAAAATTTTCGGTCGGTATGATGTTGGCAAAACGTTCGTAGGTTGCCCTGATGAAGGTCTTGCCACTATCCAAAATATCCAAAAACTGTTTGGGTTTCGACTTGCGGCTGATAGGCCAGAAGCGGGTTCCGGCGCCGCCGGCCATAATTACGCAATAGTGGTTTTTATTCATTATCCGAGATTGTTTTTAGGTAAACCAAAGGCAAAAGTACGATTTTTTATTACCTTTGCCAATATTTTGACATTAATTATCCGCCTAAAAATGAGAACAAAATATTTCACCATACCGAACATTCTCACGCTGATGAATCTGCTATGCGGTTCGCTGGCAGTTGTGACGGCCGTCTCGGGCATTTGGCAACCCGAAATGCCCAATCTGAAAGTGCCATTCATCTTTTTGATTGCTTCGGCCGTGTTCGATTTTCTGGACGGATTTGCCGCCCGACTTTTGGGTCAATATTCGCCCCTTGGCGTGCAGCTCGACTCGCTTGCCGACGTGGTCAGCTTCGGGCTTGCGCCGTCGGTTATTCTCGCCTCGTTGTTCGTCCATTCGGGTGGTGTTGGGGCGTGGTACCTAATCACCTTTTCGGTGGTGCTCTGCTCGGCACTGCGGTTGGCAAAGTTCAATATCGACCCTTCGCAATCGACCTCGTTCGAAGGTCTGCCTACGCCTGCTTCGGCCTTGGCGGTCGGCTCGCTCGGTTGGCTCTTCACCGATTTGGGTGCGGTGACCGTTTCGGCAAGCTGGATACTGGTAATCTCCATTGTTTTGGCGTGGTTGCTGATCTCCCCCGTGCGTATGTTTTCGCTCAAATTCCACACATTTTCGATGCGCGACAAAACAAACGTGTTGCGCTACTCGTTCCTTACCGTTGCATTGGTAATTCTGATTGTCGGCGGACTTGGTTGGGCGTGGTGCATAATAATTCTCTATATTTTCACGTCAATTATTACGGATATTTTGTGTCCAAAGCGCAAGTCGTGCGACACTGTGGCAAATGAGAGTGAAAAGTAGTTTAATAAGCCTTTCGGCAGCAATAGCAATCTGTCTGACAGCGTCGATCAACTCGCTGTCGGGTCAGTCGTTGCGCACCTCCGACCTCGGCCGCACCGTGAACCAGACGGGCACCGCTGCCGAACGCGCAGGCGACAACCCCTATGCCGAGGTGGAGTACGACGAAAACGGCAACCCCATTACTCCCGAAGGCGAGAAGAAAGATTCTACCGTGGTGCGCGAAATAAAACCCTTGGAATCATATTTTTTCACCGACTCGCTGCGTGCGCAACGCATCACACAATGGAGTATCGACCCTTATGGCAATAATCTGAAATTCAATGTTGTCGACACGTTGCTCGACTCGTTCAACGTCGATATGCCGTTTCTGAAAGAGGACGTGGGCGATGCCAATGTGGGCATTATGGGCGGTGTTTCGGTTCCGCACAACTATTTCCGCCGTCCGACCTCCAACAATTTCAGTTTCGCCAACTCCTATTACGCCTATATTTTCACCCCCTATAACGCGCCGCATTACAACACAAAACGCCCCTACACCGTTTTGGGTTATGTGACGGCAGGTCAGAAAAAATATGCCGAAGAGGATTTGAAAGTGATTCACGCGCAGCAGGTTGCACCCTCGACAGGGTTCAACATCACCTATAACAATTTGGGGGACAAAAACATCTACAACTGGCACCGTTCCAAGACCAAAGACCTCTCGATTGCCGTAGCACATACCGGTAAAAAATATACCATTCAGGCCGGATTCATCAACAACAACATCTACCAACGCGAAAACGGCGGACTGGTTGAGGACTGGCACGTGGCCGACACGCTCTACGAGTCGACGCTCAACATTCCGATGAAGATGACCGACGCTCTGAACGAGATGAAAAATTCGGCCGTCTACGTTATGCAGTCGTTGGGCGTACCGCTCAAAGGCCTTGCCGAAGAGGACTTCACAATAGCCGACCGTCCGGCCTTCTTCATCGGCCACCTGATTGAGTGGAACCGTTGGCAGAAGAGTTATTCCGACACCTACGCCGGCACAACCTATAAAGTAGTGGGGCGCGACGGGACAACCCTCGACACGCGCAACGCCTACGAAAATTGGTACATCAACCCATCTCAGACGCGCGACACGCTGAGCGAATCGGTGCTGACAAACAGCCTCTTCGTGCAGTTGCAGCCCTACAATCGGGGCGGCGTGGTGGGCACCGTCGACGGAGGCATAGGCTACGACCACCGCCGCTACTATCAGTTCCGAATGTCGGACTACCTGCAAGGCAACGGCATAGTCAAAAAAAACACCTACTACCTCTTTGCACAGGGCAGCGGCAGCATAAAACGCTACTTCGGCTGGAATGCCACTATGCGTTACAACATTGCCGGCTACCGTGCAGGCGACGTTATGGTCGACGGCAAGGCGGCTATGAATCTCTTTGTCAAAGGGTCGCCCATTTCGCTTTCGGGACGCATCACCTTCGACCTCGAAGAGCCGTCGTACTGGGATCAGACCTACTTTTCGAACCACTTTGCGTGGAGCAACAACTTCTCGAAGCAGAATCGCACGACCATTGGTGCAACACTGCGCGTGCCTGCCATCGGATTCGAGGCCTCGTTCAATCAGGCCGTTCTGGGCAACACGGTCTACTATGGGGCCAATATGTTGCCCTCGCAATACGAGAATGCCGTGAGCGTCACAGGTGCCTACCTGCGCGAAGATGTGCGGTTGGGCGGATTTCACCTCAACCACCGCGTGATGTGGCAATACTCCTCGGCCGAGAGCGTGGTGAGCGTTCCGACTCTGGCAGTCAACCTCTCATACTTCTTCCAGTTTGAGCCGGTCAAAAACGTTCTGACTCTCAAATTCGGCCTCGACGGCTGGTATCAGACCCGTTACTACGCCCCCGGCTACAACCCGGCCACCACCACCTTCTACAACCAACGCGAAACAATGGTTGGCGGCTACCCCTATTGCAACGCTTTTCTGGTTGCAAAATGGAAACGAATGCGCATAATTCTGCAATACCAACACGCCAACGACCGCCTCTTCGAGCAGAGTTATTCGCCGTTCTCGGTTCCGCACTACCCGTTCAATCAGGCAGTCTTCAAATACGGAATTTCGTGGAACTTCTATGACTAAACGGCAACGCAAATATACGCTGATTGCTCTCTGTGCACTCTTGGGGTGCGCCGCGGTCGCCATAGGGCTGAGCAGCGACACCAATCCTCAAACCTCCCCGAAAGAGAACTTTCGCGCAAGGCTTGCTCTGTGTGAGAATCTTTCGGGCTACTACGTCATTTCGGGCGAGAATTATGGGTTCCCGATTGATTTGGTCGACTCGTTTGCAATGGCCACCCAAAGGCGGTTCGAGGTTGCAGGTTATATGCCGCTGGACTCTATTTCGGAGGCCTTCAAGCGCGACGAGTGCGACATAGCAACCATACTGACGCGCAACCTGCCGCAACTCTCGCCGCGCCGACATTCGCTGCCTGTCTACTCGACCTCCTACGTTCTCATATCGTGGCGTGGCCGACAATTCGATGACTCACACTCGGCTGCCGAAATTATCGGCAAAGGCAAGGTGTTGGTCGATGCCGGATTCTTACCCGACGCCAATGGTGCCGATACAACGGCCACAATCAACTACGAAATTTCGCCCGCGAGCGGTTTCAAAAAGGCCGAACTGCTGCGTCAGGGCAAGTGCGACTGGTTCATCTGCGAGAAGAGCGAAGCCGAAATCATCTGCTACCTCAACCGTGCCTACAAAATCTACCACACGTTCGACACCCCAACCGACATCAGTCTGGTATTCCGCAACGAAAGGCTCTATCAACAGTTTGCCGAGTGGTTCGACGCTTTCAGCGCCAGCGATGCCTTTCTCGACTTGGAGGAGTTCTACTTTGGCGACGAACGGGTAGGAAGCAAATACTCCGACCTGCGCCACTCGCCCACAAGGGTAGTTGGCGGCATCTCGGTTTGGGACGAGCAGATCAGGCGCATAGCCTTGCGCGAAAACATCGACTGGCGATTGCTCTCGGCCATAGCCTTCAACGAATCGCGCTTTATTGGCGATGCCGTTTCGTCGCGCGGAGCTGTCGGATTGATGCAGCTTATGCCCATTGTGGCGGTCGATCTGAAAGTCGACACAACCGAGGTCGACCTCGCCGACCCGGAGGTCAACATTGCCCTCGCCTCGAAACACTTGCGGCGAACAATGCGTGCGCTGAAATTCGACGAGCAGACCGACGATTACAACCGTGCGGCCATCACCGTGGCGACCTACCACTGCGGCATTGGGCGCATTGGAGAAGCACGACGTGCAGTTGAAGAGACAGGCGGCGACCCCGACTCGTGGCAGGACCTGCAAGAGGCGCTGCTCAATATGGGCTCGGCGGCCTATGTGGCCGAGCACAACATTAAAGGCGGCACCTATCGCGACCGCCGCACCACCATTGCCTACGTCAAGGGGGTTATGGACAAGTACGAAAGTTACTGCGAGGCTCTAAAATAAATCAGTTTTGGCAGTCGGTTTGTAATATTTTCGATTAAATTACGTTAACTTTGCAGGATTGAAGCATACTTTTGAGAATGAAACATATTCGATTGATAGCGGCTGCCATTGCAGCAATGATGACGGCAGCAGCCTGTACAACCACACCCGACGCAACTTACGTCAGTTTCGGTTCGTCGACCTACTCCTTCAACGAGGACGCCGGCGAGTGCAAGATTAGTCTCTACGAGGCCCATACGCCCTACTATTTCCCGATAACGGTCGACGTGCGCGCCTCGGTCGAGAGCGGCAGCTTGGCGATAGACAAGATGATAGCTTTCAATGAGCCCGATTTTACGGTGACGGTCGACGGCAAGTATCTGCTTTTGAGCGGCATTGAGATTACTCTCGACAACTCCACGTCGATTCCGTTCACAATCCTCGACAACGACAATCTGAACACCTCTACCCACAAAATATTGTTCGAAATTGTTGCCGTCCACGGCAGCGAGAGAGGCACTACCAAATCGACCGTGGTGACCATTGTCGACAACGAATATGCTCCGCGCATCAAGACCGGCTACTACAAGGCGACCTACACTCCGCTGACGGGTTCGACCCATAGCGGTGCAGGCGAGTTCAACTTCCTGCTTACCAAAATTGGCAAGTACGACTATCTGATTGAGGGGCTTTTTGGCAACGACCTCTATCCGCCGCGTCCGCGTCTGAAAGGTGTCTACCTACCCATTACCCAAACGCTCACCTTCGACGGCACCGACTACGACCAGGAGCAGGCCGATGAAGATGGCAAGGAGGATTCCCACACGGCTTTCGGCGTGAAATATTTCGCACTGAGCACTGTTTTCGACAAGGTTTTGGTCTTCGAGGGCTCGGGAGCCAACGGCACTTCTCCGATAGTATTCAAGGTCGACAAATTGGCCCTTATGAACGAAATCTGCGAGCTGAAAACCGCCCAGAGCGGTTGCAGTTTTGCAATCTACAACTATACGCCTCCCACCGATTCGAAAGCCGACATCACAACCGGCACACGTGGCAGCAAAGCAGGTGTTTGGGACGGATTCGAAACCGCCGAGTTCAGCTACATCGGCACATCGCTACCCTCTTCGACCAAGACCGCAAAGTCGTCCTCCCAACCAATCCCCTTCAAGTAAAAATTCCACGATGAAAAGAAGACTGTTCATATCAATTATCGCACTGCTGGTCGCCTCGGCTGCTCTCGATGCGCAGACCACAAACTCCAAGTCGACCCGACGCAAATATTTCGAGTTCGGCCCCAAGATTGGCATCTCGGCACCAACGCTCAATATGGTGACCAACACTACCGAGCTGAAAGAGCTTTTCAATGGCCTCAACACGGGCTTTCAAGTGGGCGGCTTTGCGCGCGGTATGCTTCCCGTTTGGCGCGGAATTACGCTCTATATGCAGACCGATGCACTCTTCGCACTCGACCTCTACTACGGCTCGCAGGGGGCACGCGCCTCGTCGACCAGTTTCAACTTCCCTATTCAGCTTGGCGGCGGTTACCGTTTCAAAAACGGCACTTTTGTGCGCGGCGGTTGGGGCGTTGTATTCTGCGTGAATGTTAGTCAGGACGCCAAAACGGTCTATGAAGGCTATATTCCGGAGCTCGAACGTATGTTGCGACGCGACACGGTGGGTCACGTTGCCGACCTCGGCATCGATTTCAAAAACCTCTCGGTCGACCTGCGCTATATGAATCAGTTCCGCTCAATCGACGATTGGCCGCGTGTGGCCGACGAATCGCGCTATATTTCGTGGGGACTGACGGTTGGGTACCGTTTCTGACAGACTACCCACACCCTACATTTATTCAGATATTTACAGCACGCCTTGATTGACTGTCACGCCCTCTTGTCCGATTAGTATAAGGCGCAGAAAGTTGATTGCCGTGGCAGAAGCACGTTCGATGTTTTGTGCGCGCAGGCGACCATATTCCATTAGTTTCGAGAACATTCCACTGGGGGTTGAGATTGCGATCCATACCGTGCCGACGGGCTTTTCGGCCGAGCCACCCGTAGGCCCTGCTATGCCGGTAGTGGCGATTGCGTAGTCGGTACCGCAAAGGCGGCGCACACCTGCGGCCATCTGCTCGGCACACTCTCGCGAAACCGCTCCGACGGTCGACAAGGTATTGGGGTCGACGCCCAAAACGGTCATCTTCACATCGTTGGAATACGACACCACGCTACCCATAAAATAGTCCGACGCACCCGACAGGGCCGTAAACTTGGCACTCAACGCTCCGCCCGTGCACGACTCGGCAACCGAAAGGGTCAGGCCGCGCCCGGAGAGCAGGCGAGCCACTGCCGACTGAACGGTGTCGTCGCCGTAGCCCACAACATAGGCGGGTATCAGCTTTTCCAAAGCGGCAAAACGTGCATCTATTTCGCGCTCGGCCTCGGCTGCATCGACATCGTAGGCCGACAGACGCAGACGTATCTGCGACGGACTGGGCAGGTAGGCCAAATGCAGGTATGGCGGCAGAGCGCTCTCCCACGGCTCAATGGTGGCGGCAAGCACCGACTCGGCCAATCCGAAAGTAATGGCTGTGCGGTGCACAACCGAACGCAGAGCGAAGTGCTCTTTCAGGCGCGGCAGCACCTCTTCGCGCATCAAGGTCTCCATTTCGAACGGAACACCCGGCAGCGAAACCACCACCTTTCCCTCACGCTCGAACCACATACCCGGTGCCGTACCATTGTGGTTGGTGAGCACCGAGCAGCACTCAGGCACAAGCGCCTGCGAGCGGTTCAATTCGTTGAAGTCGATGCCGCGACGTGCCATCATCTCCTTTACGTGGGCAAAGACCTCGTTGTTGCGCACAAGTCGGCTGCCGAACATCTCGGCCAGCGTCAGTTTGGTAATATCGTCCTTAGTGGGGCCAAGTCCGCCAGTAAGAATTACGGCATCGGCCTGCTGCAACGACTCTTCGAGGGAAGAGCCGATTTCGGCAGCGGTGTCGCCGACGGTGATTTTGCGCCTGACGGTTATGCCGACCTCGTTCAATCGTGCCGAAATCCACGCCGAATTGGTGTCGACAATCTGGCCGATGAGAATCTCATCGCCGATTGTGATAATGTCTGCTTTCATAATAATCCGATTATTTATTGGGGTTGTGAGTCGGCCGCCTGCGATAGACCGCGGCAGATGTTTTTCACGAATTTTGGTCCGTTGTAGACCAAGCCCGTATAGACCTGAACCAGACTTGCGCCTGCATCAAGCATACGGCGTGCATCTTGCGACGACATCACTCCGCCCGAACCGATGATTGGGTAACGGTGGAACGATTTTTCGCTCACGTAGGCAATCAACTCAATGGCCTTTTCGAACAGTGGCGCACCACTTATGCCGCCTCCACTCATACGCGCCAAAGCCTTTTCGGATATGTCGAGCGACTCGATATCGGGGTTTGTGCCGGCCACCACCAATCCGTCGAGGGGTGTTTGAAGCAATAGGTCTACAATCTCGTCGATCTGTTCGGTCGGCCAGTTGGGCGAAATTTTCAAAAGTACGGGGCGGTATTGGTTTTGTCCGCGTCGGAAGTCAAACAGCGCATCTAAAATGGCGTGCAACAGAGCCTTGCGGTTGTCGTCGGTAAACTTCACGTCGTCGATCAGAGTAGTGACATTAATCGTAAAGTAATCGACATATTCATAGAGGCTGCGGAAGAGTTTAAGGTAGTCGTTCACCGCGCCCTCTGGCGGGGTGAGCGTATTTTTGGCAATATTGGCCCCCACCACAACCTTACGGCTGCCGGCTCGACGTCGCAGGTTTTCCTTTGCACGTTCCAAACCCTGATTTGGGAAACCCATACGGTTGACAATCGCGCGGTCCTTGGGAAGTCGGAAAACCCTTGGGCGTATGGAGCCACGCTGCGGCTTGGGTGTCACGGTGCCAACCTCGACAAAGCCGAAACCCACAGAACCAAGCTGACGATAGATATTGGAGTTTTTGTCGGCACCTGCGGCAGCGCCTATGGGGTTCTGGAACTTCACGCCAAAGACCTCACGTTCAAGCGAAGGGTGGCGATAGCAGTAACGCAAACGCAACAGCCATTGTCCGAAATCGCCACGAAACAGATTGCGCAGCACCCAAGCGGCGGCATCGCGTACGTTTTCGGCCGGAAAGCAGAAGAGAATTGGTCTTGTTATGCGTGAATAGAATGACATTTTTTTGCCTATTACTGCAATTAAGTCCACAAAGGTGAGAACAATTATTCAGAATTCAAAATTCAAAATTAAGAATTCAAAATTAAGAATTACCACTTAACAAATAATGGAGTGTCTAACAAGTTAGTTAGGCACTCCATTATATAAAAGGATATGTAATAATAATAGGTATTACTCCTTCTTCAATGCTGCGTGAGCGGCTGCCAGACGTGCGATAGGCACGCGGAAAGGTGAGCAGCTGACGTAGTCAAGACCTGCGAAGTGGCAGAACTCTACCGATTTCGGGTCACCGCCGTGCTCGCCGCAGATACCGCACTTCAACTCGGGACGGGTAGAACGGCCTTTGAAGACACCTTCGCGAACCAACTGGCCTACGCCGTGCTGGTCGAGAGTCTTAAACGGATCGGCTTTCAAGATACCTTTATCGAGGTAGTTGGGCAGGAACTTGCCAATATCGTCGCGCGAGAAACCGAGAGTCATCTGGGTAAGGTCGTTGGTACCAAACGAGAAGAACTCGGCAACCTCGGCAATCTGATTGGCCGTAACGGCTGCACGCGGAATCTCGATCATCGTACCTACCATATATTCGATGCGGTCGTTACGCTCGGCAAAGACCTCTTCGGCCACTCGGTCGATTATATTCTTTTGGTAACGAAGCTCTTTGTGGTTACCAACCAGCGGAACCATAATTTCAACTTTGACAGGCTTGCCGGCAGCGTGGACATTCATTGCTGCTTCGATGATGGCCCTTGCCTGCATCTCGGTGATCTCGGGATAGGTGTTGCCCAGACGGCAACCGCGCAGACCCAACATCGGGTTCACCTCTTGGAGTTGATCCACTTTGTAGCGAATCTTCTCAAAGGTGGTGCCGATAACCTCAGCCAACTCCTTCTGCTCACGCTCGGTGTGGGGAACAAACTCGTGCAATGGGGGATCGAGCAGGCGGACAGTCACAGGCAGTCCGTTCATAGCCTCGAAGATACCCTCGAAGTCGCCCCTTTGGATCGGGAGCAGTTTGGCCAAAGCCACGCGGCGTCCGGCCTCGTCCTCGGCCAAAATCATCTGACGCATAGCCAGAATGCGGTCGCCCTCGAAGAACATATGCTCCGTGCGGCAGAGGCCGATGCCCTGCGCACCAAATTTGAATGCAACAGCTGCATCGCGCGGCGTGTCGGCATTGGTGCGGACTTTCAGACGTGCATATTTCGAGGTCAGCGTCATAAGCTGTGCAAAATCGCCACTCAACTCGGCTGCTTTGGTTGCAACCTGACCGAGATATACCTCACCGGTCGAGCCGTTGAGCGAGATCCAGTCGTGCTCCTTGATGATTGTCGAGCCAATTTCGATAGTACGTTTCTTGTAGTCGATTTTCAGCTCGCCTGCACCCGAGATACAGCACTTGCCCATACCGCGTGCCACAACAGCTGCGTGCGAGGTCATACCTCCGCGAGCCGTCAGAATACCGGCAGCATCGAGCATACCTTTAAGGTCTTCGGGCGAAGTTTCGATACGCACCAAAACGGCTTTGGTTTTGGTATCGCTATAATATTTCTCGGCATCGTCGGCGAAGAAAACCACAGGGCCGGTAGCGGCACCCGGGCTGGCCGGCAGACCCTTCGTAACGACTTTTGCGTTTTTGATGGCTGTCTTGTCGAATACGGGGTGGAGCAACTCGTCGAGTTTCTCGGGCTCGCAACGCAATACGGCGGTCTCCTCGTTGATCAGACCCTCGCGGAGCATATCCATAGCGATCTTGACCATTGCGGCACCGGTGCGTTTGCCGTTGCGGGTTTGGAGCATCCAGAGTTTACCGTCCTGAATGGTGAACTCCATATCCTGCATATCGGTGAAATATTTTTCCAAACGGTCTTTAACCTCAACCAACTCTTTGTAGACCTCGGGCATAACCTCCTCCAACGAGGGGAATTTCGAGGCACGCTCTTTTTCGGCGATGTTTTGAGCCTTTGCCCAGCGGCGCGAGCCTTCAAGGGTGATCTGTTGCGGAGTACGGATACCGGCCACCACATCTTCGCCCTGAGCATTTACAAGGTATTCGCCATTGAAAAGGTTTTCTCCGGTGGCGGCATCACGCGAGAAACATACGCCCGTTGCCGAACGTTCGCCCATATTGCCAAAGACCATTGCCATAACCGATACGGCTGTGCCCCACTCCTGTGGAATGCCGTTGAGTTTGCGGTAGAGTATGGCGCGCTCGTTCATCCAACTGTTGAACACGGCGCAAACAGCGCCCCAAAGTTGTTGCCACGGGTCGACCGGGAAATCTTTGCCGGTACGCTCCTTGACGGCAGCCTTGAACTTAACTACCAACTCTTTGAGGTCGTCGGCAGTCAGATCGGTATCGTTTTTGACACCACGTTTTGCCTTTTGGGCCTCTATAATCTCTTCAAAGGGATCGTGATCCTCTTTGCTGACTGGTTTCATATCGAGCACCACATCGCCGTACATCTGTACAAAGCGGCGATAAGAGTCCCAGGCAAAACGGGGGTTGCCCGAACGTTTGGCCACAGCCTCAACAGCATCGTCGTTCATACCGAGGTTCAGAATCGTGTCCATCATACCGGGCATCGAAGCGCGAGCGCCCGAACGCACCGAAACAAGCAGCGGCGAAACTTTGTCGCCAAAGCGCATTCCCGTTGCCTTCTCAATGCCGGCCACAGCAGCCTCAACATCGGCTTTAATCATAGCCACAACCTCGGCCTCGCCGTGAAGGAAATACTCGTTGCAGACCTCCGTAGTAATGGTGAAGCCCGGAGGAACGGGCATACCGAGCAGGTTCATTTCGGCCAAATTGGCGCCTTTACCGCCAAGTAGTTCTCTCATCTTGCCATTGCCTTCGGCCTTCTTGTCGCCGAAAGTGTAGACTCTTTTCAAATTTGTCATACTTCTACAATAACTATTGTTTTTTCCATAATAAAGTGCGCGAAGGTACACATTTTTCGGCAATTAACAAAATCATTGCCGCCAAAAAACGAAAACAGGCAAATGGTCGCTTGCGCCGCCAACATAATTACGCCCCTCATAGGTGCGTTTCGGAATGCCTTCCGAGCCGTTTTCGGTGCCCGCAGAGTGCGTCGAGAGCATATAGCCGCGCACAAAAACGCCTCCCCTGAGCGGTGCGCAGACGTTTGCTGTTGCAGCGTCAACAATTATGCGGTCGAAGAGTTGCCAACGGCCGTCGCCAAAATAGCTGCCGCCAAATTGCACCCCATCGTCGACCGGCAGGGCATACGCTCCGTCGCCGAAGGCCGAAACAAATTCGTCCTCCCGACTGTCGGCATTCATATCGCCCATAACAACAACCTGACGGCCACAACCCACAAGCGAATCGGCCACAAGGCGCAAGGCTTGCAGGGCACGGTTGCGATAGGAGCGACGATTGAGTTTCGAGGGTGCGTGCCATACCAGAATATCGAACCTTTCGCCCCACCACAAAGCCCCAATATGAAGCACCTCGCGCGAAGAGCCAACATCAATCTGCTCAACCGCAACAGGTTCAAAACGATCGGCCTTATAGAGTAGAGCCACATCGATTCCGCGACGATCCGACGAAGTACAATGGACAAAGCAGTAATCCTCTTGCAAAGCCGAGGCCAAATCGCAAACGGTCTGTCGGTTCTCCACCTCGGCAAGGCCCACAAAATCGGCATCGAGGTCGTCCAACACGCGCCCCAAGGCACCGAGTTTGGCAACATATCGTTCCGAAGTCCAACGGTTGCGTCCCGAAGGGGTAAAAGCGCTATCGTCGTAGAAGCTGCTGCGCAGCGTATCGTAGAGGTTTTCGACATTGTAGAATGCCGCCGAAAACTGCCTCTCCAGTAGCAACTCGCGCGGCTGACCGACGGCAATCTCGGCCAACAACAGCATAATGGCGGTTAAAAACACTCTGTTCATAATGGCCTCAAATGCCTATTAATTTTTTGCAATTTTCCAGATTTTCATCAAACGATATGCGTTCATTAAGTTTTTGGATATACTTCTTGAATATAGCATCATCGTTAAGTTCCTCACGTCGAGATTGTCCGATGTGTAAATACTCACTTACGATATCAACGCCCAAAAAGCGGCGCTGCAATAAGTTTGCAGCTATTCCGGTAGTGCAACTGCCGGCAAAGGGATCTAATATCCAATCGTGCGGACGTGTTGAAGATAAGATAATTAATGTAAGCAATGACAGTGGTTTTTGTGTGGGGTGTTTGCCACAGCTTTTTTCCCATTTTGCAATCGCCGGCAAGTGCCAAACGTCTGTCATCTGTTTTCCGCCATTGATTTGGCGCATCAATTCGTAGTTATAATAATGCGGAACCTTAGGTTCTTTGCGCGCCCAAACTATGAACTCTGACGAATGAGTGAAAAATCGACACGAGATATTCGGCGGCGGGTTATTCTTATTCCAGGTAATCACGTTCAAAATGCGGAACCCCAATTCGTTAAGTTGGTTTGCTATTGAGAAAATATTATGATATGTTCCGCTCACCCAAATTGTGCCGTCTGGTTTTAATCTGTTACGGCACATCTCGATCCACCTACGGTTGTACTCATCAATATTTTGATTGGCAGCCATTTTGTCCCACGCGCCCTTATCGACACAAGCAATGCTGCCATTTTGGCAAGTGATACCACCATTCGATAAAAAATATGGAGGATCGGCAAAAATCATATCAAACTCAAACTCGACCGAAGACAATATTTCAATATTGTCACCGAGTTTTAAGATAAAATCGTTATTCGCAGAGCGATAATAATCATTTATTGCCAAAACCTTCCGACTTTAACAAATTAAAGAAATTATTAATGTTAGCAAGATTGTATATATTCGGAATAATTGAATATGCTTCTTGCAACTTATTGCGTGCATTATTCCACCCAACACCATCTGTAATCCAAACGAATTCAAAATCTGTCAACCGGCTGATTTTTGGAGCAATATCCGAATATGAACGTGCAATCTCGTTCAACTTAGAACCACCACCCGAATAAAAATTGACCTCAATAAGATATGTTTTACGAAGGGTTTTTACTACAAAATCGAATCGTTTTTTATCGCTGCCCAAAGCCTGCTCTACTGCGGGGAAACATTTTGATTCAACTTCTTTGGAGTGTGGAATATCATTGGAAAGCAATAAATTATGTATTAGGCCCTCCATTATATCTCCTCCCCTGTTTTTGCGTGCATTGGTATCAAGCCCGACTTCAACACCAAAAACATAATCCACCAAATTGGTAATCTGCCTGTGTTGGAACACTTCGGTTAGTCCGGTGTCGTTTAGAAACTTGATCACTCCATCAGACGACTGAAACAACGATTCTATCGGCATAGTCCGGCCGATGGAATTGATGAATTTTTTGTGGTCTTTACGTCGTACTGCTATAAGTATATCAAGAACATTGAAAACAGAACTATCCCGTGTCCACAAAGCTCTAACGGCATTATCCATATCGGATTGACCAATTAAATAATTGAGCGTATTTAGGCTGATAGATATATTGTCGACACTTTTTACTACTTTGGCAAAATCACAATAATAGTCCAACGTCGCATTCGTTTCATATAATTGCGACATAAACAGTTCAAAGTCACGTTCAGATTGCATATCCATCGTTGATTATTTTTATTGGTTTAACTTTGGATAATGGTAATATTAGATTTTCGCCCTTATCGTGTGTATAGTTGCAAACAAGAATTTCGGTAAGTTTTCCGCGTTTGCTTGCATCTGCATTCACATTTCTTGTCGCCCAAACGCGATTTATATTATATTTCTCATATAAGTTGTCAAAAAAGCTGTCACAAGACCCATTCCCTGAACAGTCAGAATTGCTCAACATAAAATTCGCTCCGTTGTGGTCGAGTTTGTCACAAAAAAATTTAAGTGAAATTTGCGAATTATCATCGAAATCCTCTTTTGAATAACTATTGAAATTAGAAGTACTGTTTAGAGGTCTGTAGGGTGGATCGAAATAGAAAAACGAATCTTTATCAATATAACTGCCCGTAGCCTTAAAATCGCCAGTAAGAATCTCTGTATTTTGAAGCAACCGGCTATCTGCAAGTATGGTTTCCGGGTCACAAATAGTTGGGAACTTATATTTACCAAAAGGCACATTAAATAGTCCACGCTTATTGACTCTGTATAGACCGTTAAAACAAGTACGATTCAAAAAGACAAACAATACCGTATTCTTCAACTCGTCCAACTTTTTTTCGTTAAACTCATCGCGGCATTTCAAAAAATAATCTTTTTGTTCCGATTCGTTTTTCAAAGCGTAAAATTCAGTTTGAATGTCACCAAGCTCCCCAATCAGCTCCAGCGGATTATCACGAATTATCTTGTAGCATTTGGTTAAATCTTCGTTTATGTCGTTAATTACAGCGCGTCTAATATTAGGATATTGCTGTAACATAAAAAAAAACATAGCACCGCCACCAACAAACGGCTCAACATAGGTGACATTACGTCTTGACGCAAAATCAGCAGGAAGCAAGCGTTGAAGCTGTTCTAAGAGTTGTCCTTTTCCACCTGCCCACTTAACAAATGGCTTGGCGCGATGCTTTTTCATTACAATTGTTTTTGTTTGCAAATATATGCAATACTATCGAGTGCACCAAAACAAGAAGTTAGAATAGCTAAAAGTATTCTTGTCTAAGGTTATAGTTGTTGCGCAGCTCTTCGAAGCGGTCGGCACCACGGCGCAACACGTTGCTCTCGGCTACGGGGTCGAAGTAGCGGCCAATGGTTCGGCACATATCGTCCCAGCCTATCGGGCGCGGAACGGTTCTCTCAACCTCGTCGGGGAACCAGCTTTCCAGCTCGGGGATATTGAAGCACCGACCCAGAGCCGATAGAATCATTGCCGAGGCATTGGCCTTACCCTGAACCGAATAGCCTGCTATATGCTGTGTGGTCACTTCGGCCGAGGCAAGCAGGGTGCGGTCGATGGAGGGTTCGCCCTCCCACGTGTCGATGCAGAAACGCAACCGGTGCAACTCTTTGAGAGCGGCACGTGTGTCGAGCACCTCGCCGCGCGAGGCATTCAAAACCGTAGCTCCGTCGTGGAGTGAGGCCAAAAAAGTGCTGTCGGCCAAATGGAACGACGGCCAACTGCCCTCGCGCACCAGCAACGGGTGGAATGTAACTATGTCGGCACAGGCAGCCAATTCGCTCAAAGGCAAAAAGCCCTCATTGAGGCCAAGCCCTTCGGATAGTTCGCGTGGAGGGTCGGAGCAGACCACGCGGAAGCCCCACGAGCGGGCATAGTCGGCGACCAGTGAGCCGACGTGACCCACACCCACAACACCCAGTGTGCGCTCCTCGGGTCGCCACCCGTCGGAGTTGGCCAGGTGTGCCAGCACGCCCGAAACCCACTGCAACACTGCGCGCGCATTGCAGCCGGCCGCCGACGCAAAGGTCATGCCGTTGGCAGCGCACCACGCGCGGTCGATGTGGTCGTAGCCGATAGTGGCCGTTCCGACAAATTTCACGCGCGAACCACCCAGCAAAGCGGCATCGCAACGGGTACGTGTACGCACCAAAAGGGCATCGGCATCTATGACGTCGGAGGCCTTAATAGTGCTACCTTCAATCTCGCGAATGACGGCATAGCGGCTCAAAACCTGCGCCGCATAGGGGATATGTTTGTCTATAACTATTATCATAATTCAAAGGTAGCCAAAAAATTTATAGGATAGTCGTAGCAGATTGAAAATAATTTGTATATTTGCGGGCTAATTATTCAAACAAATCTATGTACGTAATAGTAGAAATAGCAGGCCAACAGTTTAAGGCTGAGAAAGGTAGGAAGCTCTACGTAAACCGTCTTAAAGAGGAAGAAAACGCCTCTGTGAGCTTCGACAAAGTCCTGCTGACAGATGATGACGGTCAGGTAAAGGTAGGCACACCTGTTGTTGAAGGTGCCTCCGTAAAAGCAAAAGTTCTCAAACACCTCAAAGACGACAAAGTCATCGTGTTTAAGAAACGTCGCCGCAAAGGATACAGAGTGAAGAACGGACATCGTCAGTTCCTTACCCAGATCCTCGTTGAAGACATTATTGTTGCATAACTTAAAAAAATTCACAGACTATGGCACACAAAAAAGGCGTAGGTAGTTCGAAGAACGGTCGTGAGTCGGAAAGCAAACGACTCGGCGTTAAATTGTTCGGCGGTGAATTTGCAAAAGCAGGCAACATTCTCGTCCGTCAAAGAGGTACTGTCCACAACCCCGGCGAGAATGTCGGTATGGGCAAAGACCACACTCTTTTTGCATTGGTCGACGGAACAGTCACCTTCTGCAAAAAGGCTGCCGGTAAATCCTTTGTTAGTATCACTCCGGTGAACAACGACTAACAACTCCGATCAACACACAAAAAAGCCTCGAACTTCGGTTCGGGGCTTTTTGTTTTCGCAAAGACGAGAGTGTCCGACAGACGTTGGACAATTAAAAATTAAAAATTAAAAATTAAATTATATGAGCCCGCAGGGCTCCATTAATCACCTTAATCACCTTATCCACCTTAATTATTAGGTGTCTTAGCCGACCTATAAGACTTAGTTGTCTTTCAGACCTTCCGGCACTATTTCTCAGAGAGTTCCCGGTAGAGTTTCTCAATCGTATCGGCCGTAGCGTCCCACGAAAAGCGCTCGCGTTCGGCAGGCATATTGAGGCGGTAACGCTCCCCGTTCTGCGGCTCCAAAGCACGCTCCACGGCATTGGCCACGCTCTCGGGCGTAGGGTCACAGAGCAACCCCACAACATCGTCGCGCACAATTTCGGCCAGTCCGCCAACGCGCGTAACCACCATCGGCACGCCATAGTAGTAGGCCACCTGCGTTATGCCGCTCTGCGTGGCCGAGCGATAGGGCAACGCCACCAACGAAGCGGCCGAAAAGTAGGCTGCAACCTCGCTGTCGGCAATAAAACGGTTGTGGAATACTATGTCGTCGTTCAAACCCAAATTCTCAATCTGACGCGCATATTTCGAGCCGTCGCCGTAGGTTTCGCCTGCCACAAGCAGTTTGCGACCTTTGGTTCGGCCCTGAGTTTTGAGCAGCGCCCAGGCATCGAGCAAAATATCAAGTCCCTTGTAGTCACGTATGTAGCCAAAGAACAGAACCCAATCCACGCCACTGTCAATACCGAGATTACGGCACGCCTGCTGTTTTGAAAGAGGTCTGCCGTAGGACTCAAACAGAGGGTGCGGCGAGAAGAGCGCCGGGGCAACGACGTAGCTCTCCAAATCTTTCCTGACCGCCTCCGACATATAGATAAAGCCGTCGCACGAACGCAGGAAAAAACTATTCAGCGGCCGGTCGTAGATGTGCGGTTCGTGAGGGGTTATGTTGTCCAACTGCACAATCACCTTGGTGTGGCCGTTGCGTCGTGCACTACGGGCCACGCTGCCCAAAGCGGGTGCCAGAAAGGGAGTCCAATACTTCATCAGCACCACGTCGGGCGACTCTCGGCGGAGCCTGCGCCCCAATCGCCACCACGAAAGTGGGTTTATGGAGTTGAGCGAACGGCATATCTGCAAATCGTCGGGGGCTGCACCCTCGCGAAGTTGGCTCTTGCCGGGGAACAAAAGGCGCGGATATTGGAGCGAGAAGGTCTCGATTGAGACCTCGACACCTCGACGCGAAAAGGTGCGTGCAAGGGTTTCGATAATTGTGGCAAGTCCGCCGCGATAGGGATAGGCAGGGCCGACAAACGTAATCTTCTCTATGGGTCTCTTCGTGGTCATTGGTGGCAACAGTTACTCCTGCGACATCTCTTTGAGTTTCGAACGGTAGGCCTCCAAAATATGCGACTTCGAAATAAAGCCGACGTAACGGCCGTCGCGGTCGACCACAGGCAGGTTCCACGCATCGGAGCTTTCGAACTTTTCGAGCACGCTCGAAGCCGACTCGGCAGGGTCTAGGGTATCGGGCGCCGGTGTCATATAGCGCTTGACGGAGTTGGGATACTTTTTGGTATCGAACATATCTTTGCGCAGCGCATCGAAGAGAATGACTCCCTGGAACTTACCCTCGGCGTCGACCACAGGAAAGAGGTTTCGGCGCGTATGCGGAATGATGTGAACCACCATATCGCCCAAAGTGTCGGAGTCGCTGACGGGTGTAAAATCGGTTTCGATGAGAGGTTTAATGCTCAATATCACCGAGATGGCCTGATCCTTATCGTGTGTCAGCAGCTGTCCTTTTTTGCGCAACTGCTTGGTATATATGGAGTCGGGCTCGAAATAGCGGTCAATAACGAACGAGATGCACGAAACCAACATCAGCGGCACAAAGAGTTGGTAGCCGTTGGATATCTCGGCAATCAGAAAGACCGAGGTCAGCGGAGCTTTCATCACACCCGACATAATGCCCGCCATACCCACCAGCGAGCAGGCCGCAATAGAGAGGTGCATACCCAACCACGTGTTGCAGATGTAGGCAATCGTTGCGCCCACAAACGCACCCACAAAGAGCGAGGGGGCAAAAGTTCCGCCCACGCCTCCCGCCGAGGTGGTGGCAGCCGTAGCCACAACTTTAATCAGCATCAGCACAACCATATAGAGCACCACAACCCACTCGATGTTGCGGAAATCGTAGAGCAGCGAATTGTTGAAAATGAAATCGACCGAGCCGGTCATAAGGTTGCCGAAAGCCGAATAGCCTTCACCATAGAGTGGCGGAAACAAAAAGACGAGTATGCCAATGGTAAGTCCGCCCACAATCCAGCGCTGCCACTCGGTTTTGAGCCGTGCATAACGCGCCTTGATGCTGAAATTCATCTTGGTGAAGTAGTACGACACCAGACCCGACGCAACGGCCATAACGGCATAGACCGGCAGGTGCGAGAGTTTGAATACTCCCACCAAATCGACCGAGAGCAACGGCTCGAATCCGCGCACAAAAAAGACCAGCAACACGGCCGTGACCGACGAGATAATCAGAGGAATTATGGCGGTCATACTGATGTCGAGCATCAGCACCTCCAAGACGAAGATGACACCCGTAATGGGGGCTTTGAATATGGCCGAGAGCGCCGCCGCCACACCACAGGCCAACATCAGCGTGGTATTGCGGTAGTTTAGACGCATAATGCGTCCGATGTTCGAACCTATTGCACCGCCTGTGAGCACTATCGGGGCCTCGGGGCCGACCGAACCGCCAAAGCCTATGGTCAGCGCACCGGCCACCACCGACGAGTAGCTGTTGTGGGGCTTTATGCGCGACGAGTCGGTCGACATAGCTTTGAGCACCTTGGCCACACCCTCAGAGATGTCGTCCTTTACGATATATTTCACAAACAGAGTGGTCAGCACAATACCCACGGCAGGATAGATAAGGTAGAGCCACCCGACATTATCGACCTTGAACCAGCTGGTCAGCCCCGACTTTATCACCTCCAACAGCCACTCGAACACACAGGTCATACCGCCCGCTGCCAACCCGACCACAATGGCCAAGATGAAGGTCAGCTGACGCGCGGTCAGACGGCGTGTTATGACCATCAGCCACAACAGCACGCGTTCGTATAGTTGTTTCGGTTTCAATCCCACATTTACATATTAGAACTTATATATTCCCATTATGCGTCTGACCTCTTCGAGTGTGCGGTTGGCGCTTTCGGCAGCCTTTGCAGCCCCCTCGGAGGTGACTTTGTGAAGATATGCGTCGTTGGAACGTATATCTTCAATGCGCTCGCGGATAGGTGCAACGGTGTGGATAATGTCTTCGGCCAACTGTTTTTTAAGGTCGCCGTAGCGAATCTCGCACGAAGCGTACTTTGAGCGGAAGTAGTCGAGCGTGTCGGGCGTCGAAACAGCCTTCATTATGGTGAAGATGTTCTCAATCGGCTCGCTCACGGGCGAATTGGGCACCGTCGGGCCCGAGTCGGTCACGGCCTTCATCACCTTCTTGCGAATCTGCTCGTCGGTGTCGCAGAGGAATATTCCGTTGCCCTCGCTCTTGCCCATTTTGCCTGTTCCGTCCAATCCGGGTATCTTTACAAGCTCCTCGCCAAAGTTGTAGGCTTCGATGTTTTCGTTGAAATATTCTGTTTCGTAGAGCTGGTTGAAGCGGCGTGCAAAGCGGCGTGTGAGTTCGAGATGTTGCTCTTGGTCCTTCCCCACGGGCACATAATCGGCACGATGAATCAGTATATCGGCGGCCATCAGTACGGGGTAGTTCAGCAGGCCTATGTTTACATTGTCGGGGTTCTTGCGTACTTTGTCCTTGAACGACGGTGTGCGTTCCAACTCGCCCACAAATGCGTGCATACTCAACAGCAGCGACAACTCGGCAGTCTGCGGCAGATCGCTCTGAACATAGATCACTGCCTTGTCGGGGTCGATGCCGGCGGCCAAATACTCGGCCAAAATATTCTTCACATTCTGGTGCAAGACCTTGGGGTCGGGGTGCGTGGTAAGCGAGTGGTAGTCTGCAATAAAGAAGTAGCAATCCTGCTCGTCTTGAAGTTTGACAAAGTTGCGCAATGCGCCAAAATAGTTGCCCAAATGGAGCTGGCCCGTCGAGCGGATTCCGCTCAGTACTCGTTTGTTCATATTGAAATGTTTACATATTTTTCGATAGTGTCACAAAAATAGAGTTTTATTACCGAAACTCACAATAATTTGGTTACTTTTGTGGTTCAAAGCAGAGAAAACCACCGCCGATGAAAACATATTGGAGATTACTCGGTTTCGCACGACCGATTGAGAAATACGCAATACCCTACTTCTTTTACACACTGTTCTACGCACTGTTCAATACCTTTAACTTCGTATTGATTATTCCGTTGTTGCAGACACTCTTCGGCGAAGGTGAGATCATCGCACAGGTGACAACAATGCCCAAAGTGGCTTTCTCGATGGATTTCGTCCGCGATTTTCTGAACTACCTGCTTTACAGCATCTACGGCACCAACTACAAAACCATCAACATTCTCATCGTGCTGGCTATCTTCGTCACCTGCTCGTCGCTGTTGAGCAACTTGTTTCGCTATCTGGGTCAACGCACGGTCGAGAATATGAAAATCAACACGTTGCGCAATATGCGCAACCGCGTTTACGACAATGTCATAGGTCTCAACCTGTCGTTTTTCAGCCAAGAGCGCAAAGGCGACATTATGGCGCGCATTACCTCCGACATCACCACCGTACAGTTTTGCATTACCAACACCCTGCAAGTGGCTTTTCGCGAACCGTTTCTAATCATCGGCTACATTGTGGCTATGGTGGCCATTTCGTGGAAACTGACCATTTTTTCGGTCGTCTATCTGCCATTGGTTGCACTGCTCATCGGGCAGATTGTCAAACGATTGCGCCACCCTGCACTGCGTGCACAGCAGAACTTCGGCGAGTTGACCTCAATTCTCGACGAGTCGCTCTCGGGCGTCAAGGTCATCAAGAGCTATAATGCCGAGGACTATTTCCGCGACAAGTTCCACAAGGTCAACGATACCTTCTCGACCATAACGCGGCGTATGATGTACCGCCAGCAGCTCGCCTCACCGGCAAGCGAATTTCTGGGCATCGCCGCTGCGGCCGGTCTGATGATATTCGGCGGAACGCTCGTTCTGGGCGGCGACTCGCTCTCGGGCAGTGCCTTCATCGCCTATCTTGCAATATTCTCGCAGATTACGCGCCCGATGCGCTCTTTCACCGACGCATTTGCCAATATCAATCAAGGTATTGCAGCCGGCACGCGCGTGCTGGCGCTGTTGGATACCTCAACCACCATTAAGTCCGATTCGGGTGCCATTGCGCCGCAGACCTTCAACAGCTCTATCGAGTTCCGCAACGTACACTTCCGCTACGAAGACCGCGAGATTATCGACGGGGTGAGCTTCAAGATCGAGCGCGGACAGACTGTTGCGCTTGTAGGCCCCTCGGGTGGCGGCAAATCGACCATATCGGACCTCATTCCGCGCTTCTACGACGTTTGCAGCGGCGAGATTCTGATCGACGGCAAAGATCTGCGCAGCTACGACCTACACGCAATGCGCGAACTGTTGGGCATAGTTTCGCAAGAGACCGTACTGTTTAACGACACCATTGAGAACAACATACGTTTGGGCAACTCCAAGGCGACAATGGAGGAGGTTTGCAAGGCCGCACGCGTGGCCAACGCCGAAGAGTTCATACTCGAAACCCCTATGGGCTACCAAACCAACATCGGCGATCGGGGCGCAAAACTTTCGGGCGGGCAACGCCAACGATTGAGCATTGCACGTGCCGTACTGAAAAATCCGGAGATTCTGATTCTCGACGAGGCCACCTCGGCACTCGACACCGAGAGCGAAGTACTTGTTCAACAGGCACTCGACAAACTCCTTAGCGGCCGAACCTCGCTGGTCATAGCCCACCGTTTTAGCACAATCAGGGGTGCCGACCGCATCATAGTCATCGACCACGGCCACATAGCCGAACAAGGCACCCACGCCGAACTGTTGGCGGCAAAGGGCATTTACGCCAAACTCATTGAGTTGCAGCAACTCTCCTAACGGTCATCGGCCGTAGGGAGGCTCAAAATTCCCAGTAGATAAGGTGTCCGTACTGTTTGTCGGACTGCCAGAGGTATAGTTTGTTGCCGTCGATTTTCTTGACGGTCATATCTATGTTCTTGACAGCCACGTTATCGACCCCAAGCGAGGTTATGGTCACCTTAACCGTACCATTTTCGGTCACATTGCCCGTAAGCGCATACTGCACAAAGAGCGACAGGTCGTCGGCCTGCAAACGGCAGGTCTTCTCGGAGGCGGCAAATGCCACCTGCTGCGTCTCCGGCTCAAAGGCATATATCTTGCTGTTGCCGTTATATATGCCCATTTCGGTCTGTCCGCAGAACTCCGTAATGCGCTGTTGAATCTTCTCTTCGTTATTAACGCAACTCCACAGCATTGCCACAGTGGCAACTGCTGCCGCATATTTCAATACTCTCTTCATAATCTCGGGCTATTTAACTGTTATAAATTTAATAAACTTCTGAACCTTGCCGTCAACAGTGGTCACCGTTGCAACAATGGTGTGTGAACCGGCTTTGAGTTTGATCTGCGGCGCGGTCACGGCAGCGCCGTCGGCCGTCCAGTCGACGCGCTCAATGGTGCCCGTGATGTTGCCCACGCGCAGCGTTATATCATCGTCGGCCGCATATGAGCCCTTGACACCCAACATTTTGGGATAGCGCCCGTCTTTGGCGAGGGTCACAACCTCGATGCTGTTTTGCGCCCCGTCGCTACCGTCCGACAAGATTGCCGTAACGGTCACATCGTAAGCGGTGTCGTAGTTGAGGCGGTCGAGGAACAGGGTCTGTTGCTGTTGGGTCGTCAATTCGGTTATGCCGCTGTTGCGGTTCTGAACGTCGATGCGCCAGTCGCCTGTGTGCGGCGAGCCCTGCCACGAGAGCAGAGCGTCGTGCTGACCGTATTCTACCACGGTCAGTTCGCCCATACCCTTCACCACTTTGACATTGCAGGTAGCCGAAGCCGAACCCGTTTTGGCCTTAACCGTAATGACGGCAGTACCAACGCCAACGCCTTTCAATACGCCCTCCGCGCTTACCGTGGCCACCGTCTGATCGGACGAACTCCACAACAGAGTGCTGTCGTAGACTTTCTCGGGGGTAAACGTTGCCTTTAAGGTACGCGTTGCGTCGACCTGAATCTCCAACTCGGCTTTGTCGAAGGTGATTGTTGCGATATCCAGCGCCTTGGCAGAGCGGAATGTTTTATCGGTATAGCCCCAATAGTCGTACGTATCGACAGAACGCTTTCCGCCGATGCTCAGGTTGTAGTCGGTTTCGGGTTCGAGTCCCTCCAATACCACCTCGCACTTGTTGGAGGTGACTTTTTTCTTGGTCACCTCGGTCGCAGTACTGTATCTGACAACCCACTCCGAACGTTCGGCCTTGGAGGTCCATTTGACCGTGGCACTCATCGAAGCCTGATCGGTGGTGATGTCTATCTGCTCTATCTCGGGCAAAACCGTCACCGAAACGGGGCCGAGCGTCGAGGATTTGAAGCTGCCCGAGACCTCGGTCGTACCCACCTTGCGGGCAGTTATCACGTCGTCTTCAACAACTACCACATCGTTGTCGCTCGAAATCCAATCGACAACAGCTTTCGAACCCGTGGGCTGCACGGTGTAGTGGAGTTTCAGGCAGTCGCCCACATATAGCGTTTTGGCAGAGGCCGCAAGCTCCGCGCCATCGGCCTGGGGGAACGAGAAGTAGGCTCCAATTATCAGGTTGGCGTTTTCGGGGAAATATTGCCAGGTTTTGCCGCCGTCTTCCGACACCAAATTACCCTTACCCTCGACCAGCGGCCCTTCGTCGGTAAGAAAGGGATAACCCTTGGCGTCGTATTCGGTCACCTCGAAGCCGACTATCAGTTGGTCATTGGCACCAATGTGTATGTTCAGAGAGGTCAGGTCGGCATAGACTCTGCTCCCCTTGACGGCTTGATCACAGCTCTTCGAGCCGACTTTGTTGTTGTTCAAAAATACCACTGCGGTCGCGGTGCAGGTGGCATAGACCTGCATCTCGACACCTGCCAACAAAGCCGCGTCGGTAGTAACCGGAATGTCGGATAGCAGAAACTTGGCAGCTCCAATGAGCGGCTGTCCGCCATTGCCAATGGCCGAGTTAATATCGGTGTACCACTTGACGTGGGTCATATTCTCCTCGACCACCGAGCGTACCATAGTGACGTTGTAGGTATTCGAGGTCGGTATCACGGTACAGGCAGCCGTATGGCTGCAATATCCGTCGAGGGTAATTTCAAGTGTATAGTCGCGGCTCTCGATGTCGGTCAGGTTGAAATTGCCATTAACGTCGGTAGTGGCCGAATAGAGGGCCGCACCCGAGGTTAGTGTCATCGCTCTTAAACCGCCTTTCGAGGGGGCGCTTTTTGGTGCATAGAGTGCGACCGTGGCCGAGGCTAAGCCGTTGCCATAGAGGTCGACGACTTTGCCTGTGAGCGAACCGGCGCCGTTAACCGTCACCGTAAATGTTGCCGTCTTGGCGGCATCGATCGTCAAATCGCTGATGTTGATACCGTTCGACTTGCCCGACCAGCAGAGATACTCCGGAACGTCGGTCGAGTTGATTGAGGTTTTCTTATCAAGCCCCGGGAAGAACCAACGTGTCGGCGACTTCGAGGTGTTGTCGGAGCGCACGATCTTCATACATTCGTGGCGGCCGTCGTTGTTTGGTGAGTTGGAGTACCAGTTCGAGATGTAGCTGTCCGAACGGTCGATGTGATAGACCAGCAGGCCGTCGACAGTCGACGGCTGATAAGTTTTATCGGCATATTCGCCGGTCATATAGGTATCCCATTTAGAGGTTTTGTCGCGATTTTCGATAAAGAAACTCTCGCCGTCCACACCCGAGCGGATCATAAATGCCTTGTTGGTGGCGTTGAGCGTGCCGAGCGAATAGTTGCCCGACGCCGAAATCTCGTCGGGAGTGAGCCAGCCGACCAAGTAGCGGTCAAAAGCCGAGGTCGACGGCGGTGTACGGCTCTCGTTCAGGTAGTTGCCCGACGACATAAGCGACATCGAACGGGGAGTAACGGCGCCGGTGTCGGAACCGTCGGTAACATAGTAGTCACACCAGCCCAACACGTGGCCGAACTCGTGGCAGAAGGTGCCGATATTGGCAATATTGTTGTCCGGAACACTCGGCGTATCGTTTGAGCCGCGCAGCTCCGACGAGCAGGCGTAGTTGCGCAACCTCACTCCGTCGATCAACAGCGACGCGTTTACATCGATGTTTGAGCCGACATAGAACTGCCAGCGGTGCGGCCAAATGGTATTTGCGTCGGCGCCTTCGGCCTCATTGGCTCCGGCGTAGAAGATGAAGACGTCGCGCACAACGCCATTTTCGGAGTATTCGGCAAAGTCGACATCTGAATCGGCGGCACGGCAGGCATCGTAGGCCATTTGTGCAGCACGCACATCACTTGAAGTGGTCGAGCCGCTTGTCTGTTGTGCGCCATAGTAGGCACGTGTGCGGCTGAGCTTATAGGGGCCCACCACGTCGAATTCGGGGTTAAACTGCCCGAAAGAGTTGTCGTGATAGTAGTTCCACGCGCTGCCTGTCGAACCGTTGCGGCTGTAACCGTCCTCGTTGAGCAGGTTGGAGAAGGCCGTTTTCGGGTCGGAGACCGAGAAATCCTTGTCGGCAAAGCTCACCAGAATAACCAGTGTGCGTAGTCGACCGTTACGGTCGTACATCTCGCCCACCTTATTTGGCTCGGCAACCCCGCGCTCTTTGCGTGCGGCACGATTGGCCTGCATCGCCACACTGCCCGAAATGCCCTTGCGTACCTTTTGCAGCGCTGCGGCATCGGTCTTGGTGCGTCGTGCGGGGTCGTTGGCTCTCACCCCGACGCTCTTCAAAACGCTGCCCGTGGCCGCGGCATAGTAGAAGTAACCGTCGGCGGCCTCGACGATGTTGTAACCGTCGATGGTGGTTTTGTAGCTGTAAAATTCGTCGCCATAGACGCGAATCGTTATCTCGCTACCGTCGGGAAGGGTACGTTTAACCGGCTTGTTAATGGCAGGAACGGCCAATGCTTCGGTCGAAATTGCCGCCAAAAGCAGCAGGGAGCAGATATTTTTTTTCATAATCGGACTTGATAAAAGGGTGTTGTATAAGGTGTTGGCTACAAATCTTCGGCGTCGAAGTCGTAACCCATACGTTTGCCTGTTTGGAGCTTTGAATTTTCGAGTTTGGAGTTGAATTGCTCAACATTGACCTGTTTTACGGTTTCGTAAGGCGGAATGAGCAGGTCGAAGTGGAGCGAGTAGAGTATGGCCGATTCGAGAATCTGCAACACTTTGTCGCGGTCGATGAGTTGAGTGCCGAACTCCTCGACATTCCACTGATTGGGCCACTTGCTGTCGACAAAGAAAGCCCCCTCGCGGTTGACAAAGATGCGACCAATCAGATAGCCCTCGTCCTCCGAGCGGTTGTATTTGAAAGAGTCGGCCAGAAAGTTGTAGACATTGATCACCCCAAAAAAGGCGTTCTGACGATCGGCTGCCACATAGTCGGTCTTCCAAACCTCGTGGTCGGAGGGGAAACGGAACACGTTGGTGTGCATTGTCAGAATCAACATATCGCCGGCCACCTGAATTTGGGCCTCGAATTTGCCGCGGTCGCGGTATTCGATGCGGATACGACGATCAATAGTTTCGTCGGTCTCTTCGTCGATTTCGGTCGATAGTTCGTGCAGTGCCTCCTTGATGTCGCCCAAAAGGGCAAATGTACGGTCAAAGACGGCCTGTTTTAGTGCCGATTTCTTTTCGAGTGTGTCAATAATCTCTCTTCTTAACTCCGCGTGGGATTCCATAAATAGGTGTGATTGGTTCTACAAAAGTATATTTCGACAGTGTTGCAAAAATGATGTTTCTAAACTAACGCGCCTCTATGAAGATACGCTGACCCTCCATAACGACCGACTCTTTGGGCAGACGGTTGTAGCGGCGAAGGCGACTGACAGCGATACCAGTAGCATCGGCAATGCCGTCCAGAGTGTCGGTTGCACGAGCCACCACGTAACGTGCGCCCTCCGAGGAGTATATGCCGTAACCTGCCACCGAGTTGAGCGACACCGTGAAGTTGTCGGGGTTTATGGTGGCAATAACCTCTTCCGGCACTGCGCGATCGGCGGCAACGGTAGTTGGTTTTGATTCCTGCCGAGCCGTCGGGTCATTATTGTCGCTCTGTGAAGAGGTAGTAAACTCGGCCACGGTCATATGGTCGTAGCGGTAGAGCTCGTAGGTTTCGATGCGTGCGATGAGCATATCGGCATACTGGGGATTGGTGGCATAGCCTGCCGCTTTCAGACCGCGTGCCCAGCCCTTGTAGTCGTAGACATCGAGGTCGAACAACCCACTGTAACGACTGCGCTCCGACAGAAATAGCGAGTGGTCGGTAAAGGAGTCGGAATCGGAATTATAGCTGCGGAAACAGCTCTCCTTGTCGCGTCCTTTGTCGTCCTTCTCGTCGTCGACCTTGCCCACCGAGCGCCCCGACCACGTTCCGCCGCACTTGATGCCGAAATGGTTGTTGTGGGTGGTGGCCAGAAACGACGTTCCAAAGTTCGACTCAACAATGCCCTGAGCCAGAGTGATGCTTGCCGGAATACCATAGAGCGCCTGTTGCTCAATGGCAATAGGAGCATAACGGGCAATATAATCTTTGACCTTCTGGCTGTTGGTTTGTGCTTCGACGGGTGCAGTAGCCGCCACGACGAGCAACACAAAAACAAGGCGTATGGATAGTTTCATCTCTCTTTTCAAATGGGTATACACCTCGCAAATATAAATATTTTTCCCGAATCGGGCGCATCTCTTTGGACATTGTTTTTATAAATGCTTATATTTGTGACCTGATGAGGATATTGAAATCTCACAAAACCGACCCTGTTGAGCATCTGCTCGTGGTTCGTCTGACCGATTTGGGTCGGACGGCAATGGTCGTTTTGGCCGTGGGTGAGCTGCGCGCAACCCACCCCGAGCTGCACATCACTGTGGCAACCGACGCGCAGTACGTGCCGCTTTTTGCCAAAATCAAAAATATCGATTTTATTGCCTTTTCGAAGGGCGATCTCTACCGTGGAGTGGTCGGACACCTGCGACTGGTGCGCGATTTGAAGCGACTAAGAGTCGACGGAATAGCCGATTTGGAGGGTTCGTCCCGTTCGTGGCGTATGCTTTTAGGGGTGCGCCACCGCTGCCGCCACGCTTCGATTGAGAGCGGCCGCCGTCAGAAAGAGTTGATGACCCGCAAGTTCCGCAAGGTACTCATACAGCACCCTTCGACCCTGCAACGCGCCACCGACACCTTCAACAAACTTGGGTTCGAGGTTTCGATGCCCGCTTTTGTAAGACGTGCTCCGCGCAACAAGCAGTCGTCGCTGCTAACCAATTTGGCAGGCAAAAAAGAGGGCCCGTGGGTTGGCATAGCGCCTTTTTCGAAACATAAAGGCAAATGCTACCCGCTGCCCCAAACCGACCGCCTTGTGGAGTTGCTCTTGAAGAGTTGCCGGCGTGTGTTCATCTTGGGTGAGGGACGCTACGAACAACAGTTCGGCGAGGGTGTGGAACGTCGTCGACGCGGCGTGGTGTCGCTTGTGGGCCGTTGCACGCTCCCCGAAGAGTTGGAAGCACTCTCGGTGCTCGATGCGGTGGTCACGGTCGACAACCCCGTGTTGCACCTCTGTTCGTTGGCAGGCACACCCGTGGTTTCGCTTTGGGGCGCTACTCACCCCTATTTGGACTCCTGCGGCTACGGTCAACGTCCCGACTCGGCCTTGGGGCTTGATATGCCCTGCCGCCCCTGCTCGGCCTCGGGCCAGACCGCCTGCCTTTTTGGGCACTACGGCTGTATGCTCGGCATCACCCCCGAGAGCATAGCCGGCAAGGTCGAAAAACTCTTATAGCATTCTCGACGAATCACTGTCGACGGCCGAACCCAACTCTATTGTTGGTATTCGACCGTGACGTTATAAATGAAGAAGGGGCCGTTGTTGGTTATCTCTACCACAATGTCGCCCGAAGCACTGCCGTAGCCTGTGTAGGGGTGACCGGTAAGTTTCACATCGGTCGTACTCAAAGCCACATCTGAATCGACATAGGTGGTTGAACCGACCGTAGCTTTGACGTGGGCGGTGTAGTCGGCCGAGGCCATCGATGCACAGACCGTAATCTTATTGATCTGCTTGTCGGCCAGCGCCGAGGTTTTCAACACAAATGGGCTTATGTAGTCGCCGCCGGTGCCAATTTTGTAGCGGTTGTTGGTGCCGCTCTGAACCATCGGCATCGAGGCCTTACCGCACCCCGTACCCGAAACCGTCCACTCTATACCCGAAGGCGTACCGGCATTGGAAACCGTGAAGTCGACCCCGTCGGAGAGGGTTATCAGGTTGTCGCACAGACGCCAAACGTAGCTCACCACCTCGGGTTCAGGCTCTTCGGGGCTCATTCGTGTGATTTTAAGCGGCTCCGCCACGGCATATTTGGCCGCCTCGATTGCCACCATACGGTTCTCGTCGGTCACGGGCGTGGTATAGTAGCCGGGCCGGGAGTCGCTCTTCGAATAGGTGTAGGTCGACTCCGAAATATCGCGACCCAGACAGGGAGCCAACACCGATTGAAAGAAGGTGGCCGACTCGCAGAAGCGGGTAATGCCGTAATCGGAGTGAATGCAGTCGCGGCTCAAATCGAGCGGGTGGGTCTTGTTGAGCGTCGAGGTACGCAGGTTCTGCACCGCGGTGGCGTTGGAGAGATAGCGGTCAATGGGTGTTTCGGCCAAGATGTGGGGTATGCGTTCCAGACAGGTTTCGTACATCTTGTTTTGGTCGCCGTCGAACCAGTCCCAAAGTGTGGTATCTTTATAGAAGCGTTTGCCATAGACGTGCGAGAGCAGATAGACCAATGTCGGGCGGTGAGTGGGTTGTGCGGCATAGATGCGGTTGATGATGGCCATAATGGCCGCTTTCTCCTGGTCGGTCCAGCTCCAAGCTGCCGCGTCGCCCGTGTGCTCCTGAATCGTGACAATGTCCCAAGTGCGCGTAGCGAGCACCTCGGCAGCACAATCGTCCAACGCAGTCGGGTCGAACTCCGTCCAGTCGGCATCGCCTGCCGAGTAGATGTAGTGGCAACATTTGTTGTTCAAGTCGAAATAGGCATTGTGCTGTTGGAGCGTAAAGCCGCCGTGATAGATCTCCGAAATATTTACATTGTCGATGTTCATATCGGCCAAGATGCGCGGCAGATGTTCGGCGGTATCCGATGTAAGGCTGTTGCCAATCATCAGCACATTGAGCGTCTGACCCTCACCAACTGTCGGCAACGGCGGATTGTAGGCAATATTTATGTCGCTACCCAACACCGCCTTGCTGCCGTCGGGAGCAAAAAGGCGTAAATCGCGGCCGGTGTTGACAATCAAGAGCTTGCCTTGGGTTGCATAATCGTCGGGCAGTAACGATTCGACCGCCTTAGAGTCGATTGGCGAGGGCAGCGAAGTGGTGATGAGTTGCGCGTCCTCCTTCGAAAGGGCTATCTGTCGGTTGTCGCGAGCAAGACAGACCACAATCGAGTCGGCCGACTCGTCGACTGCAACAACAAAGTTGCTCTCCGACCGGCACTCATTGACAGTTGCCAGCACTGTGGCAAAATCTACGCCCTCGTCGGGGACGACGGGCACGTTGTTTTTGCAGGCGCCCAAAAGCGATACGGCCGCCGAAAGAAGCAATACAATATTCACTCTACCAAACAATAAGCAATTTTTCATAACGATTCATTATATGGTCCGCAAGCCTTTGGGGGCGGTAAGATTTGACTTTTTCCACCCCCGACAGACTGTGGAACTGCTGTTTCAAGACTACTTCTCGACGGCCACACAACGTACCGGACGAGCAATGGCAAACGAGCCGCTACCCTCGATACGCATATTGGAGCCGATGAGCCAACGGAAAGCGTAGTTTTTGCTGCTGTTTAATTGGTTGCGATCGATTGTTGAAGTCCAATAGTAAACAGCCTCACCCGACGAAGCGACCAGACCCGACTGACGATGACCGCAGCAGGGGAAACGAGTCGTTTTGTCTTCGTCGGCATAGCTCTTTATCAGTCGGCCATAATTGGTTTTGCTTCGTGCGGTGGTCACGTTCTCCGACCAGTGGATCGTGTAGTTGTATCCACCGCTGTTGTCGGCCGTCCAGCAGGCGAACGAGCTCCAAAGTTCCTCGCAAGTAGGCACTCGGTAGCCTGTCGGGCAGGGGTCGTTGTTGCTCTTGGCAGCTGCTTTGCGCACGCCGTCGGTATAGGATTCGGTCTCTTCTGCATCGGTTGCCCAATCCTGCCACTTGGTAAACGGCGAAACTCCGTCACCCCAAGCCGTCAGAGCAATATCGCTGGCCCAATTTGTCCCGTCGGACACAAAGGTCATAGGAATTTTGGCCGTCTCTTCGACAGAAGTCGGCACGTCGCTGACCGCGAAATCGACACCACCGAAGTCGGCGTTGGCCAACCAAGGCATTGATGCGCTGCCGAAAGGCACGTCGTCTTTGGCAGCGAATCCACTCGTAAAGGTGGTAGTACTATCCTCTTTCAGAGTACCTGCACCAACCTTGCCGGCACCCGTAAACGGATCTTTGCGGCCCCATTGGTAGTAGGCACCAAAAGCACGAACATCATCGACATTATTAATGGCGGTAGCGCCAAGGTTGCGGTCCAACCACGAGAGTTTCTGGTCGTTGGAGACCAGAATCTTGCTCTGCCAATCGGCAACCTTCATCTCGTCGAGGCTCTTTTCGGTAGCCCAGATGTGCCACGTCCAAACTATTGTACGGTCGTTGCCGCTGACGTTGTAGAGTGCTATTACGGCGTTTCCGACATTGCCGGTAGTTTTGAACGAAATCATCTTACTTTCGGCATCGTAGTCGACATCTTTGATAACCCACTCTGGGTTTTTGGGCGTTACAACCGACTTGACGGCCGTTGCGCTCTCGTCTTCGTTGAGCACCCACTCGCACTCGACGCTCGTCCAAAGCATAGCGGCATTGGCGCCGCTGAGCTCGGTTCCGTCGACCTTTTTGGTTGCAAACTTATAGGAGCCCTCGCCCGATACCACATAGCAGTTCGAGCTTTCGGTGGCCGACAAATCTATTGCCGAACTGTAAGCCACCTCTACCTTGCCAGGCGCCGAAGCGGTGCAGGCAACATTGGTGAAATCTTGCGAAAATTCAGTGCCGTCGCCGTCGACAAGCGTGATTGTAAGATCGGGGTATGTTGCCACCGGAAGTGCAATGTCGACGATCTGACTGCCCGAAACGGTCAAATTCATATCGGTCACGGTCAGTTTTTTGGCCGAACATTCCAGTACGGAACCGTTATCAACCCCAACTTTGGCAGCACCGGCAATGCCGACGCTGCTTGAAACCGACATCTCGCGCACAATGGTGCTGCCGGTGAAAGTCACCTCCAATATGCCGCAAACCGGTTTGAGAGCCACGCCTGCGCTTACCGTACCACTACCCGAAAGGGTCATTACCGACTGAACGGCATCGGCAACATAGGCACAACTCTCCGGAATGTTAAATTCGAAAGCCGAGCCGTTGAAGGTCGTACCCTCGACCGACGGGTAGAGGGCATAAAATTTGTTGCCCTCGATCGAACTGCCTTCGAACGAGGCGGTCGTACCGTTTGCACCTGCGGTCATCACCGTAGTAGTGTTGCTCTTGTCGGAGGCAACAACCACTTTGTCGCCCTTGCTCCAACTGCTTTTCCCGACAGCAAAAGGTGTCGAAACATTGACCGAAAGCATCATATCGCCACCCACATCGGGATTATTTTCGTTTGGGTCTTTACACCCAACCACGGCCGTCATCGCTGCAAGCGAAAGGCAAATTAACAGTTTTGCATTCATTTTTCTATTGATTTATTGGTTATTCGTAAATATGTGTATCTATTTGATTTTGATTCGCATCCACGTCTGCGGCTTCGTCGAAACGGCATTTGTGAAGGTGTCTGTTTGGTCACCGTCGTACGACTCGGCATCAAAGGCCACATAGTCGCCACCCACGTAGCCGATTACCGAAAACGGAATAACAATTTCGGAGAGATAACCCACGTCGCTGCGCCCGTCGTCGGGGGTGCCGACTACGGTGGTTTTGCACTTTACACGGTCGAGTGAGGTTTCACTCCACACGCGGTCGTTACGACGCATACAGCTGAAAGAGCCGTCGGGCAAGATCACTATTTTCAGGGCGGCACTGCTGTCGAGCGCATCGAGCGAGCAGCCCTGCACATAGAGCACCGTACTATCGGCCGAGTTCAGATAGCGGTCCGAGCGTTCGACCAGCAGGCAGAGGTTGTCGGCATCGTGCGCGGCGCGAATGGCCACTTCGGAGTAGTCCGAAGCACTGCACAGAACAAGTGCCTGATCGTTCTGCCACTCGTTGCCGAGTCCGTCGAGGGTTGTTGTCTGCAACGGAGCATCAATGCGGTGGTTAAGGTAGAATTTGCCAATCTGTATGCCTGTCGAAGAGTGCATCGTGCCAATTATCTCGTGCGACGAGCAGATCTCTGTCGAGCCCCAATAGCCGACGCCCGAAAAGGGTTGAAACCAACCCGAAGCCCAAGTAGCACCATTAAAAGTGCGTCCGTCGGCGCTGCCCAACTTCATACTGAATGTGCTGCCGATATTGCAGGAGATGACCGTTTCGCCCGAAGCGAACTGCGCCACGTAACCTGCCGCTCCCTTGAAGAGATTGGTCTGACGGTCTTCGGGGCCTGTTTCGCCCTCCGAGAGGTGTTTCCAATCGTCACGGCCATAGACGAGCGACATTTTGTAGGTACTGGTGGCCGACGAGGCGTCGTCCTCCAACCGAGCCTCCATAAAGCCCAGCAGCGTATGACCGTCGTTAAGCATACGTACCGAGGGCATTTGGTCGGTGTAGATGGCCGTGCCCCGGTTGTCGTATTTATACTGACGAATGACCTTGTAGCAATCGCCCACTGCCGTAGACGACCACGTTGCGCCGCCATCGGTCGACTCCACCACGCTCGTACCCGAATTGCGCAAAACGGGTTCGGCGTCGGTAAAGTAGCATTGCAGTTTGCCGTTTGGCAACTCCAACAGATAGGGCTCCCACACTGTTCCGCTATAAATGATCTGCTCCTCGCCCCACGAGAAGCCGTTGTCGGTCGAACGGCGAATGCTGATGCCGTTGCACTCGGGATAGTAGCGGTAGCCGCTGTTGGCGCGGAAACCTGCGACGGCCAAAATATCACCGTTGGAGAGCACCACTGCATCGCCTGCCGAGTATTTGCGCATATCGGAACCGGCCGGCGTTGTCACCACATAGGGTGCAAAGAGCGCCTGACCCTCCTGCCACTCGCAAAGGTCGTTCGACCTTGAATAGTAGACCGTCGAGGCCGAATTGGCGTTTTGGTACATCAGCAGGAACGTGCTGTCGGCCAACATCTTCACGCGGGCATAGATTGGGGTGGCGGTTTTCAGGGTGGTTGCAGGCACAACCTGCATATAGGCCTTAATGGGTTCGAGTACGCTGTAAGCCTCCTCGCCACGGTGAGAATCGACGCTCTCGGGCAGAAGATTCAACTCGGCAACCCTGTGAATCTTCACAGACGTGTTGTCGGTTGGCCCGACCGCGTGTTTACCGCAAGCGGTCGAACACATTACGGCCGCAAGCAAAGCTATCGTTATATTCATCTTGTTCATTGGTTTCATTTGTCGTTATCACAGAGCGTGAGCGATTTTATAAACTCAATCTCGTCGGCATCGTAAGGGGTGTCGTCGGGGTTGAAGATGTCGTGGAACCAAACCTTGGGCATTGGATCGCCGGCACAACTGCCCCAAGGCATAAAGAAACCGCACTTGCCGCGTACCAGACCCCACGATATGGCTCCGATTTTTTCGCGTTTGAATATCGGGAGCGAATATTGGAATGTCGATTTCGGGCGGCCCATATACTCCTGACAAACCATTGGACGATTGAGCCGTTTGAGCATTGAAATATAGGTTTCCAACTCGTCGTCGTAATAGCAGTGGAAGGTGATGATGTCGACATTATCGCAAATCCAGCTCACTATATCGAGTTTTGTGGTTGCCCCTTTCTGCCCGGGCCGTATCCATATCGGCGAGGAGAGCGGTTGCGAAGGGTCGACCTCGCGAGCCCACCGAAAGACCTCTTTGAGCAGAGGCAGACTCTCGGCCGACGGCTTGTTGTCGCCGCCGCTGCGCAGGTTCTCGGGTTCGTTGTAGAGGCACCAGTAGAGCACTCTGTCCGAATCCTTGTAGGTGGTCAGAATATCTTGAATATACTCTTTCAGTGGTGCCCACGCCGAGGGGTCGTTGACAATGTGCGAGCCGGGGCTTTGAATCCAGTTCGACGAATGGACGCCATCGACAGGCTGTGGTTGCTCACCCAAGCGGGGGTCGTTGTAGAACCCGCCGTTGGTAAAGAATGTGATGATCAGCTTTTGGCCGTGACGTTGCGCAATATCCATAAAACGGTCGATGCGCTGTTTGTAGCCCTCGCGGTCGGCCTGCCAGAGAATCTCGTGCAGATAGATGCGCAGGGTATTGAATCCGAGGCTCTCGGCCAATCCCAACTCGTGGTCGATAACCTTCTCGTCGAAAGTCTCGGGCTGCCAAAACTCAATTTGGTTTATGGCATACGAGGGGACGTAGTTGCACCCCACGGGCCACTCCTGACGACTCCACCACTCGTTGGCACGCTCTTCGCTCCAACGGCCGTTCTGTTCGGCAGGCTTGCAGGAGACCGACAACAGTGCGGCCACAAGTGATATGATTGATAATACGGCTCTCATTTATTGCAATTTGTTAAGGTAGAAGTTTGCCCAAAGATTGTCGGCGTGGCACTCCAAAGCCTTTCTGAATGCCTTGACCGCCTCCTTGTTTTTACCCAAACCCATATACCCGAGGCCCTCAGTGTAATAGGCCTGCGAATTTATGTCGTTTGGAACAAATCCCGAATCGAACGACTCAAAAAAGTTCTCGACATAGGTTGTAACCTTTGCTTTGCCCGACTCGACAAGCGACGTATAGAGGGGCTTCACATCGGCTTTCGGATTGAGTTGCTTTTGAGCAAGTGCCTTGAAGTAGTTGAAATCGGTGTTGCGGGTCTCATTCTCGGCCGCCTTGCGGTAGTACTCCGCCGCCTTTGGCTCGTTGCCTGCCATACGGTAGGCCTCGGCGGTCATATAATAGATCTGCGAGCGGCGAGCGTAATACTCCAATTTGGCATAGAAGTGGTTGGCAGGATACTCGTCGGCTCTCAGGCACCACACTACTGCGCCGTCGCCATTGCCGGCCTGCATCTGACGATCGGCCGAGAGCAGACATACGTCGACATAGATATCGTGCAAATCCTCAATATGTTCGCGACGTGCAAACGAACCCGTCATAAGGTATTCGTAAGCGTTGTCCAAATCGCCCACGAAAGCCATCATACGTATCTTGCGAGTGAGCGACTCGTAGCGTTTCATGGCCACGTCGTGGTGCGAATGCAGCATAGCGTAACGACGCTCGACAGGGGTGTTGGTCAGTTCGTAAATTTGGTCCAACTCGTCGAGGAACGTAGCCTCACCGGCGCGGTCGGCAGCAATGGCACGCTCATAATACTCGATAGCCTTGGCGTAATCCTTCACGTGGAAGCGGTAGCCCCAGCCAAGGTTGCGCAGCGCCATTGCAAAGTCGGGTTCAATTTCGACAGCCTTCTGCCAATATTTCATAGCACGGTCGGGCTGCTTGTCGAACATCAGAGAGCCATAGTAGTAATATGTTTTGGCATCGTCGCCCAAATACTCCAATGCTTTGTCGTAGACAGGTTCGGTCTCCAAGCGGAACGGGAAACAGTAGTCGATTGGCAGTGCCGCAGCAGCCTTGAAATAGTTTTGTGCAGCCACCTTTTTGCCGGCTTTGTCGGCGAGTGCACCAAGATAGTATTTAACGGTCGGATAGGCGGTCATCTTGTCGGCCGCAAGCAGTATCTCTTCCGCCTCTTCGGGGCAGGCATTGTTCAGGTAGTAGACGGCCAACTCCAAGTAGGACTCCACCTGACCGCGCAACAGCGTGTTGGCAGCGGCCATATCGCCACCCATAATACCCAGTTCGTGGGCAGCATAGAAGTTCAGCGGATCGAAAGCCAGCACCTCTTCGGCCAAAGCCTTCGCCTGGTTGGTTTTGCCCTCTTTGCGAAGTAGAGTTGTCAAGAGGTTCTTGGCTTCAAGATTGGCACCGTTGTAGAGTATAGCTTTCGACAGTTGCTCGTGGGCATCGGCCATATTGCCTGCCGCGAACGACATCTGAGCCAGTTGGTAGTAGGCAGGCGAGGCATACTCGTAGTCCCAAACGGCACGATAGAGCGTGTCGGTGGCGGCCTCCGTCTTACCTTGATGTTTCAGAATCAGGCCGAGATTGTAGATCGACTCTCCGTCGCGCGGACGTGTGTAGTCGTTGGTCTGACGTTTCAGAGCGGTGCGCAGATAGCCTGCCGCCCTCTCCCACTCACCGCGCTGACGATAGTAGACACCCATTTGGGTATTGCATCGGGTATCGCCCGGGTCGCGACGCAGAGCCTCTTCGAAATACTCCTCGGCCACCACGTGGGCATTGTGGAACTGCACGTTGCGCATTCCCGTAAAATAGAGCTCCTCGATATTGTCTGTCTCCGACGGTTTTTTGGGAGGTTTAACGGTTTCGGGCATCGGTTTGGAGGTGTCGGGGTTGCGCGGAGTGTAACTTATCAGCTCTTCGCCCGAGGCAGCGCTGACGGTGAGCGTCAGTTGCGTGCGGTCGGCTATGGCTGCCGCTCCGACTCCAAACTCCTCGACAAACGGAGCATCGGGAGCAATATCGGCACTCTTCTCGACGAGCACCTTGCCGTCCGAATTGACTACTTTCACAACGGCACCCTCTCTACGTTCGGTAGTATTGACCGCCACAAAGAGTTTCCCCTCCGGACGGCACTCCATATTGACCGTTGCGAATTGGTTGCCGCGCTTGACGTTGTTCAAATCGCGGATACCGTACCAGTAGCTCGTAAACTCCTTGACCTCGTAGGGATTCAGCCAGCAATAGTCGGGTTGGTTGTCGGAGTAGGCCGAAACCATCAGTTCGACATATGGGCCGTCGGCATCGGTCAGCGTTTGGCAATCCCAAGCGTGGCCGTAGGCACGCGGGCCCCACTGCCAGAGTTTGCCGCCCTTGTTGATATTGTGGTTGCCCACAAGCATAGTACCCGCCTTTTTGCCGTGGTCGTAACCCGCAATGAAGTCGTCTTGCAGATCGTAGGCAAATATCGAGACCGATTCGGGGTGGTTCTTCCACCACGAGCAGTCAATGCCGGCCGTGTAGGCATCGTTGCCGCAATATGGAGCATCGCTCAAAGGCCAGCGTACAAAGCTGTTTTTGGCGTGATAGACACCAAAATCGGTCGATTCGGGAAATATGATTTGGTAGTCGTCGTTGACACTTGTAGCCACATTCGACCAGTAGAGAATCGAGTTGCGCTCGGCGGTGCAATTAATCAGACGACCCGTGATTTTGACGTACGATTTATCGGGGAAAAGCGTCATACCAATCGCCCAAGCCATACGTTGGCGCGGTTCGACCTCACCAACCCAGATGGTCTTGCTGCCGTCGGCATTCTCTACCAATTGGTAGTCGACAGGGTTGTGCGACGAGGCGCGGTGGTGGTGGAAGACGTTCCACTCCACGCCGCCCGAAATCCACGCGCCCAGCATTCCGACATTGGCCGGTTTGATGACGTGCTGGCGGTAGAAGATATCGTAATTGTCGGTCTTGTCGAGAGCATAGAACAGACGGCCGCCAATGCCGGGCAAGACGCATATCTCCATAAAATCGTTTTCGAGGTAGAGCGCCTTGTGGAGCGAATCGACCTTCTCGACCATCTGTATGTTGTCGTTGTAGGCGTAGGGATAGATGCCGCGTTTGGCACGTTGATAGGCGAAGTTGCGCGAAAAGCCGGGCGCTTTTTCGGGAGGGTTCATCGTATAGGTCGGAATGTCGAGCGTTCCCTCCCATACTTTGACTTCGCCGCTTTGGGCACTGACTGCGAACACGCTACAAAGTGCGGCCGCCAAGATTGTCTGTTTTCTGAATTTTGTCATATGTTCAATTGTGTGTCGTTAAGATTAATATCCGGGGTTTTGATCGTCGGGGTTGTCGAGCGAGAGTCCCTTGTTGTAGAGGAACTCTTCGTTGGGTATCGGGAACCAGTAGCCTCCCTCACCGACGGCGATATCTTTGGCATAGAGCACTCTTTCGGCGAGCTTGCCGCAACGTTTCAGATCGTTGTAACGTTTGCCCTCGTAGCAGGTCTCATAGAGGCGCTCCTGCAACACGAGGTCAAGAAAACCTTCGAGCGTCGAATACGATTCAAGGCGGTAATCGACCGTCGGGTCGGCCACCGTTGAGGGTTTGCCGTAGGCACGGCGATGAACCATATTGAGTTTCTCCACTGCATCGGCGGTAGGCGCTCCGGCGGCACGGGCAGCGGCTTCGGCATAGTAGAGCAGAAGGTCGGCATAACGATAGAATGGGTAGTCGTTGTTCGATGAGTCGCCATTGCAGTTGTCGTCGATGAACTTTTTGTTGTAGATGTACTCCTGACCCTCAACATCAACCGTATAGAGGTTGAATGCCTTGCGCAGATCCTGGTCGGGCCACTCGGCCATCTGTTTGTTGTCAAATGTCGAGCAGATGCCATAGTAGTTCGAGCCGTTGAAATATTGGCCGCCGCGGTGTAGCATTGCCGCAAAACAGGAGCCCATATCCTTGTCGGTGGAGTTGTTGTATTTGAGGTAGAAAATCTCCTCCGTGGTGGTGATAAGTGTGGGGCCGAACAGTTTGTAGAAGTCGTCGGAGGTGGAAACCTCAACAAGCGAATATTTCTCGGAAGCAATAACCTTTTGGGCGGCATCGCGTGCATCTTCCCAGCGTTCCATCAAGAGGTAGAGGTGGCACAGGAGCGTATTGGCTGCCATTTTTGTCGGGCGGCCAACCAAAGCCTGTTCATCGGGCAAAGCGTTGGCGGCAAACTCCAAATCGTCGGCCAAAACGCCGTATATCGTTGCGGTTGCCACTCTCGGCAGATTTGTCTCTCCGTCGGCTCGGAAGTTGTCTTCGGTTTGAAACGGCACTGCGCCCCAATTCTGGCATAAAAACATATAGGTAAAAGCCCTGAGGAACTTTGCTTCGCCAAGCAGAGCGTCGAGCGTTGCGGCATCGACATTCCGGGCCGAGGGCGCATCGGCCAAAATGGTGTTGCAGAACCTTATGGCGCGGTACATACAGTTCCACACATCGGTCACGCGCGAGGTGAGGGTGGCATCAAGCCCCTGATAGCGGCTCGCAGCATCGTAGGTGGTACCCAGCGCGTCGCAATAGTCCGACATAGCCTCTATGGTTGTGTGGTAGTAGCGCGAGAAACAGTTGTAGCGGCGCAGCTGGTAGTATGAAGAGTAGAGCACCGACTCGATCTTGTCGGCCGAATCCATAAACCCTTCGGTCGACTCTTTGATTGGTTTCTCTTGCAGACAATCGAGGTTCTGCAACGCCTCACACGAGGGCATCAACAGCGCAGCCAGCGTAATTGTGATATATAATATTGTCTTTTTCATTGTCGTAGTCAATTTTTTTCAACAGTTCAGAAACTCAATCGAAGACCCACCGTAAGGCTCTTTGTCGAGGGATAGGAGTAGTAGTCGATACCCTGATCGACCGACGAACTGCCGCCATAGGTGTTCACGTCGGGGTTGTAGAATGGGTAAGAGGTGAGCGTAAAGAGGTTTTGCGCGCTCACGTAGGCAACAGCCCTCTTCACAAAACCGAGCCGCTGCATCGGAATATCGTAGGAGAGTTCGATGTTTTTAATCCTCAGGTAGGAGCCGTCGTAGACGTAGCGGTCCGACATTTTCAGCGAAGCTGTTGCACCCGCCGTGAGTGCCGGAAAGGCAGCATCGGGGGTCTCGGGCGCCCAATGATTGTAGTAGACCTGCGAGAGCGTGTTGATGCCGCGGCTGCCCGCATAGTTGTAGCAGAGGCTGGCCATACTGAGCGAATAGATGTCGTTGCCGACCGAGCCTTGCATATAGAGGCTCAAAGTGAAGCCCTTATAGCTCAAAGCGCTGCTCAATCCGAACGTAAAGTCGGGATTCGGGTCGCCAATAATCTGTTTGTCGTACTCGTTTATCTTGCCGTCGTTGTTATAGTCGACGTAGCAAATCTTGCCTTTGTCGTCGTAACCGTCTTCAACATAGCCGTAGAAAATTCCGATCGGTTCGCCCTCTCGCAGAAGATTCATATAGTCGTTGATGATTGTGATGCTGCGTTTTGTGCCGTTCACGTCGGTATGGGCAGGCAGTTCGACCACCTTGTTGCGGTTGACCGAAATATTGCCGCTCAAATCCCATTTCAGAGTCTGACGGTCGACAACGCGCGCATCTAATTGCAGCTCGAAGCCCTTGTTCATCATCGTTCCTATATTTTTGGTGCCGCTGATATAACCGCTCGAACCCGACAGGTCGACCGTGTTGAGCAGGTTGTAGGTATTTTTGTAGTAGAAGTCGGCCGTCAGTCGCAGGCGGTTGTTCCACAAGCCCAAATCGAAGCCGGCATTGTATTGGTCGGTAGTCTCCCATTGCAGGCCGAAATTGTAGTAGCTCGACGGGTGGTAGGTTGTATAGGTTGTCTTGCCGAATACGGTCTTCATAGGGGTCAGCAGGTCGAGAGTTGCGTAGGGATTGATTGCGGTGTTACCCGTTCGTCCGTAGCCGGCACGTATTTTCAGATTGTTGACTGCATCGACGGATTTCAGGAACTCCTCCTCCGACACGCGCCAAGCCAGTGCCATCGAGGGGAATTTGCCCCACTTTTCGCCCTTGCTGTAACGCGAAGAGCCGTCGGCGCGAAAGTTGAGCGTGGCCAGATAGCGGTCGCGGAAAGAGTAGTTGACACGACCCAGAAACGACAACATCACCCATTTCGAGTAGCTTGCCGTAGGAGTGCCTATGTTTTCGCAACTTGCAATACCATAGGTGCCTGCCAAATCGCTTGTAAGGCCGGTGCCGCTGACCGAAACACCTTCGCCGACGCTCTGCTCGTAGGTCAGACCGCCCATCAGCGAAAAGTTGTGTGCTCCGCGCTTGAAGTTGTAGGTGGCTGTACTCTCGGCCGTAATATGGGTCGAGCCCGAAGTGCTTATTTCTATCTCGCCTATCGACTCGGGCATCTTTGTCGAGACGTAGTTGTCCTGACGTGCATCGCTCAATGCGGCGTTGAAAGCGGTGCGCCACGTGAAGCCTGCAAAGGGCTTCCACTGTATGGCGGCATTGGCCATCGTACGATTGGAACTCCACTTGTACTCTTTCTCGTTGACAAGTGCTTCGGGGTTTTTCAAGCCCGAGGGCGAGAACGAGTAGTAGTCGCGAAGTGAGGTATAGGAGCCGTCGTCGGTGTATGGCGTTAGGGTCGGCGTAGCCATCAGTATCTGACTCAATATGCCGTTCTGTTTATATTGGAGCGTGCGCGTGTAGATAACGCTTGCCGCAATGTTGAGTTGTTTGGAGATGTCGTGATTGATGCCCACACGCAACGATGCCTTGGTATAGGAGCTGTTGCGGATTATGCAGTCCTGATCATAGATGCTGGCACCTGTCGAGATGCGTGTGTTTTTGGTACCTGCCTTGACCGAAACCGAGTGGTCGTTGGTCACTGCCGGGCGGAAGATTCTCTCCTGCCAGTCGGTACCGCTTGCCTCTTCTATCTCCTTCTCACTGAAATACTGCTTGTTGTTGAGTATGTTTTCATAGAGCATATACTCCTGTGCCGAGAGCAGATCGAGTTTATGGTCGATCACCGCCACGCTGCTGCTGCCTGTGTATTCGACCTGCGTTGAGCCTGCCTGACCTTGCTTGGTGGTGACTATGATCACGCCGTTTGAGCCGCGCGAACCGTAGATTGCCGTGGCCGAGGCATCTTTGAGCACCTCAACGCTCTCAATGTCGGAGGTATTGAGCATATTGGCGTTGCCCGGAAAACCGTCGATAATCCAAAGAGGGTCGTTGCCGCCCTTTATGGAGTTTGTTCCGCGTATGCGTATTTGGAGTGTCGAACCCGGTTCCGACGAGGTAGTACGCACCTCAACGCCCGACAGACGGCCTTGCAACGATTGCGCAATGCTGCCCGTACTGAACGACGAGAGCTCTTCGCCTTTGACCGAGGCGACCGAGCCTGTCAGGTCGCGTTTCTTGACGGCGCCATAGCCTATTTGGACTATCTGTATCTCTTCGATGGCATATTTCGAACTCTTCATCACCACGTCGATAACGGTGCGTCCCTCGACGGCAACTTCTGCGTCGTCTTTACCCAGATAGGAGAACAAAAGGGTCGAATTGGGTCTAACGGCATCGATTGCGTAGTTTCCGGCCAGATCGGTGACGGCTCCCGCATTGGCTTTACCCACCACAATGACGCTCACGCCAACGATGGCTTCGCCCGACTCGTCGACCACCCTGCCCGATACTTTGCTTTGAGCAGAGAGTTGTGCGGCGGCCGACAGAACAGTCAGAGCCAACAGCACTACAAGTCGTATTGTTTTAACATTCATAACTTGGTTGAATTAGTATTTTCAGATCATTCGTTTTGGTTTCCTCGCGCATTTGGGCGTTCGGTTTTACAGCCACAAAGGTAGCCCAAACGGCAGCGTCGTCAGGCAAAATAATTCTCAATTTGGGCAACAAAATCACCAATGGAATCAAGTGGCATTATTTGGTGTTGTCGGCCACCGAGCCGCTTGCTTTTTTCATATATTCGGCCGGCGACATACCGTAAATTTCCTTGAAGCATTTGGCAAAATAGGAGGAGTTTGTAAATCCAACGGCATAGTAGACATCGCTTATGGTATCGCTGCCGCGGGCGAGCATCTGTGCGGCAACCGCCAGACGTTTGGTGCGGATATAGTTGTTGGGCGTGGTGTCGAGCAGCTTGCGGATTTTGCGAATGAAGGTCGACTGGCTCATATTCAGATGCGACGCCAACTCCTCGCACGAAAGATTGGAGTCGCTGATGTTGTCGATAACATATTTGTCGAGCTTTATGAGCATCTCCTCCTCGCGCTTGGGCAGTTCGAAAGCGTGCAGGTCGTAGTCGACAACGCTGCTTCGGAATGCGCTGCGCATCAGTGTACGTCGTTCGAGAATGTTGTGAATGCAGGAGCGCAGGTAATCCATATCGAATGGTTTTTCGAGGTAGATGTTGGCCCCTGCCTCCATTGCCGCAATCTTCGACTCGACCGACGAACGAGCCGAAAGCACCACTATGGGCGTATGTGAAATCTCTATGTCGGCACGAATCCTGTGGCACAACTCCAATCCGCCTATGCCGGGCATCGACAGGTCGGTCAGCACCAAATCGACGTTACTCTCTTTCAGGCGGACGAGCGCTCGTTCGGCATCGGCTGCCGTAATGACCGTGTAGGAGGGCTGCAACTTGCGTTTCAGATACTCGGCAAGTTCGTTATTGTCGTCGACTATCAAAATTGTTGTGCTGCGGTCGTTGTTCTCCTCCTCACTGTCGTCGGAGTGTTCGGAGAGGTGTTCGGGGCGTTCCTCCTCGGGCGAAAGCTCGGTTTGTGGCACCGAAATATGGGGCAGGGTCAGCACAAATTCGGTCTGAGCGAGGTTGTTCGACAAAGTCAGCGTGCCGCCGTGCATATCGGTCAGATTGCGTGCAAGCGACAACCCGATGCCCACGCCTCCACTGTATGCGCGTTCACCGTCGCGGTACTGCTTGAAGGGCTTGAATATCTCCTGTCGGTACTCCTGCGGAACGGGCTTGCCGTCGTTGGCAAAGACCACCACCACATTATTGCCCTCTATCCCGGCCGAAACGGTTATGCTTTGGTCGGCATATTTGAGTGCATTTGAGAGCAGGTTGTTGAGCACCTTGCGGATTGCCCGTCGGTCGGCGCGTACCCACAGGTGTTCCGGTTCGATGTTGCAGTCGAGCCTTAGGTTGCGGCAATGGGCCGTGTCGGAGAAGCTCATACAGAGCGAGCGCAGCATATCGGCCAAATCCAAATCGGTACACTCCAACACATAACCTCGGCGCTCGGTGCGCACATAGTCCAACAATTCGTTGACCAAATCGGTCAGATAGTCGGCGCTGCGGCTTATGGCCTGCAAATCGTCGGCCATCGACTCGTCGTAGCGATGTTCGCCGAGAATATTGTGCAACGGGGTGCGTATAAGTGTTATGGGGGTTTTGATTTCGTGAATCACGTGGGCGAAAAACATAACTCTTTCGTTGAAGAGTTCCATTTCGCGAGCGTTCTGATAGGCAGCCTGTTCGGCTTTGCGGCGACGCAGAGTGCGTTCGGTAAAGTAGTAGACCGATGCCACGACTATCAGAATTATGACCACAAAATAGATCGTGAGTGCCAACGGTGTTGCATAGAAGTGTTGCGAAACCACAATTTGGAGCGGTCGGTGCTCCTCTCCGAGCGAGCCGTCGACGCCCATTGTATTGACCCTAAGGGTGTACAATCCGGCCGGAACGTTGAAATAGTTGACCAGGTTGTCGGCTGCGGCCGACTGCTACTCTTGGTCGTAACCCTCCAAAAGGCAGACCACCGAGCTTTTGTTGTTGACCGACTTGCCCAGAACGGCCAATTCGAACCCGAAAGTGTTTTTGTCGGGCGGAAGAACAAGTTTTTCGGTAAGCTCAATGTTGCGGACAAGAATGCCCTCCTCGTCGTGAGGTCTGACAACTTTGTTATTGACCAGCAAGTCGTTGATTACCACCTTCGACGGCGAGGCGTCGGCGTGCAGTTTTCGGGGATCGAATCTGATGAAGCCACCGTAGGAGCCGAACATAATCGTTCCGTCGCTGCAACAGATGCCCGCGTGCGGACTGAAAGCGTTGTTCAAGATTCCGTCGCGCTCGGCGTACGAAAAGACCGTGCCGTTTTGCGGCGAGAAGCACATCAGCCCATTGCTCGACGAGAGCCACAGGTATTCGGCACCCTCCTCGACCATTTTGTAGGCCACATCGCTCGAAAAGGAGTCGGTCGCAAGATTCGTGGCGGCAAAAAGGTCTTTTTCGGGGTCGTAAAGACAGGGGCCGAATCCATTGGTCGAGGCCCAGACCGAGCCGTGGCGGTCGATGGCTATGTTGTTGATTTTGTTGGTCGGCACGCGAGGAGTTTCGTCGCAGTTGTAGACGGTGGTCACGCGGCGGCTCGACGGGTTGTAGAGCAGTATGCCTTTGGCGTAGGTTGCGACCCAAATCTGCCCCGTGTCGTCTTCGGCCATATCGGTAATAAAAAGGCCGTCGAGCGACTCAATGGCGGCAAAGGCATCGCGCACGGGGTCGTACTCCAACATTCCGAGCGTTGTGCCGACTATCATCGTTCCTTCGGAGGTGATGAATATTGTGAAGTGGCGGTTGTCCAAAAGGCCTATTTCGCGGTTCACACGATCGTATGTCTTCACTCGTCCGCTGTTAAGGTCAAGACGGTGAATGCCTTGCACCGAACCAATCCATAGTGCACCTTCGTTGTAGCAAAGGCAGTAGAGGGTGCGCGGAATGGCCGGTGAGACAAACTCAGTGAGCCGACCGCTCGACAGTTCGTAACGCAGCAGTCCGTTGTCGCGGGTGGCAATCCAAACGTTGCCTCGTTGGTCCTCGGCAAAATAGCGCACCAAAGTGCCGCCCAACGGCCGGTCGCCCACACGGTCGTAACGGCGGAAGATATCGAAAGCTCCGTCGTAGAAGTCCACACCGCTGCTGCTTGTGCCGAGCCACACTCGGTCGTTTCGGTCGACCATTACACGTTGTGCGTCGGAGTTGAGACCAAACTTATCGACATTGTCGATAGTAATATGGCGCACCTTGCCGCTGTTGGTGTTGAGCACTGTGGCTCCCTGCACGGTGGCTATCCACAGATTGCCCGTACGGCCGGCATACGACAGACCGACGGGCTTGAATTTATCGCGGTCGAGCGGCAGCAGTGTTCGCAACGTTTGGGTGGGCAGATAGATTTCGCACAATCCGCGGTTCTCGCTTGTCAGATATATGGTGTTGTCGGAGGCGCAAATGAAGCTGTTGACATTGTCGCGGGCGAAGCCCGCCTTATCGTTCGAAAAGGCCACCGGCGAAAGTTGCGTCATCTGGTCGTCGGCCACATAGAGGTTGTCGAAGTATATCGAGAGGTAGCATCGTCCGCTGCGGTCGAAGCCTATGCGGTGGATATTTTGGTGAAAGAGTTGCTCGCCGTTACGGTAGAAGTAGTTGTGGAGCAATTTTTCGGCAGGGTCGTAGCAGAAGAGTCCCTGATTGTTGACGCCCAACCAAATACGTCCCTTGTCGTCGGCCACAATGGTCGAAATGCCGTCGTGAATCGACATTTGCGTCTCGACGCTCGTTCGGTTGAACTCCTCAAAGCTGTCGTCGGCAAATTTGTAGACCGTGACCCCCATATCGGTGCCGACCCATATGTTGCCGCTGTGGTCTTCGCAGAGCGAGGTGATGAAGTTTGAGTGTGTTTTGAGTTCCTGATTGCGGAACGAACGCACCTTGTTGCCGTCGTAGCGGTTCAGGCCGTCGCGCGTACCGATCCAAATGTAGCCGCGCGAATCCTGCAAGAGTGCCCACACGCAATCGTCCGAAAGACCGCTGTTGGAGGTGTTCAGATGGCGAAAAGCAAAATCGCTGCCCGCCATAACGTTTTGCGAGGCAAGCAGAACAAACGCCACACTGCAAAAAAAGCAGCGCAACAGTAAATTAGGCCTAAATTTCTTCATCGGTTGATCGGAGTTAGTGCTCTGTGAGCAGTCCGCAGGCTGCAAGGCAGAGAGTTTTGCTGTATGAGTTCTTCACTGCAAATATAATCAAAAAGCGCCGTGGTTGCCTACAACGCGCCCCAATTGTTTTGGGTCGCCGAGCCAATCGTAAACCGCGACTTGTCGGCTGTATAGTCAGCCTCAGAGTCAAAGACAATCGGTATCCACAACGAGTAGTTGTCGTCATTCAGACCATCGAAACCGTCTGTTTGGGATCCTTCACAGATTGTGGCGTTGAAGAGCAGTCGTTTGTCGACAATACCGAGTTCAGCGCGCGGAATCCCAATCTCGACCGAGTAACCCTGACCCGTCACCACTACCGAACGGCACTCCACCGAGGGGTTGTCGCACACAACTTTGCCGTTAGTATTATCGGGTGTAAAGAGTAATACCAGTGGCAGGTCACTTCCGTCGCCGCTTTGCAGCATCACTTTGGTAAGGTCATCGGCGGTTATTTCGTCATCGCTGCGCTCTATTGCGAGGTAGATGTTTTCGGCATCGAAGCAGAGACGGAACACCGATTGGGTATTGGTTGCGCTGCCCAAAAAGAGTGCATCGTCCATCACGCTCCAATCGTTGCAGCTGCCGTCTACCACAGGGGTAAAAGGCGCGGCATCGATACGGTGGTTGAGTATCATTCGACCGATCATTATATCGGCATACTTGTCGGTACCTTCGCTCCAAGCGTATGGGTTGGCCAACACAAGAGTGTGAGAATCGGCAAGGCTCATCGAGCCCCAGCAACCGTTATATGGAAATGGTGTTTGGATTTTCGACGGCGAGCCGAAATCGGCTGTCGGGCCTGCCTGCACTATTGTGCAGACATTAGCGTTGTTGTAACTCATCACTGTTTCGCCCGAGGGGAATTGCACCAGATATGGCGCGGCTCCCAAAAAGATATTCGAACGGTGCGAGGCGGTCGACACGTTGTAATCGACCACGAATGGTGAATCCCAATCGTCGGTCGAGAGAGCGGTAGATATATAATATGTGCACTCGGGGTCGACTCCCGACTTGCCGATGCGCGACTCCATAACCAAAGCCGTGCCTTTGCCGTTGTTGAGTTCTATTGCCACGGGCATCTGATCGGTATATACCGCATCACCACTGCCGTCGACAGCCGGATAGCACGATTTTTGTCTCGCTACAAAGCCCTCGTCGGTCCACGTCACTCCGCCGTCGATGGAGCGCAGCAGGGCTGTGCCCGAGTCGGCCTTTATGGGGTTTGAGCGCGTGAAATAGAGCTGCAACTCGCCCGACGAGCACTGCAATGCGTAGGGTTCCCAGTTCCACCCCTGCCACACGACCTGCTCATCGCTCCACGTCAAACCGTTGTCGAGCGAGCGACGCAGTACTATTGCCGTGTTTTCGGAGCAGTCGTTGTAGCCGTCTTTCGGCCAACGCGTAGCAAAAGCCAAGAGAGTACCGTCGTACGTTGTCAGAAAGTCGCACGATGTATAGCGCGGAATGCAAGTCGCAGCCTCCAACAAGCCCGAATCGGCATTATTCAACTTTATATCAATCTTTTTGTAGCTGCCGGTGGCGTTCTTTTGGTCGAAAAGCGCCCCACGATAGCTTAGAGAATCAAGGTTGTCACCTATTGCATAGAAGACATTATAAGCCTGATAGTTCTGCTGGTAGGTGAGCATATATTTGCCGTCCGAAAGACGATGAATGCGCGGGTATGCACATATTGTTGCCGACAGGTCGGAGTGGTTCAAAAGCCTATAGCTCCGCAGATCGTGTTCCAAAACGGAACTCTGCCACACATCGGCGTGGGTGTTGATTGGAGCACTCGGACGATGATTGAAGTCGTCGATAGTGTGAATCGTGGTTGCGAGCGAGACCGCCGAAAAACCACCTACCGTCAGCCGTGCCACCCTGCCAGCCGAGAAGTTGCGTCCTTGGACGCCAACCGTTTTGGCATAGAGCGCCCGATCGGTGTAGACCTCGACTGTCAGCTGCGAGAGCGCTGTGGTAGGTCGGCAGGCGAACCAAATATCCGACTTCGACGATGTGTTGACAATAACGCGATTTGAAGGCTCCGTAGAGCGGTAGTCGGCAATGGTGCCTGCGGCAATATCGCCAGAGACTGCATAGTAGAGCCAAGCCGCGCCGGCAAGCGGAACATTGGCCGTAATCACCACACGCTCAACCTTATCATTGGCAGGAATACCTTGCAGTGTCAGACAGCCGTAGGCAGTCGCGTGCTCCATTTGCGGCAAAGCAATTTTTGAAGGCAGAGTATTGTAGGCCTCCGAGCAGGAGTAGAGAATCATTGCACGCGGGTCACAAGAGAGTGTTGTCGGTGTTTGCAATACTGCCACCTCTTCGATCTTTATGCGGTTGTTGGCGGCATCGGCGGCACCCACTATTTGGGCAGGCAGAAAAGCGCCGAAACGATATTGCGACGTGCTCTTGTCGGTAAACTCGGCACTCCACGATGCCTCAAGGCCGTCGGCCGAGACACTCTCGACGGCGGCGACCACCTTTTCGTCCCAATTTAGCCAAATGGCGACGCTCTCGTCGCCGCTCCACAACGTCGGATAGACCCCTTGGTCAATGGACCCGAATGCCGCACGCGTTGGCAAGCAACCGACGCTGAACGACACTTTGCAACCCACCCCGTCGGGTGGTGTCGAATGCTCGGAAATGCCGTTACGACACGATGCCAATGAGAACATTGCCAACGCCGCGAACGGCAGCAAAGCGAAATGTTGAACTCTGTTCATAGACTATTTTTGGTGGTTTTTGGGGGCAGTCGATTCTTCAAAAACGGAGCGTTTCGATAGACTACTGTCGGCTCAAACAACATTCGGCGGGGCTGTCCGATAGTTTCGTGCAACCCCGCCGAACAAAGTTTTTGAGTGTTTATATTTCGTAATCAATAGAGATTTTATACAACCAAAATACTGTTGTCGAATCAAAAGTAATTACCACATTTCCGGTATCATTTGTCGTCGCAGTAAATATATAATCAGCTTTTGTTTTTTCTAGTGATTGATTAGCTTTATTAGCACACAAATAATTCGTCGAGCCGACTTTTACAGATAAAGTTGTAGATGTTGTAGATGATAATACATAAGAACACGTATTGACAGTCACTTTTGTGACTTTGAAATTTGAGTCTATCGGTGTAGTCAAAACCGTTTTTGTACAATAATCCGTACCGGAGCCAAATTTATATCGCAAATTAGATGTTTCGTTATTAATGTAGTAATTGACCGAATTGAGCGTACAATCAAGAGTCCAAGTCAAACCGGGAGAACCGGCAGTAAATGATTGCTGAACCTGTTTCTGGCCGCTCCAAGTAAGTGCTCCATTTGAAGTATCGGCAGCTTGTGTAGGCATTGTTGAAGAGGTGCAAGAATAGATGCCGCAACTTGTTGTGGCAACCGAATAGTTGATAGTTTTGGTAGCTTTGGCAAAACCGTTGACTGTCATAGTCGAGACCTCGCCGGCGGTGAAATTCTTGCCGGCAGGTACGCTAATGGTTTTGGTATAGAGTCCTTTGTCGGTAACCACCTCAACGGTGAGGGTCGAGAGAGCGTCGGTCGGACGGCAGGCGAACCAGATATTCGATTTCGACGAAGTGACGATAGTAATCGACTCGGTTGGAGTGATACCGGTTCCCGGAGTATAGTCGGCCCAAGTCTCGGTAGCGTAGTAGAACCACGCCGCACCTGCCAGGTACTCTCCCGAGTTGGCAGTTACGATCACCTGACTGACGGTGGCGTCGGCAGGAATGCCGCTGCCCAAAGTGAGGCAGCCATAGGCGGTCATATGTTTGAAAGCCGGCAATTCGACAACCGACGGCATCGAGGCATATTTGTCCGAAACAGAGTAGAGAAACATTGCCGAGGGGTCGCACGAGGTGGCCGTTGGGGTCTGCACGTCGGGCAACGATTCGACCTTGATGCGCGACTTGCTATTATTATAGAATGCGCGCAGATTCTCTCCCGGGGTAAAAGCGTAGAACTTATTTGGCCAAGAAACGGTAACTCTGTTGGCATCGTAGTAGGTTGCGAAATCGAAACTCCACGTTGCCGATGCGGTCGGCTCGCTGCCGACAATCGAAGCGGTTATCTGGTTCTGAACCAAGCGGTTTGATTCCAGTCCCTCACCAATGGCCATTTCGATCTTCTCGCCACCTGCCCAAAGTACCGGATAGCTGCCCTCCGACTTGCTGCCAAAGAGTGCTTTGGTGTCGTTTTGGTCAACTTTGAAGGTTATTGTTTGGGGGTGGTTCTGCGGAGCAGGTTCCACGTCGTTTTTGGCACACGAGATTGCTGTGGCAGCTGCTGCTACGGCAATAATATAGAGGTATGATTTTTTCATAGCTGCAAATGGTTATTAGAGTGTGCCCCAGTCGTCCTCGGTGGTCGATTTGATAGAGTAACCGTCGCCGGAGGCTGCAATGCCCTGCTCGACGCAGATTTGAGAGATTTCGAACTCGGGAGTTCGATAGGTTTTTTTCATTGTTTTGAGGTTTTTAGTTATCTTTTTTTCGGTGTTTTTCTGTTCTGCAAAGATACGGCATAACCGCTGAGCAGGCAGATAGATTTTTTTCAACCAACGCAACATAATTGTCAATCGCGACGCAAGGTCGGTTGTGAGCCGACACCACGGCCGCACAACTACAACTTTATGGCGAACCGCCTCAGGCGCGCATCGATCATATGCTCGGGTATTACCTGCTTGATTGCCTCGGCCAAGGCATTGAGCAAACCCTCGCGCACATAATCGCGCCTGATGACCAACGAAATTTCGCGCACCGGCTCGGGCGAAACGAGTGGGCGCAGGTTCAGTTGTTGCTCGGCCGTCAACAGCGCGGCGTGCATCTCGGGAATCACCGTATAGCCGCCGTTGCGGTCGACAATTCTGACAAGCGTATCGATGCTGCCTGCCTCGTAGACAGCCGAGTAGTCGCTTTGGTGGTTGCAAAAATTGAATACCTGATTGCGCAGACAGTGACCCTCTTGCAAAACCCAAAGGTGTTTCGAGGGCATCGAGTGGGTCCCTATCTCCGAGAGGGCGTAGAGCGGCTCGGAGGGCGAGACGTAGGCGACGAATTTTTCGTAGTAGAGTGGCACTTCGAGCAGGTCGTCGTGGCCCAGCGGCGTGGTGAGCAATGCCATATCCAACTCGGCCAAACGTAGTTTATCTATTATGACGGAAGTGCGCATTTCGCTAACCCTCAGTTCAATGTCGGGCGAACGACGGCCCAACTCGACAAACAGATCGGGCAAGATGTAGGGCGCCACGGTCGGAATCACCCCGAGCCTTATCTTGCCGCTGCTCTGCCCACGCTCGGAGAGCGACATCTCGCGCAGCTGAGAGGCGTTGTAGAGCACCACCTTGGCCTGTGCAATAATCTTTTCGCCGGCCTCGGTTGGACGGACGGGGTGGCTGTCGCGGTCGAAAAGCTGCATATCGAGCTCATGTTCCAACTTCTGAATCATAGAACTCAGAGTCGATTGCGTCACACCGCAGGCTTCGGCGGCACGCACAAAATGACGGTACTGGTCGACCGCCACGGCATATTCAAGTTGTTGCAAAGTCATATCAATCGTTTTTATCGATACAAAGATAGAAAATATCTGTTTGATAAATACTTTTGGTGGCAATATCTTTGCAACGTCGAAACAAAAGAACAAAACAAATAACATAAAAAAACAGAACTATGGAAAACACGGAACACATCACGATGATGCCTCGCATAGGCGACGCAGCACCCGAATTTACCGCCAAGACAACACAAGGCACAATCAATTTTCCGTCGGACTACACCGGCAAATGGAAAATACTGTTCAGCCACCCTGCCGACTTCACCCCCGTCTGCACCTCGGAGTTTATGACTTTCGGGCGTATGGCCGCCGAATTTGAGGCACTCAACTGCCAGCTCGTCGGTCTCTCTATCGACGGACTTTACAGCCACATCGCGTGGTTGCGCACCATAAAAGACAAAATCGAGTACAAGGGAATGAAGAACATCGAGGTCAAATTCCCGCTGATTGAAGACATCACAATGAACGTGGCCAAAGCCTACGGTATGATTCAACCCGGCGAGAGTTCAACCTCGGCCGTTCGTGCGGTCTTCTTCATCGACCCCAAAAACATCATCAGAACCATTATGTACTACCCGCTGGCTCTGGGCCGCAACTTCGACGAAATCAAGCGTGTGCTTATGGGGTTGCAGACCGTCGATGCCTTCGGCGTGGCTCTGCCGGCCGACTGGCGTGCGGGCGACGAGGTGATAGTCCCCACGGCAGGTTCGTGCGGCGTGGCCAAAGAGCGTATGGACGACAACTCGGGCGCAATGCACTGCTACGACTGGTTCTTCTGCACCAAAGAGCTCTCCAAAGGAGCCATAGAGCAGAAACTCTACGAGTACAAAGAACCCGTCAAGGCCTAAGAAACAATCGGTAAAATGAAACGTTCAATAAAAACCATTCTGTTGCTGCTGCCGGCCCTCTTTACGTTGACGGTCGGCACGGCACAGACCACCAAAAACAAAAAAGTGATGAAAGTACAACAACTGACAAAAGCCGAATTTCTGTCGAAAGTCGACGATTTCGAAGCAGGCAAATCGGAGTGGAAATTCAAGGGCGAACGTCCGGCCATAGTCGATTTCTACGCCACGTGGTGCGGCCCCTGCAAAGCGCTGGCACCCGTACTTGAAGAGTTGGCCGAGGAGTACGCAGGGCGCGTCGACTTCTATAAGGTCGACAGTGACCGCGAACAGGAGCTCTCGGCAGTTTTTGGGATACGTTCGATTCCCTCGCTGCTGTTCTGCCCAATGGAGGGCGAGCCGCAGATGATGCGCGGTGCTGCTCCCAAGGCCGAACTTCGCAAGGCTATTGAGCAGATTCTGCTTAAAGCCGTCGCCAAATGATTGGGGTCGACCGCGGGCTTTGTCCCCACGACCACCCCTGTCCGCTAATTGGGATATGTCCCGTCGGAGCAATCGCGCAAGGCTCCGACGGCTATCCGATTGTAGACCACGAGGTCTGCATCGAGTGCAGACTCTGCACCAAGAACTGCCCAAAACGGGCAATGAAGTTTATCGAAGCCGGCAAAACGGTATAATAATATAATAGGTCATATTTGTCTGTTGTATTTTGTGTTTTTCGACTTTTAGACTTTTGTACTTTCCGACTTTATTTCGTACATTTGTCGGTTAGAAAAACCTTAAAATCTAAATACGAATGTTCGATAACTTTGCTGACCGCCACATTGGCGTGTCGAAACACGAATTGGACGAGATGTTGAAGACTATCGGCGTGGAAAGCGTCGAAGAACTCGTTTCGCAAGTCATACCTCAATCGATCCGTCTGCGCCGCGACGTGCAACTGCCCGAGCCCGAAACCGAGTTCCGGTTCGCCTCACACATACGCGCTTTGGCCGACCGCAACCTGCGCCTGCGCTCCTTCATCGGAATGGGCTACTATCCCAACTCGACGCCTGCCGTGGTGATGCGCAACGTCTTCGAAAATCCTTCGTGGTACACCTCCTACACCCCCTATCAGGCCGAGATTTCGCAAGGCCGTTTGGAGGCTCTTTTGAACTTCCAGACAATGATTCTCTCGCTCACGGGTATGGAGATTGGCAACTGCTCGCTTTTGGACGAGGGCACCGCTGCTGCCGAGGCAATGTTGATGATGTTTTCGCTCCGTTCGCGCGAGCAGATAGCCGCAGGAGCCAACCAGATATTTGTCGACCAAAACATATTTCCGCAGACGCTCGACGTACTCTTGACCCGCTGCGAACCCTTTGGCATTGAGATTGTTTCGGACGACTATGCAACCTATAATTTCACGGGCAGGGAGTTCGGCGCAATGGTGCAGTTCCCCTCGGGGGACGGTGAGGTGCGCGACTACGAAGACTTCACGGTTGCCGCCCACGCCGCAGGTGCAAAGGTAACGGCCGTTTGCGACCTGATGAGCCTCGTGATGCTTACTCCTCCTGCCGAGTGGGGGGCCGACATTGCCGTGGGCAGCTCGCAACGTTTTGGTCTGCCAATGGGATTCGGCGGCCCGAGCGCAGGCTATATGGCCACGCGCGATGCCTACAAGCGCAATATGCCCGGCCGAATAATCGGCGTTTCGGTCGACCGACTGGGCCACCGCGCACTGCGTATGGCGCTCCAAACCCGCGAGCAGCACATCAAGCGCGAGCGTGCCACCTCGAACATCTGCACAGCCTCGGCGCTTATGGCCTCGATGTCGGGCTTCTACGCAGTCTACAACGGCCCCGAAGGTATCGGCCGTATAGCACAGCACATTCATTCACACACTATTGCCGTGGCCGAAGCGCTGCAACAGTTGGGCTACGAATTGCGCCATAAATCGTATTTCGATACGCTCGAAGTCGATGCCGACGCAGCAGTGGTTCAGAACGCCGCACTTGCACGCGGCATCAACTTCTTCTACCCCACCGAAGGAACGGTAAGAATGAGTTTCGACGAGCTGACAACCGCTGCCGAGGTAGCCGATGTGGTGGCAATCTTTGCCGAAGCAGCCGGACGCAAAGCCCCCAAAAGCATCAAAATCGACGAACAACGCAACAATCTGCCCACGGCACTGCGCCGCCGCAGCGCCATACTCACCGAACCGGTATTCAACCGCTACCACTCCGAAACGGAGCTGATGCGCTATATCAAACGGCTCGAACACCGCGACATCTCGTTGGCCGACTCGATGATTTCGCTCGGCTCGTGCACGATGAAGCTCAACCCGGCCGTGACGATGATGCCGCTCTCGCTCGCAGGCTTTGCAGATATGCACCCCTTTGCTCCGCGTTCACAGGCCGAGGGCTATATGGAGATGATCGACGAGGTCGAGAAATATTTGGCCGCCATAACAGGTTTTGCAGGCTGCACGCTCCAACCCAACTCGGGGGCAGCAGGCGAGTACACGGGTTTGATGATAATTCGCGCCTACCACCAGAGCCGTTCGCAAGGCTACCGCAACATCATTCTGATTCCGGCCTCGGCCCACGGCACCAACCCTGCCTCGGCCGCTATGGCAGGTATGCACATCGTAACGGTGGCGTGCGACAGCAACGGCAATATCGATGTCGACGATCTGAAAGCAAAGGCTGCGGAGAATGCCGACAACCTCTGCGGATTGATGGTCACCTACCCCTCGACTCACGGAGTATTCGAAAGCCGCATACGCGAAATAGTCGACGCGGTACACGAATGTGGCGGTCAGGTCTATATGGACGGTGCAAATATGAACGCACAGGTTGGGCTGACCAACCCGGGATTTATTGGTGCCGACCTCTGCCACCTGAACCTCCACAAGACCTTTGCAATGCCTCACGGAGGCGGCGGCCCGGGCGTGGGTCCTGTCTGCGTGGCACAACATCTGGTAGAGTTTCTGCCGTCGCACTCGGTGGTCGAAACGGGTGGCAAAGAGGGCATTACGGCCGTCGCCTCGTCGCCTTGGGGCAGCGCAATGCTGTTGCCCATTACCTACGGCTACATTCGTATGCTCGGCAACGAGGGACTGAAACGAGTTACCGAAATGGCTATCGTCAACGCAAACTATATGTCGTGCAAGTTGCGCGACGAGTTCCGCACCTACTACTCGGGCGAGAACGGCCGCGTGGGTCACGAGATGATTCTCGACCTTACAGCATTCCGCAAGGACTACGGCGTCGAGGTGGGCGATGTGGCTCACCGCCTTATGGACTACGGTTTCCACGCCCCGACGCTCTCCTTCCCTGTTCACGACACGCTGATGGTCGAGCCGACCGAGAGCGAGTCGAAGGCCGAGATGGATCGTTTCTGCGAGGCTCTGATTGCCATCAAACGCGAGGCCGAGCAGCAGCCGAAACTTGTTGTCGATGCCCCCTATACCGCCGAGGAGCTGACTGCCGACGAGTGGCCGCACGAGTTCTCGCGCCACCGGGCAGCCTACCCGCTCGAATGGGTACGCCGCGGCAAAGTCTTCCCCTTTGTGGGCAAAATCGACAACGGCTACGGCGACCGCAACCTTGTCTGCCGCAACGAGGAGTAAATTTTGCCGAAATACAGAATAATAAGGTGATTAAAGTGGATAAAGTGATTAATGATTGGCCTGCCGGCCAATGGAAAAGCAACTTAATAGAGCCCGCAGGGCTCAATTAATCACCTTAATCACCTTATCCACCTTATGAATTAAACTCTTGACCGGCAATGAAACAATGCAGAATAACGGTGATGCGCAAAGCATTTTATGGCGATTTGGCGGAGCGTTACGAGAACCCAATCGAGCACAGCTGCGACCTCTGCGTGGGGCAGACTTTCGTGTCGAACGAGGGTGAGCAACCCGAGGGGCTGTGCGACAGCGCGTGGGGGTCGATGTCGACCTTTGTGAAAGAGCTGTCGGCAGGAGGCGGCAACTTTTTCGACGGCTGGATGAAAAACCCTCACTCGGCTATTATTGCCTGCAACGACGGATTCCGTCCGGTGAGTTTTCTAATAGAGGTCACCGACGAATAATCGGTGAATTGCACAGGCGGGAGATGCTATGGTTGTCGACCCGACAGCCGCCGCATCTCCCGTTTTTCGTTATTTTTAGTCATCATCTGCCTTTGTCGGTTGGCTTTTTGCAATATTTTTGTATCTTTGCTCGATTATATCTGGTATAGAGTGTGCTTTTATGAAGTTGAAGATGCAGGTAAACAGAGTTGCCATTGCGGCCGTTGTACTGCTTTTCGGTTCGGCCTTTTGGGGGTGCGGAATCGAGAAGGATTACGCCACACCGCAACGCAAGCTGATTGAGTCCTACCTGACCCGCAACAGTCTCAAAGCAACCATTACGGCCGATAGCGTCTATGTGGTCAAAGCGGGCAATACACTCACCCCACCCCCAACCGAGGTGGCCGAGAGTGGCGATGTGGTAGTCTTCTACTTTGCCGCCTATACTTTCGCATCGGCACCTGCCACAACGCCATATTATACAAACAAGCGCTGGCTGGCCGCGACACTACCCAATAAGCCGAATTTGGAATATTGGAATTTCGACCCTATTCGCACGAAATTGGGCGACAGCGAGATACTAAACAGCATCGAATCGGCGTTACTATCGTGCCGTAAAGGCGATTCGCTTGCAGCATTCTTCACCTCCGACATTACTTATGGCGGTTTGGCGATGGGCGTAGTGCCGGCCAATACGGCATTGATGATGGTATTGACCATCGATGATGTGATTAAACAGTAAGAGTAAGACAATATGAGATTTTACCAGCACAGACTGATACTGCTTGCCGCCGCCGTTGGGCTGTTGGCAGGTTGCGCCAAAACAGGGAGCGTCGACTACGATGCCCTCGAAGCACAGTCATTAGATGCGTGGATGGCGGCCAACACCGACCTGACAGACAAGGCCTTCGAGAAGACCGCAAGCGGCCTCTATATCTATTGGGTCAAACAGAGCGACCACTCGTCGCCTGCCGATTCGTTGGCCGAGGTAAACGACTGGGTCAGGGTGAACTATACGGGCAAAACGCTGCAAGAGAACATCTTCTACACTCGAAACGAAAAGACTGCGCGCCGTCAGGGCACTTTCACGCGCCGTACTCACTATGTGCCCAACTTCCTCTTTCTGGCCGAAACCAACACCACTATGGCGCCCGGAATGTACGAAGCGCTCCAAAAGATGACCGTGGGCGACATAGTCAGGCTCTATATTCCCTCAAAGCTCTACAATGGTTCGACCGGCTACTCGTCGGACAACATTGGTTACAACGGCCAGTGGGGAGCCGACGGCTCGAAGCCCGTCATAATCGACTCGCTCACCCTTATGGAGATCAGCAGCGACCCGATTGTGAGTGAGAATGCCGCAGTGAAAAAGATTGCCGCCGCCTGGGGACTCGACGTCGAAACGCCATTCCGCGACAGTACCGGTTTCTATCTGAAAAATCAGACGCCGCTGCCTTTCCAGCGCGACTCTGTGGCTGCCGACTCGACCCTTTCGTTCTACTACAAGACAACTTTCACCGACGGCTTTGTCGTCGATTCCAATATCGACTCTGTACAGTTGCGTGCTTGGGGCGAGGTGACTACCAAAGGCCCACAAAAGTGGAATATGACCACAACCTCGTCGAGTGGCGATGACTACTACAACGGAACCGAAGCTATGAAGGTGGCCTGTTCGAGTGCCTGCTACGGCGACCGACTGAAATTCGTCGTCACCTCGGCCTACGCCTACGGCATTTCGGGACAGAGCGGAACACGTACAACCGAATCGAGCTCCTCATCGAGCAGCTCCTACTCCGATTATATCAACCAGCTGAACTACTACTCCTACCTCAACAGTATGTACAGCTATGGCAACTACGGTTACAGCGGCTACTACAACAACTATTACAGCAGTATGTACTACAATAGTTTGTATGGCTCCTCGTCGTCGAGTTCGTCAACGACCGAAGAGGACGAAACGACAAAGGTAATCGTTACGACCGAGATACTTCCCTTCACCCCGCTCATCTACGAGGTGTGGATTGTTCCGTCGGACGGCTCGGGCGATAAACCCGACGGGAATACCGAATAATTCAAATTCAAAATTCAAAATTCAGAATTAAGCTAAAAGACCTATAAGACTAAGTCGAATAGGTCTAATAGGTCAGACTATGTCTGATATAATTAAGGTGATTAATAGAGCCCTAAGGGTAAAAAAAAATTGAGAGTTTAGAGATTAATTGAAATTGTATTTCAATTTTGAATTTTGAATTTTGAATTTTGAATTGGCTAACGGCTCTTACTATTTAATCGGTTCGACGTGGATTATCACTTGCGTCGAGAGTCCAAATTTCTCTTTCAGAGCCTGTTCCAAGCGAACGGTTATGCTGTGCGAATGGTCGACGGTCATCTGTCCGTCGAGACGAATATGCACCTCTACGGCTATGCCGGCACCAATGCGGCGCGTTTTAAGGTTGTGGGGGTCGTGCACCTCGGGCGAAGACTCAATCACGCCAAGTATCTCGGCCTCAACCTCTTTGGGTAGCGATTTTTCGAGCAGTTCGCCCATACCCGGGGCAATCAGGTCGTAGCTCACCTTTATAATCAACGCGCCCACCACAATGGCAGCAATCGGGTCGAGTATGCGCCACTTCTCGCCGAGAAAAAAGGCGCCGCCAATGCCTATAAGCGTACCTATCGACGAGAGTGCGTCGCTGCGGTGATGCCAAGCGTTGGCAATGACGGCAGGCGAGTTCTCGCGGCGTCCCACCTTGACGGTATATCGATAGAGCCACTCCTTGGCGGCAATCGAAACGGCCGCAGCAATCAGCGCAATCATTCCCGGGCGTTCGAGCACCTCGTGGCGAACAACAACCGCCTCGATCTTCTCGGCAGCACCGACCATAATTCCGAGCGCCACGGCAAAGAGAGCCAGGCCAATGACAATGGTGGCAAGTGTTTCAAACTTGCCGTGTCCGAAATCGTGGCTCTCGTCCTTTGGTTTGGCCGATACCTTAACAAATACCAACACCACAATGTCGGTCAGAAAGTCCGACAAGGAGTGCACCGCGTCGGCAACCATAGCCCCGCTTCGGCCCAATATACCGGCAGCGAGCTTGCCAATCGAGAGCGCAGCATTGACTACCGAGCCTAAAAGTGTAACACGTGTAATTTTGTGGGTACGGGTTTTGTCGGTTTCCATAACGCAAGTAGTTTATTAGTCAAAAAATTAACGGCAAATATAACATATTTTCGAAAAACAATTATCGAATTCGTTGGCAGCCGTAAAAAAAGAGTCGAAATAGTTTTACATATTGAATAATTATGTAACTTTGAGAGTTGTATATTATTATACCTATGATGAACCTTAAAACTTTACTACTATGACCGCTCAGGAATTTATGGAGAGAGAGTCCCAATACGGAGCTCACAACTATCACCCACTGCCCGTGGTGCTCGCCCGCGGCAAAGGCATCTACGTTTGGGACACCGACGGCAAACGCTATTTCGACTTTTTGTCGGCCTACTCTGCCGTTAATCAGGGGCACTGCCACCCGCGAATCGTCGAGGCTATGTGCCGTCAGGCGCAGACCCTGGCGCTCACCTCGCGTGCCTTCTACAACGACGTGCTGGGCGAGTGGGAGGAGTTTGTCACAAAATTCTTCGGCTACGACAAGGTTTTACCAATGAACTCCGGAGCCGAGGGCGATGAAACTGCCCTCAAACTCTGCCGCCGCTGGGCCTACGACGTGAAGGGAATCCCTGCCGGCGAGGCCAAAATCATTGTCTGCGACGGCAACTTCCACGGACGCACCATAACCATTGTGTCGCTCTCCAACGACCCCTCGTCATACGCCGGATTCGGCCCCTTCACACCCGGATTCATTCGCATACCTTATAACGATTTGGAAGCACTCGAACGGATTTTTCGTGAAGAGAAAAATATTGCCGGTTTTCTGGTCGAGCCTATTCAGGGCGAGGCAGGCGTATTTGTACCCGACGAGGGCTACCTGCGTAAGGCCTATGACATTTGCCACTCGCACGGTGCACTCTTCATTGCCGACGAGGTGCAGACCGGAATCGGCCGCACCGGACGCCTTTTGGCCTGCGACCACGAGGGCGTTCGTCCCGATATTCTGATTCTGGGCAAGGCACTTGGCGGCGGGGTGATGCCCGTTTCGTGCGTGCTGGCCGACAACGAAATAATGCTCACCATCAAACCCGGCGAACACGGCTCGACATTCGGCGGCAACCCCATTGCTGCCAAGGTCTCGATAGCCGCTTTGGAGGTCATTCGCGACGAGCATCTGACCGAGAATGCCGAGCGTTTGGGCGAGGTTTTCCGCCACGAGATAGGCTCCATAAAATCCGATATGGTGGAGCTGGTGCGCGGCAAGGGACTGCTCAATGCAGTGGTAATCCGCCCCAAGAACGGCAAGACCGCGTGGGACGTATGCCTGCGTCTGAGGGATAACGGACTGCTCGCCAAACCGACACACGAGCACATTATCCGCTTTGCTCCGCCATTGACCATAACCGAAAAAGAGCTTTTGGATGCCTGCGAAATCATTAAACGCACGCTTGCGGAATTTTGATTTTCACCTCTGAGGAGAGAATATAATTGTTGTAAAGTGGCTGACCAACAAGTTATCTTCCGTTGGTCAGCCACGTGTTTTTTTGGGGGAAAAGAAAATTTTTAAGACCCTAACTTTTGGCTGTCAGCAAAAAGTTTTGTACCTTTACACGTTTAATATAATGCAGGAATTTTTTAACTCAAATTATGTCTGAAAACAACGATAACATCACTCTGACAGAAGACCTTCCGCAAGAGGAGCGTATTATACGCATCAATATCGAAGAGGAGATGAAGAGCGCCTACATCGACTATTCGATGTCGGTAATCGTGTCACGCGCGCTGCCCGACGTTCGCGACGGTATGAAACCCGTGCACCGCCGTATCCTCTACGATATGAGCCACGAACTCGGCCTCTATTCCAACAAACCGACCCGTAAGAGCGCCCGTATTGTCGGCGACGTTCTGGGTAAGTTCCACCCCCACGGCGACTCGTCGGTCTACGACGCAATGTGCCGTATGGCTCAGCCTTGGAGTCTGCGCTATCCGTTGGTCGACGGTCAGGGAAACTTTGGTTCGATGGACGGCGACTCGCCTGCCGCAATGCGTTACACCGAGGCACGTATGCGCAAGATCACCGACGAGGTGATGGCCGACATAGAGAAGGACACGGTCGACTTTGTGGGCAACTTCGACGATACCGAGAAAGAGCCCGTCGTACTGCCAACACGTATTCCGCTGCTGCTGGTCAACGGCACATCGGGTATTGCTGTCGGTATGGCCACCAATATGGCACCACACAACCTCTCGGAGGTGTGCGACGCAATCTGCGCCTACATCGACAATCGCGATATTGAAGTCTCGGAACTCTGCAAATACGTCAAGGGTCCCGACTTCCCAACGGGAGCAATCATCTACGGCTACGAGGGTGTCAAAGAGGCGCTTGAAACAGGCCGCGGCCGAGTTATTATGCGGTCACGCACCGAGATAGAACACACCAAGACTGGCCGCGAGTGCATCGTGGTTACCGAGGTGCCTTATATGGTCAACAAGGCCGATATGGTTCAGCGCATCGCCCAGATGGTCAACGAAAAGAAGATCGAGGGCATCTCCTACATCAACGACGAGAGCTCGAAAGAGGGCGTGCGCATTGTCATCATCTTGAAGCAGGACGCTGTGTCGAGCGTGGTGCTCAACACCCTTTTCAAGAACACTCCGTTGCAGACCTCGTTCCCTGTCAACAACATTGCACTTGTGGGTGGCCGCCCGATGATGCTCAACCTCAAAGATATGATTGTCAACTTTGTGGAGCACCGCCACGAGGTGGTCGTAAGACGTACCAAGTTCGATTTGGCCGCAGCCGAGGCTCGCGACCACATTGTTTTGGGACTGCTCATCGCGCAGGACAACATCGACGAAATAATCCGCATTATCCGCGCCGCACAGACCCCCGACGAAGCCAAGTCGAATATGATAGCACGCTTTGGGCTGAGCGAGTTGCAGGCTCAGGCCATTGTCGATATGCGTCTGCGTGCACTGACCGGGCTGGAACGCAACAAACTCGAAGAGGAGCACAAGGATCTGCTGATGCACATCGAGGACTTCAAGTCGATTTTGGCCAGCACCGAGCGTCAGTTGCAGATCGTTCGCGACGAAACTCTCGAAATCAAGGAGAAATACGGCGACGCACGCCGCACCGAGATTGTGATGAGTGCCGACGAGTTCAATCCGGAGGACTTCTATGCCGACGACGATATGGTCATAACCATTTCGCATATGGGCTACATAAAACGTACGCCGCTGGCCGAGTACCGTTCGCAAAACCGCGGCGGCATCGGCGTGAAGGGCAGCGCCACACGAGATGAGGACTTCATCGAGCACATCTATATGGCAACTATGCACACCACCATTCTCTTCTTCACCGAGAAGGGACGTTGCCACTGGTTGAAGGTCTACAACATTCCGGAAGGCACCCGCGCCTCGAAAGGCCGTGCCATTCAGAACGTCTTGCAAATCGAACCCGACGACAAGGTACGCGCCTACATCAACGTGCGCCGTCTGGACGACGAAGAGTTCATCAACAACAACTACATTGTTATGTGTACCTCCGACGGCGTGATCAAGAAGACCACCCTCGAAGCCTACTCGCGTCCGCGCCAGAGAGGCGTCAACGCAATCAACATCAAGGAGGGCGACCAATTGGTTGAAGCAGTTCTGACCAGTGGCAAGGCCGAAATAATCATCGCTTCGCACGAGGGTAAGGCCATTCGCTTCAACGAGGCGAAAGTGCGCCCAATGGGTCGTACCGCAACCGGCGTGAAGGCAATCACTATCGACGAGGGCAACAAGGTGGTCGGTATGGTAGCCATCGAACCCGACAGCCCGAACGACATTCTCGTTCTAAGCGAGAACGGCTTCGGCAAGCGCACCGACCTCGACGAATACCGAGTCACCAATCGCGGCGGCAAGGGTGTCAAGACCATCAACATCACCGAGAAGACCGGCAACCTGATTGCCATCGAAGACGTGAACGACTCGCTTGACCTGATGATCATCAACCGCAGCGGCATAACCATTCGCACGGGCATTGAGTCAATTCGCGTTGCAGGACGTGCCACACAGGGCGTCAAGATCATCAACCTGCGCGAGGGCGACACGATTGCTTCTGTCACGGTAGTGCCAAAGAGCGATGAGGCCGACGACCAGGCAATCTTGGCCGGCGCCACAAATGAGGCCGTCGCACCCGAAACAAACGCTGAAACAACGGAACAGCCCGAGGCTGCGCAGACAACGGAATAAATCAAAATAAGTGTAAAATCAATCAAAATTTCATCTTATGAAAAGAGTATTTCTGGCGGTTGCTGCCCTGCTGATGATGGGCGCTCCCGCATTTTCGCAACAAGGCCAAAAAGTCGATGTCGCCGGATTGCAAAATAAAATCGAGAAATCCGATGCCGATATTGCCAACCCAAAGAAGAACCTGAAAGCCAAGACGTGGCTCACTCGCGGCGATCTGATGATGAACGCTCAGACGGCCTACACCAACCAGATTTTCGAGAATATGCAGAACTCGATGATGGCCTTGATTTTGGGTCAGCCCAAGACAAGCGAGAGCGTCAAGGTTGGTGAAAACCAATACACCAAAAACACCTACACGGGTGTAGTGGTCTATGTCGACGGCAACGACCTCGTGCGCGCCATTGTGGTTCCCGAACCGATTCACGCCGACGCCATTCCGCAGGCCGTTGAAGCCTATGGCAAGGCATTCGAGCTCGATGCCAAGACGGTCAAGAAGACCGCTCCCGGTCTGAAAACCGTCACCGACGAGTTGGCCAAAAACGCCAGCAGTGCCTTCACTCTGCGCCGCTATGCCGATGCTTCAAAATTCTTTGAGCAGGCCTACGAAATCTCAATGATGCCTGCCGCAGCAACCGCAATCGACACTCTGAGCGCTTACAATACAGGCTATACCGCCTACTTTGCCGGCGACTACAAACGCTGCTACGACTACCTGCTCAAAGCCGAAGGGCTGGGCTTCTATCAGGACGGCGAGATCTATAATGTAATGTACAACGCCTACCGCAGCCTTTACGACGGCAATAAAGAGGAGTTGTCCAAAGGCAAAGAGATGCTTATGCGCGGTCTGGAACGTTTCCCCGACAATGCCAACATCATCACCTGCCTTACCGACCTCTACCTCGCACTTGGCGACAGCCCCGAAGCCGTTGCTCCGCTGGTACAGGAGGCCATTGCCAAAGACCCGGGCAACGCAATGTTGTGGTACGGTCTGGGCTCAATCTACAAGTCGCTCGGCAAGAATCAGGAGGCACTCGACGCATTCAAAAAGGTTGTCGAAATCAACCCCAACAATGCCGCAGCCTACTACTATATCGGCTACCTCTACATCGCCCTGGGTGATGCCTATGCCGAAGTGGTCAACAATATGACTTGGACCAATAAGGAGACCTACGACAAAGAGTATCAGAAAGTTCTGGACTACTACGCGTTGTCGATCGAGCCTTTTGAGAAAGCTCACGAGCTGACCCCCACCGAGCTTGCATTTGTCGAGTACCTCAAAGTTGTCACCTTCCGTCTGCGCGATATGAGCCCCGAGATTCAGGCAAAGTTCGAGAAGTATAATGAGCTATTCAAACAGATGCAGCAGTAAAAACGCATTATAACGGGTCATCTACTGCCCCGCTCGACTTCGTTTTGAATACTAAGGTGAGTAAAGTGATTAAGGTGGATAAGGCCTTTAAGGCCTTTAAGGTCTTTAATGGAGCCCTGCGGGCGAAAATAGTTGAAAGTTTATAGTTCATCGAAATCTCATAAGGGCCCAAAGGGGCGATAGAGTCCAAAAGGGCCAAAGTGATAGATTGCTCTGATAGTGGGCGGTTTTCCTCTCTTATTTCCTTTTGGTCTCTTTGGTCTCTTTTGCCCTTTTGAGCACTTTGGTATCTTTGGCCTTTTTCGCGTTCGGCATAGTCCGCAAGCAGCCTCTGCCCCTCGGGCTGCATTCACCAAATGAGTTTTTTTGCTTGCAATTTCCGATTCTAAATTCATTTTGGTATATTTGATGTAGTTTGATTAAGATTCTTTGAGTATCAAACCATTAAGAAGAACTTGCATGAGAATGGGCAATGGATAAGAAATTGCTAACTTGTTTTGTTACACTATATTCCTCATGCTTTTCAAATAACTCTTTTCTTGGTGCAAAGATACGATTTTTTCTCCAATTATTAGTGTGTACTAGTAAAAACTATCATATTTATAGTAGAGAAGGCAGTTAATCTAACCGCCTTCTCTCTTCAACGATTTATGAGCACCTCGTTGACAAATGCCACAATCAACTTCTCCTTGGAAGTTTCCTGCAATGCGTCCTAACATATTCTACTATGCCTCTGCGGAAACGAGTATAATCTCGTACACTTACAGGTTTTAATCGTGATTTACATTGACATCTTGCCATATAAAATCTTATTTATTAATAAATATCACGATAATTCAAAAAGTAAAGATTATTAAGAAAAAATATATCATTATTTCGTAGCCGAGTTCACCAAACCACAGGCAAAGGTAACTCGTGTTCTGTTCGTCCAAGCAAGGTCAAGCCCTGCGGGTGTCGTGGAAAAATCATCCTCGCCCCGTGGGGCTTTCTGTATTTTTCCACACAACCTTGCCTGACGAGAACACGACCTTTTAGAGCCTGTAGTTTGGGAACTCCGGCCCCGAATAGCCGGACTAACAAGAAATATATAATGTTATGTCAAAAGCAGTATTAAACAACAGTCAAGCAACAGGTCATACCGACCTGCTATCAGGTATCTTGAAGGTACAAGTGAGAAACGAGGAGAAGATTACGGAACAAGACCGTATCTATTGCCAGAATCAACAGGACGAGTTGTACAAGACGCTCGACCAGATTGCCTGGTGGTACAACATTTTCAAGAGAGAAGCCGAGAAGTATGAGGGTAAAATCAAACTCAAGCACGAGCCGAACGGTAAGATTACCACAAGCAGCTACGACCTCCACTATCGGTACAATAACGATGAGAAGGATTATACCCATCACGAGTTTACTCCTTTCAAGAATATCAATGAGTTGGTGGATAGTCGTCATAACGCTATCAGGAACTTCATCAGTCGCATCATCGGCTATTTCAACAACACATACAGTGTCTCAGTTGAAGCTCCAAAGATTGATGAGAAGACTCTGCCGATAGACTTCCGACCTGTATATAACACCTATGTAGATGTGGTCATCGAACATCTCGGAGGCAAGAGTTTCCGAGATACTGCCGAGGAGGAGCTGATCAAACGATTCCTTGAAACGGTGAGACCATCTAATTGGAGCAAGGTGAAGCCCGAACTGAAGAAGGACAAAATCATCTTCCCCGATATTGTCTCTTGGGACTCTTTCCATTACGAATGTTATAAGGATTATAGGTTCTCATACGAAACAGACCGTAAGGTTAGCCGCTTCTGCGAAGGTATTGCCTTTGGTGCAGACGATGTACTTTGCGGCAGTATCGAGATGATTATCGGTCTTGATACACGCAATGTAGATATATCCAGATGGTACGACCTGACAACGACCAATGCTGTAAGTCTTAAATTTTATGGAAACACCCGTATCGATGTCAAGTTCAAGGACAGTGCAACGGCAGAGAGTTGTTTCAAGCGACTGCGACTGAATGAAATCAAACTAAGAGACGAGAATTGATGACCACACGATATGTATGACGCTCCGTAGGCTATGCTTGCGGAGTGTCTTTCGTTTTTATCCACTTCAATCATTACAGCCATGTATGCCATCATACCACAACAGATACCGCAAGGCAAGCGTGCAGAGATCAACGAGAAGATTCTCTTTGCCATCAACTCCGGTAAGGATATGATTCCTGCGGAGAGTATATACAACTGCTATACGGGTATTGGAGGACTGCACAACCTCAAGCAGTCGGACTTTGCCAGCTATCACGAGTATGCCGAGGCAAAGAAGGAGTTCGAGATGGGACAATTCTTCACACCGCACGAGGTATGTCGGGATATGGTAGATGTACTCTCTCCCACATCATCGGAGATGATTCTCGATATGTGTTGCGGTATGGGTAACTTCTTCAACCATCTGCCAAACCAACACAACGCCTACGGCTTTGACATAGACAGCAAGGCCGTGGCAGTGGCAAGGTATCTCTATCCCGATGCACATATCGACAAATGCGACATACAGCAGTACCACTCTGAGCAACGCTTCGATGCCATCATCGGTAATCCTCCGTTCAATCTGAAGTTCGACTTCCGACTCTCACAGGAGTATTACATCGACAAAGCCTATCATCTGCTCAATCCCGCAGGCTTCCTGATGATCATCGTTCCTGCCTCCTTTATGCAGAATGAGTTTTGGGAGAAGAGCCGTGTAGGAAGAGTAAACGAGGACTTCTCCTTCATCGGACAGACAAGACTATCACCACAAGTCTTTACATCGGTGGGTGTAGATAACTTCAACACCAAGATAATGGTATTCCTGCGTCGCTCACAGCATATAGAGATGAATCCCTACAATGCCGAGGAGTTTGTCTCTATGGCAGAACTCAAGGAGCGTGTGAAGAAAGCCCGCGAGATGAAGCACCGCCTGCGTCTTGACCTTATGCGTGAGACCAACCGCATAGACAAGGAGGAGTTGGAACAGTTCGAGTACAAGCTCGCCAAGTATATGTACGAGTTGAAGGCTCACGAGAAACTCAACAAGCATATCGACAAGGCTGTAGCTCTTGTTACCAAGTTTCGTAACCAGAAGCCTCCTGAGAATGCTACCAACGAGCAGATGAAGGAGTGGGAACGCAAGAAGCTGACCACTGCCAAAGTGCTGGCCACCATACGCAAGTATATCACCTCGCAGAATGTCGTGCCACGCAAGGAGGTCGCATTGGTAAAGACCTCCTACGGCTTCAAGCTCAAACAGTATGCACCACGACTGCTTGACAAGGTGGAACATAAGGCGGCAAGCATCAATGACCTCATATTGGATAGCACCGTACTACCTATGCCGGAGATAGCAACAGAAGAGAATATGCGACAGATACGCATCGCCAAAAGGCTTATCCGCCGTAAGCGTTGGCTCTATGATATACAGAACCAGCTATTCTCCGATATGGAAACGGATGATGCCCTTGCCGAGTATCTTGACAATGCCACCTTCGTAAACAAGGATGGCGAGGTGTGCGAGTTCACGCAGTTGCAGAAGCACGACCTGAGCCTTGTGCTTCAGAAGCGATATGCTCTGCTCAACTGGCAGCAAGGTTCAGGCAAGACCGCAGCGGTATATCACAGAGCCAAATATCTACTCAAATATGGCAAGGTACGCAATGTGGTGATACTTGCCCCTGCCATTGCCACCAATATGACCTGGACTCCGTTCCTCGCCATCAACAAAGAGCGATACAGGGTGATACGCACATACAAGGATCTTGAAGATGTGCCGAGAGGGATCTTCCTGCTGCTATCCACATCTATGGTAGGCAAGCTCAAACGCGACCTTATGCGTTTCGTAAAACTATCGTCAAGGAAACTATGCCTTGTATTTGATGAATCGGACGAGATTACCAACCCATCATCACAACGCACAAAGCATATCCTAGCAGTCTTCCGCAGGCTCAAATACAAGATTCTCGATACGGGAACAACTACCCGTAACAATATTGCAGAGCTGTATAGTCAGTTTGAATTGCTCTATAACAACTCTGTCAATATGACCTGCTGGTGCAGCAGTATCTATCACGAGAACAGAGATAAGGAGATAGAGTGTGAAAGGAACCTCCACTGCGGAGAGCCGTTCCCAGCGTTCAGAGGTCATGTGCTGTTCCGAGCCTGCCACTGTCCGGGTAAGGCTACAGTATTCGGCATTGAGAAGCAGAATCAGGATGTCTATAACAAGGAAGAACTCTTTGACCTCATAGGCAAAACCATCATCACCCGCAAGTTCCGAGACTTCGCAGGAGAGAAATACAAGATACGGACACACACCGTAAGCCCGTCAGAGGGAGAACACGAGGTCTATCGTGTCATCATCGAGGAGTTCTGCCGTATATGCGAACTCTACTACAACAGCACGGGTGACACGAAGAAGGATGCAGGACTGAGGCTTATGCGACAGATCAAGCTGCTTATCAAAGCTTGCTCCGTTCCACACCTCATATCGGGATATTATGGTGATGACTATCCGAGCAAGACACGATATATAGAATCATTGATACGCAAGATACCGGGCAAGGTAGCCATCGGCTGTACCACACTTGCCGCATTTGACCTATATGAGAGTTATATCCGTGAACGCTTCCCCGACAGACCGATATATGTCGTAAAGGGAGATGTGGCATTCAAGAAGCGTCAGAGCATCGTGACGGAGTTCGATTCCACCATCAACGGCATACTGATATGCACGCAGCAGAGCCTGAGCAGCTCGGTAAACATACCCACCTGTAACGATGTGATACTGGAGTCGCTGCAATGGAACATACCCAAGATGGAGCAGTTCTACTTCCGCTTCATACGCCTCGACTCCAAGGAGATGAAGGATGTGCATTATGTCACCTACGAGGACTCTGTGGAGCAGAACCTGATGGCATTGGTACTCACCAAAGAGCGTCTCAACGAGTTCATCAAGACGGGCGAGGTGAAGGAACAATCGGAAATCTTCGAGGAGTTCGATATCACAATGTCGGTCATCGACAGCCTGCTGATACGCTCTACTGATAGCGAGGGTAAGATACATATCAGCTGGGGAAGCCAGCGAGTTACAAGTTAAACAGAAAGTCTATGGAAAATATGGATTTAAACAATGCCGAAGTTGCCGTAACCACACAGCACATCCTGGACGGAAAAGAGTACAAGGACTACTGGGTGCAGATGTCCGACTATAGCGATATGGGAGAATTCCTCTGTGCCTGCTCCGACCTCTTTCCCGAAGAAGAGGATCCGGAGTACAGATATGCCAAGTGGGAGAATATACCCGACAGGCTGATAAACCGAGAGTGGATATGTCCCAACTTCTTCGAGATACGCGATGCCATGGAAAGGCTCGATGAGAACGAAAGGGAGTATTTCGTCACATGGAGCGAACACTTCGGATATGACATTACAACCGATGATCCGCATATGATGGTATCGCACTATCAGGATATATACGGTAACACCATGCAGGAGACCGAAGAGGAACTTGCAGACATATCCGATGATGCTTTGGTATATACAGGCATATCGGGCAACTTCTGCGATATGCTTCCTCTTCAGTATGAGATATTCGATGATAACTACAACTAAAATAATGGATATATGGAAATCAGTTTCAAAGGACCGGTAATGCCGATTGACCCATACTCGCAGTTGGCATTTGTGGAGATACTAAACATCATACTCATTGCAAAGCATATTATGGATGTGAACAGGTATCTCATAGCAAGGAATGTAAACCCTCTATTCGGCTCACTGTCGGGATATTTCCGATGGTCGTTTGCCGATGAGAGGTTCACGCTGTGGCAACGCACGGACTACAACTCCGATATGTGCTTCTCACACCGCATATTGGATATGCCGTTCTGTATGCTTGCAGCAAAGGATAAAGAGAACGATGAGAGAGTATTCAACTAACTATCAAAGAATATGGAAAAGTCAATCAAGGTATCCAATAGAGAGATAGCGATACGAGCCTTCGACCATCTGAGGCACGAAAGAAAGAGTGACTCTGCACTGCGACTGGCTCACCACCTGTTGCACTATGACCGCATATCGCTCGGTATAGGTGAAGTGGATTGGGAGATAGATATGGCTATCCAAAAGTTCGGTGGCAATCCCCGAACAGGATACCGATATACGGCACATTTCAGTTTCAATGCAGAGACGGAGATGGAGAAAGAGAGATACGAAGAGATATTCAACGGTAAAGAGTAACCGAAGGGCGACCACAAGGTCGCTCTTCGCATTTATAGACATATGTACGGGAAACAGAATCCTGCCGTACACAGGTAATGACAAATGAATGAAAAAAAGAAAACACTAACAATGGAGTTCATAGAAAGCATAATGGACGAGAACTACACCCTTGTATGGGTGGACTATCGGGAAAGTTTTGATGAGAACCGAGACCTCTTGCAACAATGCCTTGAGAAACAAGGCTGCGAGGATCTATGGTCTAAGGTCGAGGATTGGTATGAGGATGCCGAAGAGCAGGCAACACAGGAGATTATCAAGGGACTGAAGAGCCACTGCATAGACTTCCACGACTTTGAAGAGAATGAGGTTGAAGCCTTCTTCGAGGAACACGATGATGAGATAAGGGACGAGATACGCGAGCGTGACGACTCAACAACCGTAAATGACCTTATCAAGAACACCAGAGATATTCCTATACGGGTGGAGATGCTATCCAACTACGACTGCATCAACTCCTGCTGGTTGGAGTCACAAGGTGGCTACCGATACAAGGAGAGTTACTTCGGAGATATGATAGATACCCTCAACCTCAACCCTGCAAAGGTAAAAAAGGCATTGACGGAGAAAGGCTATACGGTATATGGAAGATTCCCTAACAAAAAGTATCGTGACGGTAAGGAACAAGTATCCTACGAGGACTTCTGCCAGGAGTTGGAGAACTCCTGTTGTGGAGCCAACCTGCTTACCTATGTAGGGCTTGTAAACCTCCGTGACCTCTATGATGCCGACTTCAAAATAAAAGAGGTCATTATCCCAAAAGGTAACACCTGCGGGCTGTTTAGCTCGATGTATGGCGGTGGCAGTCTGATAGAGATGGAACTCAAGAGCGATGTAAGAATCCGACTGGATAAGGCACGCAAGGACGGCTACGGCTTCCGTCTGCGACTTGACAATGAACGCTCCAAATATGATTACTCCATCAAGCATGTATATGGCGTATGCGACACCTTCTTTGGTAAGCAGGTAAGCATCGTTTCAGCAAACTAAATCAGTATTAACAATAAAAATATCAATGTATGAAGAAGATTGAAGTAAAGGTAAGATACCTCTTCGAGGGGACTTACACCGTAGCAGCAGATGACCGCTATGAAGCACGCACGATGGTAACAAGGGATTGCGGGCTGGTATTGGGTGGTAACATTCACACTACACTTGATGATGACGATGTGGATTGGGAATTCGATGTTCACCCTGATATGCAGATTCTATCCTACACAGAGAAAGAGAACGAAACAAAGCGTCTGAAGATGGACTTCTCCGACAGGATAGAGACACTCCGTAAGGACATCATTGATGCCATACGGCAGTTGCTCTACTCGCATGGACTGACAGAGATAACCTTCCCCGAAGAGCAGGATGATCCTGTATGGGTGATATGGTTCGATAACAATGCGGATCCATTTGAGTGCAAGGTAACAGGTATTCAAGTGACGAACAACAGTATGACGGTAGTATCCCACGAGAAGGAGGCAAACTTTGAGGCTACCTGTCACACTCCGTTTGAACTCGGAGCATCCAACATAGATTGGTTGCAACAGATGTATGATGCCGTATGGCAGCAGTTGGAAGAGAACAGAGATAATAACGCTTAAAGATTACGACTATGAGATTAGACCCTGTAAATGCAGTATCGAGTTTCCACTACTATATGTGGAATGCTTGGGGCGAGGAAGAGTGCAAAATCACCTTCGGAGGTGCTTATAAGCACTTCTGGGAGAAGTGGAACTCCCTTGCAAGCAAATCTATCCTCGGAGCGGCAGAACGATTCTATGCCGAACTCTCGGACAACAACCGCGAACTGCTTGTCAATCGTGCTGTGGCACTCTATGACGGCAAGGCTACAAGAGAGGAACCACACGATGATGACATTCTTGTATGTGATAGCTGTGGCTCCAGACAGATAGAGATTCAAGCCTGGGTAGATGCCAACAACGCAGAATATCTAAGTGATGTAGATGATGACGATACGGACTGTAAATGGTGTGCAGACTGTGAACAGAGTCAGAATTTCTGCACATTGAGCGACTACAAGCAGCGTATGGAAGACTGGTGGAAAGACCTCGACTTCATTACATTGGAGAGCATAACGGGATTACACGAAACTGACTACTCTTCGGAAGATGGATCACAATCCTTTATTGACGCTTGTAATGATTGGTGGAACGGTCATGACTATGATACCCAGAGAGAACTCTATTTCAAGTCACAATCTTAATACTTACTGCTATGGCTGAGAACGAAATCATCGAAAGAATATGTGGCTCGTGCAACTGCGATGAAGCGACTGCAAAGGAGTATCTGAATGATGAGATACGCCACCTCAGAGAGCTGCAAGAGGTAAACGACCTGCAAGAGAGCGACATTGAACTCTCTTGCAGTGGTCTCGGCATTGAGTCCGAGTGCATGGAGTATTTCACAATGGTATTAACCTACTAACATCTACTACTATGGCTTACTTTAAGAATATACATTCATTGGCGGAACTCAAGAAGGAGTACCGCCGATTGGCATTGGAGAATCACCCCGACAAAGGCGGCAGCACCGAAGTGATGCAGCAGATCAATGTGGAGTTTGAACAGCTCCACGAGATTTGGAAGAACGATACCACCATATCAGCAAATGCTTCAGGCTACGAAAACGACTATGCAGGAGCATCGGCAAAGGAGTATGCCGACTTCGTATATAACGAGTATCGTTGGAAAGGTCGCAACTATCAAGGACAGCACACTCCTGAGATTGTGGAGTTGGTGCGTAACTGGATGAAGGAGACCTATCCTAAGTATAAGTTCTCGGTATCAAGGCATCACTATAACTCTATCCATATCTACCTTGTCAAAGCCGACTTTGAGGCATTCAAGAAGGATAAAGGCGTAGTGTTCCACCACGATGTGAACCATTACAACATTGATGGAGATCAGACGCTCACTGACAGAGCCAAAGAGGTAATGAAGAATGTCTGCGACTTTGTGATGTCGTACAACTTCGATGACAGCGATCCGATGACCGATTACTTCTGCACCAACTTCTACCTTACATTAGGAGTCGGCACCTACAAGAAGCCATATAAGGTGGAATTGTCTAAATTGGATTGCAAAGGCAAGAAGCCCGATGTGTTCAGGCACCCCGAAGGCACTGCACACAAGGCAATACGCCAAGCATTGGGCGGTGCATACTTCAGTTTTCATAACAGCCAACGACTGCAAGGCAAAATGGTACTCGGAGAAGACTCCTACGGACATAGTGGCGACAAATACTTCTGGCCACTATCATACTCCAGTGCCAAAACCGCACAGAAACGAATGGATAAATTAGAAAAAGCAGGTATCCGCTGCAAACTCACAGGATACAATGGTGGGTACATCGAGTTCCTCGGCTACACTCCCGAAACGGAAGCACTACTCGAAAAAGAGCGTCAGGATGTGATCATTGCACATCAGGCGTGGCAGGCTATGCAGGTGTAAACAGCGTAAAAAGAAGTCGGTTGCCTTGATAAAAAATCTGGGCAACCGACTATAGTAGTTTGATTTATGTTATCTTGATTTTATTGTTTCCAAAACATCCAGTAGATTTTCTCGTTCTAAGTCTATTTTGTAAACAGAATCAGCACAGCCATTTTCTTTTAAGACAGATAATTCGTAAGCATTCGGTAAAGCACGTATAGTCTTCTACAGGGAGAAGCGCATAAAGAAAAACAGGGATGCACTGTGTGATTGGTGCATCCCTGTTCTGTAGATATCTGATCTGTAAGATTACTTCGCTGCCTTAGTCATTACGAAACTTACATTGATGCTTTCAACTCGTGCTTCCATATCAGCAAACACCTTCGCAATAGCAGCCTCGTCAGTTTGGTTAATTTTACCCTCTGCAATCAAAGTAACAACCTCCAAGTTAGCAAAGTAGTTGATGAATGCATCTGTATGCATATACATATGCAACTGACTATCGTCTGCATCCTGATACATATACATCTCAACCTTTCGCAAAGCAGGATTTACTGCACTCATATCAAGTGTTACCTTATTACCATCAACAGTGATTGGAGCATCAAATACTTTGTCCTGACCATTAAGAATGTATTTGTGCTTGATTGAGTTGGCATTTAACTCTACACAGAAGAGGGTTGAACCAAGTATAATATCAAAGTCACCTGCGTTTATATTGGCGATGTTGAAAATGTTACCCATAATAGAGAAATCCTCGTCCTTACCCTTTGCGTTTGTTACATAAGCAGATTTATAGTCATATACTTTGCCTGTGAGGTCGAGGGATTGACGGATGCGAATCATTGATGCAGTTGTTTCGATAGTTTCATCACCAAATGCCATTATATTGGTATTAGTAAGCACATCGCCATATTCTGAACCATTAGGAGAATAGTTCATACGGAATGCTAAATATTTAGGTGCACCTTCATAACTCATAGGATTTGATTGAAACATCAAATCACCTATTACTTTGTATGTTGTTTCAACATTTGATGCATAATCAAAGTCTGCATCTCCTACAAATCCTGTAAAAAATGCTTTACCATCTGCTTGATAGACATTGATTGCCATATCAGCCTCCATCCAAGGAACATATGTGCATACCCACATACCAACAATCTCATCAGAGAGATCATTTGCGCAGTACTGATAAATGTAACGCTCACCGTTTTCTTCGAAGAGAGAGAATGCCATACCAGGGATAACATCAAAGTGACCAGTCCAGTTGTCATCGTCCTCAAAGATCATGGTGATATTATTCTCCTTAACAGTGACAGTACCTTTTACATTCTCCCAATACTTACCGTCCTCTACTCCATAAGATACAGCAGTACCATCCGCTTTGATAATCAAAGCCTCTGCATAGTTTTCAGTAAGACAAGTCCAAGTACCAACAAGGTCTGCACTATGATCGTGCTCAATAAACTCGTGGTCGCAATCCTTATCGCAAGCTGTGAAACCCAACATTGCCACGAGGGCAACTACCATTAATTTGAAAATCTTCATACTTTTAGAATTTTGAAATTATTTATTGTTTAAGAATTTGCACGAAAAAAGGCGCTACGCACC
>JAXEIN010000020.1:0-5156 GCA_034102025.1 Tidjanibacter sp. | reverse complement strand
CCGTAAAAAAACCGGAGCGTTGCATCTCGCCACTTCTAAAACGCCCAAAGTGGCTGACCACCGAGAGATCACTTGTCGGTCAGCCACATAAATACAGCCGTCCCCGACCTTTTGTGGTCGGGCACTGCTGTATTTAATATTGTTCTGTTGGTTAGCCCCGTCGATTACTTGATGGGGTCGAGCACTCCCGACGAATGCAGAACCTCGTTGGTCTTGCTGACGGCAGCCACCGAAGCAGTGAATTTTTCGCGTTCGGTGTTATTGAGCTCGATGCGCAGAATCTGTTCGATACCGTTGCGGCCAATGATTGCCGGAACTCCCACGCAGACATCTGAATAGCCGTATTCGCCGTTAAGCATACAGCTCGACGGAATCACCTTGCGTTGATCTTTGATGATGCTCTCGACAATCATTGAGATTGCGGCACCGGGTGCATACCACGCCGATGTGCCGAGCAATTTGGTGAGGGTTGCACCGCCAACCATAGTGTTTTGCACGATTTCGTCGAGTGTGTGAGGGTCGAGGAAGTTCGACACGGGCACGCCCTTGTAGGAGGCCTTGTCGACCAAAGGAATCATTGTGGTGTCGCCGTGGCCGCCGATAACCATACCGTCAACGTCGTTGATGTTGGCTTTCAGAGCCATTGCCATATAGCAGCGGAAACGCGACGAGTCGAGTGCGCCACCCATACCGATGATGCGGTTTGAGGGAAGACCCGAGATTTTGTGCGTCAGATAGGTCATAGTGTCCATAGGGTTGCTGACGATGAGCAGAATGGCTTTGGGCGAGTGCTCCAACACATTCGTCACAACAGTTTTGACAATTCCGGCATTGACACCGATAAGCTCTTCGCGAGTCATACCCGGTTTGCGCGGAATGCCAGATGTGATTACCACAACATCGCTGTTGGCGGTAGCCGCATAATTGTTGGTCACACCGACCAACTTGGTGCTGAAATTCAGCAGGGTGGAGGTTTGGTACATATCGAGTACCTTGCCTTCCGATAGATCGGCTTTGATATCGAGCAAAACCACCTCGTCGGCTACCTCTTTGATAGCCATTACATTGGCACTTGTAGCGCCTACGTTTCCGGCGCCTACAACCGTTACTTTTGACATAGATTTATTATTTGTTTCTCAAAAAAATGACGAACCTAACCTGAAAAAAGAGTATCTGCCGATTTAGAGCAGCGCTTTGTATGCTTCTGCGTCGAGCAGCGAGTCGAGTTGCGACTTGTCGGCCATACGTATTTTGACAATCCAACCCTCGCCGTAGGGGTCTTTGTTGACCAGGGCGGGGTCGCCGTCGAGTGCGGGATTGACCTCCAACACCTCGCCGCCAACGGGCAGGAAGATGTCTTCTACGGTTTTGACAGCCTCAATGGTGCCGAACACCGAGTGAGCAGCGATTTGTTCGCCCACCGTGTTAACGTCGACATAGACAATATCTCCCAATTCGCCTTGTGCGAAATCGGTGATGCCAACCAGTGCTTCGTCGCCTTCGACGCGAATCCACTCGTGGTCTTTCGAATACTTCAAATTAGCAGGAATATTCATCTTTTTCAAGGTTTTATGTACTTGGCGAGAAACTTCTTCGCGCCTTACGTTTCTAAAATCGCGCCAAAGGTATTGTTTATTTCCGATACTGCAAAATATTGCTGTTATTATTTTCACAGAGGCGAATTATCGGCTGTTTTGGGTGTTTGAGCGATTATCGGTTTTTCCACAATATTTCCCGACAAGCCTGCCCCGTGCTCCCAAAAATTGGAGGGTGACCAACACGTTAATGCCGGTCACCCTCGCTCGTCCAAACAGTGTCCAAAGGGGCCATAGAGCCCAAAGTGTCGAAAGGGGAAGAAGAAAGGGCGCTTGCAGACAGGCAGTTGCATCTGTCGTTTTTCCCTCTTTGGCTTTTTTGGTCTTTTTTGTCCCTTTGGTCTCTTTTTCTATTGTCAGAACTCCCAACCGACACCGAAGACGATGTTGAATGTTGAGTGGAGCGTTGAATCGTATGAAAGATAGAGTCTTCGGCAGGCCCAAGCGCTGACGGTTAGGTGACCGAAAGCGTAGCCTACCTGCGGAATCGTGATTACACCTGCGTTGTGGATTCTGAAATCGATGGTGTTGTCCCAGTCGAGGCATTGACCAAATCGGAACCCCACAAACGGGGTGTTCTTTTTGTCGAGAACGTAGTAGCGCAAATCAACCATAGTCGGAACGACGTAATTGGAGTAGAGTTGCAGTCCGGTCGATACGCCCAAGTAGAGATAGGGACTCAACTGGTAGCCTAATCCTGCCGTCAGACCCGTGCCGTCGGAGAGCGCAGGTTCGCCGCCGCCATATTCGAGCAGATTCGTACCTCCTTCGACATACAGTTTCGTACCGCTTTGGCGGTAGCTTTGTGCCGAAAGCGTCGCAACCGACAGCAGTGCTGCAAAATTAAAATTTGCTTTTTCATAGATTAATGCTTCTATTTTACATCTTCTATTATTTATGGTTCCGGTTAGTCTTTGTCCGATGTTATTCGCTTTGTGAACAACGGTTTATTATGCACAAAGTTAATAAATAAATGTAAAGATGTTTCATAGTTTTAATTTTTGGTTGTTGTTAAATTCATTAGAGGGCAAAATTTCCCCAGCCGTTGAATGTCGACGAAATGACGCTGATTGAGTAGAACCCCGATTGTGATGGAGCCGCAATGGTCAGCATTGAGTTGAAGTCGGTGTTGACGGTTGTTTGACTCACTGTTGCCCCCGAAGAGTCGATTACCGAAACGGTGGCAATGCCTATCGAAGAGTTGAACAGAAAGTCGAGCGTCCCCTCGTCGGTATTGAGCCAGCACTCCACCGTGTCGGCTGTTACCGATTTCGGTTTGGGTTTCGTCTCGGGAATCGGAGTTGGCTCGTTGGAGATTCTAATTTGCGCAGCGCCGTCGCCATTGTCCGACAGTCTCTCCGATGCCGTAATTGTTGTTGCTGAGCCAAAAGTTAGCATCAGCACGAATAATGGTAAAATTTTCTTCATCTTAGTTGATTGTTTTGAGGTGATTAATTATCCTCAAATTTACCGCAATGCTATCGAATCATAGCAGTAAATGGGTTGTAAACAAATTACAGTTCACTTGGTCAAGTGTTTTGTAATCAGCCCGTTGTGTATTTGATGGGAGCAAAAAAATTACAGCCACTCAAATGGCTGTAAATCAGAGCATTGCATACAAATATCTTATTTGCTGATGTTTACATCTCGCACTCTGCGATTCTTAAAAGCGATAATCGTCCGAAATGGTCACAAAGTCGGTCAATCGTTGGCGCAGTCGAGTTTTGCGAACGGCAGTATTGCTGACACTCATTCCCATAATAACGCTAATCTCTTCGTTGGAGAAACCGGCATATACAAGCAGCAATAGATGCAATTCGTCGGTTTTGAGTTTTTCGCTTTGGCGTAATCGCGCAATGACATCGGAATTTTTGGCATCGACCACCTTTTCGATAGTAGCATACATCTCGCTGTCGAATTGTGTGGGCGATGTAATGCGTTCAATCTCTCGGCGCAGGCGCCGTTCGTCATTGCCATAGGTGTAGTATTTTGCGGCCACGGCTCGCAATTCGCTGAAACGAGTTTCGAGTTGCTCTTTCAGGCGGTGTTCACGTTCGATACGTTCGTCGAGTTCGGCAACAAGCGCGATTTTCGAGTTGCGTTGCAGGTCAATGGCGGCCATCAACTCTTCGGTTTCGCGCCGTTTGGTGCGCCGTTCACGGAACAGATGCAATACCCAAAACAGGCAAATGCCGAGCGCAACTACGGCAACAACAGCCAACTCTGCAAATTGAACACGTTTTTTAGCCAATGCGCGTTGATTTTCGCTCTCCTGTAAATCGAATCTAAAACGATGTTCGGCCGCAAGCAGCGAGTTTTGCAATATCTTATTGCGAAGCGAATCGTCGACATTCAACACTTCCTCATAGTATTCGAGCGCCTTTTTGTAGTCGCCGCGATTGGCCGCAGCACGCGACAGCAGGATATACATTCCGGGGTGGGTGTCTAACGGGTATCGGTTTCGACCACCATAGTATGTATTAATGCAATCCATTGCTTTGTCGCCCTCGCCCAACGCTTCGTAGAGTTGGTAAAGTATAGCATTATCGCCTATCGGTACCTCGCCACCGTAATATGTGCGGTAGTTGTAGAGCAATATTTCGAGCGGTCGTTGAGGCTCATTTGTTTTCCAGTAGAGCGACTTGGCTATTGACGAAATCTCGGACATAATCCAAACCGTATCTCGCAACTCGATTGCTATCGACAGTGCCAACGAGTCGTCGGCCATAGCACGGTCGTAATCGAGTAACGGTTGATAGTTATCGGCGCGGTTGATATAGGCAAACATCAGGTTGCGGCGCTCGCCGGCGGCCTCAAATGCTTGGGCGGCGCGGGTGTGGGCCTCGACGGCGCGAGTGTAGTAGAGTTGCGAGTCGTAGATGCGCCCCATACCGCTGCAAGCAAGCCCGACGGTGTGGTTGTCGCCGGCGCGAATGGCAAGCTTTTCGGCCTCGACGAGGCAGTTGAGCGCCAACGAGTCGCGGTGGCCTGTCTCGTGGGTCAGCGCCAGATAGTAGTAGGCCAAGGCGGCCCGTTGAGGGTCGTCGTGTCGGGTGTAGTAGGCAACCGCAGGGGCAATCAGCGTGTCGCGGTCGCCGGCTATGTCGCAAAAGTCGTTTATACGCGAGTAGGTCAACCCATAGGCTGCACGATCGGCCGCCCCATAGATGCTGCGACGGTCAACCGAGGCAATAATGCGCAATGCGCTGTCGGGCGCAACCGAGGCCAACGAATCGGCCGCAGCAATTTGCGCCAAAATCCGTCTCGATGTCCTGCACCCCGAAAAAAACACGGCTGTCGACACAATCGACACGGCCACTAACGCCGAAAATAGAGTTGCCACTACTCGTTTTATAGTACAAATATAGTTATTTTTCGCAGACCTAAAATGGCATTAAGGTCTTTAAGAACTTTAAGGACTTGTCTTGTCCTGAAATAGGTTGACACAAACAGGACAAGAAAATGAAAAAGAAAGAGGTACAGAAGCGTCACTCGAAAGAGTTACGCGAGTTGGTGGTAGAGGAGTATCTGACCACCGAGAAGACTGCTCGCGAGTTGGGC
>JAXEIN010000019.1:0-8980 GCA_034102025.1 Tidjanibacter sp. | reverse complement strand
ATTTGGTCAATCGAAACGCAACACAATATGATTCCTTTCACTCGTAAATTCAAGACAATTATACTCTTCGTATTCGCCATTGCGATTCAGACGTGGTTTGTCGGCGCTCAATCGGCACCAATCACCTCCGACATCAAATCGCAGCGAGGCGAAAAGTGGTGGGGCGCCATTGTCGACTTTCCCAGCTACCGCTCGCCTTTCAACGAAACCTTCGAAATCGACACGCAAGTCACTTCACCTTTGAACTTTACGGCCGACATACTACTCTCGTCCAAAGGGCGTTACATCTGGTGCGGCGAACCGATGAGCATCACCTTCAACGGCAACTCGTTTCACATAATCACACATAAGGTCAAGCCCGAGATTGAACGCGGCGGCCGCACTCTGCGCGATGCCTATCTGGTCTGCTGCCACCGCAATTTTCCACCCGACGGTTCGAAACTTTCCGAAATGCTCTACCGCGCCCCAATCTACGAGTTGGGTGGCGAAGAGTCGTTGCTCTACACCCAGAACGACGTGCTCAATTTTGCCGATTTTCTGCTCTACCAAAAGGTGCCCAAGGGCAGCATTCTGATTCCGGTCGGCTGGCAGAGCCAGTCTGGCGACGCACTCTTCGACCCCGAGAATTTCCCCGAGCCGCGACTTATGGTCGACTCGCTCCACGCCAAAGGCTTCAAGGTTATGCTGACCATAACTCCCTACGTAATGGCCTCGGGTAGAGGTTTTCTGAAAAACAGGGTTGCCGGCCGTCTGCTCTTCGACCGCAACAACGAACCAGTCATCTTCCGCAGCCGTATGGGCTATACGGCCTGTATGAACTTCCACAATGAAGAGGCCGAGGAGCTGAACCGTGGGCTGAAAAAGCTGATGAGCGAGTGTGGCATCGACGGTTTCTACTTCGACTGCCTCGATGCGGTACCGCTGTTGGAAGACGACCTCAGCTCGCTGCTGTCGTTCTATAAGTCTTGGACTTCGGCCTCCGAAGGCATCACTTCGGTCATCTACTCCACACCGTCGAATATGCAGCTCTCCCAAACGGTGAGCACCGCTTCGCCAACCCGACGCACCACTTGGAACATACTCCGTTCAACAATGACGGCTACCATCAACGCCTCGGTTATGGGTTTCACGCGCACCTCAATAGCTGCCGACCTCGACTTTGCCCCCAACAACGACCGACTGATACTGCGCACCGCACAACTGTCGGCTATGCTGCCCGTTATGATTGTACCCTACGCCTCGTGGACAATAGCCGACATCACTCCGCTCAAACAGATGCTCTCGTGGCGTGGCGCCCAAAGCGACTACCTCGCCTCGGTCGTGGAGTCGTCGTACTCTACCGCCGAACCTGTTGTGCGCCATTTGGAATACGAGTTTCCGAGCAACGGTTTTTCCAACTGCAACGACCAATTTATGATTGGCGACTTACTTTTGGTCGCTCCTGTGGTTGGCCCGTCCGACAAGCGTATGGTACGCCTGCCCAAAGGTCTGTGGGTCGATATGTCCGGAAAGCGCATCAAGGGGCCAAAGGTCATCAACGCCAACCTTTCCGACGGCACTATGGCCGTCTATAAACTTGCAAAATAATTTAGCTATGATAACCGAAAACCAGAAAGAGTACCTGTTGCCCAAAGCCTACAACGCCGCGCTGCGTGCCGGCCGCGCCATACTCGACATATACGCCAGCCCCGAACGCACCGATTTCGACGTTAAAAAGGACAAGACGCCCATCACTATGGCCGACCGCCTTTCGCACGAAATCATCAAAAAGTATCTGGGTCAGACGCGCATTCCGATTCTGAGCGAGGAGGGGCGCGATATGCTCTATGCCGAGCGCAAGGATTGGGATCTGTTCTGGATGGTCGACCCGCTCGACGGCACCAAGGAGTTCATCAAGGGCAACGGCGAATTTACGGTCAACATCGCGCTTATGGTCGATAATCGTCCTTTGTTGGGGGTGGTCTATGTTCCCTACCTCGGCCGAATCTATTTCAACGACCCCGACAGAGGTTCATTTCGTCGCGAAGGTGTCGAGGCCTCGTCCGAAGCCAATTACCTCTATAACGACCTCTTTTTTGGGTGTGCCACACTGCCGGCCGGTGCAACACCCCACAAACCTCTGCGCGTGGCCGTCAGCCGTTCGCACCTCACGCCCGAAACCTTTGCCGACCTCGATTTGTTGCGCCGCCGCTACCCCGATTTGGAGGTCGTCGAGCAGGGCAGCAGTTATAAGTTTTGTCTGATTGCCGAAGGGTCGGTCGACTATTACGTGCGCACCTCCGACACCTACGAATGGGACACCGCGGCAGGCGAGGCGGTATTGTCGTCGGCAGGCGGCCTGACGCTTCAACACAAGGAGCGCTCACCGCTGTACTACAATAAAGAGTCGCTCATAAATCCGCACTTTGTCTGTATGAGCAGTGGGTTTTCGTCCGAAAACAGATAGAAAAGCCTGTGGCCTTTGGCCAATTCAAAATTAAAAAATAAAAATTAAACTGATGAACGAAGCGAGGGCATAGGCCGCTTGTAGACTATGCTTCGCCAGGAGGAAGACAAGCCGCGAAGCGGATTAAAATTGGAATGCAATTTCCATTAAACAATAAACTCTTAAACTCTACACTCTTTTGAGCCCGCAGGGCTCCATTAATCACCTTAATCACCTTATCCACCTTAGCTGCATTCGACTTAGTAGACTTGGCAGACCTATAAGACTTAGTTGTATTTGTCTTTCCGATTGCAATTTAACTGTTCTCGATATATCCGAACCGTTGCAGCTGTTTGGGGTCGTTGCGCCAGCCGTCGTCGACCTTGACGAAGAGTTGCAGAAAGACCTTTTTGCCCAAGAAGCGTTCGAGTTCCATTCGTGCCGAGGTGCCCACTTTTTTGAGCATCGCACCGCCCTTGCCAATGATTATGCCCTTTTGCGACTCGCGCGCCACATAGATAGTTGCGGCAATGCGGTCAATTTCGGGTAACTCTTTGTACTCGTCTATCACAATTTCGACCGAGTAGGGAATCTCCTTGTCATAGTTGAGAAATATCTTTTCGCGAATGATTTCCGAAGCGAAGAAGCGCATCGGTCGGTCGGTCAGAGTGTCCTTTTCGTAGTAGGGTGCACCCTCGGGCAGCAGTCGCAGAATGTTGTCGAGCACACCCTGAATATTGAATCCACCGAGTGCCGAAACGGGTATCACGGTTGCTTCGGGCAGACGTTCGCGCCAGCTCTCGACCAGTTGTTCCAAACGCTCCTGCGTGGTCAGGTCAATTTTGTTTATCACCAAAATGGTCGGAATGGCGCTCAAACGCACCTTCTCCAAAATCTCCTCCGAAGCATCGTCGCCACGCTCAACCGTATCGGTCACGTAGAGAATGATGTCGGCATCTTTCAGTGCACCGCGCACAAAGCCCATCATCGACTCCTGCAACTTGTAATTTGGGCGCAAAATGCCGGGGGTGTCGGAGTAGACAATCTGGAAATCGTCGCCGCCCACAATACCCATTATTCGGTGGCGTGTGGTCTGTGCTTTCGAAGTAATAATCGAGAGACGTTCGCCCACCAGCGCATTCATCAGCGTCGATTTGCCAACATTGGGATTGCCAATGATGTTGACAAATCCCGAGCGAAAGGGTCTATTCTCTGCCATCGTCCAGAGTGTTGAGTGTCTGCCAAAGGGCATCTTTCAGTTCGGCTATTCCGCGTCCGCTGACCGACGATATGAAGAGTGTGACAATATCGGGCAGGTTGCTTTTGAGGTTGTCGATAATTTCGTCGTCGACCATATCGCACTTGGTCACCGCCAGCAGCCTCTGTTTATCGAGCATCTCGGGGTTGTAGAGGCGCAGTTCGCCAAGCAGAACCTCGTAGTCGGCCCGCAAGTCCATCGTATCGGCCGGTATCATAAAGAGCAGCACCGAGTTGCGTTCAATGTGGCGCAAGAAACGAGTGCCTATTCCACGACCCTCGTGAGCGCCTTCAATTATTCCGGGAATGTCGGCCATAACGAACGAACGTCCGTCGCGCACCTCCACGATTCCGAGGTTTGGTTCAAGCGTTGTAAAGGGGTAGTCGGCAATCTTTGGTTTGGCCGCCGACACCACCGACAGCAGAGTCGATTTTCCGGCATTTGGGAAGCCCACAAGCCCCACGTCGGCCAGCACTTTAAGTTCGAGCACAAAGGTGCCCTCCAAACCGCTCTCGCCGGGTTGTGCGTAACGCGGAGCCTGATTGGTCGCCGTTTTGAAGTGCCAGTTGCCCTGTCCGCCACGGCCGCCTTGCAGCAGCACAAGTTCCTCTCCGTCGGTTGTCACCTCGCCGACAATCTCGTCGGTGTCGGCCGAACGTGCAACTGTTCCGAGCGGAACCTCAATGATTTGGTCGGCAGCGCTCTTGCCCGACAGACGTTGACCGCCTCCCGGAGCGCCGCTCTCGGCAAATATGTGACGTGCGTATTTAAGGTGAATGAGCGTCCAGTATTGGCTGTTGCCGCGCAGAACGACGCTGCCGCCCTGACCGCCGTCGCCACCGTCGGGGCCTCCAAAGGCCACAAACTTCTCGCGACGAAAATGGCTGCTTCCTGCGCCGCCCGCACCCGAACGGCAAAATATCTTTATGTAATCGACAAAATTCGAACTCGGCATACTTATTTCTCCTCTTTTTTTCCTCGCAAAGATAGTCCAAAAATCAGAACTATTCGAAAACGTTATCGAAATCGTTGTTCACCCTGAGCGAGTAACGGCCGGCAAAATATCCCACCAGACCTACGATTGTACCTCTACCCTCGGGCAGCAGCACCTTTGCGAAGAGCGATTGCTGACGTGTGCGCACCTCAATCGTGTCGGCCGCCGAGTCTGCCAAATGGCGAACGCCTCCCGTTTTTTCGTCGTACCACGCCACACCGCCCTCCGTAAACGCCACATCGCAAAGGCGCACTCGGCAACCAATCAGTCGTGGCGAGAGTTCGCCTATTGTGATTGGGACGGGTTTCGGTTCGGCGGCCGCACCGGTGAGGTTAATCCTGCGCAAGGCATCGTCGAAAACTATTATCGAGCACTCCGCGTCACCCGACGGCTCACCGCCAAGTCTAACCTCGCCGCCGTAGGAGCCGAGCCAAAGTCCCCCGCACAAAAAACTCACCTCTCTACCCACGTCGAAGCGTCGGTAGAGCGCCGAGCCTTCGATTCTGACAGCAATACCGCCCGTCGAATCCTCCAAATAGAGTTCGTTGCAAAAGTTACGGTATTGGTCCGAGCTGATTACGGTCGCCACCACCACGCGGTTTTCAATCAATCGTGTCGGCACTCCTCCATAGAGCGATTTCAACCGCGCAATCGAGATCTGTTGGGGGTCTGATTCCACGGTATCTGTGCAGGCGCAAAAGGTCATCACCCCAAAAAACAGCACTATTTCAGCGAACCTGTACATCTTCTTCGGTACGAAGTTTCAGCACATAAGCCCTGCTGTCGAACGCAGCACCGCAATAGAGTATTCCCGTGAGTGCAAGGCTCTTCGTGGGTATCCGACAAGTGGCAAAATCGGCAAATCGGCTTGTGGCAACCGCAAAGGTTACGCCGTCCGCCTCGAAGAGCCTCTCGGCCACCGACAAATAGTCGTCTTCTCCCCACGAGGGTTGCGTACCGACAAAATGTGTACCATCGATTCTCACCAGTCGACCACAGAGCGACGGAAAGAACTCTGTTGCAGACACCTCGGTGGGTCGAACACTCTCCTTGGGGGCATTGCGCACCACAAAGCGGTCGGCCACAACTCTGCTGCCAAGCGGTTCGGTGCGGTAACTGTTCCAACTATCTACTCTCAGACCAAGCTGTGCCACGCCGTCGAGCAGCCTCAATCCCATTCCACGTGCTGCAACAACGACCTCCATTCCCACAGGGTAGAGCGCGTCCAGATTCCAAAAGCCCATATTCACCTCTACCGCAGCCGTGCAGTCCTCGACCACAATCTTGCGGTAGAAATTGCCGCCCATATCGTTTGCTGTCACCCTTCCAACCAACACCAACTCGTTATCGACACGCGTTTTTCCTTCGTTCAGAAGGTCGTAGAGTGAGGCAATCGGAGAGTTGCACGACATTTGGGCATAACACTCCTCTTGTGTCGGATAGTCGTATTGGCTGTCGCACGAAACGATAGTGCCCACTATCAACACCACCAAAAACAGATATGGTGCTCTAAAATTCATATCCGATTGCGATATAGAGGTTGCGCGGCGAGGAGTAGACCCGGCGTCGGTCGTAGGGCCGATAGCTGCGTGCCGTGTCGACACCACCAACGGCTATTCGCGACAATCGATAGGAGTTCTGAATGCTGTGCGAATCGGTCAGATTGCGCAGCTGTGCAGTCAGGGTCAGCGAGCCGCGATTGAGCGTAAAACGGCGATAGAGCGATAGATTGAGGTTGAAAGCATCGGGAAGGCGCTCTGCTCCGGTAAACTCGTCAACCGTCTGCGAGAGGGCAGCTGCGGCGGCCACCTGTGGAGTATGGTAGTAGAGGTTGGCCTCTTCGATGCGCAACGCGCCAACTGCCCCCTCCAAACCGATATGCCAACCGTCAAGGGTTGAGTAATCGACCTTCAAGGCCGAGAGCAGGCGCGGCGACGACGAGGCCGACGAGCCTTTAAGATCGATTTCCACATTGGTCAGCAGAGCACTGCCGTCGGCATCGTTCCAAAAATCGGCCTTTGCCGACGACCGATAACTGCACGACCCAAACGATAACATCGCCGTGAGCGAAAGCGATTGCCAAAGCCCCACGACGGCCACTACCTCTGCCGCAGCGCTACGTGTGGCAATGCCCGAAACAGCCATATCGACATAGACAGACATCAGGTCGTTGTAGAACCTGATGGTTTCGATGCCGCCGGAGGTGCACTGCCCGTAGAGTGTTGCAGCTATTTGGGCCGACCCGAACGAAAGACGCATCGAAGCTTCGCCACCCCAGCGACGTTCGACCGAAGGGTCGGAGGTAATTGCCGACGACGCCTCGGGTGAACGATACAGGTCGGCATAGTAGGGTTCGTGTTCGGTGTAGCGCGCCGTAACGGCCAATATTGCCAATGGCGAGAGTCGACATCGCCAATCTCCAACCGTAGAGAGCGTTGTTAAGTTAGTTGAACGACCGCGCCCCCAACCGTCGGGACTCGATTCTTTGCAGAAGTGTCCTTCGCGGTCGAGGTTCGACGAGCATAAAGCAACACTCAACGAGGCGTCGCTACGCCCTGCCGCATAACGAGCCACAACAAAAGCATCGGCCGAGAGCCGCCGCATAGTATAGTCGTAGCCGAACCTGTCGCCCACTCCCACCAATCGGCCTGTTGTCAAGGTGTTGTTTTGCACATTTGGGCCCGACTTGTCGTCGCTCTCCACAAATGCGTCGGTGTCTTCGATTTCGCCGCCACACAGCAGATCGCGCATTCGCTTGCCAAAACGGCTCTGCCACGAGCCAAACGTAACACCCCAACGCAGCGACAGGCCGTTACGTTCTGTACGCTCGCCCGAAACAGAGAGCTGCGCATCTCTCCTGAGCTCCTCGCGGTCGAAGAGTATGTAATGCGCCGCACCGCCTGAGGCCATATTAATTCGGCACAACTCGTCCCAACAGATTGTCGTGTAACGCTCATCGCCCGACTGCCAAGCCTGCCTGACGGCCTCGGCAACCTCACCGTCGGCGAAATAGCTCGGCAAAGCGTTGCGCCTGTCGGGTAGCGGCGAGGCGGCATCGTACCACCCCAAATCGCTTCGCGCCGAGAAACCGCCTTGCACCAGTGCGGCAAAATTCACTCGGCGACCCAAAAGCCGCGTCGACAATTCGGCGGCTACGAGTGGCGCCGTTTCGCGGGTCTGACGCGCGTTGCGCAACCGTCCGCCCAAGTATCCGATAGCGGTGTTGTAGTATTTGTCCGAGGTTAGTTCGTAGACCTCGGCAGTGGTATAATTTCGTCCGCCGCGCAGCGAGTAACCTCCCAATGCTGTTATTGTTAGCGAAGTGCTGTCGGGCCATAAACGAGCAATGGTTATTGTAGCAAATGCCTCGTCGGTCGATACTCCTTTTATATGGCGGTCGGGGCCGAACTTGCCGCCGGCCGAAAGTGTCATCGCCCAACGTCCCAAACTGCCCACATAGCGCCCCACTCCACCTCCACAATAACCGCGTTCGGAGTAGATCAGGCGCGCACTTGCTCCTTTGGGCAGTGCGTCGGGCAAGGGGTCGAAGAGTTCGCAACAGTTGCCAACCGCAAATGGCCGTGCGCGACTGCCGGTATAGGAATATTGGCGCGAAGGCATTCGGCGCAAAATGTTTAAGGTTGAATAGTCTGCCGAACGTGAAAAGGGGTTTACTATGCGGCTGTTCCCAAGCAGAACAGACGTTTCGGCACTTTTCAGAAAACGGTAATCGTTCGACACAAAACCAAACGAGTAGCGCGAAAGCGAATAGAAATCGATTGAGGTTAGTACAGGACGGTAAAAGAGCATCGTATCGGTCACAATAGCTTCGGGGGCGGCATCTGTCGGATTCTGAACATAATACAGTTCGCTGAGCTGCTGACTGCGAGCCGCGACGCAGATGACCGATAAGAGTATTGTAACGACCGTTTTGCGCATTTCAGATATCTAAATGTGCTATAAAAATAGACAATTAAGGCGAATTGAGCAAAAAAAGACAATTATTTTCAACAATTAGCGCTCTGAGCCCCATTAATCACCTTACTCACCTTAATCACCTTAATCACCTTTTGCATTGTCCGTCTTAGTCGACCTATAAGACCTATAAGACTTAGTCTAATGCAATTAAGGTGGATAAAGTGATTAAGGTGATTAATACTTATCTCCCACACCTGAGCGAAGCGAAAGGGCCGACTTTGCTTGTAAATGTTGCGAAGCAACACCGCTATAATCAAAGTCGGCAACTGTAAACCCAAGAGTGAGCCGCCGAATTAAGGGCAGGATAGTCGACCAGATTCGACAA
>JAXEIN010000018.1:0-76197 GCA_034102025.1 Tidjanibacter sp. | reverse complement strand
AAACAGATAGTTTAACCGGGACATAATCATATAGCTTGAACCCCAATTTTGAACTATAACTTTGCTCTGTTTTTCTATCCTAACTTTAGGGGGTCATTTTCCTCCGTCGCAAAGGGGTCAATTTGTCCGTTTTTTCCAACCGGCCACCGTCACTCCAATAAAAAAAGAATGGGGAAGACTCACGTCTACCCCATATCATCAGGTTAGGTTAGTTAGGTTAATGAGGTACGGGTGTTGCCCCGTAAAACATCGAGACAAAAGTACGGCTTTTTCGGCCTTGCTCCAAATTTTCTTATGAAAAAATGCCCCTTTTTTTAAGTTTTTTTGGATCGATGCGATTTTTAAGCCTCTATTTATTAAATATTCTTCACAAACCCCACCCATTTATTAAAATATCTGCAAAAATCGGGTCGCATCTTTAATAATGCGACCCGATTAATTAGGCTTCGGTTTTCGGTGTTGGAGCTATTCCGTTTGGCTTATCAGCCAATTTTGAATCTGCGATGTTGTGAGTTGCCCTCAATTTTTGTACTGCCCGGGTGGTTTTCGACCGCTGCGGGCTGTTGGGTGCTGTTGGGCAGTGAACTCTTCACAGAGGTTCGTGGCCGTTCGGCGTTGGCAACGTCGGCACCGTCGCAGCCGCGTCCCGATTGTGCCCGGAACATTGCCGGTGTGCACCCCGACTCTTTCTTGAAGAGTTTGATAAAGTGCGAGGTGTTGGGGAAGCCGCACTCGTCGCCAATCTCCGAGATCGGTTTGGTGGTCGAGATGAGCAGCAGTTTCGCTCTCGATAGTCGCTGACCAATAAATCAACGATGTGGTTGTTGACCAAATACTGTGCGAAACTCCTTTTTGAACGAGGTCATACTCTTGTTGAGAATCTTGGACATCTCCTCGATCGACATATTGTCGAAGACGTGGCGACGTACGCAATGCTCAAAATTTTCGGTTTCAAAGTCGATTCCGCTCAGCAGGCGGTTGCGGATACTGCACTCATTGTTGCTCAGAATCAGATAGACCAATTCGGTGGTTTTGATCTGTTCGGCAACATTGTCGACCGAAAACGAGTTGCATCGTATATATTGGTTTACATTAATGAAGAAGCTCTTTATGGTGCTCCAAGCAGGGCAAATGACAAAATCTTTGTCGTCGTCGGCGTGTTCGACAATAGCGTTGATCTCCATCTCCATACTGGTCGAGAGCGTTGCAATAATGTTGGCAATCTGCGACTGGGAGTAGTAGCACGATATCTGTTCGAACTGTTCGTTGCCGTCGGGCGCATTCTCAATGTAGTGAGTGCCAATGTCGAGAAAGAAGAGGCTGCCTGCCTTGGCTTCGCGGTAACTGTCGCCCGAGAAGATGCGTTTACTGCCCCGAAGTATGTAGCCTATTGTATAACGAGCAATGGTTTGGGACTGTATGCCACTCGGATAAGGTTGCACTTATTTCACAATCAACGGCATATGTTGTCGATCGTTATTTGTTATAGGTGCGTTCTGTTTCATTTATACGGCTTTTTTGTGTGGTTTGTATTGTCAAAAGTACAATTTTCGGTATTTTCGGGCAACAACAATTGCTCCATACTTGTTGGCCATTTGCAAACACTTTGCCAACCTTCGAAATTATTGACCGACAATCAAATAAAATGCTTGAATAATGTTGGCAGACCGCCTCGACGACAGTTGCGACCGAATCGGGTCACTTGCGAGTCCGTTTGAAACATTAATCGAATATAATGGCCTAAACTACGAGATGAATAATGGTATTAATAAAACCGTTTGTGATTGTGTTATAGGCACAATTGTAGTACGGTTCCGACCAACGATGCGACAATCAGAATGATGTAGATGACGATACCTGCCACTCCACCGTGTCCGACAAAGAAGAGATTGAGTGTTGGAACACAACACAACCCCATAATCGGAATGACGACCGACGGATTGCCTCCCAAAAACAGCATCGCTGTAGCACAAAACAACAACAAAATGAACTGAATATTGATGTTGCGAACCCTAAGACGCATATCCTGAGCCTCGCTCAAAAATGTGATGACGGCTGCCAAAATTGCGAGCACCTCTGCCCCCAGCGAAACCATTGTCGCAATATTCAGTTCGGCAAGGAGTGTAGTGTCGAGGCCGCCCCACGAAAAGCCTGTTCCTTGTATTATGCCGGCAACGATGTAAGTAGCATCGAAACCTGCAAACCACCACCCCAAACTTGCAATAACGATTGGTACCAAAACGAACAGAAACCAAGTAATTGCCTCGCGTGCCGTGCGTTTGTAGATCGACAAAATAATGGGGGTGACCACCACAAAGAGCATTGTGGGCGGAAAGAGCATTATTGCCGTACCGAGCCAAAAACCGCTCAACGCAACGTAGCCGTAGCTCTTGTCGCGGCGGAAACTGCAAATCAATAGCTCCGACGACCTGACAATGGCCAGCAGCAACAGGGCTACACTCGGTCGACGCACCACAAAGAGTGTCGAGAACGAGAGCAGCGCAAAGAGTACCGAGGGAACAAGGGTCTTGACCACCGTGACCGAGTAGCGTGTGATGATACGGGTAATGATGGCTGCCGTCAGAATAGTAACCAAAACCGTACAGATTATGCCAAAGACGTTTGTTCCACCCAAAACGCTGTCGACGGCCACAGCCAACGGCGAAGAGTTTAGGGCAGTCGATTCACAGGCATAGGGCGCCACTATGGCACGCAGCACTGCGGCGCAGAGCAACACGACAAAGGTTGCCATTACTACCGTTACCGGCTGTTTTATAACTTCGGCACGCGACTTCATCATCTATCATCGGTTTTTATACCGACAAAGATAGCGTTTTTTGGAGCAGTAATCGTTTGATTTCGCTATTTTTGTAGCCGGAATGCTACAACTATCATACAATAGTAATCTGCTCGAAGCAGGGTGCGACGAGGCAGGGCGCGGCTCGCTGGCAGGGTCGGTGTTTGCCGCAGCGGTCATTTTGCCTCCCGATTTTGTCTGCAATGAGCTGAACGACTCGAAGCAGATGACTTTGGCCGCGCGTTTGCGCGTTAGAGATGTGATTCTTGCGCGTGCCGTGGCGTGGGCGGTGGGCGAGGTGAGTGCCGAGCAAATCGACCGCATCAACATTCTGAATGCCTCGTTCGAGGCTATGCAACGTGCAGTCGAGCAACTCGCTATTGAGCCGCAATTTCTGCTGATCGACGGCAACCGTTTCCGTCCGCGGCTGCCGATTCCCTATCGTTGCGAGGTAAAGGGCGACGGACGCTTTGCCAATATTGCCGCGGCATCGGTGCTGGCCAAGACCTTTCGCGACGAACGAATGATGCAGCTCGACGCCGAGTATCCACAGTACGGGTGGGCTCGCAATATGGGCTATCCGACTGCCGAGCACCGTCTGGCAATCAGCCGCTACGGACTATCGCCCCTACACCGACAAACATTCCATAACGAAGCGGGTCAACTATCGCTTTTTCGTTAAGCGACGGTCGACCCGCTTTGCTCTTTTTTGGGGTGACTTAAAGTCCCAGCAGATGTTGCATAATCAGTGCCACGTCGGTATTCTCCATTACGTGGCCGAATTCCGACGCGCAGCTACCGTAGGCGTAGACGGGTATCATACCGCCCGAATGGCCCGTAGTACTGAAATTGTATTCAACCGTCTGATCTTTCGGGTCGAAACTCTTATTGCCGTTGACAATGGTCAAGCCGCCCGTCTCGTGGTCGGCCGTGACCACCACCAGAGTACCCGGGTGTGTGTCGGCATAGTCGAAAGCGACCTTCACGGCAGCGTCGAAGTCGAGAATCTCGGCCACCATACCGTCGGCATTGTTCTTATGGGCAAACCCATCAATCATTGAGCCCTCGACCATCAGGAAGAAACCTTCGCTCTTGCCTTGGGTGTTGGCGGTCAGAATGTCGAGCGCCTTGGCCGTTGCTTGGGGCAAATAGTCGCCGCGGCCCTCGACCATTGTCGGCAGCGAGCCTGCTGCGCCGAACATTGCGACCTTGCCGGAGTGGGTCTTGTCCAAATCCGACAGCTTGTAGCCGACCTTGTAGCCGTTGCGAATCATCTGTTGAATGAGGTTGCGGCGGTCTTTGCGCTCGTTGAAGAACTTGCTGCCGCCACCCATTATTACGTCGGGTTGGTAGTCGAGATATTGCGCGGCAATCTCCTCCTCCATTGATCGGTTCTCGACGTGGCCTACGAAGGCGGCCGGAGTGGCGTTGGTGACGGGATAGGTCACCACGATGCCTGTTGCGTAGCCGGCATTCTGAGCCTTCTCGCGTGTCGAAGCCACAGGCTCTTTGTCGGGGTTGACGCCAATGGCACCGTTGTAGGTCTTCACTCCCGTGGCAAGCGCCGTACCCGATGCGGCCGAGTCGGTCACACGGTTGTTGGCCGAGTAGGTCTTGGTCAGACCTATGGCCTCGGCACGCTCCATAGCAAGCGGCTCGTAGTTTTGTTTCACCATCGCAGTGGTCACCTGCGAGACTCCCATACCGTCGCCAATCATAAATATAATGTTGCGCACCTTGGGCTCTTCGGCCGAAAGTGTGGTAAGGCTGCAAAGGGTTGCGGCCAAAATCAGCAGTGTTCCGATAGATTTTCTCATTTTTTTGGGTTTTTGTTCAATGTCGATGTTACACTTATATTTGGTCGATTGCCGCACACAGGCGGTCGAATATTTCGTCAATAGAACCGACACCGTTTATCTCGGCAAATTTGTCTTGTGCGGCGTAGTATTCGGCCACCACGGCAGTCTGTGCCTTGTAGACAGCAATGCGGTTGGCAATAACCTCGGGGTTGGCATCGTCGGCACGACCGCTCTCTTTACCGCGCAAAAGCAGGCGTGCCATCAGCTCCTCGTCGGGCACGTCGAGACTGAGCATCAAGTCGACTTTCAGTTGGTGCTTCGAGAGTATGCGGTCGAACTCTTCGGCTTGGCGAGTGGTGCGCGGAAAGCCGTCGAAAATGTTGCCTGCACCTTCGCGGTGGGTGCGCATATAGTCGGTGATAATGTCGATAACCAGTGTGTCGGGCGCCAATTCGCCGCGCTCGATGAACCCCTGAACTTTGAGCCCAAGCGGAGTCGCAGCCTTGATTTCGCCACGAATAACCTCGCCAGTGGAGATATGGTTGAATCCGTATTTGGCTTTAAGTTTGTCGGCCTGGGTACCTTTACCGGCTCCCGGAGGGCCGAAGAGAACGATGTTTTTCATTGTGTTTCATTTTTGGTCGTTGCAAAAGTAAGAAATAATGAGTTAATTTGCGCAAAAATCAGGCAAACATTATGGCAAAACGCACCGAAATTTCAACTCTTGGCAAATTCGGCCTCATCGACCGCTTCGCATCGCGATTCGCCGAACAGAACACTTCGTCGCACAGCTCTGTCGGCATAAATTCTGCCGTTGGGGACTTTGTGGGCGAAACAACTGTTGTCGCAACTGTGCTCTTTACGGAGGGCGTCGATTTCGACCTGACCTGCTTTCCTCTGAAACATCTCGGCTGGAAGACGGTTGTGGCTGCTTGCTCGGCGGTTTTGGCCAAAGGCGGACGTGCGCAACAAGTGCTCCTGTCGTTGGGGATCTCGGCTCGTTTCTCGGTCGAAATGATCGACGAGTTTGCGGAAGGTGTCGAGGCTGCTGCCGGTGCCTATCACGTCGACCTGTCGGCCGTCAATTTGTCGGCCTCCATAAACGGTTTTACGATAGCTGCAACCTCGGTAGGAAGTGTTGCCAAAGAGCAACTTGTTGGCATTGACGGGGCTCACAAAAACGATGTCGTCTGTCTGACAGGCGATTTGGGGGCTGCCTATATGGGACTCAAATTGCTCGAACGCGAGCGCATCGCCTTTGACGGACACCCCTCGCCAAACCCCGATTTCAAAGGCAAAGAGTATATTCTTGGGCGCTATCTGCGTCCCGAATTGCGTGTCGATGTTTTGGAACAGCTCTCCTTAGAGGGTGTTGTGCCGAGCGCGATGACTGTTGTAGCCGACGGACTGTCGAGCGATATGCTCCAAATCTGCAAGGCTTCTGTTTGCGGCGTAAGGCTCTACCTCGACCGTCTGGCCATTGCCTCACAGACCCACGAGTTTGCCGACGAAATTGGCGCCGACCCTGTTGTGGCTGCGCTCAATGGCGGCAACGACTACGAATTGCTCTTCACAGTGCCGCTTGCCGACCAACCCAAAGTGGCGCGAATTGGCTGCATCGACTTCATCGGGCACATCACCGATGCGGAGCGCGGAACGGTTATGGTCACCCCCGACGGCAGCGAAATAGCTCTTTCGGCACCCGGCTTCGTCCGAAAGCGAGAATAACCCCACTTTACACCCACTCTTTGCGAAAGACCGAAAAAGAGTTGATAATCACCATACGTTTCGTTTTTAGAATAGTACGCCGCCGCGAAACGGTAGCAACGGCGCAACCTTCACGCACTCGAAGAGTGGTTAGACCGGCGTTCGGAATGACAGTTAATCCTTTGCCAACCGGTGACAATTTGTCACCGACTCGTTCTCTTCCTCTTTTGGGCACCGTTTTCAGTTTGTTACGACACTTTCGACCGTTTTTAATTGTATGGCGGAATTTATCGCTTCGATGTGAACAGCGATTTGCGGTCGGGGTCGAACCCTTTGCCGGTTAGGATTATGGCGCTCTCCTCGATGGCTGTGGCAAAAGCGGTTGCGGCAATCGCTGCCGGCACCCATTCAGGCAGGCCCGACCCTACAAACCACTTCAAAGGCACAAGGCAAAAGAGCATCACACCGACCACTTTATTTAATATGGTGTGGGTTGAACCCCAAAGTCCGAAACGGCAACGAACGGCGACCAGGTTTGCTACTCTCACTGCGGCTATTATGCCCAGGGCCCACCATATCCACGCCGAATCGAGGAGCGTTGTTCGGCAGGCGAGGTAGGTGACAGATAGTGCGGCCAACAGTAGATCGGCGGCACTGTCCAGACGTGCTCCCGCGACAGAGGCGGCATTAAGCCGCCGCGCCAAAAAGCCGTCGAGTACATCGCTCGCCCCCGCCAAAATGTAAAGCCAGATAAACATCGGCCGCCCGATGACCCAAAACCCAATAATACAGACAACAACCCTAACGGCAGTGACTGCATTTGGTAACTGTTGAATGGGTATTTTGTTGGCGTTCAACTACCAAATGATAGGTTTTTCGCCCTTTGCGGCGAGGTAGGCGTTGGCCTGCGAGAAGTGGCGGCAGCCGAAAAAGCCGTTATAGGCTGAGAGTGGTGAGGGGTGGGCTGCCTTCAATACGAGGTTGCGCTCAGGGTCGATGGCTGCGCCCTTACGTTGTGCGTAGGCGCCCCAAAGCATATAGACAACGCCCTCTTTCAGCTCCGAGAGCGAACCGACAATGGCATCGGTGAACTGTTCCCAGCCGTGCCCTGCGTGCGAGTTGGCGCAGTGCTGGCGAACGGTGAGCGACGAGTTCAGAAGCAACACGCCCTGTTCGGCCCAGCGGTCGAGGTTGCCCGACGAGGGTATTGGTGCTCCAATGTCGTCGTGTATCTCTTTGAAAATATTGCGCAGCGAGGGCGGAAACGGCACACCGTCGCCGACCGAAAAGCACAAACCGTTGGCCTGACCAAATTCGTGATAGGGGTCTTGGCCGATGATGACAACCCTGACGTCGTCGGGCAGACACTTGTCCAACGCGCGGAATATCTTACTCCCCGAAGGGAAGATTAGCGACGAGGCGTATTCATCTCTAAGGAAGCCGACCAACTGCTCAAAATAGGGCTTGTCGAACTCGGGCTGCAACACTTCGCGCCACTCGGGGGCTATCTTCACATTCATTGCAACAGAGGTTTGATGACGCTTTCAAACTGTGCGAGCGGCAACTGGTTGGCAGCATCGCTGCGTGCCTTGTCGGGCTCGGGGTGCACCTCGAAGAAATACCCGTCGGCACCAAAGGCTTTGGCAGCCAACGACATCATTGGCACAAATCGGCGATCGCCACCCGTGATGCCGCCCTCGGAGGTTGGGCGCTGAACCGAGTGGGTGCAATCCATTATTACCGTGGGCGCAAACTCTTTCATATCGGGAATGTTGCGGAAGTCGACGGCGAGGTTTCCGTAACCCATAATATTGCCTCGTTCGGTGAGCCATATCTCTTTGGCACCGCTCTCGGCAGCCTTGCGGAAGGGGTATATCATATCTTTGCCCGATAGAAATTGAGCTTTCTTGATGTTGACCGTTCGACCCGTGCGGGCAGCAGCAACAATAAGGTCGGTCTGGCGGCACAAAAAGGCAGGAATCTGAATCACGTCGGCTACTTCGGCGACAGGCTCGGCCTGCCACGCCTCGTGTATGTCGGTCAGTATGCGCAGCGAGAAACGGCTTTTGATGTCGGCAAGCATCTCTAATCCTCGGTCGATGCCCGGGCCGCGGAACGAGCCGAGCGAGGTGCGGTTGGCCTTGTCGAACGAACTCTTGAAGATGACGTCGAGCCCATAGATACTGTTCAGACGTACCAGTTCGGCCGCCACCTGTTCCAACCGTTCGGCATTTTCGATTACGCAAGGTCCTGCAATCAATATTGGTTTCATAGCCCAGTCTTTAATGTAGTTATCCGTTTATGTAGCAGAGAATCTCTCGGCCGATTGTTTCGTAGTGGAGCAGGGGCGTTGGCTGCCCAAAGTAGAGCGCCTCAATCTGCCCCTTTGTTGGAGCCTCTGTCAACCTCACATCGTGCAGAAAGTCGACACCCGAGCGTCCGCCCCATTTGAAAAGCGCCTCTTTGGCGCACCAGACGATTGCCTTGAAGTCGTCGCCCAACGCTGCCGCCAAGAGCTCTTCTTCGGGCGCGATATAGCGCTTTGCCACTCGGTCGAAATTGCGCTCCGCCGACTCGATGTCGATGCCGCACGGGGTTTTCGACAAAAATACCGCCACGCTCCGGCGTGTGTGCGACACACTCAAAAAGGCAACCTTGCCCTCCGGGTCGACTATCAGCGGTGCGCCCTGCGGCGTGTAGTTCAAGGTGCAGCGTCCAACTTCGCGCCTGACAATGTTGCGCCACGAAAGCCACTCGTTGCGTCTTATGGCAGAGTGTATCGTGCCGCAGGTTTGCATATCTTCACCCGAAAGGTACTCGAACCCTCGGTCGGCAACCTCCTCGACCACAATCACTCCCTCTGCACCCTCGCGTCGCATCACTTTTCGACCTTTATCTCTTCGGCGCGATGACCGACAATGCTGATGACCGTGAACCTTATGCCGTGCAGATTGAGCGAGTCGCCGCGGCGCAGAAAGTCGCGTTTGGTTTCGAGCAACATTCCGGCCACCGTTTCGCTCGGCCCGCGAACATCGTCGAACAATCCCTCTTTGGTATCCAACACCTCTTCGAGTTGGCAAATATGTGTTTTGCCGTTAAATATCCAGGTATGGGCATCGACCTGCTTGTAGAGCGCCTCCTCCTCGGTGTCGCTCTCGTCGGTAATCTCGCCCACAATCTCCTCCAAAATATCTTCGAGCGAGACCAAACCCACCGTCGAGCCGTACTCGTCGATGACAATCGCCATATGAACTTTGTTGCCTTGAAACTCCTCCAAAAGGTCGTTGATCTTCTTGTGTGCGGGGGTGTAGTAGGCAGGCCTCAGGTGGTCGGCCCACTCAAAATCGTCGCCGCGCGTAACGTAGGGCAGCATATCTTTCACGTAGAGTATGCCCACAATGTGGTCTATGTCCTGCTTGTAGGTGGGAATGCGCGAAAAACCCGATTCGATGATGGTCTTCTTGACCTCGGAGAACGAACTCTCAATGTCGAACGCCTCAATATCGAGCCTCGGGTGCATAATCTCTTCGACCTCGGTATTCACAAACGAAACGATGCCCGAGAGCATCTCTTTTTCGGTCTCCGACGGGTTTTCGGTAATCTCCAAAGCGTTTTGCAACTCGTCCATCGAGATGTTTTCGGGCTCTCCGCCTTTGCGTTGCAGCGCGTTGGAGTACTTGACCAAAACCCACCAGAGAGGTTTGAGAATACGTTTTAACCAGAGCAGCGGTATGGCCACAATGTGAGCCACGGCCGAGTGGTTGAAATTGGCATATATCTTTGGCATTATCTCGCCGAAAAGCAGTAGCACAAAGGTTACCACAACACTCGTGAACGCAAACTTCCACCCTTCGGTCGAGAAGGTTATGTGGCGGTCAATCACTGAGTCCGACAACAGGATAATCAGAATGTTGACCAAATTGTTGAATATCAGCACCGTTGCCAACAGCGAGTCGGTGTCGGCCAACAGGTTGCGCATTGCGTGACTTGTGCGCGATTTCGACTTGCCGATACGTTCGACTTCGGCAGGCGTAAGCGAAAAGAGGGCTGTTTCGGAACTCGACGTGAGTGCCGAGAGCGCCAACAAAACCACAATAATAAGCAGTTCGCCAACGACCCTCCATTCGAAGGGCTGAAAAGTCATTATGGCCAGCAGGGTCATCGTCGGCTCGGTTTAGAATAACGACGGCGTGTCGTCCTTTTTGGCTTTGTGTTGACCCTCGTCGCTCTTCTCAATTTGTACGGCAGCGCCTTTGGCTGTGGTGCCGGTGAGTTGCATACCGCGTCGGAAGTAGGCCGCCTGCATCAGCGTCGATTCGATGTTGGCGTAGCGGTTCGATATGTTCCATTTAACACCCGAAGCCGACGGTTTGTCGATTGCGGGTTTCAGTTCGTTGTCGAAGGGTTGGCGAGCCGTCGAGGTGGGCTGCGCGTCGATTTGGTCGAAGCCGGTGGCCACGATTGTCAGTTCGATGTCGCCACCCGTGACCTCGCCTTCGCCTGCGCCCCAGATGATGTTGGCCTCGTTGCCGTGAACGCTCTTGCTGGCACGTTTCTGAACCAGTTCCACAATGCGCGTGGTGTCGTCGAAGGTGATCGACTTCTCGTCGTTGTAGGTGATGTTCAGCAGAATCTGCTTTGCACCGCGAATATCCTGATGGTTGAGCAGCGGTGAGGAGAGTGCGGCTTCAACCACGCTGTCGATCTTGTTGTCGCCACTGGCAAAGGCTGCACCCATAAGCGCCATACCGCTCTGAGTCATTACGGTCTTCACATCGTTCATATCGACGTTGACCAAACCCGGGCGCGTGACAAGTTCGGCTATGCCGCGCGCGGCGGTAGCCACAATGTCGTCGGCCTTGCCGAGCGCCTCCTTGAATGGGAGCGAGCCGTAGATTTTGTTTATGTTGTCGTTGTGAATCACCACCAGCGAGTCGACGTTTTGGCTCAACTCTTTGAGTCCCTCCAACGCCTGCTTGGTGCGTTGCTGGCCCTCGGTGCGGAACGGCATAGTCACAATGCCGACAGTCAGTATGCCCTTGGCCTTGGCAGCCTTGGCAATCACGGGCGCTGCACCCGTACCGGTGCCGCCGCCCATACCTGCCGTTATGAAGATCATTTCGACTCCGCTGTTTTCGAGCTGAATCATAATGTCGTCGAGCGTCTCAATGGCGGCCTGACGGCCCTTGCGCGGGTCGTTGCCTGCTCCCAGTCCTGCGCCCAACTGAATCTTGTTGTCGATGGGGCTGCTTTGCAGGGCCTGACGGTCGGTGTTGCAGATCATATACGACACGTCTTTGATCCCCATATCGTACATATGGTTTACGGCATTACCGCCTGCTCCGCCCACGCCGAGAGCCATAATAATCGACTCGGCCTTGGCAGGTGCCTGTATGCCACCCAAAAAATCGTCTGTGTTTATCTTCTCCATCTCTCTATTCGGTAAGGCTTAAATTTCATCATCGTCGACTACGCCGAAGAAGGTCTCGGTCTTTTCGCGCAACCACTTGCGCAGGCTGCCGCGTTTTTTCTCCTCTTTGGCAGGTTTCTCGTCGTCCGACTCTTTTTTGTTGTTGTTCTTGGGGGTTTCGGCTGTCTGGTTGGTGGTTGCCGGAGTCTCCTGCTGCTTGTCGGGAGTTTCCTGTTTAACCTCGTCCGGCTCGGCCTTCTTTACGGGTGCGACAGGGGTGAGGTTGGCGTTTTTGGCAAGCGACATCATCAGCAAACCTGCTGCACACGACATACGCGGATCCGACATCTTTTGGCAGCCCTCTTCGGTGAGGTTCTCGGTCGAGGCCAACCTTACGTCGTAGCCCGTGCGCTCCTTGAAGAGTACGTCGATGCCCGGCATAAGCGAACCGCCGCCTGTGAGCACGATGCCTGCTCCAAGTCGGTTGTGGTAACCCGACTCTTTGATCTCGTTTATCACATAGTCGACCACGTCGAGCAGTCGGGCTTCGATAATTGTCGACAGGTCGCGATAGGAGATATCTTTGTTCTTTTCGCGCTGCGTGCGTCCCGGTATGCGGACAATGAAGTTGAGCTTTTCGGCGGGAATGGCACTTGCCGTTGCGTAGCCGTATTGAATCTTCAAATCCTCGATGAAGCGCTCCGGAATGGCGGTGTCGCGAATATCCTTGTTAATGGCATTGGCGCCAATGGGAATCGACACGGCATAGCGTGCTATGCGGTTGTGGAAGATGCAAAGGTCGCTCGTGCCTGCACCCAAGTCGACCACCGCCACGCCTGTTTCGCGTTCGTCGTCGGAGGTGACAGCCTCGGCGGCGGCCAATGCAGCCGGAAATATCTCTTTGCGCGCAATGCCCACGCGGTCAAAAGCCTTCTTCTGCCGCTCGATAATCTTGTTGCTGCCCAATACGTAGGTGAATGTTGCCTCCAAACGACGGCCAAACATACCTACCGGACTGTCGCACACCTCTTCCGAATCGACCCTGTAACTCTGGGGTATGCGCGTCAGAATGGTGCGGCCTTCGGGAGCCTGAATATTGTCCATATTCTCTGTCAGCTTCCGTACGTCTTCCTCTTTTATTTCGCCGTCCTCGCCGACGTAGACGAAGCCCGAGTTGTCGGCCGAAACGATTTGGTCGCCCGAAATCGAAACGCTCGCCTCGCCAATCTTGATGCCGTTGCGCTGCTCCAATTCGGTGACGGCCTCTTTGAGGGTTAAGGTTACCTGTTCGATGTTGTTGACTTCGCCGCGAACAATGCCCACCATTGGTTTGAGCACTGCATCGAGCACATCGATCTTGCCCGACGGGTTCAACGTACCGACGGCTGCAACCAGATTGTTGCAGCCCAAATCGACTACCGTAATAAAATTGTTTGTTTCCACAGTGAATGAACTCTATTATAAAATATTATTGTTTTTTGTTTGCGTTTGACTATTTATAGTTCGGCGGACAACCTGACCGCGGTATTTGACCACAACCTGTTGGCCGTCGGCCGTCAGACCTGCCTCGGCATAGGCGCGGAATCGCGACAACTTCTCCCGATAACCGTCAATCGTTCCGAGCAGAATTGTGTAGTCGCCGTCATTCGGGGCTATCAATATCTCACTCTCCTGCCCGTCGTTTGCTTTTGGAAGTATGACTATTTGAGCAATACGATTGCGCCAATAGCGGTCTGTTTGCAGCCAATCTACAAATTTAATGAGTTTACAGATAAAGAGATAGTTTTTGTCCGATTTTTTTTCGTTTTCGGCGGCATATTGGTCCAAATTGCCGAAAAAGTTGTTGCCAAACGGCCGGTCGATGCTGCCTGTGACCACCAACAGATGCGGTGCGCTGCCGCCAACGGGCAGAACGTAGCGGTTGTCGGTCAGGTAGAACTCTTTGCCCGAGTCGGCAAAGACCCTCATAATGGGTTGCCTTTGGGTCAGCTCAACGGTAACCGTACCGCCGTAGTCGAAATAGGTTTTTGAGCTCTCTACAAAGTTGTAGCGCTCCACCGCCGAGTCGATTTCCGATGTCATTTGTCGCGTAGGACGCTGCCCCACAGGGTTGAGCCCCGATTTGTCGAGGTAGTCGACAATTCCTTCGGGAGTGACAAATCCGAGTCGGTCGGCATCGGCCACCTTAACCTCGATTCTGTCGACAACCAGCTCCTGTTCATAGGCTTTACGCAAGAGTGTGGTCGCCACAATTAACGCGGCAATCAGCACCCAGCCCATAACGGCAAAGACTATTTGGACTCTTCTACTCATTGGCTTTGGTCATACTCTCTTTCAGCGTTTGTGCTATGGTTGCGCACTCGCGGTCAATGTCGCCTGCCCCGAACGAAACCACCACATCGGTTGGCATTGACGAGAGCACCTCGGCAATTTGGCTCTTCTCGATCACGTGGCACGGACGAAGCACGCGGTGGGCTATAAGTCGGCTCGTCACCCCTTTGATAGGCTCTTCGCGAGCAGGGTAGATGGGCAGCAGCAGCACGTTGTCGGCCAGCGAGAGCGAGGCTGCAAAACCGCGGTAGAAATCCCTCGTTCGGGTGTAGAGGTGTGGTTGGAAAATCACTGTCAGTCGGCGACCCGGGTAGGCATCGCGAATCGAACGAATGGCTGCTTTCAGCTCGGCAGGGTGGTGTGCGTAGTCGTCGATATAGACCTTTTCGGGGGTGTTGATGTAGCACTCGAAACGACGTTTCACGCCGCGAAACTCGGCCAAGGCCGCTTTCAACTTTGCGTCGTTGATACAGCCTGCCGCCCAGAATGCGGCCACGGCAGCCACAGCGTTTTCGATGTTGACACGACCCATAACGCCGAGTCGGCACCCCTCGATTTTGCGGTCGGGGCAGACAATGTCGAAAGTGTAGCGTCCGTCGTCGCCCAAGTGTATGTTGCAAGCGTAGAAATCGGCTCTCTGATCGTCGTAGGCGTAGGTGTATTTGTGAATGGCAAGATGTTTCAGATTGAGCTTCACGCCCCGTTTGATGATGAGCGTACCGGTCGGTTTTATCTGGGAGATGAATTGGCAGAATGCGCGTTTCAACTCGCGGTGAGTACCGTAGATGTCGAGGTGGTCGGCATCGGCCGAAGTGACCACGGCAATGTCGGGGTGCAGTCTGAGGAACGAACGGTCGAACTCGTCGGCCTCGACTGCAAAACGGTGCCCCGTTTCGAGCACCATATTGCTGCCGAAGTTGAGCGAAATGCCGCCCAAAAAGGCTTGACCGCCGCCTGCTGCAAAGTGGTTGAGCCACGCAATCAGCGTGGTGGTTGTGGTCTTGCCGTGGGAACCTGCCACGGCCATCACCATCTTTCCCTCGGAGAGGTGTCCCAAAACCTCCGACCTTTTTACCACCTCAAAACCGCCGTTGCGAAAATAGTTCAGCTCGCGGTGGTCGTCGGGTATGGCAGGGGTATAGACAACCACAGTTGTCTGTGGATTGCGGAACTCCTGCGGTATGGCTTCGGGGTCGTCGGTGTAGTGCACCTCGGCACCCTCTTCGACCAAATGGCGGGTCAGTTCGCTCTCGATGCGGTCGTAGCCTGCCACACGACGGCCCTCTTTCAGAAAAAACCGCGCAATGGCACTCATACCGATTCCGCCAATGCCAATGAAATAAATATTCTCCATCACTAATCGTTTTTGCTGCGTTGGCCGCTTGTGGGCGACCGGCAGTGCAAAGTTATGTTTTTTTGTTCGACTAAATTTGTTGTGGGTCATTATCGTCCCACTTCGGCCAAGGCTGCTGCGGCAACCCTATCGGCCGAGTCGGCTATGGCCAACTCCAAAATATTCTTTTTTAGCGTGGCCAACTTTTCGGGGTCGGCGGCCAGCTCTTCGACCAGCGGCACAACCCTTTCGGAGGCTTCGCTGTCGTGGACTATCAGGGCAGCGCCGCGGTCGACAAGTGCCATTGCGTTGTGGGTTTGGTGGTCTTCGGCAACGTTTGGCGAGGGTACAAACACCGTCGGTTTGCCCACCAGACACAGTTCGCTCACCGAGCAGGCTCCACTGCGCGAGACCACCACCGTGGCAGCTTCATAGGCGTAGTCCATACGGTTGATGAATGCGCCGCGCCATACGGCGGTCATCGGGCGCGACGAGCAAAATTCGGCCATTTCGGCATCGTAGTACTTGCCATTTTGCCAAATGACCTGCAACCGTCCCTCGGCGATGATGCTGTCGAGGTTGTCTTTCATCATATTGTTGAGCGTGCGGCACCCGAGCGAACCGCCCACCACAAGCATCACCGGCTTGTCGGCCGTAAGTCCAAAGTAGTCGAGGGCTGCTTGGTGGTCGACCGCTCCGCCGAACGAACCGCGCAACGGATTGCCGGTCATCACTATGCGGTCGGCAGGAAAAAACCGTTCCATACCGTCGTAGGCAACACAGATGCGGCGCGCCTTGCGTGCCAGCAACCGGTTGGTGACACCCGCAAAAGAGTTCTGCTCCTGAATGACGGTCGGCAGCCCCATTTGTTGGGCCGCTTTGAGCACGGGGGCGCTCGCATAACCGCCGAAACCAATGACCAAATCGGCTCCAAATCGGCGTATGATTCGCTTGGCCATACGTATCGAGTGCAGTGTTTTGAACGGCACCGCAAGGTTTGCAAGCGAGAGTTTGCGTGCAATGCCCACCACGGGCAGACCCTCGACCGAGTAGCCCAAAGCAGGAATCTTCTCCATCTCCATTTTGCCTGTTGCACCAACGAAGAGCAACTCCACACCGTCGCCCAATTTGCGCTTCAATGCTTCGGCGGTGGCTACCGACGGGTAGATGTGACCGCCCGTACCTCCGCCACTGAGTATTACTTTCAATGTTTTCATCTCTCCAATATTGTTTCGCCCTTGGGCTTTTCGAGGGTGTTGCGCTCCGTTCGGGCGCTGATACCAAGGATAATGCCGAGCGATATCATCATAAATACCAGCGACGAGCCACCACGACTGATGATGGGCAGCTGCTGACCCGTGACGGGCAGCAGCGAAACCGACACCAACATATGGATCATCGCCTGCAAAACTATCATCATTCCCAACCCCAAAACCGTCAGCCCGGGGTAGGCTGTACCGCATTTTTTGAAAATTTCCATCGTGCGGTAGAAGAGTATCAGAAAAGCCAACAATATCAGCAGTCCGCCGAACAAAAAGCCGTACTCCTCAATCAGAAAGGCGTAGACCATATCTTTGTCGGCCTCCTGCAACAGTCGGTTGGTGCTCTGACCCGGCCCCTTGCCGATGAGTCGACCCGTGGCGATCGACATCTTTGCATACATTGTCTGGTCCGACTCGGCGTATTTGTCCTTCTCGTCCATACCCTCGTGCCAATCTTTGTTCAGCGGACGCTTGTAGTAGTCCCGACCGTCGTTGCCCTTGACGCGCAACTCGCTCGAAACCACGTCGGGAGAGTATAACCCCAATCGCCCTTTGAGCGTATCTTTGCGCGCACCCAACAGCAACAGCGCCGCGCTGCCGAACACCACCGCCAACACTACCACGCGCCGCAAGTCCTGCTTTCGAACACGTCCGATGAAGAGCATTATGAAGCAGGAGGCCAAAATCAGAAATGTTGTCGAGTTGCTCGTTCGGAGTGTCACGCAGCAGGCCGCCACAACGGGCAGAAAAATTGGTACAGTGTGTTTTTTGAGTGTTTCGAATTGTTTGTCCCTGAGCTCTTTGCTCTTCCAGTCGCGCCACCGAAGGCTCGGAATGAGGTCGGTGGTGTCGATCGAGTGCTGACGTGTAGCCAGAGCGTCGGCCAACATCAGTACGACCGTGATTTTGAGCAGTTCGAAGGGCTGGAAATCGAATCCGAGCAGATTGATGCTGCGCGAAACATTGGGCCCACGGTGAGTTACAACCATCAGCAGGGTCAGTCCCAACGCAATAAGATAGAGGTATTTGATCAGTCGGCGGCACCGCTCGATAGGTATCATCATCGTGACAAACAGAGCTATGGTGCCTACGGCTATCATAATGAACTGTTTGGTGAGTTCCTGACCGGCACGCACGCCGCTGGTGTAACTCATTGTGGAATAGACCATAAACACCGAGAAGATGAGCAGCAGAACGATTACCACCCATAGTACCTTGTCGCCGGCAAAGATGCGCGACAGCAGCGAACCCCTATCCTTGTCGGGATTTGTATGCTCCGAGCTATTCATTCTTTTTTATCTCCAATACCTTGTGTTTGAAAAGTTCGCCGCGTTGCTCGTAGTTCTTGAAGAGGTCGAAGCTCGCGCAGGCAGGCGAGAGCAGTACCGTGTCGCCTGCTTTGGCCAAATCGTGGCATACCTTCATAGCCTCGTCGAGCGACTGCGTGCTGTAAACGGGCACAATGTTGCGGAAGTTCTCGATCAATTTCTCGTTGCTCAAGCCCATACAGACCAGAGCTTTAACCTTTTTGAAGACGAACTCTTTGAGGGGCTCGTAGTCGTTGCCCTTGTCGGTTCCGCCGGCAATCCATACGGTTGGGCGCGTCATACTCTCCAAGGCATACCAAACCGAGTCGACATTGGTGGCTTTCGAGTCGTTGATATACTCAATGCCGTCGATTTCGGCAACGTGTTCCAAGCGGTGTTCGACACCCTCGAACGAGTAGAGCGTGTGCTCGATTTGTTCGGGTCGAACTCCGGCCGCAAGTGCGGCAAGCGAGGCGGCCATAGCGTTATAGGTGTTGTGCAACCCCTTTATTTTCAGTCGGTCAATCTCAATGGTGAGGCTACGACCGTCGAACTCAACCGTGAACCGTCCGTCGGCAATCATTGCCTTGCCAAAGGGCAGCAGTTGTGCCTGCGGGCGGAGTTTCTCAACCTCGCCGCAGGTCACCTTGTCGTCGGTGTCGTAGATGAAGCAGTCTGAGGGACGTTGATTGCGAATGATGCGCATCTTGCTGTCGACGTAGTTCTGGAAGTTGTAGTTGTAGCGGTCGAGGTGGTCGGGGGTGATGTTCATCAAAATTCCTATGTCGGTGCGAAAGTCGTAACAGCCGTCGAGTTGGAAACTGCTGATTTCGAGCACATACCATTCGCGGTCGGAAGTGGCCACCGTAAAAGCAAAGCTCTCGCCGATGTTGCCCCCCACGGCCACGTCGTAGCCCGCATCACTGAGTATGCGGTGGGTGAGGGTGGTGGTTGTGGTCTTGCCGTTAGACCCCGTGATACAGATTGTGTGCCCCTTGGTGTAGCGGCCTGCAAACTCAATCTCCGAAACGATTGGCACCTCGTGCTCGTGCAACAATTTGACAATCGGCGCCTTCTCCGGAATACCCGGGCTTTTGATTACAAGTCCGGCCGAGAGAATTGCCTCTTCGGTGTGGCCGCCCTGCTCGTAGGGAATCTGCCACTGCTCCAACTTTGCGACATATTCGGGGGCAATCGCTCCGTTGTCGGACAAAAAGACCTCAAAACCCTTCGATTTGGCCAGTACGGCCGAGCCGAATCCGCTCTCGCCCCCGCCAAGAATTACAATTTTTTTATTCATATTATTGTTTTGCTTCTCCTATCGTATTTTAAGTGTTACCAAAGTCAGTGCGGCAAGCAGAATCTGCACTATCCAGAAACGCACCACTATCTTGTTCTCGGCATAACCTCTCTTTTGGTAGTGGTGGTGCAGCGGAGCCATAAGGTAGTAGCGCCGTCCCTCGCCGTAGCGTTTTTTGGTATATTTGAAGTAACCTACCTGAATGATGACCGAGAGGCTCTCCATAAGGTAGATGCCGCACAGAATCGGCAGCAACAGCTCCTTTCGAATAGCCAGTGCCATAACTGCAATGATGCCGCCTATGGCCAAACTGCCCGTGTCGCCCATAAAGACCTGCGCAGGGTAGCAGTTGTACCACAGAAAACCAATCAGCGCACCGACAAAGGCCGCCCCGAAGACGGTCAGTTCGCCGCTGCCGGGTATATACATTATATTAAGGTAGTCGGCGTAGATGATGTTGCCCGACAGGTAGGCCAGAATCGAGAGAGCTACGGCTATTATGGCCGACACGCCCGTGTTGAGGCCGTCCAACCCGTCGGTCAGGTTGGCGCCGTTCGACACCGCCGTGATGACCAGTATGGCCACCAGTACGTAGATAATCCAAGTGATGACATTGCCTGTGGGCGAGTGGTCGGGCACGAGCCAGTGGTAGTCGAACTCGTTGTTCTTAACAAACGGAATGGTGGTTTTGGTGGTCTTCTCGCCTGCGGTCGCGGCCAATTTCTGCTCCGAGACCTCCTGCTCACCAATAACTATCGTGTTGGGCGACGAAGAGACAACGGCTACCGTCTCGGGGTGTTGGAGGTTGCTCTTTTCGACAATCACCACGTCGGGGCTGAAACACATAACCGAACCGATGATGATGCCCAGACCCACCTGGCCGATGATTTTGAACTTGCCTTTGAGCCCCTCCTTATGCTTTTTGAAGACCTTGATGTAGTCGTCGGCAAAACCAAGGCAGCCCAGCCAAACGGTCGAGATGATCATCAACTGGGTGTAGATGTTCTCCAAGTCGCCCAGCAACACTATCGGAATCAATACCGAAATCAGAATAATCAAACCTCCCATTGTGGGTGTCCCCCTCTTCTGCATCTGACCTTCAAGCCCGAGGTTGCGTATCTCCTCGCCAATCTGTTTGCGTTGCAAAAGGCGTATGAGTTTTCCGCCAAAGAGCGCACCTATGCCTAAGGCCAGAATTATGGCAGCCACGGCACGAAACGATATGTAACGGAACATACCTGCTCCGGGCAGGTCGACAACTCTGTCGAGGTATTCGAGTAATTTGTATAGCATTATTTATTGTGTTTGAAAAAGTTAACTATCTCTTCGCGATCCGAAAAATGGTGTTTCTCGGTGCCTGTAATTTGGTAGTCTTCGTGACCCTTGCCGGCAACCAGTACCACGTCGTCGCGTTCGGCACTCTGCAATGCCGCTCTGATGGCTTGACGGCGGTCGGTGATAACCAGGTAGTTGCGATGCACTCCAACGCCCGAGAGCATCTCGTCGAGGATTGCTTCGGGGCTCTCGGTACGCGGATTGTCGGAGGTGAAGATTGCCAAGTCGGCCTTCTCGACCGCAATGGCGGCCATCTCGGGACGTTTGGTGCGGTCGCGGTCGCCACCGCAGCCGCAGACGATTGTCAACCGACGAGCCACGCCGAGCGAACGAACCGTGTCGGCCACGTTTTCGAGTGCATCGGGGGTATGGGCGTAGTCGACAATGGCCGTTACTCCCTCGTCGGAGCGTATCGATTCGAAACGTCCCGACACGGGCGGCAACATACTCAACGCCGTGAGCACCTCCTCGCGGTTGGCACCCAAAAGTTCGGCAGCGGTTTCGACCGCCAAGACGTTGTAGGCATTGAAGCGGCCCAACAGTCGAACCCACATTTGGGTTCCGTCCAACTCCAACAGCATACCTTCGAGCGTCATTTCGACGATACGTGCGTTGTGGTCGCCCACTCCTCGCAGCGAGTAGCAGTAGTGTTTGGCGCGGCAGTTCTGCAACATCACCTCGCCGTTGCGGTCGTCGGCATTGGTCAGCGCCCAAGCCTCGGGCGAAAGCGAGTCGAAGAGCATCTTCTTGGCGCGAATATACTCCGCAAAGGTCTTGTGGTAGTCGAGGTGGTCGTGGGTGATGTTGCTGAAAATTGCACCTGCAAAGTGTAACCCCTCGGTGCGGTGCTGAACCAGACTGTGGGACGACACCTCCATAAAGCAATACTGACAACCGCAATCGACCATTTCGGCCAAAAGGCGGTTCAGCTCAACGGCATCGGGGGTGGTATGGGTCGAGGGATATTCGCGATCGTGGACTCGGTAGACGACGGTCGAAATCAATCCCGACTTATAGCCCAGCCGCTCGAAGAGTTCGTAGAGCAGCGTCACCGTGGTGGTCTTGCCGTTTGTGCCGGTGATGCCGACCAGGTGGAGTTTGCGGCTCGGGTTGTCGTAGAAGTTGGCGGCAATCTGTCCGAGCGCCGTGTTGGTATCTTCGACCACGACGAAGGCCGTATTGGGGTCGGGCTCGGTGGGTAATTTTTCACACAGTACGGCAGCAGCACCCTTTTCGATAGCGCCGCCTATGAATTTGTGGCCGTCGACGGCAGTGCCGCTGACGGCTGCGAAGAGTGCACCCCGGCCTACTTTGCGCGAATCAAACTCCACAGAGTCGATGTCGGGATTGTTCCCGCAGCCTTCAAGAGTGTCGACACCCTCCAATAGTTTTTTCAGTTTCATTGTTTATCTCCGTTTGATAGGATTATTCTCACTTTTTCGCCTCGTTCGATGACCAAACCTGCCGCTTTCGACTGCTCTCTGACAGTCCCCGAGCCCTTGAACTCCACGTCCAGCCCGAGCTGTTCGAGCAACCACAGGGCGTCGGTCAGACCCATACCTACCACGTTGGGCATACTCTCTGCCGTGAGGTCGTTTGGCAAGGGCTGTTTGGGCGTCAGCTTCTGCGGCTCGGCTGCCCCGACCACTTCGGTACGCCACGAGGGGTCGTGGGTGTAGATGTAGTCGGCAACCTCGCGGAACACGGGCAGCGACACGCCGGCACCGGTGTAGGCCTTGTTGAGGTGTTTCATATTTGTCATAATCGAGACTATGCAGGTGTACTTGGGCGCCTCGGCCGGAAAATATCCGACAAAGGTGGCGAGATAGTCGCGACTGCCGTCGGCCAACTGGTAGAGTCCGGTCGATTGGTGAATCTGAGCCGTGCCGGTCTTGCCTGCCACGCGGTAGGGCAGATCGGCAAGCGCCTTGCCCGTGCCGTCGGTCACCACTGCCTCCATTGCGCTATGCAGCGAGGCGATTGTGCTCTCGGAGCAGATCTGTGGATTGATGACCTCGGTTTCGAACTCCCTGACCGTGCGTCCGTCGTGTTCGATGCGTTTGACGAGTTTCGGAGCGACCAACTTACCTCCGTTGGCCACCGCATTGTAGAACATCAGGGTGTGCATCGGGGTCATATTCAGTTCGTAGCCGTAGGCGTTCTGGGTCAGTGTGGTGTGCGACCAGCCGCCGCGCTTGTGGAACGACGAGGGGTCTTTCATTCGGAAAGGCAGTCCGCCAATCTGTTGTATGTCGGACGTGCGGTCGATGCCTATTTCGCGTATGCGGTCAATGTAGCGTTCGGGCTGTCGGCGGTAGAGGCTGTCGACAACTTTGGCAAATCCGATGTTGGACGACTGGGCAAACATACCCTTAATGTTGGTGCGTCCGACTTTGTGGTCGTCGCGTATCTGCTTGCCGTTGACCACCGCACGACCGGTTGAGGTGCAGTCGACGCGGCGGGTGAGCGGCACTCCTGCCTCATCGAGAATGACCAGCAGCGAGACGCCTTTGAAGGTCGAACCCGGGTCGCCGTACCAGCGAATGGCGTAGTTGAAATCGTCGTTCATCTTGCCTGCCGTGTAGCGCGTAAGGTTGGCCATTGCGCGTATCTCGCCCGTGGCAGTTTCAACCACCACCACCGTTCCGCACTTTGCGTCGTTGCTCTCCAAACGGCGGCGCAGAGCGCACTCGGCAACGTCCTGAATGTCGGCATCGATGGTTGTGATGATGTCCATACCGTTGATTGCCTCGCGATTGAGCGTGTCGACAATCGGCACGGCATTGCCGCGTTTATCGATTTTCACGTAACGGTTTACTCCGTCGGTCGAGTGCAGTACTTCGTCGTAGGCCTTCTCGATGCCTTGCGAAATAGTGTAGGAGGCCATATTGCCGTAGACCTTGTAGCGCGTAGGGCGCTCATTGGCAATGGTACCCGTCTTGGTGCTGCCCATCAGCGGAAAGCGGCTCAGGCGTTCATACTCCAAGCGATTCAATCCGCCAACGAGTTTTACGTAGTGGCTGCCGCCGTGTAGTACGTTGTAGCGTGTGGTGGTCAGAAATTTCCGCCAATCCTTTTTGGGGCCGAACATCTTGTTGAGCGAGTCGACCAACGGACGCAGATTGACAGCAAAGACCGAGTCGGTTAGACTCTCGACAGCCAAGTCGAGATAGATGTCGTAGGTGTGCGTGTCCGTCGAGAGGAGTGCGCCGCACCGATCGTAGATGTTTCCACGCGAGCCGTAAATGGTGCGCACCGTATAGCAGCGATTCTCCGACAGATTGCGCAACGCACGCCCGTTGGGGCCCCACTGGGTCAGCAAAATCTGAATCAGAATCATCACCGACAGCAGAGCAAAAAAGCCGTAGAGCCACTTGACGCGGTAGTGAATACTGCGTTTGATGCGGTGCGGGTTTGGGTCGACTGTCTTGCGGTCTTTGTTTCTATCGGTCATAGGGTGCAATCTCTTTGGGCGGTATGTTCCACTCCTTGATGCGCAGGTGGCGGCGCGTTACTTCATCGACAATCTTGCCGTGGCTCGATGCCTCAATTCGGCGCGTGGCGTTTACCAGCGAGGCCGAACGAGCGTTTTGAAGCGCTATCTTGGCCTGCACCTCGTTGCGCTGTGCACGCTGGCAGGCAAAGAGGTAACCCATATAGAGGATTATCAGCAGGCAGCAGTAGAGAAAAAATGTGTATTGACGGCGCATACGTTTGTTTGCCAGCACGTTGCCCGACAATACCTCGACCACGCCCGAGCGGTTGCGGCGCTTCTGCGGCTCGTCGGAGGGCACTTCGCCGGTCGGCTTCACGTCGGTGGGCTTCACGTCGACGGTCTGATAGGGCTCTTCAAATGGAGCCTCGGGTATGACAGTGCGTTTAGACATTGTCGGCGGTCGGTTTTTTGGCGGCAACGCGCAGTTTTGCGCTGCGCGAGCGCGGGTTGCGTTCAACCTCCTCGGGTGAAGGCTCAATCGCTTTTCGGGTGATGAGTTCGAATGGTGTCGAGAAGTTGCCGAAGAAATCTTTCTCGATAGTGCCGTCGGTACGGCCGCTGCGCATAAAGTTCTTCACCAGACGGTCTTCGAGCGAGTGGTACGATATGACGGCAAGCCTTCCTTCGGGGCGTAAAACGCGCAGGCTCTGTTCGAGTGCCATTGTGAGTGCTTCCATTTCGCCGTTGACCTCAATGCGAAGTGCCTGAAAAAGTTTCGACAGAAATTTCGAGGGGTCGCGCTTGGGGGTGCAGGGCTCGACGGCCGTGACCAGCTCTTCGGTGGTCAGAATGGGGTGGGCCGTGCGTGCCCTCACGATGCAGGCGGCAACCTTGTAGGGCGTTTCGATTTCGCCGTAGTCGCCCAATATGCGGGTCAGCCGTGCGGCATCGTAGTCGGCAACCAACTCTTTGGCCGAGAAGCGTGCTTCACGATTCATACGCATATCCAACTCGCCCTCCGAGCGGAACGAGAATCCGCGCTCGGGAGTGTCGAAGTGGTGCGACGAAACGCCCAAATCGGCCAATATGCCGTCGACCCGAGTCACTCCGCGCAGGCGCAGTTGGCCGCGCATAAATCGAAAGTTGCTTGCAATGAAGGTCAGTCGGTCGTCGTCGGGAATGTTGGCTGCCGCATCGGCATCTTGATCGAAGGCATAGAGGTGCCCTTTGGCCGATAGCCGCTCCAAGATCAGCCGCGAGTGGCCGCCGCCGCCGAAGGTAAGATCGACGTATGTCCCGTCGGGATTGATATTCAGGCCCTCCAAGGTCTGTTCGGCAAGCGCCGGTATATGGTAAGCAGGTGTCAACTTTTACAAAGTATAGAAATACTTTGTAAAGTTACTAACTTTTGTCGGAATTACAGCGTGAAATCGGTAAAAAATCCAATCTCTTCTCAACTCCTCTTTTGGAGCAGTACGACTGCCGTCGCCGAGATGCCTTCGCGCCGCCCCTCGAAACCGAGATGTTCGGTTGTGGTGGCCTTGACCGAGATGTTTTCGACCGAGATTCCCAAGGCGGTGGAGAGTCTTTGGCGCATAGTGTCAATGAGTGGTCGCAGTTTGGGCGATTGCAGAGCAATGGTCAGGTCGATGTTGACAACTTCGAAACCCTTGGCAGCGACAATTTCGACCGTTCGGGCGAGCAGAATCATACTGTCGATACCCTTATAGGCGGCATCGGTGTCGGGGAAATGCAGGCCAATGTCGCCCGCAGCGGCAGCCCCCAACAGAGCGTCGCAAAGGGCGTGAATGGCAACGTCGCCGTCGGAGTGGGCTACCGAGCCCAAGTCCGAAGGAACGTCCACGCCGCAGAGCCGCAGCTTTTTGCCTTCGGCCAGCGCGTGCACATCGTAACCTTGTCCAACCCTTAAATCTGTCATAACGGTGACAAAATTAGTTTTTTTTCGTACCTTTACAAAATCTGAACGGCATTTCTTAAAATTTAATAAATATGTCTACAATCACTTCTCTCAAACCTGCTTCGGTTTGGCAAATTTTCGACGCTATCACACGTGTGCCGCGTCCCTCGAAACACGAGGAAAAAATACGCGATTTCTTGGTCGGTTTTGCTCGTTCACATGCGCTTGAATGCCGTGTCGACGAGGCCGGCAACGTGCTGATACTTAAATCGGCAACCCCGGGTATGGAAAATCGCGAAACAGTCGTTTTGCAGAGCCATATCGATATGGTTTGCGAGAAAAATTCCGACGTTGCCCACGACTTCTCGGTCGACCCCATAAAGACCCGCATCGAAGATGGTTGGGTCAAGGCCGAAGGTACCACGCTCGGCGCCGACTGCGGTATCGGTATGGCGGCCGAACTGGCAATTTTGATCGACGAAAAGGCCGTGCACCCCGCTATCGAGGCGCTCTTCACGGTCGATGAGGAGACCGGTCTGACGGGGGCTTTCAATCTGGGTGCCGATATGCTTTCGGGCAAATACCTCATCAATCTCGATTCGGAGGACGAGGGCGAAATATTTATCGGCTGTGCAGGTGGCATCGACACCGTGGCCACGTTCACCTTCAAACCCGAAACCCCGCCCGAGGGATACGATTGGATTGAACTGTTGGTCAGTGGGTTGAAAGGCGGCCACTCGGGCGACAACATTCCCGACGGATTGGGTAATTCCAACAAAATTATGGCTCGTCTGATGCTCGCTGCTGCCGACCGATTCGGTCTGCGTTTGGCCCATTTCGACGGCGGCAATTTGCGCAACGCCATACCGCGCGAGGCTATGGCCGTAGCGGGTATTCCGTCGGCACATTACGCCGAATTTGTGGCACTCTACGAAGAGTTCTGCAAGGCTGTAGCCGACGAACTTCAATATACCGATTCGGGCTTCCGTATGGATCTGTTCGAAACCAAACGGCCCGCAACGGTAGTCGATGCCGACACTGCTCGCCGTCTGTTGCTCTCGATTGAGGGCGTTTCGAATGGCGTTCTGGCTATGAGTTTTGCGATGAAGGGGCTTGTCGAAACCTCAACCAATCTTGCTTCGGTCAAGTTCCGCCCCGAAAATCGCATCGAGGTTGTCTCGTCGCAGCGCTCGTCGGTCGAAAGTTCGAAGTGGAACGCTGCACGTACGGTCGACTCGGTCTTTGAACTTGCCGGTGCCGAGGTGGCTCACGGCGACGGCTACCCGGGTTGGGCACCCAATCCCAACAGCCGTCTGTTGGAAATCTCGGTCGAGAGCTATCAACGTCTTTTTGGCAAAAAACCTGTGGTGCGTGCAATCCACGCCGGTTTGGAGTGCGGCCTGTTTTTGGAGAAATACCCCCATTTGGAGATGGTCTCTTTCGGCCCGACCCTGCGCGGCGTGCACTCGCCCGACGAGAGGCTCGAAATCGATACGGTTCAGAAATTCTGGGACCTGTTGGTCGAGATTCTGCGCTGCATTTGATCTTTATTTTCCGCGGCGAAGGTTAGTGAACGATCTGTAACCGTCCGCTTGCGCGCCGGCTTAATGCCCAAAGTGGCTGACCAACGAAAGACGACTTGTTGGTCAGCCACATTTTGTGTCCGCCCCTGTTGACTGCGAACTGCCCGAATAACCGTTGAGCGCAAGGAGAGTTTACAGTTTAACAAAAAATCATTAGGGCCCAAAGGGGTAATAGAGCCCAAAATGGCCAAAGTGATAGATTGCTCTGATAGGTCGGCTAAGACAAATACAATTAAGGTGGATAATGTGATTAAGGTGATTAATGATTGGCCTGACGGCCAATGGCCTTTTTCAAAAATAATAGAAAATAAATACCTTGCAATGCACAGTATTAAAAATAATATGTATATTTGCAGCGCCAACATCATACAAAATGAAGGTATTTGAAAGAATATTTTACTTTGTCTGTAACGTTCGGTCGGTTCGTTCGTCTAATATGTGAAACACGGATAAAAAACTATGAAAAAATTTTTCGCACTTCTGATTGTCTGCTCCGTTTTTGGTTCGATTGTGCCACTCGAAGCACGTATTGTTCGCCAAAACCAAATCAAGATTTCGGGTCGGGTTTGTAGCGCCGATGCTGTGCCGGTGGCCTACGCAACGGTGGTATTGCTGATGCCTGACGGTTCGCAGGCAGCAGGTACGGTGAGCGGTACCGACGGCGAGTTTGAACTCTCGGCTTCAAAAGGCACCTACACCCTCACGGCGAGCTATATGGGCTACAACGAGGTTTCACAGACGATAGTTCTCTCTGCCGATGTGGTTTTGGAGCCGTTGTTGCTCTCCGAGTCGGCCACTCAAATCGAAACGCTCACAATCAAGGGCAGCCTTATTACGCGCGAAGCCGACCGTTTTGTGATGAATGTGGCCGAGAGTCCGCTCTCGACCGGCCGCGACACCTACGAGATGTTGTCGCTCGCACCCGGGGTGTGGATTAAGGACGACGATATAAAAATCAACGGCAAGAGCGGTGCGAAGATTTTTATCAACGAGCGCGAGGTGCGTATGTCGGGCACCGAGTTTGTGAACTACCTCAAAGCTATGCCGGCCGAGAACATTCAGAAGATTGAGGTCTATCCTATGGCAGGTGCCGACCAAGATGCCAACCTTGCCGGAGGCATCATCAAAATCACCGTGCGTCGTCAGCGCAACGACGGCGTGAGCGGTTCGGTGGGTATGTCGGGCTACAAAGGCCGGTACGAAAACTACGCCTACAACCCGTGGTTCAGCGTCAACTACAACCGCGGCAAGCTCAACCTCTACGGCAACGGCAACATCTGGGGTCAGAGTATCCTGAACAACGCAATCAAAGCCGACGAGAAGACCACCTACGAAAACGGTTCTACGGTCAACTCGACGATGAATGTGGGCAGCGTTTTTATAGGTGGCGGTATGATGATAGGCACGGTCTACGACCTTACGCCGAGCAGCTCGATTGGCGCGGAGTACAACTTTTGGAATCGTCTCAGCTCGACCGACGACACCCGCAGCCTCTCCGATTTCGTCGACGGCGCCAACCGCACCTCGAACGACAGTCACTACCTCCAAAGCTCCAATGGATATAATCAGGGACTTACGCTCAATTATATCTATAAACTCGACACGCTCGGCTCTACTTTCAAGCTCATTGGCGACTTTGCTCAAAATGTTTCCGACGGGCGTAACGATTATGAGAACGCTGCCTCGCACTATCTTAACGACATTCAACAAGGCCCCTCGCGCGACTCGCTCTACTACAACACAGCCGAGTCGGACTACCGCATCTACACCCTCACGAGCGGCATCGAGAAGATTCTCTCGCCCACGTCGGTGCTGAAATATGGCGCCAAATTCACCTTGGCCGACACTTACAGTCAGTCGAACTACTTTGGCCAAAACACCCTCTCGCAAGCGTGGGAGAGCCAATCGAGCTACGACCGCACCACCGATTACAACGAATATGTGGGCGCGCTCTACGCCACTTACAGCAAACGTTTTAAGAGCGGTATCTCGGTTGTGGGCGGTCTTCGTGGCGAATACACCTACATTCCTGCGTTGGGTAAAAAATATTTCGACCTCTTCCCTAATCTCAACCTGATGGTGCCTCTCACGCAAGACCAGATGTTCTCGTTGGCAGCTGCCTATGCGCGCAAAATCAGCCGCCCGTCTTTCTGGGCTATGAATCCGCTGCGCTCGCAACTCTCCGAATACTCCTACCAGATTGGTAACCCCAACCTGCGCCCAATGTACACCGACGACATCTCGCTGACAGCCATTATGGGTGGCAAATACTCCTTGACGGCCGGCGTGCAGCTCATTACCGACCAGTCGCAGCAAATCTGCAAGGTCGACGAAAACGACCCCAACGTGTTGGTCTACTATCACGAAAATCTCAGCTCCAATCATCAATACTACCTCAATCTCAACGCCCCGATAAATATCACCGACTGGTGGACGCTCAACCTGAACGCCACTGCCGTGAACATCAACCAGCGCATCTATGCCGACAGCGACAAGTTGAGTATGTGGTTGGGATTCGTCAATGGCACCTCGTCGTTCACCCTGCCCAAGAAGTGGTTTATAGATGTGGAGGCATTCTATCAGTCCGACGTTATGAGTGGCAATATGAAGATGTTGGCTGTGGCAAATTGCAGTCTGAAGCTCAAAAAGCGTATGCTCTCCGACAAACTGACCGTAGCAGTCGGTATTGACAATACTTTCAAAAACCGTCAAACGATAATCTCCTCAATGCCGGGCAGTTTCTACAAGGTGCTCCATCAGCCCGACCAGAACTACTGCCAACTGCGTCTGTCGGCAAGCTACAACTTCCAGGCAGGCAAGATGTTCCGCCGCAAGAGTGTCGAGAGCGGTGCAGTCGACGAGAAGAGCCGTATGGGAGGCAATTCGAAATAGAAAAATCATACTGTTTAGAACTGCAAAAATTGATAGTACAACTTTTTCCTTGACAGTTTAACAGTGGTTTGTTGTTGTTAACCGTAGTGAAAAACGGTTAGACCCAAGAGGCGTAGTTGTGAAACTTCGCCTCTTTCGTTTGTGAGCCGTCGGGAGTGGTTGGTTTAGTGGTTTATTATGCCTACCTTTGCCCGCAGGTCAAAGTGAAGTCGTAGAAATGAAACTGCAAGTAACCCGAAAGAGAGTCGATGACCTCTACCGTACCCCCATTGTCCAACAGACCTCGTTCTGGTCATACGTCAAACGTAATCAGGGAGTTGAGTCGCGAGCATTCGATTTTGAAGCGCCCAACCGCGAACTCTATCTCGACGTGGGCGGCTACTGCTCGACACGCGCCGATTTGGTGATGTTTCTGCAATACCTCAACCGCACCGACTGCATCGCCTACATTCCCTATGGACCCGAAATCGAACCCTCGGAGGAGAATCAGGGAGCGTTCCTCGAAGAGCTGTCCGAGATCCTGCGCTCCTACGTGCCACGCGACTGCATTACCCTGCGCTACGACCTGAACTGGCGCTCGCACTGGTGCAAGCAAGGCGACTACGACCCCGATGGCGAGTGGATAGGAGTACCCGACAAACGCTATCAGGAGTTCCAGCTCAACTACAATACCGTCAACCACAATCTGGTCAAAAACAACACCGACATTCTGCCGGCCAATACCATAATTCTCGATTTGAGCCGTAGCGAGGAGGAGATTTTGGCACAGATGCACCCCAAAACACGCTACAACATAGGACTTGCACACCGACACGGCATCACGGTCAAACAACTTGGGCCGCGACAAATAGATGTCTGGTATAACCTTTATGTCGAAACGGCACACCGTAATGGACTTTATGTCAACGATTTGCTTAGTTTTGAATCGGTTCTGTCGGCCAAAATGGAACGCGCAGACCTGCCCGTTCAGGTCAAAATGCTGGCGGCCTACAACGGCTCGCGGCCGCTGGCGGCTATGTTTATGCTGATTTCGAGCAACCGCGCCACCTACCTCTACGGTGCCTCGTCAACGTCGGAGCGCAATCTGATGCCCACCTACGCGCTGCAATGGGAGGCTATACGGCTGGCAAGGGCGGCGGGCTGCACCGAGTACGATATGTTCGGCGTGTCGCCTACTCCCGACCCCTCGCACCCAATGTATGGACTCTATAAATTCAAACGCGGATTTGGCGGCGAACTCTTCCACCAAATGGGGTGCTGGGACTATCCGTTGCGGCGCGACGAATACTCGCTTTTGCAGAGCAGCGAAATGCACTCTCAGGGCTACTACGTATGACCTGTTTAATGGCTCTTTCAACTCTATTCGAGCCTTACCCACCTCTCCACCACAAAAACAAACGGGCAGCCATCACTGACCGTCCGTTTCCTCGTTTGTGCTCCCTCTGGGGTTCGAACCCAGGACCCCAACATTAAGAGTGTCGTGCTCTACCAACTGAGCTAAAGAAGCATTTGCGGCGCAAAGATACAAATAAATTCAAAAATCAAAATTAATTCCTCGGCTTTTTTTATACGGCAATCAAAAAAACCGAGGAATTACTAAAAGAAATTCTATGTTCGACAGGGCGATTAATGAAAAATCCTTATCAGAAAATCGAGATGGAGACCGTCAGGCCGGCCATAACAATCGAAACCATACTCATCAGCTTGATCAGAATATTGAGCGAAGGGCCGGAGGTGTCCTTAAACGGGTCGCCCACGGTATCGCCCACGATGGTTGCACGGTGCGATTCGGAGCCTTTACCGCCATAGTTGCCGTCCTCAACATATTTCTTGGCATTGTCCCACGCGCCGCCAGAGTTGGCCATAAAGAGCGCCAGCACGAAACCGCTGCTCAGGCTGCCGACCAGAAGGCCGATTACGCCGCCCACGCCGAAGATTACGCCAATAACCATTGGGGTCAAAATGGCCAAAATGGAGGGGAAGAGCATCTCGCGTTGAGCACCCTTGGTCGAAATCTCGACGCAACGTGCGTAGTCGGGGGTGGCTTCGCCGGTGAGAATGCCCTTGATTTGGGCAAACTGCCGGCGCACCTCGGTAACCATACTTTGTGCCGCGCGTCCGACGGCATTCATCGTCAGGCCGCAGAAGAGGAACGACATCATTGCCCCGATGAAGATACCGACAATGACCTTCGGATTCATCAGGTTGATTTGATAGAAGTCCATAAAGTCCAATATGTTGGCATCTTGCAGCGCCTTGACTGTTCCGTCGGCAAAGGTGAGCACCTTTTCGCCCATATGCATAAGCCCGATTTTGACCTCTTCGATATACGATGCCAAAAGTGCAAGTGCCGTCAGTGCGGCCGAACCTATGGCAAAGCCCTTGCCTGTTGCGGCCGTGGTGTTGCCCAGCGCGTCGAGGGTGTCGGTGCGGTGTCGTACTTCGGGGTCGAGGCCGCTCATCTGAGCGTTGCCGCCGGCGTTGTCGGCAATGGGGCCGTAGGCATCGGTAGCGAGCGTGATGCCGAGCGTGGAGAGCATTCCGACGGCTGCTATGGCTATGCCGTAGAGTCCCAACTCTATGTTCTCGGCCGAGAGCATCTCTGTGAAATTGAACCCAATGGCGCACAGATATGCGAGAATTATGGCCACGCCGATTGTGATGACCGGAATGGCGGTCGAAATCATTCCCATACCTATGCCCGAAATGATTACGGTGGCAGGGCCTGTCTCGGCGCTCGCGGCAATTTTGCGCGTGGGTTTATATGAGTGCGAGGTGTAGTATTCGGTCACCTGGCCGATGATGACGCCTGCCACGATACCGACTATCACGGAGATGGCAATCATATACCAGTTGGGAATTTTCAGCAACCAAAGCACCAAAAATGTTGCGCCTGCAATCAGCACCGAGCTGAGGTTGGTGCCGAGCGAGAGAGAACCCAAGAGTTGTTTCATCGAAGCCCCTTCTTTGGTGCGTACGGCAAAGATGCCCACAATGGAGAGAATAATGCCCACTGCGGCAATCAACATAGGAGCCAAGATTGCCCTGATCTGCAAGTCGGCGTTGCCCGCAAAGGCTGCTGCGCCAAGCGCTGCCGTGGCCAAAATCGAACCGCAGTAGCTCTCGTAGAGGTCGGCCCCCATACCTGCCACATCGCCCACATTATCGCCCACATTGTCGGCAATCGTGGCGGGGTTGCGCGGGTCGTCCTCGGGAATTCCGGCCTCGACCTTGCCCACCAAGTCGGCGCCAACGTCGGCCGCTTTGGTGTAGATGCCGCCGCCCACACGAGCAAAAAGTGCCTGCGTCGAGGCGCCCATTCCGAAGGTCAACATAGTGGTGGTCAGTATGATGAATTTCTGCGACGGGTCGTCGGGAACGATGAACCTGTCGAGAATGAGATACCAAATCGATATATCCAGCAACCCAAGTCCGACCACAACCAAACCCATAACGGCTCCGCTGCGGAAGGCAACTTTCAGACCGCGGTCGAGCCCTTCGCGTGCGGCATTGGCGGTGCGCGACGAGGCGTAGGTAGCCGTCTTCATTCCGAAATAACCGGCCAAAGCCGAAAAAAATCCGCCCGTCAAAAAGGCGAACGGAACCCATTGGTTTTGTACTCCCAACCCGTAGGCCAGAAATGCAAAGAAGGCGGCCAAGACAATGAAGACCACAATCACAACCTTGTATTGTTGGCGAAGGTAGGCCATAGCGCCGCGGCGTACGTAGAGCGCGATTTCCTTCATACGTTCGGTGCCCTCCGACTCGCGTTTCATTCGGCGGTAGAAATAGAAGGCAAACGAGAGTGCAACAATGGCTGCAAGTGGTATGAACCAGAAGATAAGGGGGGTGTTTCCCATAAACAATAATGTATTTAATGTAGGTTAATAATAAATAAAGTGTACTTTTGTTTTAGGTTCGTCAATACAAACATAATATTATTTTTCCAATAATCCAAACTTTTTTACCTATGCAAAAACTCTCAACCGAGCAGCTACACCGTCCTTCGGCCGACCAATTTGCCTCGATGAAGAAGATGCAAGTAGTTGTAGTTCTCGACAATGTACGTTCGGCGGGCAATGTTGGTGCGTTCTTCCGCACTGCCGATGCTTTTGCTGTCGAACGCATTGTTTTGTGTGGAATTTCGGCTGTTCCACCCTCGGCCGAGATACACAAAACCGCTCTTGGCGCCGAGTTGACGGTCGCTTGGAGCCGCTCTGCAACTACTCTCGAAGCGGTCGAAGAGTTGCGCGCGGAGGGATACCTTATTGTGGCCGTCGAACAGGTTGTCGATTCGACGATGCTCGACCTCTTCACCCCCGAAGAGGGCAAAAAATATGCCCTTGTTTTCGGCAATGAGGTCGACGGCGTGGCGCAGGAGGTTGTCGACGTGGCCGACAGCGCACTCGAAATACCGCAGGCAGGCACCAAGCACTCGCTCAATGTGGCAGTGTCGGGAGGGGTGGTTTTGTGGAACTTTTTTTGCCATTATCGAAACAATGGCTAACTTTCGGGCTCAATAAAGCGATAAAACTATGTCAACAGAAGGAACCGTCCGCGTGGTCACAACACTCCGCTTGGAGGAGATGAAACAACGTGGCGAAAAGATAGCAATGCTTACGGCCTACGACTACTCGATGGCCAAAATTCTCGATGCCGCAGGTATCGACATCATTCTCGTGGGCGATTCGGCCGCCAATGTTGTAGCCGGTTTCGAAACCACACTCCCCATACGTTTGGACGATATGATCTATCACGCTCGTGCCGTCACACGCGGCGCAAAACGTGCACTGGTGGTAGTCGACCTGCCATTTGGAACCTATCAGGGCAACTCAAAGGAGGGGCTGACATCGGCAATCAGAATTATGAAGGAGAGCGAGGCCGATGCCGTCAAAATAGAGGGTGGAGAAGAGATTATCGAAACCGTTCAGCGCATACTCTCGGCCGGCATTCCCGTTATGGGGCACCTTGGCCTTACCCCGCAGTCGATACACAAGTTCGGCACCTACAACGTCCGCGCCAAGGAGCAGGCCGAAGCCGACAAGTTGCTTAAAGATGCGCACCTGCTCGAACAGGCAGGCTGTTTTGCCATAGTTTTGGAGAAGATTCCCTCGGAGCTGGGGCGCCGCGTGGCCTCGGAGTTGCGCATACCCGTTATCGGAATTGGTGCCGGCAACGGTGTCGACGGACAGGTTTTGGTGTCGTTCGATATGTTGGGCATCACAGGGTCGTTCTCGCCCCGTTTTCTGCGCCGTTACGCCAATATGGGCGAAGAGATGGGCGACGCATTCCGCCGCTACATCGACGATGTCAAGTCGTGCGATTTCCCCTCCGACGCGGAACAGTATTAGAATCGCGTTACAGGCGCGGCAGGGTGGGGTTTTGCCGCAAGTCGGTCGGAGTTGGCGGTGAGCGCTACTCTGAGGCTTTGGGGCTGCGCGGCTTGCGGTGTCTGTCGGGCACCGAGTCCATATTCTCGGTCAGCTTGCGCACCAAATTATAGTTGTAGAAAAACTCTTTTGCAAAGACTCTCAAAACCGTGTAGGCAGGAATGGCAACCAACATACCCACAATGCCGCCCAACGAACCTGCCACAAGCATCACGATGAAGATTTCCAACGGGTGGGCATTCACCTGACGCGAGTAGAGCATTGGTTGCAGCAGGTAGTTGTCGATCATCTGTGCAACAAATACGGTGCCTGCTATGATTAGCAGAATTGTTCCAATCGACATACCGCCAACAACAAACGTGATGCCGGCAATGGCACTCAAAATGAAGCCAATCCAAGGACCGAGGTAGGGTATTACGTTGAAGATTCCGACCGCCGCGCCCGAAAAGAAGGCGTCTTCGGCGCGAAATCCGAAGCAGAGCAGAGCAATCGACACAATCAGCATCATTATCACCGACTCGGCAAACACTCCCAGAAAATAGCGCTGCAACATTGTCGAGACCTTGTCCATAGCGTGCGTCACGTTGTTCTCGTAGCGGGCAGGAAACAGGGCAATGAGCATCTTGACAAAAAGGCCCTCGTCTTTCATAAAGAAAAAGGTTATGAACGAGACCGATACCACGCCCAGACCTATCGACCCGACAACAGAAAATACCGAGCCCAACAAATTGTTGAGTGCATCTAAGTTGAGCACTTTGCCCACCTGACGGGTCAGCATCTCGGTGAGCGAACTCTCCGAAATATTGAGTGCAAAATAGCGTTCCAAAAAGTCGCCAAAGCGAGTTATGGGCTCTTCCAAAGAGGCAAAGATGCTCTGGTAGTCGAGGTGCGACAGAACGCTGAACTTGCTCGAAATCACCGGAATGAAAAAGACGAAGAAAAGAATTGCTATGCCCCAAATAACCGCCAGCACAATCAGCGCCGAGAGCCATCGCGCCACGTGCACACGTCCAATGTGAATGCGCGAAATCAGCTTTACGAGCGGCTGCCCCATAATGGCCAAAACAGCAGCTATCAGAATGTAGGCCACAATATTGCTGAACCGCCACATCAGAAATATGGCTATTGCGACGGCAACCGAGCCGATGATATATTTTGCCAGCTTGTTCACGGCTTTTGGGGTGTTGAGGTTTTCAGCCTTGCAATGGGGGTTTGGGAGCCGACCACTTTGCGATCCAACGGAACCAGAATCTCGCTGTCGACGGGTACGAAAATGTCCAGTCGCGAGCCGAATTTAATGAATCCGCTCTTGTGGTTTTGCTCAACTCGGTCGCCCACGTTGGGGTAGGCCACCACGCGACGGGCCACCCAACCTGCAATCTGTCGATACATCACCTTTCGGCCCTCGTCGGTCTTGATGATGATGCTCGAATGTTCGTTGCGCTCCGACGATTTGGGCCGCCAAGCCAACAGAAAATCACCGTCGTAATACTCTTTGTAAATCACTTTGCCGCCCACAGGATACCAGTTGACGTGAACGTCGTAGAAGGTCATATAGACCGAAATCTGAATACAGCGTCCGCCATACTCGGGTTCGTCGATCTCCTCCGAGACGACAATCCGTCCGTCGGCAGGCGAGTAGACCAAATCTTTGTCTTGTACGAGGGGCCTGACGGGGTCGCGAAAAAATCTGATCACGAATATTATCCGCCAAATCATTGCCGCTTCCAACAGGACTACCAACCACCACGGCCAATGACATACAAGGGCAGTTGTGGTGACAATCGCAATTACGACTATCCACGTAAAGGTGTTGTTGCGTATGGTCTCCTCTCCTTCGGGGCTGATTCTCATAGTGTCGCTATCAGATGTTGAACAAAATCAAATAAAGGTATGCGGCAGGTATGGCCAAAAACATTGCGTCGAAACGGTCGAGAAAGCCGCCGTGACCCGGAATGATGTTGCCCGAGTCCTTGACGTCGACCTCGCGTTTGAACATCGATTCGACCAAATCGCCGGCCACGCCACCCACGACAACCGTAGCGCCCAATCCGGCCCAAAGCCATAAGTTCTCGTTCAGAATGGCGCCGAAGCCGACGGCAGCGCCAACCGAGCAGACAACGCCCCCGATGAATCCCTCCCACGACTTTTTGGGCGACAGACGCTCGCAAAGGCGGTGGCGCCCTATTGAGCACCCGACCAGATAGGCGAAGATGTCGTTGATCCAAACCAGCAGAATGATTGCAACGATTTTGTTGTAGTTCCACTCCTCACCCGAGGGCATACGTCCGATGAGTTGCAGAAGTGCCATAGGCAGAGCCACATAGACAACGGCGCAGATTGAGGCCGCAATATTCTCCAACGGGTGCGGTTTGGCACGGAAGAGTTCGATGACAAAAAAGATTGGAAATATAAATACCACCGTCAACAGCGAGAGCGGATTGCGCGTCAAGGCTGTTTCGATGACCAATGCGGCACCCAATGCAATGGCTGCAATCTCCTGCGGCTCAATGCCCTCGCGGCGGCGTACAAGGCGGAAAAACTCCATCATACCCCCAATGGCAATGAGGCCGACAACGGCCATAAACGCCCACGGTGACCACACGGCCGAGCCGATGACCACCACGGCCAATACTGCGCCGCTCAAAGTTCTGACACCAATGTTTTTGCCTCGTAACGACATAGTAGTTTATACTGATGCGGTTTGAGTTTCGGCACTCTCTGCGTGCTCTGCCTCGGCATTAGCCGCAGCCTCTTCCTGTTCTTTCTTAATATCTTTGATGCGTTTGCCAAAGATGCGCTCCAAGTCTTCCGAGAAGACGACCTCTTTGTCGAGCAGCAGTTCGGCCAACTCTTTCAGCCCGTCGCGGTGCTCTTTGAGTGTTTTTTCGGCCATAGCGTAGGCCTTGTCGAGCATCGCTTTGACCTCGTGGTCGATCATCTGTGCCGTCTCTTCGCTATAAGGTTTCGAGAATGAATACTCGTTCTCGCCAGTTGAGTCGTAGAAGCTCAGGTTGCCAACCTTGTCGCTCATACCGTAGTAGGCGACCATCGATTGTGCCATTTTTGTGGCGCGTTCGAGGTCGTTCAAAGCACCTGTCGACATTGCACCGAAGGTGAGCTGCTCCGATACGCGGCCGCCCAGCAGCGACGCCATTTCGTCCATCAACTGCTCGCGTGTGGTAATCTGACGCTCCTCGGGCAGGTACCACGCCGCGCCAAGCGCTTTGCCGCGCGGAATGATAGTAACCTTAATCAGCGGATTGGCATACTCCAAGAGCCAGCTGACGGTGGCGTGGCCGGCCTCGTGGAAAGCAATGGCGCGTTTCTCCTCTTTGGTGATGATCTTGTTCTTCTTCTCCAACCCTCCAATAATTCGGTCGATTGCCGAGAGGAAGTCTTCACGCTCAATCTGACTCTTGTTGTTGCGCGCGGCAATCAGTGCCGCCTCGTTGCAGACGTTGGCAATGTCGGCGCCTGAGAAACCGGGCGTCTGTTTGGCCAAGAACGAACGATCGAGGTTCGGATCGAGTTTAAGGGCTTTGAGGTGAACGTTGAAAATCTCTTCGCGCTCCTTGATGTCGGGCAACCCAACCTCAATCTGACGGTCGAAACGTCCGGCACGCATCAGCGCCTTGTCCAGAATGTCGGCACGGTTGGTGGCGGCCAAGACTATTACGCCGGCATTTGTGCCGAAACCGTCCATCTCGGTAAGCAACTGGTTGAGCGTATTTTCGCGCTCGTCGTTGCCCGAGAAACCGGCATTCTTGCCGCGGGCACGACCTATGGCATCAATCTCGTCGATAAAGACTATGCAGGGAGCTTTCTCCTTTGCCTGGTGGAACAAATCGCGCACGCGCGAGGCGCCCACACCTACAAACATCTCGACAAAATCGCTACCGCTGATCGAGAAGAACGGTACGTTGGCTTCGCCTGCAACGGCTTTGGCCAACAGTGTCTTGCCTGTTCCCGGAGGGCCGACCAAGAGCGCTCCCTTCGGAATTTTACCACCCAAGTCTTTGTATTTCTGCGGCTTGCGCAAGAAATCGACAATCTCCATTATCTCCACTTTGGCCTCTTCCAATCCGGCTACGTCCTTAAAGGTGATTTTGTTTTCGCCGTTCTTGTCGAAAATTTGTGCCTGAGCCTTGCCGACGTTGAACACACCCTGACCGCCTGCACCTGCGCCGCCACGACTAATCGAGCGGAACATAAAGACAATGAAGACGATGAGCAGCAGGTAGGGCAGCAATCCGAGCAGCTCGCCCCAAATGTCGGTCGGGTACTCGTAGCTTGGAGTCGGCACATCGATGCCGTATTTTTGGGCGATGTTGTTTAGGTCGGCACGGAAAATATCGAGGTTGCCTATGTTGTAGACAAACTGCGAGCCCGAGTCGGGAATATGCTTGTAGAGCGGTTGCTCCTTATATTTGGCAATCTCTTTGGCGTTGAGTGCAACCTCGGCAGCCTTGTCGTTTATCACGGTGAGGCTTGTTACGTCGCCGCGTACGATCATCTGTTCGAGCTCGTCCCACGAAATTTTTACAGGCCGCTCGCTGCCACCCAAAAGGTTTATCAGAAGCAGTCCGGCCAGCAGCGCCGCCCAGAACCAATAGAGCCACTTGCGGGCTTTGAGTTGCGGTATCTGCGGAGGACGTTGGCCGTTGGGTTGATTGTTATTGGCGTTATTGTCGTTTGCCATAATTTTCTCTTTTTGTTTTTTGTTGTCAGAAATCCTTTTTGAAACGTTGGGGTGTATGGATTATTACTCTTCGGAGGCAAAACGTGTCGTTTTGGCATCGGCCCAAAGTTGTTCGAGACGATAGAAGTCGCGCAACTCGCTTTGGAATATGTGAACGATCACATTGCCGTAGTCCATAGCAATCCAAAGAGCGTTTTGTGCTCCTTCGATGTGGGCCGGTTTCTCGCCCAAATCGGTCAGCACACGCTCGTAGACGGAGTCGGCAATGGCTGCAACCTGAGTGGTCGAATCGGCGTTGCAGACTACAAATGCGTCGCAAATTGTACCTTCCAAAGCGGTGAGGTCGAGTGAACAGATGTTTTTACCTTTTTTGTCGGCTATGGCGCCGACGATACTCTCAATCAATTTTTGCATAAAATTATGTTGTGGTACTTATAAGTTGCAAAGTTATTAATTTCCCGACGATTTAGCTGTTCTTTTGTGCCGTTTTTTTGGTTGCACAGTCGATAACCACCTCTTTGAGTGCGGCGATTATGCTCTCTTTGGCGTAGGTGCGTCGAACGGCCATCACTATTTTGCGCGACGTGGCCCCCTTCGAGAGGGTTTTGATTTGCGAACGGTGCTCGGCCGAAATGTAGGGCAGCGTCATTTCGGGAACGATGGTTACCAGTTGCGTCGAGTCGACAATACGCATAAGCGTTTCGAGCGAACCGCTCTGAAAATAGTACGACAACTTGGCCGAACGGTGCTGTCCGCAGAGTTCGAGAATCTGGTCGCGCAGGCAGTGCCCCTCGGCCAAGAGTATCAGTTCGCGCGGTTGTATGTCCTCAACGCGGAGCGAGTTGCGGCCGTAGAGCGGATTTTCGGGCGATACGTAGGCATAGAATCGGTCGTCGAACATCTCCTGCTCGGTGATGCGTTCGGGACAGGTGCCGCCGGCCATTATGGCGGCGTCCAATTCGTCGTGATCCATTGCGCGGATTATGTCGGCTGTGACCATCTCTCTGATTTTAAGTTCAACTTTCGGGTACCGTTCGCCAAAGCGGTGAACGAACTTTGGAAGCAAATATGGTGCAATAGTTGGAATCACCCCCAACCTCAGGTGGCCGGCAATGTTGCCCTTCATCTCCTGAACGCACTCCTTGACCGAGTTGTAGGCCAGCAGCGCCTCGCGCGCCCTGCCGACCACAATCTCGCCCACCTGTGTCGGCACTACGGGTTTTTTGGAGCGGTCGAGGAGTATCACGCCAAGCTCCTGTTCGAGGTTTTTAATCTGCATTGAGAGCGAGGGTTGCGTCACGAACGAACGATCGGCTGCCGCCGAGAAACTGCCGCAGTTGACAACCGCCAACAGATATTCGAGTTGAATTATAGTCATAGCCTATTATTTCCGACAAAGTTATAAATATTATTGACAGCAGCGTCGTTCGGCCGATTAAAAAAGGTATGAAACTTGCCCTCTACGCTCCCGACACCTTAAAAAAATTTAAAAAGCTATGAAAGATCAAGTCAAAGAGGTCGACACTCATCACCCCTTCACGCGCAGCATCGAACTGCTCAACGCCGCGCTCGACAACGAAATTGCCACCACGCTGCAATACGTCTATTTCCACATTCATCTCGACGATGCGCGCTACCGCGAACTATCGGAACTCTTTGAGAAGATTGCCATTCGCGAAATGGCTCACACCGAGCGGATTGCCAAACGCATTCTCTACCTCGAAGGCGAGTTCGATATGAATACCACATTCAAAGCCAAACGTTTGACCTCGGTCGAGGAGATGCTTTCGCTGGCCGAATACCTTGAAGAGATGACCATAGCCAACTACAACGCCTATGTGCGCGAGTCGGGCGAGTTGAAGGACGGCATAACCCACACCCTGTTCGAAGAGTTGTTGGCCGACGAAGAGTCGCACCACGACGCTTTCCGTCAGGAGAAACACCACCTCAAACTCTTTGGCGACAAGTATCTGATGCTTCAAGCACAGAGTTTCCTGCACGAAGAGTTGGAGAAGATGCCTGCTCAGTAGCCGTTAGTGGACGACTAACAAGTTGCATCTCGCCACTTCTTAATCACCCAAAGGGGCTGACCAACAAGTCATTTATTGTTGGTCAGCCCCTTTGGCGATATAGCCTGTATATCAGTTCTTCTGCTTTGAGGTCATAATATCGAGAATCATTCGGTCGGTTTCGCACATTCCGCGCGAACCTATTTCGGTGAGGTTCAGAATACAACGGTCGACATCGTCGTCGACTATGCCCTCTTGTGACGAGACGCACCGATGCTCGACGGCCATCACTGCCGACATCACGGCGGTCGAAACGCCGCTTGTGAGTTTCAGTGCGCAGCTTGGCTTTGCGCCGTCGCAAATCACGCCCGTGAGGTTGGCAACCATATTTTTTACTGCCATTGAGACTTCATCGTAGCCGCCCCCCATAAGGTATGTTATGCCGCACGACGAACCGGTGGCGGCAACCACGCAGCCGCAGAGTGCCGACAAACGGCCGAGGCTCTGTTTGATGTAGATTACCGTCAGGTGGCTCAACACCAGCGCACGTGCCGTCTGTTCCTCGGTGCAGGCGTTGTCCTCGGCGTAGACCACCACGGGCAACGTGGCGGCTATGCCTTGGTTGCCGCTGCCCGAGTTGCTCATCACGGGTATCATTGCCCCGCCCATACGTGCGTCGCAGGCGGCCGAGGTGTAGGAGAGTATGCGCGAAAAGGTGGAGTCGCCCATTATTCGGCGCTCGGTAGCGCTTTGCAGGGTGCGCCCCAGGCAGTGGCCCCACTCGCCGTTGAGCGACTCTTCGGCGGCGGCCTTGTTCAATCGGCGTGCCTCCAAAATGAAACTTATCTCGTCCACGGGGGCGGTGGTTGCGAAGTCGTAGACGCGGCGCATCGTGAGCGCCACCTCTTTGGCACAACGTTCGTCGCTGCCCGAGATAGAGCAGTCGAGCAATACCTTGTCGTTGTGTGAAAGGTAGACAAAGTTGGTGTGCGAGGCGGCAATCACCGCTTTGGCACTTTCGCCGCCGCCGGTGACCTCGACCTCAACGTAGAGCCGCTCGGTGATATCTTTTTTAAGCGTGATGCCTATGCGGTTTTGGGCAATATACTCCTTCGCCTGCTCAACGTCGGCAGGTTTGGTCTCTTTGATGACTTCAAGTCCGTAGGCCGAACGGCCCACCAATGCTCCGAGCGAAACGGCTACCGGCAACCCTATCATACCCGTCCCGGGAATGCCAACGCCCATTGCGTTTTTCAGAATATTGGGGCTGAGCCGCACCTCGATTCGCTCGGGCAGTCGGCCGAGCAGCTCGGTGGCGCGTGAGGTGGCAAGTGCCACGGCCATTGGTTCGGTGCACCCTATTGCGGGTATTACTTCGCGTCGAATTAGTTCGACTATCTCCTTACGTTCTGCTTGATTCATAACTACAAAAGTCTGAAAGGTTCTTTTCTGTGCTCAAAGGTAGCGCTTTTTGCCAAATAAACGACTTGCTATCCGGCATAAACCTAAAAATGAGTGTGTACAACAAGCTCTTTTCGTCGTTACACTCGCAAAGTAATTCTGTCAGGAGGCCTGAAAGAGACCAAAGGGGCGAAAGAGGCGGAAGGGAAAAAGAGAGGGAAATTGCGCACAAATATGGTAATCAATCACTTTCGCCCTTTTGGACTCTATTGCCCCTTTGGGCACTAAAAAACATAATAAAAAAAAGGAGTGTCTAACTGTATGTTAAACACTCCTGTAAAAAAATAGTAACTAAAAATACTACTTCTGCTCTTCTACGGCAGTAGTGTCGGGGATAACCTCAACCAACTCAACCTTGAACTGCAATGCCTGGTTGGGTCCTATTTGCTGAGGTGCACGCTGGCCGTAAGCCAGATCGGCAGGAATCCAGAGGTCAATTTCGCCACCTTCGCCAACGAGTTGGATACCTTCGGCCCAACCTTTGATGACTTGGTTCAGTTTGAACGAAACGGTGTCGCCACGCTCGTATGAAGAGTCGAAAACTTTGCCATTTTTGAGTTTGCCCTCATAGACCACGCGAACTTCGTCGGTGGGGTTGACGGCTTTCTTGTCGTTATTGCCTTCGCGAACAACCTGATAGAGCAGGCCGCTCTCGGTCTTCTGAACGCCTTTGCGTGCGGCCACCTCGTCGAGGTACTTCTGCGATGCAGCCAGAGCTTTCTGGGGAGCCTTTACGTTGAAATAATCACGCAGGAAAGCAAAAGCCTCTTCCTGAGCAATCTTCGGCTCGCCTTTCATAGCGTCGTTGACACCTTTATAGAAAAGGTTCATATCGAGCTCGTCTTCCATCTGACCCTTGATTTGGGCAAGTGAGTTGCCAAAATCGGTTCCGAGTGCGTAGGAGAGGGAGTCGACGTCGCTCTTCAACGATTTGCCGCCCGAGCAGGAAGCGAACGAAGCTACCATTGCTACCGAAGCGAGAATTACAAATAATTTTTTCATTGCTTGTTTTAATTTAATAACCAAATAATATTTTAATGCGTTTTTCTGTCAAGAGTAAAATGCGTCGCAAATATAGTGTTTTTAATTTGATTTGAGCAACATTCCGCACATTTTGAAAAGCATACGTGCACCAACCTCGGCATCGAACTGCGAGTGAGGGTCGGGTGCCACCTCAACCAAGTCGAATCCGACAATCTGTCGACCGCTGCGAACGACCTCGTCGATGAGCCTTACGGCCTGATTGAAAGAGAGTCCGCCGGTTACGGGTGTGCCCGTGTGGGGGCAGTTGTCGGGCGAAAGTCCGTCGATGTCGAAACTGACGTAGACCTTTTGCGGCAAAGCCGACACTATCTCGCTGCACAGAGCGCTCCAATGCTCGCCGTTGAAGAGCCGTTCGGCCATATCGGTATCGTCGAAAGTGATGATGCGGCCGTGAGAGTTGGCCACAAAATCGATCTCGTCGTCGCAATAGTCGCGCACGCCTACCTGCACGATGCGCTCGACCGCCTCAATTTCGTTGCATACATTATACATAATAGAGGCGTGCGAGTAGGTGAAACCCTCGTAACTCTTGCGCAGGTCGCAGTGGGCGTCTATGTGGAGCAGACCGATCTTGCCCTGCTGCTCGGCAACGGCCCTGATTGCACCCAATGGAACGGAGTGGTCGCCACCCACAATGCCGACCAACTTGCCTCTTTTGAGCCAATTCGAAACCGTTTCGAAGAGCTCGCGGTTGAGCTCCGTCGATGCGGTATTGATGCGCTCAATGCGGCGCGGCATAATTTTCTCGTCGAAAATCATTCCGCCCTCTTCCAAAAACTGCATCACCTTTTTGGCTTCGCCGCGCAGCATCGTACTGCGGTCTTGGATAGAGTAGTTGATTGGTACCGTGCCAATGCCTTTGCGCCACTCGTCGGGACTTGTGCGGTCGTAGAAGTCGAGTTGCGTTGAGGCTTCAATGATTGCGTCGGGCGCCGACGATGCGCCGCCGCCGTAGGAGGCCGTCACGTCCCACGGTACCGAAATCAAAACCAATCGCGATTCCTCGGGCGAGAACGGCATACCGAAATAGTTACCGTTGCTTACTCCGACGTCGCTTGGATTGTACTCTTTTTTTATCATAATTCGATGAATTTTTTGTCGCTATAACTTTCTCGTACAAAAATAATTACTTTTTTGGCAAAAATAGTTTGGAAGCAATTATTTTTTGATTACATTTGCACTGCAAAACAATAGGTAGCGCACGAAATGCTTTATATTAAAGCCTTTCGTAACAACGCTAAGGGTTGTTTTAGTGATTCTTTCATAATCAGTATTTTAAGTTGGGGAGTTGGGGATGTTGCGAAATATCCCCAACTTTTTTGTTTAGTGCCGTCATAATTTGCCTGACGACAAAGGGAGTGTCTAACCAACTTGTTAGGCACTCCCTTTGTCGTTACGTTAAGAGCCTTATCCCAAATAGGATTTCAGGAGTTTGCTGCGGCTGCTGTGGCGCAGGCGGCGAATGGCTTTCTCCTTGATTTGGCGCACACGTTCGCGCGTGAGGCCGAACTTCTCGCCAATCTCTTCGAGAGTCATCTCGGAGCAACCTATGCCGAAGAAGAACTTGATGATATCTTTCTCGCGGTCGGTCAGGGTATCCAATGCGCGGTCGACCTCGGTCGAGAGCGACTCGTTGATCAGTCCGCGGTCGGCGTTGGGCGAGTCGTTGTTGACCAGCACGTCCAACAGGTTGTTGTCTTCACCGTCGGCAAAGGGGGCATCAACCGAGACGTGGCGACCCGAGACACGCAGCGTGTCCGAAACCTTCTCCTTGGGAATATCGAGCACAGTGGCCAACTCCTCGGGCGAGGGCGTGCGTTCGTTCTCCTGCTCGAAGCGTGCAAAGGCCTTGTTGATCTTATTGAGCGATCCAATCTGATTCAGAGGCAGACGTATGATACGCGACTGTTCGGCCAAAGCTTGCAGAATCGACTGGCGAATCCACCAAACGGCATAGGATATGAACTTGAAACCGCGCGTCTCGTCGAACTTCCCGGCAGCCTTGATAAGGCCCAAATTGCCCTCGTTGATAAGGTCGGGCAACGACAGACCTTGATTCTGATACTGCTTGGCTACCGAAACCACAAAACGCAGGTTGGCTTTGGTGAGCTTTTCGAGTGCTTCCTGATCGCCTTTCTTGATTCGCTGTGCCAGTTCGACCTCCTCCTCGACGGTGATAAGGTCTTCCTTACCAATCTCTTGGAGGTATTTGTCGAGCGAGGCGCTCTCACGGTTGGTGATCGATTTTGTAATCTTTAATTGACGCATATTATTAATTTGGTATATGATTCTATAAAAAATGTGTACTTTCGGGTATGAGCCCAAAAGTACACATTCAACTACTTGAATATTGCGTTTGGGTTCTGTTACTCAACCAGCGAATAGCTCATTGAGCGACCCGTCTGTGGATATATGCCATCGACCGAAGTTACCTTCTCGTCGATTTTGTTCAGATCTTCGATCGAACCTATTGCGCGTTCGTTGATGTGGGTGATGATGAATCCCGGACGCACTCTTGCACGTGCCAGAAAACCTCCCTCTCTGACGGCCGTCACACGTACGCCGCCTTCGATGCGCAACTCTTTGAGGGTACGGGCGCTAACCTCGGCAAAATCGCCTCCGAGAGCCGCTGCAACATCTGTATCGTCTTTGCTCAACAGTTTTGCCTTACCTGCCTTATTACGCAAAGTGACATCAAATTGTTTCACCTTGCCGTCTCTTTTCACCTCAATCTTCACTTTGTCGTTGGGGCGATATTTGGCAACGATTTCGCTAAGCGACGAACCCGTGGCAATCTTTACGCCGTCGATAGAGAGAATTATGTCGCCCTGACGAATTCCGGCTGCCTTGGCAGCTCCCTCCTCTTCGACTCTCGAAACGTAGGCACCGCCCATCTCTTTGACATTGTATTTCTCGCCGAACTGCTCCAAAAAGTCGTTGTTGACCTCTTGGTATTCGATGCCCAACATTGCGCGTTGAACTACGCCGTACTCTTTCAGATCCATTACCACCTTTTTGGCAATGGTACTTGGAACGGCAAACGAATAACCGATATAGGAGCCCGTTTGCGACTGAATGAGGGTATTGATGCCCACCAGTTCGCCGGCAGTGTTGACCAGTGCGCCGCCCGAGTTGCCCGGGTTGACTGCTGCATCGGTCTGAATAAACGACTCGACGCGGTATTGATTCGGAATTGCGCCCAGATTACGTGCTTTGGCGCTGACGATACCCGCGGTGATGGTCGATTGCAGGTCGAAAGGCGACCCGATGGCCAAAACCCACTCGCCCAAACGCAGGTTGTCGGACGAACCGAAGACAAGGAACGGCAGCTCTTTGGCATCTATCTTAATAAGTGCCACGTCGCTCGTGGGGTCGGCACCGATAATCTTGGCCTCAAAGGTGCGCTGGTCGTTCAGACGTACTTTGAGCTTCGTTGCGTTCTCAACCACGTGGTTGTTGGTAACGATGTAGCCGTCCGATGAGATCAGCACGCCCGAACCGCCTGCCTTGGCCTCGCGCTGCGGGGTGGTGTAGCCCTGCGGCATTCCGAAGAACTGCAAAAACGGGTCGACAATGGTCTGACCCTTGACTGTCATAGTCACCTCAATGTTGACCACAGCCTGAACGGCATTCTCGGCCGCATACGTAAGGTCGGGATATTTCTCTTTCTGGTAGTTGACAAAGTGTGCCGACTGCTTGGCCTCGGCCTGTTCAAACGGTTCTGTCGTAACGGTGGCTACATTGCTGCCGCCAACAGCGTTCGATACCAATAATCCGGCTGCGCCGCCAAGCATTGCCGATGCGGCAATGGTCGAAACGATAATCAATGATGTCTTTCTCATACTTTTTTGTAATTTGTTTCTGATAATGTTTGTTTAGTTCAAAAGACAAGTTGTTTCATAAGCACTATTTGATTTGTTCGATTATTAAACGCTCATAATACGCATTTATTGTAGAAAAAGTTTCAACCATTTTAGACAACAGCAGCCAAAAATTCTGCCTGCCATCGTCGGTTGAATTTTGAATTTTGAATTTTTAATTTTGAATTGGCCATTGGCCAATGGCCAATTAAAGGTTTGCCAAAATTTTCTTAAAATTTTTTAATAACATTTTTACGCACGTGCAACGCACAGATATACAACATTATAGCACATATTTGGGTGTCAATAGCCAACGTTCCAATGTAAAATTATTATTAAAATTTTTTAAGAAATTTGGATAATTGCGGAAAAAGTGCTTATCTTTGCAGTGAAGTTTTAAGGTTCATTTAGGTTAGTAGTTTTAGGTTAGTAGAAACAGGGTTAGAAGTGATTTCCGTCCCCTGTTGAATTAAAGGCCGGCACTCAATGAGTTGTCGGCCTTTTATTTTTTATGTTGAACGCGACTTTCGCCTACCGAAATCCTTGCGCGAGTGCGGCGGCAACGGCATCGACGCCCTCTTGGAGTTTCTTGCCGATCATCATACGCATCATTGCATTCAGCTCGGCGTGCACAACAATTCGCATACGTGTATCGTCGGGTGCTAACTCTTTGAGCTGCAACCACATTGTGAAACTCAGCGGCGATTCGTCTTCCGACACAACCTTGATAGTGCTGAACTCTTCGCGCTCGGTAATGCGCAGATGGGCGGTAAAGCCCTTAAACTTGAAAGAGCAGCTGTCGGCATCGGCCTTCCAGTCGTCGACACGTCCGGCGGCAATGGGGGTGAAGTTGTCAAATGAGGCGAGCGAGCGGTAGATTACTTCGGCCGAACGGCCTATCTGTTGCTGTTTGCTGATATATTCTTCCATCGAAATTTGTATTTATGAAGTTTATTTCGTTATTTTGTGTGATATGCGAATCTATTTCGAAAATAAGACTTTTGTGTTTTGCACTCCCTCGGAGGTTGCGCCCGATGATTGTTGTCTGGTTGCAACTACCGAACCGATTGCGCCCGCAAAGTTGCTCGAAAAAGTCGGAAATAACAATACCTTATATATTATTTCCGATCGACCCGAAGAGATTTTCTCGAATTTCTGCTCTCAATTCCCTGTGGTTGATGCGGCAGGCGGCGTGGTCGAGAACTCCGAGGGCGAGGTTTTGATGATTCGCCGCAAAGGGTGGTGGGATCTGCCCAAGGGACACATAGAGCAGGGGGAGACCCCTCGCGAGGCGGCTGCACGCGAGATCGAGGAGGAGACGGGGTTGCACGAGGTCGACATTGTCGAGCCGCTATGCACCACCAACCACTTCCACCACGCCTACGGCCGTTGGGAGATAAAACGGACGGCTTGGTTCACCGCTTTTGCCGCCGGCGACAATCCCGAGCTGTTGCCCGAGGCCGACGAACAGATTACATCTGCCGAGTGGTTGCGAGGTCGACGGCTGTGGAACTCCGTGGCCGAGAGCTATACCACCATTCGCGAAGTCTTTGAACGATACCTTGAACTTAAAATTAAATAACTCCACAGACCAATCAATGAAAACAATCAACTATTTGGCATTAACTATGTTAGCAGCAACTACGGCATTGGGCTCCTGTAACCATAAACCGTCCGAAGTGACATTTGGCAACTCTCTGTCGGAGGCCGAGAAAGCGGCCGCCGTATTCACCCCCGAGATAATGTGGAAGATGGGGCGCGTGGGCAGCGAAACCCTCTCGCCCGACGGCAAAACGCTGCTCTTCACGGTGACCAACTACTCTATGGCCGACAACAAAGGCACGACCAATCTCTACTCTATGCCCTCAAATGGCGGAGCAGTGAGCCTGCTTGCGGCCAACGCCTCTTCGCCCTCGTGGCGTGCCGACGGCCGACACATCTTTTATCTCTCCGACGGTCAGCTCTGGTCGGTGGCCCCCAATGGCGGCAACTCCAACCGCATAACCTCCGTAAAGGAGGGCATCGATGCCTATGGCGTGGCTCCTGACGGCAAACACCTTTGGTTTACCAAACGTGTTCACGTGAAAAATATCAAGTCGTCGGACCTCTTCGCCGATGCACCCGATTCGAAGGCGCGCGTCTACGACGACCTTATGGTTCGCCATTGGGACTATTGGGACGAGGGTGATTACTCCCATATCTTTGTCGCCAATATGGAACGAATGGTGGTTGAATCGGGTACCGATATTATGGCCGACGAGCCGTGGGACGCACCTTTGGCTCCCTATTTCGATGCTGCCGAGATTGCTTGGAGTTCCGACAGCCGACGCATTGCCTACACCTGCAAACCGCTTACTGGTGCCGCCTATGCCGTCTCGACCGACTCCGACATCTTCATCTACGACCTGCAAACGGGTTCGAAACGCAACATCTGCAAAGAACAGGGCGAGATGCCGGGTTACGACCGTTACCCCGTTTGGTCGCCCGACGATAGCCGGATAGCCTTCCGCAGTATGCGCCGTGCCGGCAACGAGAGCGACAAAGAACGTCTGATAGTTTGGAATGCGGCCGATAATTCGATGCGCGACCTGACCGCCGATTTCGATCACAGCGCGCAGAACGTTGTTTGGGAGGGGAACGACCGCCTCTATTTTGGTTCGGCAATCGAGGGAACTTACCAGATTTGCCGCGTCGAAGAGGGCAAACCGGTAGAAATAATCACTTCGGGCGACCACGATATCAACTCTTTTACAAAGTCGGGCGACCGTATAGTGGCCAATATGAACACCATAAGCAAGGCTGTCGAACTCTATGCCGTTGAGCAGGGGGCTTTGCGTCAGCTGACCTTTGTCAATCAAGAGATTTACGATGCCATACCAATGGGCAAGGTCGAGAAACGCTGGGTCCGCACTACCGACAACAAACAGATGCTCACCTGGGTGATTCTGCCGCCCGATTTCGACGCGTCGAAAAAATACCCGACCCTGCTCTTTTGCGAGGGCGGCCCGCAGAGTGTGGTGAGCCAGTTTTGGAGCTACCGTTGGAATTTCCAACTTATGGCCGCGCAGGGCTACGTGGTGGTTGCACCCAACCGCCGAGGTGTGCCCTCGTTCGGTACGGAGTGGCTCGACCAAATTTCGGGCGATTACAGCGGACAGAACATCAAAGACTACCTGAGCGCAATCGACGACGTGGCGCGTGAGCCGTGGTGCGATAAGGAGCGTCTGGGAGCCGTTGGCGCAAGCTATGGCGGTTACTCGGTCTTCTATTTGGCAGGCAACCACGACCACCGTTTCAAAGCCTTCATATCGCACTGCGGAATCTTCAATTTCGAGAGTATGTATGGCCACACCGAGGAGATGTGGTTCGTTAACAACGACTACGGCGGCGCCTACTGGGATCTGAAAAACCGTACCGCACAGCGCTCCTATGCCAATTCGCCCCAAAAGTTTGTAAACCGCTGGGATACCCCGATTTTGATTTTCACGGGCGAAAAAGACTACCGCATACCCTTCACACAGAGTTTGGAGGCGTTCAATGCCGCACGCCTGAAAGGTATCGATGCCCGTTTGGTGGTATTCGAAAATGAGGCTCACCAAGTCTTCAAACCGCAGAACAACTTGGTTTGGAACCGTGAATTTTTTGGCTGGCTCGACAAATACCTTAAATAAACGGCACGATGAATGCAGCGTTGCCGGTTGTTTTGATTTTGACGACTATGCTCGATTTTGGCGATTATCGTGCCGAACGATTCTCTTCGCGCGACGGAGGCGATATTGTCTTTCACCTCTTCGGTCACGCAAGTGTGGCTGTCGAGTACGACGGACACACCGTCTACATCGACCCCGTTGGGGCCGAGGCCGACTACCGTAAGCTGCCCAAGGCGGACGTGATTTTGGTCACCCACGCCCACTCCGACCATTTCGACCCCAAGGCCGTTGAGGCCTTGCGCCAACCCTCGACCGTGGTCATTGCCAACCACATTGTGGCTGCGGCCAGCCGTGGGGCAGTCGAGATGCTCAACGGCGACCAACTTAGCCCTGCGGAGTGGCTCAAAGTGGAGGCTGTTGAGGCCTACAATATGGTGCGCACACAGTACCACCCTCGCGGTCGCGACAACGGCTACCTGCTGACCATTGGCGGCGAACGCATATTGGTGGCTGGCGACACCGAGGCCACGCCCGAGCTTCTCGCGCAACGCAATATCGACTACCTCTTTCTGCCTGTCAATCTGCCCTATACGATGTCGGTCGATGAGGCGGTGAGGGCCGCACTGACAATCTCTCCGCGCGTGCTGTTCCCCTATCACACGCTCGGAACCGACCGGTCCGAAATCGAAAAGATGCCGTTGAGTCTGCCCGAAATCGAAACCGTTGTGTGGAAAGACGAGAAATAATTGCTACTTTTACGCCCCGAAAACGACAATTTCAATCAAATAATGGAGACCAAACTTTCGCTTTATAACACCTTGACGCGACGCAAGGAGGAGTTCGTTCCGATAGCTCCGCCACTCGTGGGAATGTATGTTTGCGGCCCGACCGTCTACGGCGACCCACATTTGGGCCACGCTCGTTCGGCCATAACCTTCGACCTGCTCTTCCGTTACCTCAAATCGCTTGGCTACAAGGTGCGCTATGTGCGCAACATTACCGACGTGGGGCATTTGGAACACGATGCCGACGAGGGTGAGGACAAAATCGCACGCAAGGCTCGTTTGGAACAACTCGAACCTATGGAGGTTGCTCAATACTATACCAACCGTTACCACGAATTTATGGATCGAATGGGGGTTCTGCGCCCCTCGATTGAGCCGTTGGCCTCGGGTCACATTATTGAACAGATTGAGCTGACGGAGAGGATTTTGCAGGCAGGCTACGCCTACCAAAGCAACGGCTCGGTCTACTTCGATGTAGAGAAATACGACCGAAAATACCACTACGGCATACTCTCGGGGCGCAACCTCGAAGAGATGCAGTCGGGTGGCCGCTCGCTCGACGGTCAGAGCGACAAACGCAGCCCCTACGACTTTGCACTTTGGAAAAAGGCACAGCCCGAACACATTATGCGCTGGCCGTCGCCGTGGAGCGAGGGATTCCCCGGTTGGCATACCGAGTGCACCGCAATGAGTACCAAATATCTGGGCGAAACCTTCGACATTCACGGAGGCGGTATGGATTTGATGTTCCCTCACCACGAGTGCGAAATTGCACAGTCGTGCGCCGCGCTCGGCCACGATCAAGCCCGCTACTGGATTCACAACAATATGATTACCATAGGCGGACAAAAAATGGGCAAGTCGCTCGGCAACTTCATCACGCTCGACGAATTTTTCACCGGCCGGCACGAGAAACTCTCACAGCCGTTCTCGCCTATGACGATACGTTTCTTCATCTTGCAGGCTCACTACCGCTCGACGCTCGACTTCTCAAACGAGGCACTCGAAGCGGCCGAAAAGGGGCTCGACAGATTGATGAAGGCGGTCGACACGCTCTCGAAAATCACGCCGTCGGACTCTTCGACCCTCGACACTGCCGACCTCACGACCCGTTTCTACGAGGCTATGAACGACGATTTGAACTCGCCCGTAGCCATTTCGGTGCTCTTCGACTGGGTGCGAAACATCAATCAGCTCCTCGACGGATCGCAAACAATCTCGTCCGCCGACCTTGCCACTCTCCGCAGCGAGTTTGCAGGAATGGTTGGCGACATTTTGGGACTGTGCAACGAGAAGACCGCCGCAGCCGACGACAAAGTCGCTCCGCTGATGGATATGATTTTGGAGATCCGCGCCAAGGCCAAGGCCGACCGCGACTGGACAACTTCCGATCTGATTCGCAACCGTCTGACCGCTATCGGCATACGTGTCAAGGACAATAAGGACGGCCGCTCCGATTGGGAAATGGAATAAAGTAATGAATGCCAAAGCGTTCTGTTGACCGCTATTACAATAGAAATATCAATAAGGTCCAAAAGGGCGAAAGGGGCCAAAATGGCGAAAGTGATAGCCGGCACTTGATAGTGGGCGGCTTCACTCTCTTCTTTCCATTCTATCTCCTTCGGCCTCTGCCCTTACTTGCCGGTCGGTTGGCCTCTTTCCGACCCTCTTCCTTTGGGGGCTTTCGCCCTCAAAGAGCTTCTCGGAAAACTCTTCTATTTCGTCGGAATGGGTTTCACCTCAATAAAGAGGTCGTCCAACTGCGCCGGGTCGATTGTCGTGGGCGAGTCGACCATCACATCGCGTCCCATATTGTTCTTCGGGAAAGCGATGTAGTCGCGGATTGAGTCGGAGCCGCCCAACAGTGAGCAGAAACGGTCGAAACCGAATGCCAAACCTGCGTGAGGTGGTGCGCCGTATTTGAAGGCGTTCATCAAGAATCCAAACTGTGAGTCGGCTTTCTCGGGAGTGAAGCCCAAGACCTTGAACATCTTATGTTGCAATGCGCTGTCGTGGATACGAACCGAACCGCCGCCTACCTCCACTCCGTTGCAAACGAAGTCGTAGGCGTTGGCGCGAACCTCGCCCGGGTTGCTCTCCATAAGTGGAATATCCTCGGGCTTGGGAGCGGTGAAGGGGTGGTGCATAGCATAGAAACGCTGAGTCTCGTCGTCCCACTCCAATAGCGGGAAGTCGATGACCCAAAGCGGAGCAAATGTTTCGGGGTTGCGCAATCCCAAACGGCCTCCCATCTCCAAACGGAGTGTGCCCAGAGCCGAAAGCGTATGTTTGCGGTCGCCGGCCAAAATCAGAATCAGGTCGCCTGCCACAGCTTTACACTCCTCGGCAAAGGCCTTGATTTGGTCGGGCGAAAAGAATTTGTCGATGCTCGATTTGGTTGTGCCGTCGGCTTCAAGTCGAATCCAAACCAGCCCTTTTGCGCCAACTTGCGGACGTTTGACAAATTCGGTCAACTCGTCCAACTGCTTGCGCGTGTAGGCGGCGCAACCGGTGGCTACAATAGCGCCGACGTATTCGGCCGAGTCGAAGACCGAAAAACTATTGCCTTTCACCTTGTCGGTCAGATCGTTGAAGGTCATACCGAAACGAATATCGGGCTTGTCGGAGCCGTAGAGCCGCATTGCTTCGTGCCACGTCATACGCGGCAGGCGGCCAATCTCGATACCCTTGATTTCGCGGAACATCGTCTGGGCAAAGCGCTCGAAGATTTCGAGCACATCTTCCTGCTCGACGAACGACATCTCGCAGTCGATTTGCGTGAACTCGGGCTGACGGTCGGCGCGCAGGTCTTCGTCGCGGAAGCAGCGGACAATCTGGAAATAGCGGTCGTAGCCGGCCACCATAAGGAGTTGTTTGAAGGTCTGCGGCGATTGTGGCAGGGCGTAGAACTTGCCCGGATTCAGGCGCGAGGGAACGAGAAAGTCGCGTGCACCCTCGGGCGTGGAGTTAATCATATATGGGGTCTCGATTTCGAGAAAGTTCTCCGAATCGAGGAATCGACGAGCACATTGTGCCATACGGTGGCGCAGCAACATCGCTTCTTTCAGCGGGTTGCGGCGCAAGTCGAGATAGCGGTAGCGCATACGCAGGTCGTCGCCGCCGTCGCTCTGGTCTTCGATTGTGAAGGGGGGTGTTTCGGCGCGGTTCAACACATTGAGAGCCGTGACCCTTATTTCGATATCGCCTGTCGACATCTTTGGATTCTTCGACTGGCGTTCGATTACGATGCCCTCGGCCTGTATGACAAATTCGCGTCCGAGGCTCTCTGCTGTCGACTTAACCTCGGCCGGTGAGCCCTCTTCGACAACAAGCTGTGTAATGCCGTAGCGGTCGCGCAGATCGATGAAAGTCATAGCACCCATTTTGCGCAGGCGCTGAACCCAACCGGCCAAAATGACCTTCTCGGAGAGATTTTCTATGCGGAGCTGACCGCAAGTGTGTGTACGATACATAAAAAATTCTTAAATTTGTACGCTGAAAAACCCTCAAAGATAGAGAAAAAAGATGGAGACCGAACACTCGCAGGACGTTTTTTTTATGCAGGCGGCAATTTCGGAAGCTCGTGCGGCGTTAGATGAGTACGAGACCCCAATTGGTGCCGTGGTTGTTTGCCGCGGACGTATTGTCGGCCGCGGACATAATCGTGTCGAGGCCTTTAACGACTCGACCGCTCACGCCGAGATGCAGGCACTGTCGGCCGCAGAGAACACTCTCGGGTCGAAATACCTCGACGAATGCACTTTGTATGTGACAGTCGAACCTTGTGTGATGTGTGCCGGAGCGCTTTTTTGGTGCCGTATAGGGCGCGTAGTCTATGGTGCTGCCGACCCCAAACGCGGTAACTCGCTCTACTCGCCACGCCTCTATCACCCCAAAACAGTGGTCGAAAATGGGGTCTTGGAATATGATTGTGCGGCACTTATGACACAATTTTTCAAAAAACTACGCTGACAATTTGGATTGCAAAATCCATTTTCATACTTTTGTATTTGTCAGTTGACAAAATAGAGAACTACGATTAATAATTATAAAGAAAATTTTTTAGACGAAATGAAGATCAACAAAGTAATTTTGGCGACGGCTATCTCTCTGCTTGTCAGCGCAACAGCTTTTGCACAGGAAGATGCCGTAACCGAAGTCAACAAGCAATTCAACGAGGCCGCTGCCGCAATGCAGGCTAAAAATTACAGCGAGGCAATCACCGCTTTGGAGAAGACGGTCGATATGGGACTCGAAGTGCCCGATGCAATCGAAACCGTACAGAAAGCACAAAAATATATTCCGGTTTGTTATTACCAGTTAGGCCTTTCGCAGGTGAAAGCCAATAAGTTCGATGAGGCTTTGAAATCGTTGAACGATGCCGATCAGTTTGCCCAACTTTACAACGACCAATCAACAGCACGCAAGGCCAAGGCTCTGATTTCGAAAATTTATACCGTGATGGGCGGCGATGCTTTCAACAGCAACGATTACGCAAAGGCTGCTCAGATTTTTGCCAAAGGTTATGCTGCCAACCCGCAGGATACCGATTTGGCCCTCAACCTCGGTATGAGCTATTTCGAGTCGGGCGATGTTGAAAACGGCACCAAGGTCTACACCGAAATCATCGCGCTGGGCGACAAACACAGTCGTTTTGCCGAGCCTGCCGCCAAAGCCAAAGAGTCGCTCAAACAGTATCTGCTCCAAAAGGCTGTCGCCGAGTTCAAGTCCGACAATATTGAGGGCGGCTACGCTACTCTCGATACCATTCTCGCGATTGACCCTGTTGACCCGACTGCCAATATGTTGCGTCTGCAAACTGCTACCAACAACAAAGAGTGGGACAAAATTATCGAGTGGAGCGAGTTGGCCATTGCTGCGCAGAATACTCCCGAGTTGGCAGGCGATGCCATCTATCTGCTGGCTGTTGCCTACGACAGCAAAGACCAAAACGAGCAGGCCATTGAGACCTACCGCAAGGTTCTGGCAGGCAACTACGTCGACGCTGCCAAAAAGCGTATCCCCGAGTTGCAGGCTCTGAAAAAATAGGAAGACATATATAGAGGTAAACGGGAGGGTCTAACAAGTTCGTTAGACCCTCTTGTTTGCATTATATAAAATACTAAGGTGAGTAAGGTCGATAATGTGATTAATGATTGGCCCTTGGCCAATTCAAAATTATCTCCTACGCTTTTTTCCGCGCAGGCTAACGCCGACATCGGTTCAAAATTTGAATCATTGTCATGGAGAGGCAAAAGAGACCAAAGGGGCAAAAGGGAAATCAGAAAAGATAATTGTACACAAACAGAAAACATCTATCACTTTGGCCCTTTTGGACTCTATTGCCCCTTTGGACCCTTAGATAATTTCATTAAACTCTAAACTTTTTCCGCCCGCAGGGCTATGAATCACCTTATCCACCTTAATTGTATTCGACTAAGTCGTTTTTTTTTCGCTTTTCAAAATCCGTATAAACCGCCCTTTGGGTTTTGCGGCTAATTTGGGCCGAAAAACAACAATGTTGAAACGGGAACAATTCGAAACTGTTGCCCAAAAACTTGGGCTGGAAACGGCCGTGCTGCAAGCTGTGGCCGAGGTGGAGTCGGGTAGTCGTGGCGGTTTTTTGTCCGACGGCCGTGTGGTCATTCTTTTCGAGGCGCACATCTTTTGGCGACGGCTCAAACTACGCGGCATTGACCCCGCACCGCTCTTGACGGCCAATGCCGATATTCTTTCGCCCACGTGGAACCGCACGCTATACCGTGGCGGACGAGCCGAATGGGAGCGTTTCGAAAAGGCTGCTGCAATCGACCTCGTCGCGGCCCGGGAGTCGGCCTCGTGGGGCGCTTTTCAGATTATGGGATTCAACTACTCGCGGTGCGGCGAAGGGTCGGTCGGCAGCTTTGTGGCCAAAATGGCTTCGGGCGAAGCGGCTCAAATGGAACTTTTCGCCCTTTTTTTGCAAAATTCGGGGCTCACGGCGTCGCTCCGAACGAAAGATTGGATTACCTTTGCAAAACGTTACAACGGGAGCGGTTATGCCGCCAATCGTTACGACGTTCGATTGAAAGATGCCTACGACCGATATTCACGACTTTGTTGCAGTTGAGCTGCTTTCGCCGGCTCGCGATTTGCAGTGCGCACGTGCCGCCATTGATGCAGGTGCCGATGCGGTCTATATGGGCGCGCGAGGGCTTGGTGCCCGTGTTGCGGCCGGCAATTCGACGGCCGACGTGGCCGAGGCAGCCCGTTATGCACACCTCTATGGCGCACGATTGTATGCCACGCTCAATACCGTTTTGTTCAAAAACGAGCTTAGTGAGGCCCGCACTTTGGCCGAAGAACTTTTGGCTGTCGGGGTCGATGCCTTCATCATTCAAGACCCTGCCTACCTGCGTATGGGACTTTCGGGTGCCGAGTTCCACGCCTCGACTCAGATGACCAACTGCTCACCCGAGTGGGTTCGCTTCTTGGAGCAGAGCGGCTTTTCGCGCGTGGTGTTGGAACGCAGTCTGACGCTCAAACAGATTCGCACCATACGCGAGGCGACAAGCGTCGAGTTGGAGGCCTTTGTCCACGGGGCTATATGTGTCTGTCGGAGCGGTCGTTGCCAGATGAGCCGCACGCTCTCGGGGCGCAGCGGCAACCGTGGCGACTGTTCGCAACCCTGCCGTCTTCCCTACGACTTGACCGATGCTGAGGGCAAGGTTATCGTTGGCGGCAAACACCTGCTCTCGGTGCGCGACCTCTATTTGTCGCACCGTGTGGGCGACCTCTTAGATGCAGGCGTAAGTTCGCTGAAAATCGAGGGGCGATTGAAAGGTGTCGACTACGTGCGCAACATTACGGCGCTCTATAATAACGAACTCAACCGACAGATAGCCCAACGCAAAGGCTTCGTGCGCTCGTCGCGCGGCAGGGTCGAACTCGATTTTGGGCCCGATGCTGCCAAGAGCTTTACGCGCGGAGGTGGCGAATATTTCTTCGACGGAGTGTGCCGCGGCGTGGCCTCGTTCGACACCCCAAAGGCGTTGGGCGAACCCGTTGGACGTGTCGTTTCGATTACCGGCGACGAGGTGAAAGTGCCGATGCGCCAACAACTCCACGCGGGCGACGGTATCTGCTTCCTTTCGGGCGGCCGGCTCTGCGGAACCAACATCAACAGCGCTTGCAGTGTGGGGTTTGTTCCCAACCGAGCCGACGGAATCGAGGTCGGCGTGGAGCTGTTCCGCAACTTCGACAAAGAATTTTCCGACCGTTTGCTCAAAAGCCGCACGCGGCGCACCATACCTATTAATATTAAGGTGCGGATTGATGCCGAGCGCGTCGAAATGCACTTTGGCGATATTGAACGAGTAATCGACAACATTTTTCCGCAGGCCACCAATATCGCGTTGGCCGAACAAACCCTGCGTGCGCAACTTTCAAAGACGGGCGGCACCCCTTTTTGTGTCGAAAACTTTGAGGTTTATGCTGCCGCTCCAATGCCGTTTATTCCTGCGTCGGAACTAAACCGCCTGCGTCGTGAGGCGTTGGAGGAGTTGGCCGAAAGGTTGTCGTCGGCTCGACCGTCGCGCCGAACGGCTGTCGAGCAGCTTGTGGCTCGGCTGCCTCAGACCAACTTGGACGGCAGTTGGAATGTGGTCAACTCGCTTGCCGAAGAGTTTTTCCGCGACCACGGAGCCGAACAAATTGAGCCTGGCTACGACCTTCGGGACGACCTCACGGGTGTGGTTGTTATGGAGACTCCCTACTGCCTGCGCCGCGAGATTGGAGAGTGCCTGAGGGAGGGCTCGCGGTTGGGCGAGCCGCTATTTCTGCAACACGGCACGCACCGCTATCGTCTGCGGTTCGATTGCGACAAATGTGAAATGAAGATTATTAAGATATGAAAAATCCCGAACTGCTTACCCCTGCGTGGCGCGACTACGAGTTGATCGACTCGGGCGATTTTGAAAAATTGGAACGTTTCGGACGCTCGGTTTTGCGCCGTCCCGAACCTCAGGCCGTTTGGCACAAGAGCCTGACGGAGAGCGAGTGGCAACGTTTGGCTACCGCATCGTTCAGCCGCGAGGGTGCGAGCGACGAACGCGGCCGCTGGACGCTCACCGCCGGACAACCGGAGCAATGGCGCGTGGGTTACGACCTGTGCGGCCACGAGTTGACAATGCGTCTGGGGCTCACCTCGTTTAAGCACGTCGGACTCTTTCCGGAGCAGGCCGACAACTGGGGTTTTATATTCGACTCTGTGAAACGCTCCCGCTCGCCGCGACCCAAAGTGCTCAACCTCTTTGCCTACACGGGCGGAGCATCGTTGGCCGGAGCCGCCGCCGGTGCCGAGGTGACCCACGTCGACTCGGTGCGTCAGGTGGTGTCGTGGGCGAGCGAAAATGCTGCCGCAAGTGGCTTGGGCGGCATTCGCTGGATTACTGACGATGCTTTGAAATTTGTGCGCCGCGAACTCAAACGCGGTAACCGCTACGACGGCATTGTGCTCGATCCGCCTGCCTATGGTCGTGGGCCTGAGGGCGAAAAGTGGGTCTTGGAACAGAATATTTCGGAGATGCTCACTATTTGTTCCGAGTTGCTGTTGCCCAACGGATTTATAGTGCTGAACCTCTATTCAATGGGCTTTTCGGCGCTATTGGCCCGCACTGCCGTGACACAACTCTTGGGCAAGGCTGCCGAGGAGCAGTTTGGCGAACTCTTCTTTGCCGACCGTGCCGGTAAACAGTTGCCGCTCGGGGTCTACTATCGTGCACGATATGAAAGAGATAAATAGCACTCTTCGCGCCTACGTCGAAGCAGAGATTTTGCCGCGCTACGAGCTTTACGACGAAGCACATCGGCGCGACCACATCGACAGCGTGATAGCCCAAAGTCTGCAAATGGCTGCCCGCGAGCAGGTCGACCCCGATATGGTCTATACTATTGCCGCATATCACGACTTGGGTGTTCTGCGTGGCCGCGAATGGCACCACGTCTATTCGGGCGAGATGCTCGAGGCCGATGCCGCACTGCGTCAATGGTTTGATGAAGGGCAGATTGCCACAATGCGTGAGGCCGTCGAAGACCACCGCGCCTCGTCTACGCACTCTCCACGCTCGCTTTACGGACGGATAGTGGCCGAGGCCGACCGTCAGATTGATGCTGAGGTGGTGATGCGCCGCACGGTGCAATTCGGCCTTTCGAACTACCCATCTTTGGGGCGCGAGGAGCAATTCGCACGCTTTGTCGACCACCTCAGAACAAAATATGGCACGGGCGGCTACCTTAAACTCTATATGCCGGGCTCGGACAATGCCCAAAAATTGGAGGAGTTGCGCCGCATTATCGACCAACCCGAAGAACTGCAACGCTCTTTCGACAGACTCTACGACGAAATCTCAAAAAACAATAATAATGGATAGAATTGCAAGTTTCAGCATCGACCACCTCCGTTTGGAGCCGGGTCTCTACCTCTCGCGCCGCGACCGACAGGGTGCGACGGTGGTCTCTACATTCGATATGCGTATGACCGCCCCGAACCGCGAACCGGTTGTCGATATGCCGGCGTTGCATACAATCGAACATCTGGCAGCCACCTTTTTGCGCAATTCGGCGCGCAAAGACGAGGTGGTCTACTTTGGTCCTATGGGTTGTCGCACAGGGTGTTACCTGTTGATGTTCGGCGAGTTGCAACCAGAAGAGATCTATCCGTTGATAGTGGAGATGTGCGACTTCATTCTCTCGTTCGAGGGCGAGGTGCCGGGTGCACGCCCCGAAGAGTGCGGCAACTATTCGGAACAGAACCTTTCGATGGCAAAATACTACATCGGTCGCTACCGCAAAGACCTTGTAGAGCACCGCCGATTTGTCTACCCATAACTTTTGGTAAATATAAATTTGGCTGTTTCAAAAATTGTTCGTAATATTGCGAATAGAAATGAACGACAAAAAATCATATACCGATAAAGAAGAGCGTATTGCGCGCTATGCCAAAGCACTCGGCCACCCTGCACGGGTGGCTGTATTGCGCTTTTTGGCAAGCCGCAACGACTGCTTTTTTGGCGATATTCGCGAGGTATTGCCCATTGCCAAAGCAACTGTTTCACAGCATCTTGCCGAGTTGAAATCGGCAGGATTAATTCAGGGCGAAATCGAACCGCCCAAAGTGCGCTACTGCATCAATCGCCAAGCGTGGAATGAGGTCTCGGCAATGTTTGGCGAACTTTTCGGCGAACTCAAAGAGGGTAGAACATCGTGTTGCAGCAAATGGAAATCCTGACGCGCTATTGGTTGTCGGAGTTCTGCTTCGGCCGCCGATAACCACCAAATAATCAGTTAACAACAAACAGTCATCAACCACACTCAATCAATTATGTTGAATCGTTCTTTCAAATAGATGTTCGTCGTTCGCCGAATAACGAACATAATAATAGTTGGAAAGAGTTTCACACCAAAACGAATGAATTGAAAACTAATGGCTTTTGGGCCGATAATGCAAAATAATAACAAATAGAATTATGGAAATCAAAATTTTGGGAACAGGCTGCTGTACTAAGTGTGCGGCACTATTGTCAGCAACACATAAAGCTGTTGCAGAACTCTCGATTGATGCTTCGGTTGAGGAGATTACCGATATGGAAAAGATACTCTCTTACAACATTATGCGCACTCCGGCGCTGGTCGTAGGACAAAAAGTGCTGTCTTCGGGCAAAGTATTGAGTGTTGAAGAGGTGAAAAAATTGTTAACCCAATTGAAGTAATGAAGTCGAGAATCATTTTGACCGCTGTTCTCTTATCTCTTGTGGCTGTATCGTGTGCGCATAACCTATCGAAAAACAAGTATTTGCAACCCAACGGGGTGGAGATATTGTGTTTCCACACCTCACAACGATGTGCAACCTGCCGAGCCATTGAGAGTTTGGCGCAGCAAGTGGCCGCCGAGTTTGCCGACCAACAAGACAGTGGCAAATTGCGACTGAAAGTTATTGACATTTCTACCCTTGAGGGCGAGCAACTGGCCGATCGTTATGAGGTGGCCTCGACTTCGATTGTCATCACACAGTGGTTTGACGGAGTGGAACGGTTCGAAAACATCACGCCGTTGGCCTTCAAAACAGCGCGCACCTCACCCGAAGTGTTTGTCAAAGAGTTGCAAACGCGTGTAGAAGAATTACTCAAATAGTGACGGCAATGGATTTTTTGCATAATCTTCTCGACAATTCGACAACACCGATTCTGACCGCTTTTGTGCTGGGGTTGCTGACTGCCATCAGCCCTTGCCCTCTCGCTACCAACATCACGGCAATAGGCTATATCGGCAAAGATATTGGTAATCGTAATAAGGTTTTTGTCAATGGTTTGCTCTACTCTCTCGGGCGATTGGTGTCGTATAGCGTACTGGGGGCAATATTGATTTTTTTGTTGCGCGAGGGGGCAACTGTGTTTGCAATTCAAAAAACAATTGGCCGGTTCGGTGAAGCTCTGATTGGGCCGGTTCTGATACTTTTTGGGCTATTTATGCTTTTTGGCAAACGTTTACATATCAAAGGTTTCGGCTACAACGGCAGTGGTGAGGTAAAGCGTAACGGTTGGGGCGCATTTGTTGTGGGCATATTGTTCTCTTTGGCATTCTGCCCGACAAGCGCCGTGTTCTATTTCGGAATGTTGATACCGCTCTCGGTAACCGCTTCGGCAGGTTACCTGTTGCCGGCCGTTTTTGCAATTGCTACTGCATTGCCGGTCATTGTGGTGGCTTGGATTATTGCCTATGGAGTGTCGAAAATCGGTAGTTTTTACAATCGCGTTCAGGCTTTTCAGCGGTGGGCCAATCTGATTGTTGCGTTTTTGTTTATTGCCGCCGGAATTTTCTTTTCTTTAACTTACATCTTATGATTCAATATTTTGCCGATTGGCTTGTCTATCAAGTGTTCGGTATCGATGCCGCATCTCGTTTGGGTAGTGCTCTGAACTTCTTTTTCTATGATACGGTAAAGATTCTGTTGCTGCTTTTCCTGATTAGCTCCATAATGGGCGTCGTGAATGCCTATCTGCCTATCGAACGTCTGCGCAATTTTCTGGCCTCACGACGACTTTATGGTTTCCAATACCTGATAGCTTCGCTTTTTGGTGCCATTACGCCGTTCTGTTCCTGTTCTTCGATTCCTCTTTTTATTGGTTTTGTCAAAGGCGGCATACCATTGGGGGTTACACTCTCGTTTTTGATAACCTCTCCACTTGTCAACGAGGTTGCGGTGGCAATGTTTCTGGTGGCTTTCGGTCTGAAAGTTACATTAATATATATAATCAGTGGTGTTGTGCTCGGTACTGTGGGTGGGTTTCTGCTCGGCCGATTTCGTTTGGAACGCTACCTGAGCGATTGGGTTTTGAAGATTCAGTCCGAATCGACTGTGACTGCCGAAACTTGGGAGGCGGAACATCTCTCATTTGCCAAACGTTTACCCACAATTATCAAAGAGTCGTGGCATATTGTGCGCGACGTGCTAATCTATGTAGTTATAGGTATCGGCTTGGGGGCTGCAATGCACGGCTATGTGCCCGAAGGCTTTTTTGAAACATATCTGTCGGCCGACAAATGGTACTCAGTGCCTCTTGCCGTAGTTTGTGGTGCACCTATGTATGCCAACGCTGCCGGCATTGTGCCTGTTGTTCAGGTCTTTGTGGCCAAGGGAGTGCCGTTGGGAACAGCCATAGCATTTATGATGGGAGTTGTGGGATTGTCGCTGCCTGAGGCAACGCTGCTCAAAAAGGTAATGAAGATGAAATTGTTGGGGCTATTCTTTGGTACGGTTATGGTCTTCATCATTTTGTTGGGCTATTTGTTCAATATTATTATGTAGTAGTCTGTCAATCCTCAATAGAGCGAATCAATAGCTGTTTCATTATTTTATCTCGGAGCCAACCAGTGTGGCTCCGTTTTTGTTATATGCAAAAATTGATTTTTAGAAACTCTGCCTGCTAAGTATTAAAGAGTAATCCAATAATAGACCATTATGACAAAGAAAAAGTATGCTCAACCCTCAATCGAAGCACTTTCGATTGAAATCGAACGAGGTATTGCTGCCTCCACAACTCTCGGTCAGCAAGGCGTTTCGGCCGAATCGCTCGGTGGAACCACAACCGAAGACTATTGGTAGAACCACTAATCAAAGAGAATCAATTATGAAAAGAAGTTATTTCTATTTTTCCGTTGCAGCCGCCCTTGCAATGCTCTCTTGCACCACCAATAATGAAGAGAATCGGCCTGCCGAGAGGGGCGAAACAATAACGCTTACCTCGTTGATTGTAGACAATGACCCCTCGACGCGTGCCGTTATGGGCACTCTCGCAGGTGGACAATATGCTGTTACGTTTGAGGCTTCCGACAAACTGCGACTCATCAGCGACCAAAATGGCGTGGGCGAGAGTGGGGTGGAGTTCACCACCTCGACTGGCGGCGCGACCGCACAGTTTGAGAACGCCGCAGGTATTACGGGCACAACCTTTAATGCCATATTCCCCTCGTCGGCCGCCTCGTTCAACTCATCGAATGTGGCTTTGGTCACGATTCCCTCTGTTCAGACCTACTCGGCAAACACTTTCCCCAAAGACGGCACACTTATGGTGGGGCAGACAACCACCTCGACCCTCGCACTGAAACACGTAGGCGGTTTGTGGCGACTCTCGCTCAAAGGCGATGTGGCCGGACGCACCGTTACCTCTATTTTGCTCAAAGTGGCCGACACCAACAACCCGATAGCCGGCAAGTTTGAACCAAATTTCGTCACCGGCGCACTCTCTGCCGCAACCTCGTCGTCGCGACAGATTGAGCTCCGTTGTGGCAGCGGTGTGACGCTCTCGACCACTGCGGCAACCGATTTCTATTTCGCACTCGCTCCGGGCAGTTATAGCGGATTTGCAATTACCATTATGCTTGCCGACGGAAAATATATGTACAAAAATGTTACGGCCACAATGAATATCGCGCGAGCCGCAGTCACAGCCCCCGATGTCGCGCTCACCTTTACGGAGAAGAGTACGCTCTCGGGCACAGGCACCGTAGCCGACCCATACCAAATCAATGGTCGCGCCGATTGGAATCTCTTTGTTTCGACGGTCAATGTGGGTTCGGTCGACTACGAAGACGAATACGTAAAACTCTACTCCGATATCGATTTTAGTGGTGCAACCTTTACACAGGTGGGTACGGTTTCGAAGAGGTTTATAGGCACTTTCGACGGCAACGACCATACGATGAGCAATATCTCCTACTCCGGTGGTGCCCAGAGCTCCCTGTTCCGCTCGTGCCAGTCGATTGTAAACCTCAAAATCGACAATGCTGCGATTGTCTCCACACTCGCCTCGCCGAGTGCCGCCAACAGCAGTCTTTCGGCAGTTTTGGTGGGCAGTCTGACGGGTACGATCGATAATTGCACAATTACAAACAGCACCGTTACGGCCAATAGTTCAAAGGTGGGCATTGTTTGCGGCGATGTCACGGACGGTGCAGTCTCGAACTCCAAGGTGTCGAACTGCCAAATTATTGGCGGCACAACAACCAATGCCGAGTCGATAGGCCTTATTGCAGGTTACGCTTTGCAGTCCAATCTGACGGGCTGCGTGGCCAAGAGCAGTACCATAGGCGGGTATGATCAGTTGGGCGGAATCGTGGGATATGCTGCAAGCTCCAATATAACCGACTGCCTTTCGAAAGGAAATACCATTAACATTGCCACAGGCGGATATGCGGCAGGCGGCGTTGTGGGTAACATCTTCACTTCGACCATAGTAAGTGGCTGCTTGTCGAAAGAGAACACCATTAATGGCGGCAGTCAGACGGGCGGAATTTTCGGACGATTGAGCATCTCGTCTCGAAGCGGTCGTGTGGCTAACTGCATCTCGGACGGCAACATTCTGAGCGGCACAAACACCATAGGCGGTGTCGGCGGACTACTCTCGAAATCCGACGTAGTCAACACCCTCTCGAAAAATTGTAAGGTGACCGCCACCGATGCCGTGGCTTTGGCCGCACTGGCAATCGGCTCGTTGAGCAGCGACTCTTACTACAAAAACAATCTGATACTTTCAGGCGAGATTCAACACTCGTCGGGAGCCTATAAATACGGTATCGTCTCGGGCGCTTCGGGTCAGAACTCCACAAATTGCACGCTCAACTACTACCCCTCGTCGTTGCGCTCGACTGTCGACCGCTCGACAACCGGTGCAGTGGCTACGCTCTACGCCTTTGGAGCTGCCACGAGTGGCGCAGCAAGCAGCGACGGAACATCGCTTGTGACGGCCTCGACCGACGCGGCCATTACGGGCGGAGCACTCCTTACCACGCTCAATACCAATGTCTCAACGCTCAACAGCTCCTATTCGGGCACATTGATAAATTGGACAGCAGGAACAGACCTTAAACCAACGTTCCCCTACGAGGCGACCATACTCGCAGGCGAGTAGCTGACATAATTGACAACTTCTAAGAAAATGGGCTGACCAACAAGTAATCTTTCGTTGGCCAGCCCATTTTTGCGTTATTATCCCTTATTTTGTCCTTTCGGCCATAAAATCGCACATCTCCGACAGCGCGTCGCGATATTTTGAGGCCGTGTAGTGGGCTGCAATTGCGCGTGCTCGGTCGAGGTATTCGCCGACCACAACCTCCGACTTTTGCAAGCCGCCGCTGCGTACAACCATCGAATGAAGCACCACAAGGCTGTTTTCGTGACTGTCGGCCTCGGCCACAAGGCTCTTGATGAGCGCTCGCTCTTCGGGCGTGCTCTCTTCAAGCAGAGTCAGTAGCGGGAGCGTTATTTTGTGCTCCCTCAGGTCGGCACATTGTGGTTTGCCGGTCTGGTCGCTCGACGAGTAGTCCAAAATATCGTCTTTAATCTGAAATGCCATACCGAGTGCCTCGCCAAGCGCAGTCGCGCGATCGATATCTTCGTCTGAAGAGCCTGCCGCCACAGCACCCGAACCAAAACTAATTCCCATCAATATGGCGGTCTTGCGGCGGATTATGTCGAGGTATTGCGTGCGTGTCATATCGAGCGTCTGCGATGCTTCGTCCTGAATGACTTCGCCTTCGCATAGCGACTTGATGCTGTGCGAAACGTAGGAGAGAATGTCGTACTCCCTACTGTTCATACCCGTTTCGAATGTGCGAGCAAGAATGTAGTCGCCCGTGATAACCGAGTTCCTATGACCCCATACGCGGTTGACCGAGGGCTTTCCGTGGCGAACCTGCGCCTTGTCGACAACGTCGTCGTGAACCAGCGAGGCCGAATGAATCAGCTCTACCAGTGCAGCCGAGAGCAAAGCGCGCTCATCGATTGGCTTGCCGCCGTAGTGAATTTTCGACGAAAGCAACGACAGCAGTGGACGAATGCCCTTGCCGCTGTGGTCGAAGATATAGCTCATTTGCGCCCCAAAAAGCGGGTCGTCGGTTCGTATGATGCTCTCCATATATGCCTCATATTGCGGCATAATGTCGGATAAAGATTCTTTTATGTGACAGAGTGAAGCCAAAGAATAATCTTATTTGTGGCTGCAAATGTACAACTTTTTTGCCAACAAATAAGGGGCTGACCAACAATAAATGACTTGTTGGTCAGCCCCATTGGGTGATTAAGAAGTGGCGTGATGCAACGCTCTGGTTTTTAGAACCGACGGAGCATACTATACGTATGTGAGTATTGCTCTAAAAACCCACGAAAGAAGCAGATTGCCACTTATTAGTCGCCCTCTTCACAACCGACACAAACATTTTTAGTAGCGGTTTGCTACCACTCAGTTAATTCTCCCTCTATTTTTGCCTGAACGACCACTCCTTTGACCGTTATGGCATTGAGCGTTGCAGTCAACGTTTTGCCTTTCAGGTCGACGCGCAGAGTCCCTTCCTTCACTGCACCTGTTTCCGGGAATGTATAGTAACCTTCATCTTGTGGATAACAGGATACGTTGAATGTGCAGATCGGATTATCAATGTCGCTTCCATAAGTAAACCCGATTGAATATTCGTATATGCTCTCTTTGGTAATGTCGATATCTTTGCCGAGCGAGGAGCCGTTGAAATCCAAAAAACAGTTCATTTCATCGTCGTCCGAATAGCCTGACAGAGAGTAGAATGAGAAGTCGTCCTGAACATTGCAGTGTGCATTGCACAGAATATCGACTATGGCCTCTCCGTAGCGCATTTGGTTTGTTTCCACAGTCATTGCCTCCAATCCATTAGGGTCTGTTGGCTGTTTGTTGCCGTCGCAGGCTGCAAAGGCAAAAGCAGCACAAATGCAGGCCAAAATGTAGATTCTCTTTTTCATTATGATATAGTGATGTTTGTTTAGTGGCTCGCTTCGAATCCGCCCTTAATTACTGCTCGGAGCGTGATGCTGCCGTCGGACTTGATGATTTTGAAAGCAAGGTTGTAGTTGTCCCCCGATGACTCGGTCGTGAGGTATGAGCCTGCGCCGAAATCGTCGGTCAGGGCGCTGTTGCCGCTCGCCTCGACATAGGTTTCGGCATCTGCATTACCGGCACAAATCACCGTCCACATATCGGCACCAATCTCCTTCGTGAGGTCGATTGTGGTGCCCACCAACTCCTTGCGCATAAAAACGCTCATATGAATTTCGGGCCCCATAATCATAAACTGGTGGTTGGTAAGCGTTTGCCCGTCTTGCTCAAAGTTCCACGAGCTGTGTGTTTTGTTGACTATTTCGTAGACCTTGCCGTTGATTTCGATCTGCGTCGAAGTGAGCTCCTGCTCGGTCGGGCCTTGCGTTTCGTCGCAGGACGAAAGGCAAAAGAAGAACAATAAAACCAATGAATGCAGGAATAACTTTTTCATAATAATTTGTTGTTAGGTTTACTTCAACAAAAATATGAAGCCCACGACCAAGAGGGCTCCCATAATGTATAAATTTACTCCCAAAAGGTACAAATCAGCCCTTTTCTGCGAATTGTCGAGGGGTCATACCGGTCTGCTCTTTGAAGATTCGATAGAACGAACTCTCGCTTTGGAAACCCGCCTCTTCATATATTGTGTGGTTTTTTTTAGATTGAGCTTTCGGTTTTTCTGAGCACAAAAGTTGCTTTGCTCTCTCCACCCGATAACGATTTACATAGTCGGCAAAGTTGCACCCGAAGACCGAATTTATTGTGTTTGAGACGTAGGTGCGGTTAGTGTGCAGACTGTTGGCAAGGTCAGAGAGTTTATAGTCATTATTCAGGTATGGGCGTTCGGCAGCAAAAAGCGTCTCGATTCGCTCGCCGATTTTCCGGTATTTTTCGATCGAGGCAACAGCATCTGTATTTTGGCCGTAGAGCATTTCGCGTGCAAACTCCTCAGCCGAAAAGTCCTGTTTCATTCCGGCCAATCCAAGCAGGAAGAGCATAACTCCGAACAGCAGCGACGGAATGGTCAGTATCCACTCGTGCTCGGCAAAATAGGCCTTGCCTATCACGTTTACCGTCATTGAGAGTATCGAGGTGAGCACAAAAGCGAACATCAGATTGCGAATTGTGCGCAACGAGCGACCATTCTCCGACGAGTAGTATCGTTTCAGCTCGGCATTGTAAGTGATGATTGAGCGTGTTCCAACGACAGCAACATAGGCTACCTCGCCCGCAAAAATAAAAGGGGTTATTCGGTGCACCCATTGTTGAGCACGCAACAGATAACCTGCATCGGCCAACTCCTTGCCATAGAGCCATTCCGACACAAATTGCCGAGCCTGCTCTTGTGGCATTATGATGTAGAGTAGGGCAACGATGGCGGTTGTGGCGATTGGCAGAATGAATAGTAGGTTTGAACGATTCCTGCCGACTGCGGTAGATGTTAGTTTCTTTGTATATAATAGGTATAACGGGTAGACCGAGAGATTCGCAGCTATATATAAAGTATCGATTAAAGCCGAGTTATAGTGGTTGAAATAGGCGGTATGGCAACCGTACAAGATAGCCGCCACCGCCATAAATAGCGCCAAGAAGAGCTTTGCACGGTTACGACCTCTGCTACGTGCAGACAAAAGTATTGCCCATATTAGGCAGATTACCGTCGGTATGAAAGTGACAATTCTAAGTACCATATCCAAATCATCGCAGAAAACTTTCAAAGATAGTAAATAATTCTTTTGGTCTTCCACACGCCCATCATACCTTTATGCGGTGACATAATACTATTGACGCCTCATATTTAATGAGATACAGTCAGTTTATTCGGTCAATAATTTGGTTTTATATCAATTATGTTATATATTTGTAACGACAGCACCTTGATTATTGACCGATGCCCAAAGTCAATAGCCATATTATTAATCCAAATCAAGTAGAAAGGAGAATTTATTGATTACCAATCATTAGGCAACACATTGACTACTAATATAAAAACCAAGAGAATTATGAAAAAGTTATCGTTGCTTTTATTGTTAATCGTTGCATTGTTGTGCTCGTCGAGTGCAGTCGTTCAAAAGTCGCAAACTTGCTGCTCTCAACACTTGTTTTTCCCACTTACTCTCAATTCGTCCGGTATCTGCACCTTTTCTGCTTTTAATTGTGTGACATCTTATTAAGCACAATTAATTCAGAGAGATGCTTTGCGTTGCCCCAAATGTACTTCCAATGCGTGGAGTGTTCACACAACCGAACAAGGATACGTAGTTATGACGTGCACAATTTGTGGCTACACATTTATTGTTTAATTTTCCTTGCCTTATGCCAACGTGTCCGGCTACGGTCGGAAACGAGCATTTTATCAAAAATAATATGACGACTCTTAAATCGGTAATTCTGCTTCTCTGTCTTCTGGCAGCGGTGGGATTTGACGCAAAAGCACAACAAAAATTAACCATCGATGGACAACTATACGAATTAACTGCCGATGGTCAGTTAGTCAAAATTATTGCTGCCGAAAAACAGACTGCGACCGACAAAAAGCGTAGCATAAAAGGTCGTATAGTAAGTGAAAATGGTGATGGTGTGGCATATGCGACGGTGGCACTTATAGATTCGTTGAAACAAATTGCGGCTATCCGCGCTACCGACCAAAAAGGCAGTTTCGATTGGGGCAATATCGCGATGGGCAGCTACACGCTCGAAGTGTCGTGCATAGGTTTTCTGACAGGACGATTCGACATCGAGGTTGCAAGTGATACCGACAACATTGGAACATTTAGCATTACCGAAGGCACCGTGCTCGATGAGTTGGTCGTAAAGGCCGACCGTATTTTGGTTAAGACTGAACCCGACCGCATAATTTATAATGTATCGGACGACCCGGATGCCGACAAGCTGAACACCAAAAGCATAATGGAAAAAGTGCCCTGGATTCAACTCAATCCGCAGAGCAACAAACTTACGGTTATGGGTAGCACAAATTTCGAAATTCTTATCAACGGACGGCGCACTTTGCTGGCTTCGGCTTCTGACCAATACCTCTTGGAAGTGCTCAAAGCCAAGGAGGTCAAATCGATAGAAGTAATTACCGCACCCGACGGCCGTTACATAGACCGCAAGGCTGTAATCAACCTCATAGTCGAAGATGTTGCCTTTCTACAAGGTTTCGCTGCCACAATCAATGCACAAGCCGGTTCGGCAGGTTCGTTATCGACAAACGACGGTGTGACCGTCAAAGCAGGCGGAGTTATCGCAAATTTGTCGATTATGGGCATTTACGACAAGCCTTTCTATGGTGGCGAAGAGTGGACGCGCTCGGAATATTACGACAACGTGGAGGTGGCAAGGTCCGACAGTTATCGCAGCCGAAACGGAATGACCACAAGGCTGTTGCCTCAATTAAGGGCGAGTTACGAACTTTCGGCGCGCGACATAATAGTAATTAACGGCCTGTATTCCAACTCATCAATAGACCATACCGACAAACTGACCAATAACTTTTTCGATTCGGACGTTAATTTGTTGCGTCGCTACAATACAAACAATCATAATACTGTTGAGCGTGGACAACTCTCACTTAACGCCTACTATGAGCATTATTTCGCCGACAATTCGCAAAAAACGCTGACCGTTCAATACCTTAATGACTTGTTCTCCAACCGTTTCTCCTACAATAGCACAATCACTCCGGTAGTTGGTATTTCGCCGGAGAGTAATTGGACGGGCAATGTGCAGAACGACACCGAGCAGACATTTGCCGTCAACTTTTACAACCCTTTTGGTGAAAGGCAAGACTACAACCTGACGGCCAAATATATTATTCGCGACTATGTGACCAACGAATCGAAATTCTCGAATGCCGGCATAGAGAGCCCCACGGGGCGTATGGATTACAGATTGAAAATAACAAGTCTTCGTGGCAGTTATTCGATTGGCTGGCAGAATTTCAGGCTCTCAGTGGGTGCAAATGTCGATTACGCCGAGTATGACATCAATTACCTCAATGTGGATAGCCCTTCAAAGCGGCATTCTTGGAGTTCCGACCAAAATATAACGCTCAATTACAAGGCCTCGAACATATCGACTTTTAGACTGACAGCCAACAGCAAAACATTGCGACCGTCAGCATTGTTCCTAAACCCATACGTGAACCGCACAAATCCGAACTACATAACTACCGGCAATCCCAACTTGAAAGACGAGCACACCTACAATGCGTCGTTATCGTATTCTATGCTGCTCTACCGCAAACTGACGCTTGGAGTAGAGGCAGGATATTCGCAGACAAATGGAGCAATTATGCAGTACAGCAGCATAACCGACGACGGCACAATGCTGTCAACCTATGACAATATTGGACAGAACGGTGGCGCCGATGCCGAGTTGACTATCAAATACCACTCCTCACAAGGTACTATCAGTGTCGACATCTATGGCAGTCTTAAAAGTGCCCAATATCTCGGCAATAGATACGAATACCTTAATTACGGATTCAACGTCCTGGGGTCGCTGAATCTGTGGAAAGGTGCATCGCTATCGACTTTAATTATGGCAACTTCGAGCAACAACACTTCGGTCGAAGCCTATAAACCGCACCTTGACTACTCGAGTATGGTCGGGTTGACCCAGACTCTTGGCAGTTGGCGTTTGGGATTGAGTGTGAACGATTTCTTCGGTTGGTACAGAACGTCCATAACCGAAAACCGTTCAAATGTATTTTATTACTACAAACGCACTCAATTATCGAATCTGTCGGTTGGAATGTCGGTCAGCTACACATTCGGCGAACTAAATAAACGAGTTGCCAACGTTCGCCATCAAGTGATGAATACCGATAAAAAATAGTTCCTGACAATATTTTTCAAGGTTGGGTTTTAGCATTCTGCTTCACTTACACTCATAGTAGTGCTTTTCGAGCCGGAACGGTTTGCCTTAATGGTATGTGTCCCCCGATATGCGCTCACGGCATTTGCAACCGATTTCTCAAAAAAACTTTCCTTCGTAACTTGCAGATATTAGGCAGTGTAAAAAATTGAGCAAAAAAAAGTGAAATTTTTTCCTCAAAAAGATTTGGAGGTAATCAAAAAGCAACTACCTTTGCACCCGCTTCCGAGAAACAAACGATGTTTCGAAAGTAAGCAAGGTTCTTAACACGACTCGAAATTCTTTCAAAAATATTTTTTTCGAAAAATGTTTGCGGAATAAAAAATAGTCTTTATCTTTGTGGCCCGTTTCGAAAGGAACGATTCGCGAAGAGCGATTAAGAGTAAGTTCTTTGAAGTCTTTTAGCAGCTAAATACGTTCAAAAATATTCAAGGTTTTTGAATTCAATGCCTTTGAGAAACAAGCCAAGATATTAACAAAACTTTTTTTACAATGGAGAGTTTGATCCTGGCTCAGGATGAACGCTAGCGGCAGGCCTAACACATGCAAGTCGAGGGGCAGCGCGTGAAGTAGCAATACTTCTGGCGGCGACCGGCGCACGGGTGCGTAACACGTATGCAACC
>JAXEIN010000017.1:0-247439 GCA_034102025.1 Tidjanibacter sp. | reverse complement strand
GGGGTAGAAACGTGCTGTTTATCAGTCTGTTGCCGTGGTTCAGGCAGTGCCGCAACGTGGTCGGTGACCTCTGCCAAGGCAGCGGAAAACTTTTCGAAATCTTCTTTATAGAGGTGCAATCGGCTCTTTTCGTAGCTGCTTTTGCCTTCGCTATCGGTGCCGACGCGACGGCTTTCGGTGATTACGACAAATGGATCGGCGTCACGAGTGCGTTTTACATAAAAAAAATATGTTCGTCGGCCGGCACGAACCGGCAACGAATATTCGTTAGTTTCGGCATTCAGAGTGAAGATAGAATGCTCGCTCTCGTCCATAATAATTGTGTTTGAGTTTTCGGATAGCAAAAATAGTCAAAAAAATCAAACAAACAAACTTTATTTGTGTAAAATATCGCTATTTTCTGTCGAGAATTTTCCGATAGCGTTGTTTGTCGCCGACAATGGCCAAAGCCTGTTCCAATTCGCGGTTGTCGAAACGGTTTATGATCTTGAAGTACTCGTTAGTGCTCCACAGTTTGCGGGCTGTCAGTGCTTTGATATAGAGCTTCAACAACTCTTGTCCCTCGGCCATAGCCGTGGTATCGACTCCGGCTTTTCGTCCCTCGTCTGCAAGAGAGCTCATCATCTGGTCGGTCAGCTCAAATCCGGCTTCAAACCTCTCGAAAGTGGGGTAGAGCCTCTGCCACTCGCTGCGATGCAGTTCGAGCTGCCGGTTGACAAAGTTGTTGGGTACGCCTGCGCGCACGAGCGAATTAAAGTATGTGTAGTTGCGGGTGGTGTCCTGCTCAATGTAGAGGTCGGGAGTGATGCCGCCGCCGCCCAGCACCGTGCGATTTGAGCGGAGCGTCCGAAAACGTGGCGCCGTTGCATCAATCGAGTCGCGGTAGTGGCGGTCGACCATACGGTTGGCGTGGTCGATGTAGTAGTCCATTGTTTTGCCCTTTTCGAATGCACGCTGAATCTTGCGCCCCGAAGGGGTGAGGTAGTACGAGGTGGTGATGCGTACCACCGAGCCGTCGCCCAAAGCTACCTGACGCTGCACAAGTCCCTTGCCGAAACTCTGACGGCCGACCACAACGCCGCGGTCGTGGTCTTGGATTGCACCGCTCACAATCTCGCTTGCCGAGGCCGACTGTCCGTCGATCAGAACGGCCAAAGGCAGGTCGATGAATGTGCCGTCGCGTCGCGAAACGTAGCGATAGTTGCCCGACTCCTCTCGCCCCTCGGTTGAGACAATCAACGAGCCTTTGGGCAGGAAAAATTCGGCCATTTCGATGGCTTGCGACATCAGCCCGCCGCCGTTGCCGCGCAGATCTATCACCAGTGCGTCGATTCGACCCAACGACCCGTAGGCCTTGCGGAACTCCGTCATCGTGGTCTCGGCAAAGCGGTTGACCTTTATGTAACCGGTTGTCCCTATGCGGTATGCGGCATCAATCGTTTCGATTGGAATATCGTCGCGCGTGAGTTTGAACTGCAATGTGCGTCCTGCGCGCACGGCCTCGACTGTCAGATGCGTTCCTTTTGGTCCGCGCAATACCTTTGGCACTTCGCTCTTGCGAATGCCCACAACGCTGCGTCCGTCGACTGCCACAATCTTGTCGCCTGCAACCATACCTACCGCCTCGGCCGGAGCACCTGAAATGGTGGCTACCACCGAGAGCGTGTCGCGAATCACGTCGAACTCAATGCCGATGCCGCTGAACGAACCGCCAATCTGTTCGGCCTGTTCGCGCATCTCCTCGGCCGAGATGTAGGCCGAGTGTGGGTCGAGCTCCGACAATACCGCACGAATGGCTGTCTCGGTCAGTGCGCGGTTATCGAGCGAATCGACGTAAAGCGAGTTCAAGTAATAGAAGAAGCGATTGTATTTATTCGCTTCGCTATCAAAAGTTTGTGCCGACACTACGATCGGCACAAACAACATTAGTAATATCGTAATTTTTTTCATTCGAACCTCTTTGCCAATTCTGAAAATTCGACCGACTCCTGCTCGCCTGAGAGCATATTTTTGATTGTTGCTTTATGCTCTTTCAGTTCGTTTTCGCCCACTATTGCAACATACGGAATCGAGCGTCGGTTGGCATACTCCATCTGCCGTTTCATCTTTGCCGTTTCGGGGTAGATGTCGGCCGGAATAGAGTGTGCGCGCAACTCGGCAAGCAGCCTCAATGAACAAAGCTCCTCCTCGCCGCCAAAGTTCACAAATAGCACTTTGGTTGTGAGTCCCGTCTCGTCAGGGAACAATCCGAGTCCCGACATAACGTCGTAGATGCGGTCGGCACCGAACGATATTCCCACGCCGCTCATATTGGGCAGTCCGAAGATGCCCGTAAGGTCGTCGTAGCGTCCGCCACCGCAGATGCTGCCAATCTCGTAGTCGCGAGCCTTGACCTCGAATATTGCACCAGTATAGTAGTTCAATCCGCGTGCCAACGAGAGGTCGAGTTCGACGGGTAGTTCAATTCGGAGCGCCTCGATGTAGCCGAAAATGGTGCGCATCTCCTCAATGCCCTTTGCGCCTGTTTCGCTTCCGCCGATGATGCTTTCGAGCGTGGAGAGTTTCTCGGAGGGTGTGCCTTCGAGCAGCAATATGGGTTTAAGCCGCTCAATGGCTGCCTTTTCGATGCCGCGCTCCAAGAGTTCGGCTTCGACACACTCCATACCAATCTTGTCCAGTTTGTCGATAGCCACCGTAATATCGACCATCTTGTCGGCGTGGCCTATGCTCTCGGCAATTCCGTAGAGAATCTTGCGGTTGTTGTGTTTGAGCGTCACCGCAATGCCCAATTTGGCAAAGACGGCGGCAACAATCTCTACCAACTCGACCTCGCAAAGCAGCGAACGGCTGCCTATCGAATCGACATCGCACTGGTAGAACTCCCTGTAACGCCCTTTTTGCGGACGGTCGGCACGCCACACGGGTTGCACCTGATAGCGTTTGAAAGGGAAAACAAGCTCGTTCTGATGCTGCACCACGTAGCGCGCAAAGGGAACCGTAAGGTCGTAACGAAGTCCCTTCTCGCAGATGCGCGTCGACAGACGGGCCAGATTCTCCATTGCTTCGGGTGTTATCTCCGAAGTGAAATCGCCCGAGTTGAGTATTTTGAAGAGCAGTTTATCGCCCTCGTCGCCGTATTTGCCCAGCAGTGTGGAGAGGTTCTCCATAGCCGGAGTTTCGAGTGGCGCGTATCCAAAGGTGCGGAACACGCCGCGAATGGTGTCGAACATATAGTTGCGGCGCATCATCTCGGTCGGCGAGAAGTCGCGTGTGCCCTTAGGAATAGATGGTTTCTGAACAGACATTTTTATTAAATGGTTTTTATTGTCGTGTTATTTTTTCGATAAGATTTTTGTGAAGCCATTCGGGTACAGTGTCTTGTGCAAATGTAAGCGCGTGCTCTTCTTTGCTGTATTCGGCCAAAAATTGGAACTTTGTGCCGCTGTTGTCAAAAAAGTATGCGCGGTCGCATAACCCAACTGCATCATAAAGATTATCGAGCGAGCGTGTGTAGCGAGCAACGATTTTGTCGTGCGAAACATTGTGACCACCCTCCAAGTGTCGTGCATCGACGCGCCCAATATTGATTGATGGCGAAACCGTTGAGATATAGTAGAGGTAAATTCTGTAACCACATTCTGCGGCGGCGCGAATATAATCGAATTTAGAGCGGTCGGACATAACTGTTTCGACGGTGATTCTGTCGACCAGATTCAGTAGTGCGTATCGTATGAAATCGGCTACCGCTGCGGCAAAGTATGAATCAATCTCGGCAAAACCTGTAAGTTCAATTTTGAGGTTGTCTGCCGAGACCGTAAAATCGGTCGGCAGGGTAAGGCTCCTTTGCGACAATCCCGACAGAGAATAGAATGTGACAAATTGCCGACTGTCGATTTCGGGGCTGAACTGACCGACATCTAAATAACGCCGAGAGCGTAATTCGGCCTCAATAAGGTCGGCATTGACAAACACACCCATATTGACACCCGTACATAACTCTCTGTAAACGGTCGATTTGCCTGAGCCGTTCGGGCCTGCCAAGATTCTCAGTCGTTTGCAGGGCATTATTGTTCGAAATTGGTTTTAATCTGTTTCTGCGGCACCGTTACTTTTTTTGGACTGTTGCCGAGATGTTTTTTCGATTTACCCTCAATACAGTAGATATTGTCGTCCTGCAAAATGGTCACGGGCGTGCCGAGTTCGAGCGAGCGAATATAGCCTTCACTCTCTTTTGAGGTAATTTGCAGCAATACTTTCAGCTCGCTGTTGTCCTCTTTGGTTTCGAAATATCGCTGTTTTTGTGTCATACCGTGAGACGGTGTTGTACGCTTTCTTTTTCTATCGGGTTTCATTTTTGCAAAAATAATGTTTTGCAAAGTAAAATCAAATATTATTCCATCAATTTGCGGTACTTGACGCGGTGCGGGGTGAGGTCGATGCCCTCGGCACGCTTGTGCTCCTCGTAGTCGCTGTAAGAGCCTTCGAAGAAGACCACGCGGCCGTCGTCCTCAAACGAGAGAATGTGGGTGGCAATACGATCCAAGAACCAGCGGTCGTGCGAGATTACCACCGCACAGCCCGCAAAACTTTCGAGTCCTTCTTCCAGTGCACGCAAAGTATTGACATCTATGTCGTTGGTCGGCTCGTCGAGCAGTATCACGTTGCCTTCCTCTTTGAGCGCCATTGCCAAGTGGAGGCGGTTGCGTTCGCCGCCCGAAAGCACGCCGCACTTCTTTTCCTGATCGGCCCCCGTGAAGTTGAAACGCCCCACGTAGGCACGTGCCGGAATCTGACGGTTGCCGAGCGTCACAAATTCGCTGTTCTGCGAAATGACCTCATAGACCGTCTTTTCGGGGTCGATTGATTTATGTTGCTGGTCGACGTAGGCCAACTTGACCGTCTCGCCAATCTTGAACGAACCGCTTGTGGGCTGTTCGAAGCCCATAATCATACGGAAAAGTGTTGTTTTGCCGGTTCCGTTGGGGCCGATTACGCCCACGATGCCGGCCGGCGGCAGCACAAAATTCAGGTGTTCGTAGAGAATGCGGTCACCAAAGGCTTTCGATACATCGTGCGCCTCAATTACAACGTTGCCCAAACGAGGGCCGTTGGGAATGTAGATTTCGAGTTTCTCTTCTTTTTGCCTGGTATCTTCGTTGAGCATCTTGTCGTAAGCTCCCAAACGTGCCTTGCTCTTGGCCTGACGGGCTTTGGGGCTCATTCTGACCCACTCCAACTCGCGTTCGAGGGTCTTGCGGCGCTTGCTCTCCTGCTTCTCCTCCATTGCCAGTCGGGTGCTCTTCTGCTCCAACCAGCTCGAATAGTTGCCCTTCCACGGAATGCCTTCGCCGCGGTCGAGTTCCAGAATCCAGCCGGCCACGTTGTCCAGAAAATAACGGTCGTGGGTTACGGCAATGACCGTACCTTTATATTGATTCAGATGTTGTTCGAGCCAATCGATGCTCTCGGCATCGAGGTGGTTGGTAGGCTCGTCCAACAGCAGCACGTCGGGCTGTTGGAGCAACAGACGGCAGAGCGCCACACGGCGACGTTCGCCACCCGAAAGTGTGGCCACATTTTGGTCGGGGTCGGGACAACGCAGCGCGTCCATAGCACGTTCCAGAACGCTGTCTATCTCCCAGCCGCCTGCGTGGTCAATCAGTTCGGTTAGTTCGCCTTGACGCTCAATGAGTTTTGCCATAGAGTCGTCGTCCATAGGCTCGCAGAATTTCAGATTAATCGCCTCGTACTCTTTGAGCATTGCCACCGTTTCGGCGCACCCCTCTTCGACCACCTCGCGGACGGTCTTCGACGGGTCGAGATGCGGCTCCTGTTCGAGGTAGCCCACCGAGTAACCCGGCGAAAAGACCACCTCGCCCTGAAAGTTCTTGTCCAGTCCGGCGATGATTTTCATCAAGGTCGACTTACCCGAGCCGTTCAGACCGATGATGCCTATTTTGGCACCGTAGAAGAACGAGAGGTAGATGTCGTTGAGGATTTTGCGGTTGTTGGTGAGAACTTTGCTCACTCCCACCATCGAGAATATTATCTTTTCGTCGGCCATATTTGCTTCGTTTGTATTTGTTATTTAATTGAGTGCAAAGATAGTCAATTATTTCGGAATTGCTCTATATTCCGCGCCAAAAGAGGGTGGGCGGCGTGTCGAGAAATGTGGAAACCACAGAGCGCCCGACGTGGCCTAATTTGCCGTCAAAATACAACTTTTGCGCAGATGAAAAACTTTCTCTTTGTCATTGTTATGGCAGCCGTTGTGGTGGCGGCAATCGAACTCTATGCTGTTCAGCGCGACCAACTTGCCGATTGTAGGGCCGACCGCGAGGCGCTGTTGCAACAGCTCTTCGAAAGCTCTTCGAAGTGCGATTCGCTTTCGGCCGAGACCGACCGCCTGACGCTCTCGGTTGCGGAGCTTGTCCGCGTGCGGAGAGAGCTGACCGAACGATTGAAAAGTCAGGGACTTTCGCTGCGGCGTATCGAAAGTCTGTCGCAAAGCGTTGCGGTCACTCTGGTCGAGCCGAGTGTGGCGGTTGTGCCGCTTGCCGACTCGCTGCGCCGTTTCGAGTGGAACGACCCGTGGGTCAGGGTGAGCGGCGTGGTCGCGCCCGACAGCATTTCGTGCCGCATCGAGTCGGTCGACACACTTCTGCAAACCCTCTACCGCGTACCATACCGCTGGTGGTTTTTCCGCTGGGGTACAAAGGCGGTGCGCCAAAGGGTCGGCTCGTCGAACCCCCATACCCGCATTGTCTACTCGGAGTATATTGAACTGCGGTAGGCAGATATAAATTCAAAATTCAAAATTCAAAATTCAAAATTCAGAGGCCGACCAACAAGTCATTTAGTGTTGGTCGGCCTCTTCTTTCTTGCGCAAAAATCATCAAGGTCAGAAATCGTAGCCCACGATGTCGGAAGCATAACTGCTCCAATTCGTTGCCGCTTTGTAGGCACTGACGCTTGTGGTCGGCACATAAATTTTGCGATCCCCGGCATTTTCACTTAACGCAGTATCACCTAATGTAGGCGGTTCAATTGAACGACAGTAAACCGTTGTCAAAGAGCTGCAAAAACGGAATGCATTTGTGCCAATCGAGGTAACCAAATCGGGAATAGTGATTGAGGTTAAGTGTTGGCAAGAACTGAATGCACAATCGCCAATCTTGGTAACCGCATCAGGAATAGTGATTGAGGTCAAAGAGTTGCAATCTGAAAATGCATTTGTGCCAATCGAAGTAACCGAGTAGGGAATAATGTATGATGTCTGATCTGTAGGAATAAATGCAATAAACACATTGTCAACGATTAGGGCGTGACAATCATCAGCGATAAACTTCCCTTGGAATGATTCCAATGAATTGCAACCGAGAAATGCACCACCACCAATCTCAGTAACAGAGTAGGGAATATCTATCGAAGCCAATGATCTGCAATAAGCAAATGCATACTCGCCAATCGATGTAATCGAGGTGCCAAGAGTGATAGAGGCCAAAGAGTTGCAATCCCAGAATGCCGAACTGCCAATCGAAGTAACGCTGTTGGGAATAAATATTGAGGTTAAAGATGAGCAATCACTGAATGCACCTTCACCAATTTTGGCAACCGAGTTGCCGATAATGACATAGGCCAAAGAGGTGCAGTCGCCGAAAGCATAACCACCAATCGAATCTACCGAGTTGCCAATAGTGGCAACTACCAAAGCGGTGCAATTATAGAATGCACCATCGCGAATTTCGGTAACCGAATCCGGAATTGTGACTGATGTCAATGAGGTGCAATCCTTGAATGTGCCCCAACCTATCGCAGTAACATTGCCACTAAAAGTGATTATGCCTGTACCTGTTTCGTAGGAATTTGATATAATTGTTATGCCGTCGCCAAAGTAGCTATCAGAAGCAGGCGTTACGACCTCACCGCCAGTAGAGGTGTAGGCAATGGTATTGTTGGCAATCGTGCCGACAACTGAGCGCTTTGTTCCAGCCGGTACATTCCAATCTTGTGATGCTGCGGTTTGATAGGCCGCGAGATATAACACCTTAAGGCGGTTATAGCCAGAGTCACGATAGTCCCTTTGGTAGCAGCACAAATACTTCAATGTGGTGTTGTTCGACACATCGAGTGATTCTATAAAGTTTTCGTCGCAATCCAAAGTCGCCAATGCTGTGTTCTTGGACACATCGAGCGAATACAGATTGTTGTTGCCGCAATCCAAATGGGTTAATTTTGCATTATGCGATAAGTCGAGCGAATTGATACTATTCTGATTACAATTCAGTTGTGTTAACTCCGGCAGGTGGGATACATCGAGCGAGGTGATGCCTGTTCGGGTGCACATCAGTAGCGTCAACGCACTATTATTAGACACATCGAGCGATGTCAAGTAGCAGTAGCCAATAATCAGACTTTTCATTGCACTGTTTTTTGACACGTCGATAGATTTAATTCCTTTAATTTCAACACAGGCCAATATTTCAAGGTTGGGCATAAACTCGATGCCGACCAACGAAGAGATAGCAAAATCATTACCTTCCTCGAAATTATATGTGAAAATGCCGGTAATTTTTTGCGCCTCTTCGTAACTTATTTTTCCATCGCCATCGGAATCATATGCATCGCCATAAGTGATGTCGAGACCATCTGACAGCTCAAATTTTGTTATGTTTTTCTGTGTCGTCAGGTATCGCAAGAACTCCGCGTCTGGGATATCGAAAACTCTGACAGAGATACTACGGATGTCTGAATAGCCTTGCGGGTCGACCGAGGTGATGATAATCTCGCCCGTTAGCTCTTTGGTGGTGTCCACAGGTGCGGTAATTCTCAATATGCCGTCGACGATTTTGGCCTGCCAGCCCTCGGGACGTGAAATGGAGGTCTTAACTCCCTCGGACAGGGTTATTTCGTACTCTTTTATTTCTTTGTACTTGAACTCTTGAATACCCTTGATGTTTAGCGTCAGCATAGAGTTATCCTTTTTGCCAATGACGATAGTATTGCCGCCGGCTTGGTTAAAATAGACATACTCGTCGTCTTGGGTAATGGTGATGGAATTACCGCCGCTCGAGCTGCTGCCCAAAGCCGAAATTGGATTGCCGGCATCGTCTTTCAGCTGCGAGTAGTTAGTGCCGTCGTAACTTATGCACCAATAGCCTTCGGAGTCGATTTTTAGCTGCGGAGTAATACCGTCTTTGCCGTCCTCTCCGTCCTTGCCATTCTCTCCCGTGACACGCAGTTTGTTGCCCGCAGAGTCAAGTAGCCAGGTTGTAGTGCCGTCGGTGGTGATTGTCCAATAGTAGACTCCGTCGGTGTCTTGTCCTACGCCAATTACCGGAGCATCTTTACCGTCTTTACCGTCTTTACCGTCTTTGCCGTCTTTGCCGTCTTTGCCGTCTGTTCCATTTCCGCCCGAACTGTTCTCGAAGATAGTTATTGAGGTGCCGTTGTCGAACACAATGATATGTCCATTGCTGGTCGCAGCCACTGTGGCAATGTGAACGTTGTTTTGCAGGGCTGTAATAATCGTTTGCATCGAAGCGATGTTGGTGTTCATCTATGCACAAATTGTTTCGAGTGCGGTAACTCGATCTTCGAGGCCGTCGACGCGGCCCGTAATCACCGCATCGTCGTAAAAGAGTGTGTCGCAACCGACTATTAGAACCGTAGTTGCAATAAGAATTGTGTAGAGGATTTTCTTCATATTGGTAATGTTTAGTTAATGATTTGCGTAAACATTACCACGCGGCTCCAAGTGTGGTGGGTTAGTAAGCAAAAAGAAAGTGTGGAGTCGATTAGTTTATCTGTTTCGAGGCTCTGGCAAGCCCTAATGCGTATAAATAAATCCCACACTTGAATATGATACTGTTGATAAATACCATACCAAGTGATGTGTGTTGTCCGTTTTTCCTCGCATTAGGTTGAAATCGCCAGATTTCGAAACAAGGACAAAAGCTAAAACACTTTCATCAAATATGTTTGCTGCCCGAAGACAGCACCCCACAAATAACCAAACTTTTTGAAATCACAACAATTTACCACGCAAAATAAAAAATAAAGGAAAAATGAGCGACAGTCGAATTTTGACTTGGCTAACGGCCAACAGCCCTGAGGCTCAAAAGGTTTAGAGTTAAATGAATTTCAATTTTCAATTTTCAATTTTGAATTTTGAATTTTTCTTACCTTTGTCGGCGTTATGCAACTATTCTATGCACCCGACATAGTGCCGCCGCTCTACACCCTTTCGGAGCAGGAGAGCGCGCATTGCGTGAAAGTTCTGCGACTTGCGCGTGGCGAGAGCCTGCACCTGACCGACGGCCGTGGTACGCTCTACCTCTGTGTGGTCGAGGAGGCTCACCCAAAACATTGCGTTGTTCGGGTGGTCGACGCTGTTGACCATTTCGAGCGGCGCGACTACTCAATAACTATGGCCGTTGCCCCAACCAAAAACTCCGACCGTTTCGAGTGGTTTGTCGATAAGGCGGTCGAAACGGGTGTAGACCGCATAATACCCTTAACCTCTGAACATAGCGAACGCCGCGTTCTGAATACCGAACGTTGCCGCAAGGTGGCCGTAAGTGCCGTCAAACAGTCGCTCAAAGCCTATTTTCCGCAAATCGACGAGCCGACAGCGTTTGCCAAGGTGGTGGCGATGCCCTTTGAGGGGCGCCGTCTGATAGCCCACTGCATCGACTCCGACAAAAAGATATTTTTGGGCGACACGCTCCGCAAAAACCAAGATGCGCTGATTCTCATAGGGCCCGAAGGCGATTTTTCGGCCGACGAGGTGGCACTTGCGCGCGAGGCAGGGTTCGAGGAGATATCGCTCGGAGCGAGCCGTTTCCGTACCGAGACCGCTGCACTTGCTGCGGTGATGTTTGCTTTTCAAATCAACAGCCGTGAAAAAGAGGGGTAATATGTCGACCCTCTTTTGGTCGTTTCTCAAAATAGGCGCCTTTACCTTCGGCGGTGGTTTTGCTATGATTCCGCTCATCGAACGCGAGATGATAGATCGTCGCGGCTGGCTCTCGAAAGATGAATTTCTGAATCAACTCTCGCTGGCGCAATCCGTCCCCGGCCCAATAGCGCTCAATACGGCAGTATTTGTCGGCTATAAGGTTTGCGGCGTTAAGGGTGCTTTGGCATCGGTGGCAGGAGTGGTTTTGCCCTCGTTTGTCATCATTCTGCTGATAGCTGTATTCTTCACCGATTTCCGCGATAATCCTACCGTTGATGCCGCTTTCAAAGGTATGCGTCCTGCGGTGGTTGCACTGATTGCTGCGCCTTTGATTAATTTGGCCAAGGGGTTGCAGTGGTGGAAGTTGCTGTTGGCCATAGGTGCCGCCGTTGTGGTTTGGCTGCTGGGCGTGTCGCCGGTGTGGTTTATTTTGGCCGGTGCCGCAGTGGGCATAGCGTGGTCGTTCCGTTCGACCGGAAAGGGGGATAAGCAATGATCTATCTGCAACTTTTTTTGGCTTTCCTCAAAATTGGTTTTTTTGGTTTCGGCGGTGGCTATGCAATGCTGTCGCTAATCTATAACGTGATAGTCACCCAATACGGGTGGCTGACCGGCACCGAGTTGTCCGATATTGTTGCTGTTTCGCAGATGACCCCCGGGCCGATAGCCATCAACTCGGCAACCTATGTCGGCTATATGGTTACGGGCGACGTGTTCGGGTCGGTGGTGGCGACTGTGGCGGTCTGCCTGCCCTCGCTCACGCTGATGATGCTTGCCACGCGGTTCTATCTGAAACTCACGGGCAACCGCCATTTCGACGGGGCTATGGAGGGAATGCGCCCAATGATGTTGGGTCTGATACTCTCGGCAGCACTGCTGCTGTTCAACAAAGATTCGTTTATCGACTGGAAGAGCTGGTTGATTTTTGGGGGCTGCTTTGCGGCATCGGTTATGAAAGTCAACCCCATTTTATTAATAGTTGCTTCGGCTGTGGCAGGCATAGTGCTCTATTGACCCCTTCATACAGTAAACCCTTTTTTCGACACTCGTTTTCAATCTCTTTTACGCCGCTCGTTCGAGTTGGCGACTGTTCTGTTTGGCTCTTTTTGTGGGTTTTTCGGTTGTAGCTATATTGTTGGTTGTTTGGTTAAAAGCCCAATTTTTCTCTTTCAGGTGAGTTGTCTGTAAAGTTTTTGGCCGCTCCTGAGACCAAAAATTGTATGGAATTTGCCAATCATCACCCTGTCGAGCCATTCGATTATAAAGTTATAACAACCATAAATATTCATTAGATTATGAAAAAGAGATTACTATTTGTAATGCTGTGCGCTTTGGCTGTTGCAAGGCTTTCGGCTCAATCGGGGGCAACCGAGCAGGTCACCTTTCGTTTTGTAGCAGGCGACAATATGTTTTACTCGCCATTTGAGGGCAACGCCGAGAACCTTAAAAACCTCGAAGCCTTCATCGAGAAAAATCGCGAGGTGATTGTTTCGGGCAAGGTTCCAATCCACGTCAACGGCTATTGTGCCACTGTGGGCAACGTCGAGCAGCGGTTGGCACGTGCCAAAATTATGAGCAACCGTGTCAAGAGCCAACTCATTGTCGACAACGGTATGAAGGAGGGCTATTTCAGAACCAAGAACTCCTCCTATCCGCTTGGAAAACTCCAAAATGTGGTGGTGGTGAGCATTACCGTTCCGAAAGAGGCGCCTGCTCCTGCACCAAAACCGACCCCTGAGGCAAAACCCGCCCCTGCGCCCGCACCAAAGCCGACACCTGCTCCTGCGCCCGTAACAGCGCCTGCACAAAAGCCCGCCGCTGCGACCACTACGGCCAATGCTCAACCTACACCTGCAACCGAGGCCGCCGCAACAGCTCCGGTCAAAGCACAACCGCAGGTTCAGCAGCAGCCCGAGGAGGTCGATGTTGTTGTGTGGGAGGTCGATACATTTGTTGAACCCGTTGAGCCTGCTCCGTTTGTGGTACGTGGAATGTTGCGCACCAACCTGCTCTATTGGTTGGGCGGTCTGCCTAACTTCGGTATGGAGTTGCGCACAAGTCCCACCTTCTCGGTTATCGTCAACGCCGGTATGGCACCGTGGCAATCGGTGTCGTGGCAACACAACTGGGCCGGTTGGTTCCTGTCGCCCGAAGCTCGTTTCTATCTGGGCGCCAACAAACGCTGGTTTACAGGCATTGTGGGCGTAGTGGGCGACTACAACCTTAAACCCGACCAGACCGGCCGACGCGGCAATGTGCTGGTAGGCGGTTTGTCGGTTGGTTATAAGGCCTTTTTGAGCAACACTTTCGATATGGACTTTTCGCTCGGTGCAGGTTACGGCCGACTGAAATACAATGTCTATAAAACGGGAAACGGCCAACAGGTTGTAACGGCTACCAACGTAGTGAAGAAAGGTATTTGGCCAATTCAGGCAGGCGTAAGCCTGATTTGGAAACTTTAATAGTCGTCCCCTGCAAAGTGGCTAATTGTTTTTTTATTGTAATTGTTTACCATATTATTTATGCGTTATAATTTGAAATTATTTCGATAATCTTTTTGTTTTTTAGTGGCTCTTTTTTGCTTTGTCACTTAGTTACATAGCCCGCTATGCTCCCAAGTGCCATAACAAAAAATAGCTCCCAAAAAATTTCAAAAATCTTCATCGACCACTTTGTAAGGGCCGACTAACTAATTTTTTGAAAGTCTACTTCTGAGATAGTGGGAGTGTTTAACCAATTTGTTGAACACTCCCTTCTCTATGGTGCCTGCCGCTCGTAGGAAAAATTTTGAATTTCGTTGCCAAAAAATGGCGTTTCGTCGGAACGATTTATAGTTATATGGTGTTTTAGCTCTATTTTAGTAGACCGAAACCAAGAAACTAAAACATACATAACCGATGCAACACCCAAACTTGTCGAACACCAAATTATGGAATCTTAGCATAGGATTCTTCGGAGTTCAGATTGCCTACGCACTGCAAAGTGCCAACATCAGCCGCATTTTTGCCACTCTTGGCGCCGACCCACACTCGTTGAGCTATTTCTGGATTCTGCCGCCGCTAATGGGTATGTTGGTGCAGCCCATTGTGGGAACGCTGAGCGACAAGACGTGGTGCCGTTTGGGACGACGCAAACCCTACCTCTATCTGGGAGCGCTTGTGGCGGTGCTGGTTATGATTTTTCTGCCCAACTCCGGTAGTTTGGGACTGACCATCAAGGCAGCTATGGCTTTCGGATTGGTTATGCTGATGCTGTTGGATACCTCAATCAATATGGCTATGCAGCCCTTCAAGATGATGGTTGGCGATATGGTCAACGAACGTCAGAAAGCAAAGGCATATTCGATTCAGAGCCTGCTGTGCAATGCAGGCAGTTTGGCCGGCTACCTCTTCCCTTACCTCTTCACCTGGTGGGGAATCAGCAATGTTGCCCCCGAAGGCGTTGTTCCCGACTCGGTTATCTATTCATTCTATATCGGTGCGGCAATTTTGATTCTCTGCGTGCTCTTTACCGGTCTGTCGGTCAAGGAGATGCCGCCCAAGGAGTACGAAGCCTACCACGGTATCACCGTAGCCGATAAAAAAGAGAGCCGCAACCTAATCCACCTGTTGCTCCACGCCCCTAAGGCCTTTTGGCAGATAGGATTGGTTCAATTTTTCTCGTGGCTGGCCTTTATGTATATGTGGACCTATACGGCCGGCGGCATTGCCGACAACGTGTGGGGTACAACCGATGTGCGCTCGCCCGAATATCAGCAGGCGGCCAACTGGGTCGGTGTGCTCTTTGCGGTGCAGGCTGTGGGGTCTATCCTTTGGGCAATAGTTCTGCCCAAGTTCCGTTCGGTAAAGGTGGGCTATGCCGTTAGTTTGGTGTTGGGCGGTTTGGGCTTTTTGTCGACTCTCGTTTTCCACGACCAGTATCTGCTTTTCGTCTCCTATGCACTGATTGGTTGCGGCTGGGCGGCAATGTTGGCAATGCCGTTTGCGATATTGACCAACTCGCTCTCGGGCAACAATATGGGCGCATACTTGGGCCTGTTTAACTGCACGATTTGCCTGCCGCAGATTATTGCCGCGGCCGTGGGAGGAGTATTGCTGAACCTTGTGGGCGGAGTACAGATAAATATGTTGGCCATTGCAGGCGTGTCGCTCTTGTTGGCGGCGCTGTCGGTAACGGTCATAAAGTATAAACAACCCGAATAGAAATAAAAGATGAAAAAAACAAATATTGTTGTGCCGATTGCGGCCCTGTCGTTGGTTGCCTGTGGCAGCAACGGCCAATCATCTCACCCCGAATGGTGCGGCCAAAGGGTCATCTACGAGATGAACATACGCCAATACACTCCCGAGGGTACAATCGCGGCAGCCGAAAGTCACCTGCCTCGGTTGGCCGAAATGGGTGTCGATCTGATTTGGGTTATGCCAATTCAGACCATTGGCACCAAAGACCGCAAGGGTTCGTTGGGCAGCTACTACTCCATTAAAGATTACTACGAGGTCAATCCCGAATTAGGAACGTTGGCCGATATGCGCTCGTTTGTCGAGAAGGCGCATTCGCTCGGTCAAAGGGTTATACTCGACTGGGTGGCCAACCACACCTCGCGCGATGCGTTGTGGCTCGACTCTCACCCCGAGTGGTACCGTTGCGACTCGCTCGGAGTGCCCGAAGCCCCCCACGGCTGGGACGATGTGGCGCAACTCGATTACGACAACCACAATCTGCGTCAGGCAATGATTGAGGCTATGGACTACTGGATTTGTGAGGCAGGCTCCAACGGAATGCGCTGCGACGTGGCTTGGTGCGTGCCGACCGACTTCTGGCAGCAGGCTTTGGCCGAACTCAAAGGCCGCCACAAAGGGCTATTCTTTTTGGCCGAGTCGGAGATGCCCGAGCACCACACGGCCGGTTTCGATATGACCTTCGATTGGAAACTCCACCACCTCTTTAACGATATTGCGGCCGGCAAGGCCTCGGCCACCGACCTCAAAAAACAAATTGCCGCCGACTTGAAGGAGTTCCCCGAGGGGGCAATCAGAATGCAGTTCACCTCCAACCACGACGAAAATTCGTGGGCCGGAACCGAGTGCGAACGGTTGGGCAGGGCCGATAAGACCTTTGCCGCGCTGACTTATCTGTTGGAGGGTATGCCGCTGATATATAGCGGTCAGGAGGTTGGTTTCGACCGCCGACTGCCATTTTTCGAGAAAGATGCCGTCGACTGGGTCGACCGCGACAACTACACTCAGTTCTATTCGGCTCTGAACAATCTGCGCCACTCCCACGCGGCATTGTCGTCTCTTGACGACAATTCGTTTGAGGTGGCTGTGGAGTCGGCCGATTCGACGGCCTTGTTTGCCGCCGCACGCCGCTCGGGCGACGACTTGGTCGTAGGGCTGTTCAACCTCTCCGACCGCACGGTCAATGTTGAGACCGATTTGGGAAACAATCAACCGCTGAAAGACTATTTTGGCGATCGGGAGGTCGCACCCAATCAAAAATTTATTGCTACCTTTGAGCCGTGGCAATTCGTTATCCTGACCCTCTAAACAGATGAAAAGAACCCTTTTACTGCTTTTTGCTCTCTCCTTTTGCGTTTCGCTTTCGGCCGCAACTCCCGACCGCGTAGAGCCACTCTGCTGGTGGACGGGTATGGCCACCGAGTTGCAAATTATGGTTCACAGCAGTGAACTCGCGCGCGCCAAACGTGTGACGGTAGAGCCTGCCGACAAGGGCATTTCGGTCACCGCCATTCATAAGGCCGAAAGTCCAAACTACCTCTTTATTGATGTTGAGGTTGCACCCGATGCCGCCGCTGGACGCTATAAGTTCCGCATCAAGGGCACCGACACCGAGTTCGATTACGATATTTTGCCGCGCCGCGAGGGTTCGGCTCTGCGACGCGGATTTTCGTCGGCTGATATGCTCTATCTCTTGATGCCCGACCGCTTTGCCAATGGCGACCCCACGAACGATTCGACCGACGACACGGCCGAAAAAGCGCTCCGCAGCCACCGCGACGGACGGCACGGCGGCGACATAAAGGGCATTACCGACCACTTGGACTATTTGGCCGACCTGGGAGTTACGGCTCTGTGGAGCACGCCACTGCTGCTCGACAACGAACCGTGGTGCTCCTATCACGGCTACGCCTGTGCCGACTACTACCGCATAGACCCTCGTTACGGCACCAACGAGCTCTACCGCTCAATGGTCGATGAGGCTCACAACCGCGACATTAAGGTGGTTATGGACTTTGTGACCAACCACTGCGGCACGGCCCACTGGTGGATTGCCGACTTGCCTTTTGCCAACTGGATTAACCGTTGGGACGAGTTCACACGCTCCAACTATACGATGACTGCTCACAGCGACCCCAACGCTTCCGAATGGGATTTGCAACACTGCGTCGACGGCTGGTTCGATCGCTCGATGCCCGATATGAACTTGCGCAACCCATTTCTGCGACGCTACTTTGAGCAGGCTGCCATTTGGTGGATAGAGTGGGCCGATTTGGACGGTCTGAGGGTCGACACCTTCCCTTACAACGACAAAGAGTCGATTGCCCTCTGGACTCAGACGGTGCTCAATGAGTATCCCGAGCTGACCATAGTAGGGGAGTGCTGGTTCCACGAACCTGCCTACATTGCTTATTGGGACGGCAAGCACGTCAATAATGACGGATATACCTCCAATCTTCCGATGGTTATGGACTTTCCGCTCACCGATGCCGTGTGGGGCGCATTGCAGCTCGACCACAAGGCAGGCTGGGGCGAGGGTATGTCGAAAGTATACAACACGCTCGCACAAGATTTTCTCTACCCCGATGCGCGCACGCTGATGATATTTCTATCGAACCACGACACTATGCGTTCGGCCGACTGCGTAGGCGGTTCGGTCGAGAAGATGAAACTTGCCATTACGATGCTCGCCACTATGCGCGGTATGCCGCAACTCTATGTGGGCGACGAGAACCTGATGCGTTCCGACGATTTGCAGGGCGGCGACGGTGCCAAACGTATCGACTTCGACGGGGGCTGGGAGGGCGACAGGTGCAACCTCTTTACCGCCGAAGGGCGTTCGGCCGAGCAGAACGAAATATTCGACCACACTCGCCGGCTTTTTCGTTGGCGCAAGAGTGCCGAGGTGATTCATCACGGCTCAACGCTCCATTTCTCGACCTCCGACAATACCTACGTCTACTTCCGCTACGATGAAGAGCGTAAAGTTATGGTCGTTATCAACGCCGAGAGGGAGCCGATGCAGCTTCAATGGGAACGCTATGCCGAGATGCTACCTGACGGTGTAGAGGGTCGCGAACTGCTTACTGGTAGTCGGGTTGAGGTGGGTAGAGAGTTGACCGTAGCGCCGATGACCTCAATGGTGATAGAATTTTAGACCTTATAATAAGATAATCACTTTTATATTAACAATACCAAAATGAGAATTTTTGCTACAACACTTGCCGTTTTGGCTGCAACTACGCTCCTGTCGGCTCAAACCATCTCGTCGCCCGACGGCAACATCAGTTTCTCGCTCTCGACAGGTGAGGGCGGAACGGCACTCTACACGGTCGATTATAAGGGCCAAACCGTGATCAGACCGAGCCGACTCGGAATAAAGGTGCTCAACGACAAAGGCTTTATTGACGGTATAACTATCGGCCGCGTCGAGCACTCTTCGTCCGACAGCTCGTGGCAACCCGTTTGGGGCGAGGAGGAGCAGATACGCAACCACTACAACGAAGCCGCCATTGAGCTCTGCCAAAATGACAAGAATCGCTATGTTGTTCTGCGCGTGAGGGTTTTCGACGACGGCGTGGGGTTCCGTTACGAGTTCCCCGAGCAGCCCGCCTACAACCACTTTATTATTACCGACGAGTTGACCGAGTTTGCAATGACTGCCGACCACCGCGCAATTTGGATTCCGGGCGACTACGATACCCAGGAGTACGACTATTTCGACTCGCGCGCCTCCGAGATAGGGCCGCTTTCGGAGCAGTTGCGCTACGACAACGCCTCGATGACCCGATTCTCCGATTGGGGCGTTCAGACCGCCTTGACGCTCAAAACCGACACAGGTGTCTATATGACCATTCACGAGGCCGCCTTGGTCGACTATTCGTGTATGAACCTCATCTATAACCCCGAAACAATGACCTTCCGTTCGTGGCTCACTCCCGACGCGGTTGGTAATATGTGCTATATGCAGACGCCCTGTCGCTCGCCGTGGCGCACGGTGGTCATCACCGACGATGCACGCCAGCTGCTCGCCTCGCGCCTGACACTCAATCTGAACGAACCTTGCGCCATTAAGGACACCTCGTGGATTCGTCCGGTTAAGTATATGGGCGTTTGGTGGGAGATGATAACCAACAAGAGCTCTTGGTCTTACACCTCGCTGCCGGCAGTCAACATCGAGACCACCGATTTTGCCGCAGCCACGCCTAACGGTACTCACGCCGCCAACAATGCCAACGTCGAGCGTTACATCGACTTTGCTTCGAAATATGGCTTTGACCAACTGCTGGTCGAGGGGTGGAATATCGGTTGGGAAGATTGGTTTGGACACTGCAAAGACAATGTCTTCGACTTTGTTACGCCCTATCCCGATTTCGATTTGCCGCACCTGCAAAAGTATGCCGGCGAGCGCGGAATGCGCCTGATGATGCACCACGAAACCTCGTCGAGCGTGCGCAACTACGAGCGCCGTATGGATTCTGCCTATCGATTTATGGCCGACAACGGTTATAACGCTGTCAAGAGCGGCTATGTGGGCGATATCTTTCCGCGCGGCGAACACCACTACGGCCAGTTGATGAACAACCACTACCTCTATGCCGTGCGTAAGGCAGCCGACTACCACATTATGGTTAACGCTCACGAGGCTGTGCGTCCCACAGGCCTCTGCCGCACCTATCCCAATATGATTGGCAACGAGTCGGCACGCGGAACTGAGTATCAGGCTTTTGGCGGCACCAAGCCTCATCACGTGACCATTCTGCCATTCACCCGCCTGCAAGGCGGCCCGATGGACTATACGCCCGGAATTTTCTGTATGGATTTGTCGACCTTTGCGCCTAATAATTCGAAGGTCAACAGCACCATTTGCAACCAGTTGGCACTCTATGTAGTGATGTACTCTCCATTGCAGATGGCTGCCGATATGCCCGAACACTACGAGAAATATATCGACGCTTTTCAATTTATCGTCGACGTTCCGGTTGAGTGGAGTGAGAGCCGCTATCTGGCTGCCGAGCCGGGCGACTACATCATCACGGCACGCCGCAAAAAAGGCTCTTCGGAGTGGTTCGTGGGCGGTGTGACCGACGAGAATGAACGCACGATGACGGTCGGGTTCGACTTCCTCGACCCCGATAAAACCTACGTGGCAACCCTCTATGCCGACTCTCATACGGCCGACTACCGCGCCAATCCCGAATCTTACGTGATTAAGTCGGGTAAGGTCAACTCCAAGAGTAAGACCAAGATACGTATGGCTTCGGGCGGCGGCTTTGCAATTTCGTTACGCGAGGCCGACACTGTCGACCGCAAACTCAAAAAGCTGAAATAGTCTGAAAAAACAAAAGACCAAAAGGCCCAAAGAAACCCAAAAGGCCCAAAGAGACCAAAAAGGCCAAAAGGGCCAAAGATGCAAAAAAGGCAAAATCCGAAACAGACGTTCGGATTTTGCCTTTTTTGGCATATTATCTTGCCTCTCAGTCTTTTCGGACTGTATTTGGCATTCTTAATTTTGAATTCTTAATTTTGAATTCTTAATTTTGAATTTTGAATTTTCTATCTCTCTCCGCCGAGCCACTCCAAAAAGGCAGGAACTCGTGCGCGCGAAACAAAGAGGTCGCCTTCGTCGGCCGAGAGCTGAATTTTGAGCCGTGAGCCGAAGTGCTTGGTTACCTGACGTATGGAGTGAATCGAAACAATATGCGAACGGCAGATGCGGAAGAACTTGTTGGGGTCGAGCTTCTCTTCGATAGTGTCGAGCGACTCGTCCATAATGTAACGTCGGTTCTTGTCGGTGACCAGATAGGTGGTTTTGTCTTCCGAAACGAAATAACCAATCTCTTCGGTCTTGACAATCAGTATTTTGTCGCCTATCTTGACAATGAATCGGTCTTTGTATTGCGGCCTTTGGGATTGCGACGAGAACATCTCGGCCAACTTTGCATAGTCGACCGCCGAGGCGGTGGTGAGCGAACGGCAGTGCTCTACGGCGCGGTGCAGTGCCTCCTTCTCGATAGGTTTGAGCAGATAGTCGATGGTTTGCACGCGGAATGCTTCGAGAGCGTAGTTGTCGTAAGCTGTGGTAATCACCACTTTGGCCTTTGGAGTGCACTGCTTGAATATCTCGAAACAGATGCCGTCGGAGAGTTGCACGTCCATAAATATGATGTCGGCCGCATCGGGGTTTTCGGTAATCCACTTGACAGCTCCCCGCACCGAGTCGAGCGAGCCGACTATGCGCACATCGGTATAGAGCGCCGCCAAAGAGCGTTTGAGGTTGAGTTGCGAGGGGATTTCGTCCTCGATAATCAGTACGTTTATCATAGAAGCGGTATTTTAACTGTAAAGCGGTCGTTTGTCTTCTCGATCAGTATTTCGGCATCGGCAATTACGCGGTATTGCGCTTTAAGGCTTTTGAGCCCGTATTTTGTCGAGTCGGGTGCAATGCCGGTTTTGGGGTTAAGGTTGTTCCCGACGACCACATAGCTGCCTTCGCTGCCGATTCTGATGTGGAGTTTGTTGGTGGCGCTCACCGCGTTGTGTTTGAAGGCGTTTTCGACCAGAATTTGCAATGCGCAGGGGACTATTCGGTGGCCAAGCTGTTCGCGCGAGAGCGATATTTCGATGTCGAACCCGTCCAAGAAGCGCTCGCGCAGAATGTCGGTATAGAGGCGAATGAACTCCACCTCCTTGTCGAGTTCTATGGTGACGTACTCCTCTTGTTTGAGCAGATAGCGGTATATGTTGGCGAGTTTTTTAATGTAGTCGCTCGCTCTTTCGGTCTGTTGTTCTTGAACCAAATAGTCCAAGATGCTCAGACTGTTGAACAGAAAGTGAGGGTTGAGTTGCCGTTTGAGTTGGGCGTATTGGTATTGTGTGCGCTCGTTTTTCTCCATAACACGCGACACAAGTCGTTTTGAGTTGCGGAAGTAGAGCCAAACGTAGAGCATCAGCACCACCAAAATGCCGAAGAGCAGCGCCACAACAAAGAGCGAAAACCACTGAACGGAAAAGAGCCGGCACCCGACCTTGTTGGCGGCAATGGCGGTCGAGGTGAACGAGCAGATCAGTACTATTGCCGTGACCGACAGCACTTCCAACAGAGTTGTGCGGTTGAGAAACTTCACCTTGCCGGAGTAATAGGTTGCCACCACCAACACCACCAGCGTCAGCGGAAGGCTCACAGGGTCCCAAAGTATGGCCTTCAAGGCATACGACATCTCGAAACCGCCATTGGTTTCGAAATAGCGGTAGAGCCCGACAAGTCCGACCCTGAACAGCAGAATCGCGACAATTACAACAAGTATGCGCCTGATCTCCTTCGACATACTCATTTGGTGCGCACCCTGTTGATTTTTACCGATATTAGAATCGTTGTCCAACCTAAAATCTCGGTGACCGCAAAGGTTGTGATCTCGTTGGCAAAGCCCGACACAAATTCGGAGTTGACCTTAGCCAATGTTTCGCCGCCAATGGTTCCCATATAGAATCCGGCAAAACAGCAGAGAGCTGCCAAAGCAGCCGACACTTCGAGCGGAAAACCGTAGATTTGTGAAACGATAACCACCATCGAGATCGTCAACAACGACAAGGTGAGTTCGTCGGAGAGGGCGAAGTAGTGCAGAAGATAGACCGTTCCGGCGTGGGCCAGCGCAAACAGATGCACGATTATTTGGCTTTTTCGCAGTTTTGTGTCCATTTCAAAATAAAGTTTGGTCTCGAAAAATATTTATGTCGGATAAATTCCGATTTGTAAAGATACGAATTTTTGGATAAAAGCTACCATTTCCACCTCTTTTTTGCTCTGTTTGGTCAGTCTAAATCGTCCGTTCGTCGAAAAGAGTGGGGGTCAAATGGTAAATTATATATATATTGTAGGCGAATTTTAATACCGAAAAACTATGACCGCTCTAATTTTTAGATACATATCTTTTCCATACACCATTTTGAGTTTTGTTGCGCTCTGCACGATGTTTTGCAGTTGCGGCAGCAATGGCGAGGGGCCGGCAAAACCGATCGAAGTGGTCGAAAAAGAGCTCATCTCCACTTTGCCCACTTTCGTAGTCGACGACGCGACCGATATTGTTGTGACAAGCTCGACCGAAGGTTCGGCTTTGGAGGATTTTGCGGGCGACATTTATGCCCACACTGGCGTTTTGACCAACCTGAGCAATTCGTCGTCGGATTGGAAATACGTGCCTTTCGGTTGGTCGGTCAATAACGACAAGTGCAAGATGCGCCGCACCGACAAAAATACCTACACAATGACCATTACCGGTGGCGCTCGCAGTTTCTACGGTGTTCCTTCGACCGAACAAATATTGAGTCTTGCCTTCGTATTCCGTTCGGCCGACGGCAGCAAGGAGCTGAAAAACAACGGAAACGACATATTTGTTGAACTCGCGCAACCCGGGCTCGACGTGCGTATCTGCTCGCCCGAGAACCGCGCCATTTGGCTCAACAACGCTGTTTACACTCTGAAAGTTGCTTCGAAAGATGCCTCTTTTGTGGCACTTTATGCCTCGACCACCGAGTCGGAACCTTTGGCACAAACTTCCACCAATGCCGATATCGCCTATCGTTTCACCACCACCGCCTATGAGGATTTGTGCTTTATTGCTGTGGCTGCAAACGGCACCGAAACGGTACGTGACACACTTTTTGCCACGGTGTTGTCGCCCACTGTTTCGCAAGCGCGCCCCTCGGGTGCGACCGACGGCGTGAGTGTCGACGGCACTTCGGCAACGTTTGTACTCTATGCTCCACAAAAGGAGTCGGTAGTGTTGTTGGGCGATTTCAACTCGTTTGCCGTTACAAACCTCTACCAGATGAAACGCGACGGCGACTACTTTTGGACTCGCGTGGAGGGGCTGCAAAGTGGAAAAGAGTATGCCTACCAATATCTTGTCGACGGTCAGGTGAGAGTTGCCGACCCCTATTGTACAAAGATTCTCGATCCGTGGAACGACAAATATATTTCGGCCGCAACTTACCCCTCACTGCGCAACTATCCCGTCAACCAAACCACGGGCATCGTCTCGACCTTTACGGTTGACGAATCGGAGTATGGTTGGAGCAGCGCGACCTATACTCGTCCACGGCAGCGCACGTTGACTGTCTACGAGCTTTTGATTCGCGATTTCACCACGGAGGGTACCATTTCGGCCGTCACCGCACGCCTCGACTACCTCCAAGAACTCGGCATCAATGCCGTGGAGCTGATGCCGGTTCAGGAGTTCGAAGGCAACGACAGTTGGGGCTACAACCCCTGCTTCTACTTCGCACCCGACAAGGTCTACGGAACGCCCGACGACTATAAACATTTCATCGACGAGTGCCACAGCCGCGGCATTGCCGTCATTCTGGACGTGGTTTTCAACCACGCAACCGGCCAATTCCCGTGGGCAAAGATGTGGGCCGGGCAGGACGGTTCGGTCTCGGACGCAAACCCGTTTTTCAATAAGGTTGCCAAACACCCCTACAACGTCTTCAACGACTTCAATCACGAATATGCCAAGACCCGCTCCTATTTCAAGGACGTTTTGCGCTACTGGCTCGAAGAGTACCACATCGACGGATTCCGTTTCGACCTCTCGAAGGGCTTCACGCAGAACGCTTCGGGCAGCGACGTGGGCAAGTGGGGCAACTACGACGCCTCGCGTATAGCCATAATCAAAGACTACGCCGATGCAATCCGCGCTGTCGACCCTACGGCCTATATCATTCTCGAACACTTTGCTCAGGATAGGGAAGAGAACGAACTCGCCTCCTATCGCGATATTATGCTCTGGCGCAACGCCGTGAGCGGCTACTCCGAAACTGTTATGGGGTGGCCGACCAACAGCAATTTTGCGTCGGTGAGCGCTGCCGGACGTATGGGCTACATTGAGAGCCACGACGAAGAGCGCGTAGCCTACAAAGCCAAGACATATGGCCAGTCGTTTATCAAAAACGACCTGCAACGTATTGTCGACCATTTGATTGGCGCTTACGCACTCCATTTCCTTTCGCCCGAGCCGAAGATGATGTGGCAGATGGGTGAGCTGGGCTACGACTACTCGATCGACTACAACGACCGCACGGGACGCAAGCCCGTCAAATGGGATTACCTCGACGTTGCTGAGCGCAAACAGCTCCACGATGCCGTTGGTAAAATAATCTCGTTCCGCACCTCGCATTCGGCAATGTATAATGCAACCACAGCGCCCCAAAAGTGGGCTGTTGCAGCAGGCAATATGGCTGCCAAAACGCTCGTCTACTCAACCTCGGAAGGCAGCGTAGTGGTGGTGGCCAACTTCACCTCTGCCGAATCGCCCGTAAGTTGCCCGGTGCCCGAGGCCGGCGTTTGGCGCAACCTTTTGGACAACACTACCGTTGACCTTTCGGGCGGCGTGCTGACCGATACTCTTTCGGCAGGCAAGTGCCTCGTGCTGGTCAAGGAGTAAATCAATAATGCCAATTTTTTAACTATGAATAATATCTATAAAACTTCGCCTTTCGATACTTTTTTTCCGCACGAGAAACCGACCGGGAGCAACGCGGCAACTCGGCTCACATTCGAAATTTCGGCACCCGTAGCCTCGCCTTCCGAGCGATTGTTCGTGTGCGGCAATATTGAGGGCTTGGGTCAATGGAACACCAATCGGGCAGTCGAAGCCTCGTTGGTCAATTACCCCGTTTGGCGCGTGTCGTTCGACGTGTCGAGGCTGACCGATTCCGACTTTGAGTATAAATTCATCATTAAGCGCGGTAACAGCGTGGTTTGGGAAGAGGGCGAAAACCGTCGGTGGAACTTCCACCCGATAGTGGGCGAGGAGGTTGTAGAAGCCAATTTTAGGGGCAATTTGAGTTGGCACGGCGCAGGACTTGCCATTCCGGTATTCTCGCTCCGAAGCGCTCAAAGTCAAGGTATTGGCGATTTTGTGGACCTTGCCGCTATGGCCGAATGGGCTGCTCTGACGGGTCAGAAAGTCATTCAGATTCTGCCTGTCAACGACACTACGCAGAACTACAACTGGCGCGATTCGTATCCCTACCGCTCGATTTCGATATTTGCACTTCACCCACTCTATCTGTCGATTGTCGAAATGGGGGCAAAGTGCGACCCTGAGATAAAGGCGCTCAATGCCCTTTCAGAGGTCGATTACGACCGCGTCGGGGAGTTGAAATGGCGTTTTTTCCGCGAAGAATTTGCACGAATCGGTCGTAAGACTATGCGTAGTGCAGCCTTCAAAAAATTCTATAAATCAAACCGCGACTGGCTCGACAACTATGCCGTTTTTTGCGCTCTGCGCGACCACTACCGTTCGGCCGACTTTTCAACGTGGGGCGGCGAGGCCGTCTACTCTAAAGAGTTGGTCGACCGAAAGTCGGCCGAAGGTAGCGACAATGTGGCACTCTACCTGTGGCTGCAATTCCACCTCGACCGCCAACTGCGTGCCGCCGTTGAGCATTGCCGCTCGTTGGGCGTGGTGCTGAAAGGCGATATCCCAATCGGTATCAGCCGCGATTCGGTGGAGGCCTGGAGCCAACCCGAACTCTTCAATATGACCTCGCAGGCAGGTGCGCCGCCCGACGATTTCTCGGCTACGGGTCAGAACTGGGGATTCCCGACCTATAACTGGGATTTGATGGCTGCCGACGGCTACAGCTGGTGGCGGCGGCGTTTCGAGAAGATGGCCGACTATTTCGACCTCTACCGCATTGACCACATACTCGGCTTCTTCCGCATTTGGGAGATTCCGCTCGACGAGGTTGACGGTCTTTTGGGGCACTTCAATCCCGCCCTGCCGCTGGGCTGCGACGAGTTGGCTCGGCGCGGAATGCCTATGAATCGTCAACGTTACCTCATTCCGCAGATTGAGCAAAACCGTCTGGCAGAGATGTTCGGTGATGAGGACCCTGCGGCCTATCTCGAACCGCTCTCCGACGGACTCTATACCCCCAAAGCCGCCTATCGCACGCAACGGCAGATTGAGGCTGCGCTTTCGGCCGAGCACCCTCGTGCAGCGTCGGTGCTGATGCAGATTGTTACAGATGTGCTTTTTGTCGAAGATCCGTTACAGAAGGAGTACTATCACCCACGCATCGCCGCTCGTCAGACCAATGCCTATAAGCGTCTTGGAGAGGAGCAGAAACGCGCTTTCGATGCCATTTACGACGACTTTTTCTTCCACCGCCACAACGATTTTTGGGGCGAACAGGCTATGCGTAAGCTCCCTGTGTTGATTGGTGCGACCCGAATGATGTGTTGCGGCGAGGATTTGGGAATGATTCCGGCCTCGGTTGCCCCCGTGATGAAAACGCTCGGCATACTCTCGCTCGAAATTCAGCGTATGCCCAAAGACCCGTCGGTGGAGTTTGCGTTGACAAACTGCTATCCCTATATGTCGGTGGCAACCACCTCGACACACGATATGAGCACTCTGCGCGGCTGGTGGCGCGAGAACCCCGAGGCCTCGCAGCGCTACTACAACTCCATATTGTGGCAGAGCGGACGCGCCCCCGAAGAGGCTACGGCCGAGGTCTGCCGGCTGATTGTGGCCAACCACCTCTGTTCGCCCGCCGTATTGACCATACTGCCGTGGCAGGACTGGCTCTCGATAAGCGACCTTTACCGTCGCAAAGATGTCGAGGCCGAGCGTATCAACGTCCCGTCCGACCCCAACCGTTACTGGCGCTACCGAATGCATCTCGGCATCGAGGAGCTGATGGGAGCAGAGCAACTTAATGCCGATATTGCACAAATGATTTCAGATTCGCGACGCTCGTAGAACAGACGTTTGAGGCGGCCAAAGGTTGCAGTTTGTCGACTTTCTGCTGCCGTTCGTCGTACGAGTTGGGCGTCTTGTCGTCAAATGAAACGTTGAAAACGAAAAAAATCTTATTTTTGCTTTGTGTGTTTGGCTCTTGCCACACATCACGACAACAAACGACAACTACTAAATAATAAACTATCTTTATGACTAAAAATGGACTTATTGTCAAGAGCATCATCTCTCTGATTTTGGCCACAACCATCTTTACCTGCAATTCGCTCTTTGCCCAAAGCGGCAAGACGATTGAGGTTAAGGGTAGTGTAACCGATGTAGAGGGTAATGCGGTAATTGGAGCTTCGGTAACGGTCGAAGGTACCTTCAACGGTACGGCTACCGATGCTGCCGGAGAATTCAAAATCTCGGCTCCGTCGGACGGAACTCTGACTGTCGAATATTTGGGAATGGAGGCCCAAAAAGTCGAGGTCGCCAATCGTACATTCATCGAGATTGTGTTGCAAAATTCGGGCGTCGAAATCGACGAGGTGATAGCTGTTGGTTATGCAACCGGCAGCCGCCACACAATTTCGGGTGCAGTACAGAAGATAAGCAAGGAGGAACTCAACAGCGGCTTCAACGCCAACCCCCTCTCGAGCCTCAAAGGCAAGGTGGCCGGCGTGGTGATTCAGAAGAGCGGTGGCGACCCCACCACAACGCCGAGCGTCCGCGTCAGAGGTACGACTTCGCTTTCGGGCGGCAACGACCCGTTGGTCATCATCGACGGCGTGTTCGGCGACCTCTCGCTGCTCAATGCACTCGCTCCGTCGGATATTGAGAGCTACACCATTCTGAAAGATGCCTCCGAGACTGCACAGTACGGTTCGCGCGGTGCAAGCGGCGTGATTGTCGTTACCACCACCAAGGGCGGTGCCGGCTCAACCAACCTCAATTACGAAGGCTCGTTTGGTGTCGAACAGGTCTACAAAAACATCGAGATGCTCTCGGCCGACGAGTACCGTGCGGCTGTTTCGCAATACAAAATCGCCACAGCACTCGATGCAGGCGATGCCACCAACTTCATCGACCAGATGGAGCGTTTGGGCTCGATTCAAAACCACAAAATCTCGTTCGGTTCGGGCAGCCGCAATTCGAGCTATCGTGCATCGTTGGGTGTTATCGACCAGCAGGGTATCATCAAGAGCAGCGGTATGCGCAACTACACCGCCAAATTCGATGCTATGCAGTCGATGTTCGACAACAAACTCGTGCTCGAAATGGGAATGTTTGCCTCGATGAAGGAGAACGACTATGTCAACGACCTGCAAAAAACATTCTACTCGGCCGCTGCCTTCAACCCGACCTTCCCCTCGGCACAAAAGGCCGACGGTACGTGGTATGAAGATCCAAACGCCAACGAGGTCGACAACCCGCTCGGCCGTCTGACTATCGACGACCAGGAGCAGAACGCCTATGCCAACATTCACGCAAAACTGGCTTGGAACATAGCCGACGGACTCAAATTGTCGGCATTCGGTTCATATACCTATAATAATAAAGTCAACTCGGTCTACATTCCTCTGAACATCAAGCAGGGCATACGCGAGTCGGACGGACGTGCCTCCAAAAACCTCAATCTTTCGGAGGTGATTATGGGTAACGTCACACTCAGCTATAAAAAGGATTTCGACCAACACCACATCGACGCGTTGTTGCTTGGCGAGTTTCAGCAATACACCTATGCAGGCTTTGGTGCAACGGCACGCAAGTTTGGAACCAACTATTTTGGTTACAACAATTTGGCTGCCGGCGCACTGGTCAAGTACGGCGACGTAAGCTCCTACAACAACGGCTACCAGTTGGCTTCGTTTATGGGACGTTTCAACTACGTCTATGCAGGCAAATATATCGCTACGGTCAACTTCCGCGCCGACGGTTCGTCGAAACTCGGAGCAAACAACAAGTGGGGTATGTTCCCGTCGGGTTCGTTTGCGTGGGTGGCAAGTCGCGAGGAGTTCCTGAAAGACGTTTCGTGGCTCGACGAATTGAAGGTTAGGGTAGGCTACGGCGTTACCGGTAACCAAGATGCCATTTCGTCCTACAACTCGTTGGAGATGATGGTTCCGCAAGGCATCACCACCGTCGACGGCAGTCAGGTGGTTACCTACGGCGTGGCTCGCAATGCCAACCCCGACCTTCGTTGGGAGGAGAAGAAGATGTTCGATACGGGTATCGACCTTGCCATTTTGGACAACAAACTGACAATGAGTTTGGACTACTACCACTCGGTGACCGAGGGTTTGCTCTACAACTACAAAGTACCTGTTCCACCGTTCATCTATCCCTCGTTGCTGGCCAACCTCGGCTCGATGAAGAACGACGGTGTTGAGCTGGGTGTGGGCTATCAGGTCTTCAATCGCAAAAATCAGTCGTTGCACCTCTCGTTCAATGTTACCTACCAGACCAACGAACTGCTCTCTTTGAGCGGTACCTATATGGGCGAAGATCTGTCGGCTGCCAAATATATGTCGCTCGGCGGCATCAACGGCGCAGGCTTCATCGGCGGCAACAATCAGGCTGTCTACCAAATCGTAGGCCAACCCGTGGGCGTCTTCTACCTGCCCAAAACCGACGGTCTGATCGACCAAGGCAAATCGGGTCTGAAATACAATATCGTCGACCTCGACGAGGACGGCAAAGTTGACCTTAACGACGGTAAAGACCGCTATGTGGCAGGTCAGGCAGTGCCCAAGGTATTTTTGGGTGCCAATCTGAACTACCGCTTCTATGGGTTAGACGTGCAGATGCAACTCAATGGCGCTTTCGGCCACAAGATCTACAACGGTACCTCGCTCACCTATATGAATATGACCCAGTTCCCAACCTACAACGTTCTGAAAGAGGCTCCGGCGCTGAATATCCGCGACAGCCGCGTGACGGACTACTGGTTGGAAGATGGCGACTACGTCCATATCGAATACGTGACGGTCGGTTACAACTTTAATGTCGACAAGGCTCGCTACTGCCGCTCGATGCGCATCTATTTCTCGGTCAACAACCTCTATACCTTCACGGGTTATTCGGGTCTGTCGCCGCTGATCAACAGTACCGTGGTGGGCAGCAATCTGGGTATCGACGACAAACGGTTCTATCCTATGAGCCGCACCTATTCACTCGGTCTTTCATTAAACTTCTAAACCGCTATGAAAAAGATTAAATCACAAGCAATACTGATTGTTTCGACAATGATGTTGGGGTGGGGTTGCAGCGACTTTTTGGCCGAGAATCCCAAAGACCAAATCTTTCCGGCCGATGCTTATGCTACTCCCGAACTGATTTACGCCAATGCAGTTGCCAACATCTATACCCTTATTGGCTCTGCAAGCGGCTATCGCGGACTGGCAGGAACCGACCGCAGCCTCTACGACATCTGCGAATTGGCCTCCGACGAATTTATACTCCCAACCCGTGGCGGCGACTGGTCGGACGGCGGACTTTGGGCACAACTCTACCAACTCGATTGGAGCACCGACAACGGCATTATCAAAGATTCGTGGAACTACCTCTATGAGGTGGTTGGCAAGTGCAACTCGTCGATCGACCTGCTCTCGGGACTTTTGGCCGACGCCCCCGATAACGACAACTATAAAAAATATATTGCCGAGCTGCGTTCGCTGCGTGCGATGTACTACTACTATCTGCTCGATATGTATGCACGTGTACCCCTTGTGGTCAGCTCCAAAACCAAGATGAGCGACGTCAGACAGTCGGATCGCAAAGAGGTTTTCGAATTTGCAGTCAAAGAGTTGCAGGAGTCGGTCGAACTGCTCGCCACCGATCACAGCAATTTGGCAGGTTCCTACTACGGCCGTATGACGCAGGGCGTCGGCTATTTCCTGTTGGCCAAACTCGCCATCAATGCCCAAGTATTCAACGATAACGATTGGACCGACAATAATGGTGTGCCTAACGGTGCTGCCACTATCAAGGAGAACGGTACCGACGTAAATGCGTGGGGAAAAGTTGTGGAGTATTGCGATGCCGTGACCGGTTTGGGTTACGACCTCGAAAAGGATTTCTCGACCAACTTTGCGGTCGCCAATGAGACCTCGGTTGAGAATATCTTTGTCATTCCAATGGATCCGACGCTTTACAGCGCACAGATGTACTATATGATTCGCAGTTTGAATTACAGCCACGGCGCTGCCTACGGTTATGATGCGTGGAACGGTGCTTCGCTCACCAAAGAGGCCTATGCCGTATTCAAAACTCACCGCGACACCTATGGCGACACCCGTCTTTCGAAATCGTTCTACGACGGTGCTGCTCTCGATGCCGACGGCAAACAGATAGCCGACAGCTCGACGGGTGTGAAGGTCATCTATCAACCCGAAAACGTGAAACTCGACCTTTCGGGCGACGCTGCCGAGAAGTTGGGTGGTGCACGCTGGGCCAAATACGAAATCGACAAGGCGGCTACCGAAAAGGGCAAACTCCAACACAACGACTACGTGCTGTTCCGCTATGCCGACGTATTGCTGATGAAAGCCGAGGCAAATGTGCGTAATGGTGTGGCTGCCGGCGATGCTCTGTCGAAAGTGCGTCAGCGCTCGGGTTCGACCTATACGGGCGAAACCCTCGACGATATTTTGAATGAACGCCTCCTGGAACTCTCGTGGGAGAACTGGCGCCGCAACGACTTGGTTCGCTTCGGTAAATTCACCAAAACAATGGGCGATCGTCCCACCGTGTCTGCCCACAAAATAGTATTCCCTATCCCCGAAGATGTTATGAAGACTATGGAGGGCTATACTCAGAACAAGGACTATTAAATCTACAAATAAGGAAATTCTTAAAAATAAAACAATTATTAATCTAAATCACTTGGAATTATGAAAAAATTAATGATGATTCTTGCAGGTGCAGCAATGCTGTTCACCTCGTGCGGCGAAAAAGGCGACGGCCCGAAAATTACCGAAGCTGCCAAATGGTACATTACAGGCGATGCCACCTATTTCGACGGCAAAGAAGATGCTGCCCAACTTGGCTCGTTGAACCTCGACTCGGAGAAGAGCAACGGTTTGACCGAGACCGACGTGGTTCTTGGCAACTTTGCCTTCCTGAAAGCAGGCTCGTTCAATGTTGAACTCAAAGACGGTTCGGTTGTCTATGGTGGAACCAAAACGTCGGAACTCTATGTTGACGGCGACTCGTCGTTGGCCGACATTGGCGATATCTACACTGTTACCGACAAGGGTGCAGCTATTACCATTACCGACCCGGGAATGTATTTCGTTGCTCTCAACACCGACCTCAAAGAGGTGTCGGTTGTTAAAGTCAACTGGGGTCTTATTGGTGGCGCTATCAACGGTTGGAGCGATGAACTCCCGTTGGGCGAGGCAACTTACAACAATGGCGTGGTTACTTGGGAGAAAACCAATGTAACCATCAAAAAAGACTCTTACAAATTCCGTTTCGGACAAGGCTGGGGTGTTACCCTTAAACTCAATACCGACGAGACCAACAACACCATCAACACCTACTCCGACATTACCGGTGTTCAAAAGGGTGATGCCAATGTTCTGACCGAGGCATTTGCCAACCTGCAATCGGGTGGCGACAACATCGCAAATGCAACTGCCGGTATCTATACCGTTACTCTGAAATACATCATTTCGGACAACCTCTATCAGGCAAAGATTGTTAAGACCGGCGACTATGTGCCTTCATATCCCGAAAACCTCTACTTCACAGGTAATTCATATAATAACTGGACTTGGGACGAGGGTTCGTACGGCACAATGATTAAGACCAAAGACGAGGGTAAATTCTGGGCATTTGTTTACTTGCAGGCAGGTGTTGCCGACGAAGGCCTCAAATTCTCTCCTGCTCTTAATTGGGACGCTGCTTTCGGTGTATCGTCAGCGACTATCGTTGAAGGCGGAGCCTACGACAAAGGTGGTGAGAATGCCAAAGTAGCTGCTTCGGGCGTCTATCAGGTGGTTGTCGACTTGGTTGCCGAGAAGGTCTACATCGAGAAACCGGTAGTCTACCTGTTGGGCGACGTTGTCGGTGGCGTTTGGGGTGCCGATGCATTCATTGATGCCAACAAGTTTACGGTTGACGATGAGGCAGGCACAATCACTTCGCCCGCTTTTGCCAACGCCGGTAACCTCCGTATGTGTATGCGCAACGCTTTCTTGGACGATGAAAACTGGTGGAAAGCCGAGTTCAATGTAATCGACGGCCAGATTGCTTATCGTGCCAAAGGTGAAGACCAAGCAGCTGTGGCTGTAACCGTAGGCCAAAAGGCCATCTTGAACATCAAGACAGGTGCCGGTTCGATAGAGTAGTATATATTCAAATTCCTATTAACGAGAGTAGGCGGACATCAAATTGTCCGCCTACTCTCGTTTTGGTAGATTGTTTGGTGGCTGCTTGACGATTGACTACAACAAATTATTTCAACCATAACTATTGCTTTACTCGAAAATATAGACTAATTTTGTGAATCATTATTACGAATTGTAATCAAACATCAGATAATAACTAACAATTCTAATCCTAAAACGAAATGATTAAGCACAATTTCAACGCAGGACCATCGATTCTTCCCGATGTAGTTATCAAAAAAGCTGCCGAGGCAGTTTTGGATTTCAATGGCAGCGGATTGTCGATTCTCTCTATTTCGCACCGCACAAAAGATTTTGAGGCAGTCATTGCCGAAGCCAAGAGCCTCTTCCGTGAGCTGTTGGGTATTCCGGACAACTACCAGATTTTCTTCGTGGGCGGCGGCGCAAGCACCCAGTTCTTCCATATGCCGGCCAACTTCCTGAAAACCAAAGCCGCTTATGTCAACACGGGCGTTTGGTCGAAAAAGGCCATTAAGGAGGCTAAACTCTATGGCCAGGTGGAGGTTATTGCAAGCAGCGAGGACAAAAACTTTACCTACATTCCCAAGAATTTTGCTATTCCGACCGACTGCGACTACCTCTACACCTGTATGAACAACACTATCTACGGTACAGAGTATCACACCGACATCGATTCACCCATTCCGCACATCTGCGATATGAGCTCCGATATCCTTTCGCACCCGGTCGACGTTTTGAAATACGCCATTATCTACGGCGGTGCACAGAAAAACCTCGCACCTGCCGGCGTTACGTTTGTCATCATTCGCGACGATATGTTGCAGAAAGTCTGCCGACAGCTCCCCTCGATGGTCAACGTCAATACCCACGTCGAGAACGATTCGATGTACAATACACCTCCCGTATTCCCAATCTACGTGCTTATGGAGACTCTCCGTTGGCTCAAATCGATTGGCGGAATGGAGGAGATGTACCGTCGCAATGTGGCCAAAGCCGACCTTTTGTATGCCGAAATTGACCGCAACTCGCTCTTCCGCGGCACGGTCGCAAAAGAAGACCGTTCGCGAATGAACATCTGTTTTGTGATGAATCCCGAGTACGAAGCATTGGCACCCGAATTTTTGGAGTTTGCCAAGGCTCGCGGTATGGTCGGAATCAAGGGCCACCGTTTGGTTGGCGGATTCCGCGCAAGCTGCTACAACGCACTGCCGATCGAGAGCGTTCAGGCTCTGGTCGACTGTATGCAGGAGTTTGAGAAAATTCATTCTTAGTATTAAAGTCCTTAAAGACCTTAAAGTCATTAAATTATTAATTGTATGCCGACTATCGTTCCATACACTTTTCAGAGGCGTGTAGAACGCTCGGTCGACTTTTATGGACTGATTGAACCTATGAAAATTTTAGTTGCAACCGAAAAACCATTCGCCAAAAAGGCCGTTGATGCCATTCGCGAAGTGGTCGAGAAGTCGGGTAATACGCTCGCACTGCTCGAAAAATATACCGATAAGGGCCAACTGCTCGAAGCCGTGGCCGAGGCCGACGCACTCATAATCCGCAGCGACAAGGTTACTGCCGAGGTTGTGGCTGCCGCACCGAAACTCAAAATCGTGGTTCGTGCCGGTGCCGGTTACGACAATGTCGATTTGGGGGCCTGTACAGCTCGCAAAATCGTTGTGATGAACACCCCCGGGCAGAACTCCAACGGTGTTGCCGAGTTGGCCATCGGGCTGATGATCTATATGGCTCGTAACTGTTTCCACGCCGGAACAGGTTCGGAAATCCACGGCAAACGGCTCGGAATCCACGCCTACGGCAACGTTGGCAAACTGGTGGGCCGCTACGGCAAGGCAATGGGTATGGAGGTCTATGCTTTCGACCCGTTCATCACCGACCCCAAAGTTTTTGAAGCCGACGGAGTGCACCAAGTCGCTTCGGTCGAAGAGCTTTACGCTTCGGTCGACTACGTGTCGATTCATATTCCGGCAACCGAACAGACCAAGAACTCCATTAACTACGCACTTTTGAACCGTATGCCCAAAGGCGCAACGGTTGTCAATACCGCGCGTAAGGAGGTCATCAACGAGGCAGAGTTGATGCAGCTGCTTGGCGAGCGTACCGATATGAAATATGCTACCGATATTGCTGCCGGCAACCAAGCCGAGTTGAACGAAGCCTTTGGTACTCGTGTCTTTGCAACTCCCAAGAAAATGGGTGCCGAGACTGCCGAGGCCAACTTCAATGCTGCCCACGCTGCGGCAGCGCAAATCGTCGACTTCTTTGCTACGGGCAATACCCGTTTTCAGGTAAACAAATAGCCGAGAACAAGATGGTTAAAATCAAGGCATTCTGCGGAGTACGTCCGCCACAATCGCTCGCCAAAGAGGTTGCTTCGCGCCCTTACGACGTGTTGAACTCGGCCGAGGCAAAAGCCGAGGCAGGCGAGAATAGTCTGCTGCACATCATCAAGCCCGAGATCGATTTCGACCCCATAGCCGACGAACACGACGATAAGGTCTATGCCAAAGCCGTCGAGAACTACAAGAAGTGGAAGGCCAACGGGTGGCTCGTCAAAGACCCTGCGGAGTACTACTACATCTATGCCCAGACGATGAATGGCCGTCGCCAATACGGTTTGGTTGCCTGCTGTCATTTCCAAGACTACCTTTCGGGACGCATCAAGAAACACGAGCTGACCCGTGCCGACAAGGAGGAGGACCGTATGAAACACGTCCGCGCGCAGAACGCCAACCTCGAACCCGTATTTTTTGCCTATCCCGAGCGCAAAGATATGGACACGATTGTCGAGCAGGTCATCAAAGGCGAGCCCGAGTACGATTTCGTGTCGGAAGACGGCGTAGGACATACTCTCTGGAAGATTCCGGACAGCGCTGTGATTGACCACATTACCGCTATCTTTGAGCAGATTCCGTCGCTCTATGTGGCCGACGGACACCACCGCACGGCAGCTGCTGCAAGGGTGGGTGAGGAGCGTATGAAGGCCAATCCGAACCACAACGGCACTGAGGAGTATTGCTACTTTCTGGCGGTGATTTTCCCTGCCGAGCAGCTCGGAATCATCGACTACAACCGTCTGGTTAAAGACTTGAACGGTCTGTCGGAAGAGCAGTTCTTGGCCGCTTTGAGTAATGATTTCAAGGTCGAAAAGGTTGGTAAAGAGATATATAAACCCAATGCACTCCATAATTTCGGAATGTATTTGGGCGGCGATTGGTATTCGCTCTCGGCCAAAAAGGGAACTTTCGACGACAACGACCCCATTGGGGTTTTGGACGTCACGGTTCTCTCTAACCTTGTGTTGGACAAGATATTGGGCATCAAAGACCTGCGTCGCGACAAACGCATCGATTTTGTGGGCGGCATTCGCGGTTTGGGCGAGCTGCAACGCAGAGTCGACAGCGGCGAGATGAAGGTCGCTTTTGCGCTCTATCCCGTTTCGATGAAACAGCTCATCAACATAGCCGACAGCGGCAACATTATGCCGCCGAAGACGACGTGGTTTGAGCCGAAGCTCCGCAGCGGAGTGGTTATTCACGAATTTTGATACAATTAAGGTGCGCATTTTGCGCACCTTAATTGTGTTGGTCTTAGTCGACCTATTAAACTTAGTAGACTTAGTAGACTTAGTTGTATTTGACTTTCAGACCTGCATTTCAATTGAAGAAACTGTTAACGATACTACTGTTATTGCTCCCATTGCATCTGGCGGCACAAGAGGCGGCAGTTGTTGTTGCGCCCAAATATTTTGGCCCCAACGCATTCCCGTTTCCACCGATGAACAACGCCATAGTGCCGCGCAAAGTGAGCCTCACGGCAGCCTCGGAAGGGTTTGTTGGTTTCGATGGCAGCCTGACGCTCAACCCCTATTACTATTGTTCGCTTCCGTTTGCACCCGGCAGAATGTCGCTCAATGTGTGGGGGGCAATATATGAGTGGTGGCGCGACACCGACAACGACTGGGATTCGGGCGACGTGGGTGGCGATATATATGTGTCGACCGATATTCAGATGTGCCGCGACAGAGCCTTCCTGCCCGACGTGTTGGTGCGTGTGGGCATCAAAACCGCTTCGGGAGCCGACTATCACAAACAGCGATTCTACGACTCGGCAGGCTACTTCATTGATGCCTTCTTTGGTAAATCGCTAAAAATGAACGAAATGTGTTTTAGCGAGTTGCGTGCAGTTGCAAATGTAGGTTTCCTCTGCTGGCAGATGGCCGCCGCACGCCAAAACGACGCGCTGCTCTATGGATTTATGTTGAGCGCCGTTGGAACAAAGTACGACATTGAGGCACAGATTGGGGGCTATTCGGGTTGGCGCAAAGACGGCGACAAATTGCTCTTTGCATCGCTCAAAGCAACTCTCAAATTGGATTATTGTGACCTTTTTGTCGACTGTGGGCGTGGTTTGAGGGATTACCCATTCAGCCGTTTTCGTGTCGGAATCGCCATTCCGATAGCCGAAATGTATGAATGGAGAAAATAATTTTTAAGAAAAGCACTTTTTTCGGCAAAAATGGTTTATATTTGTAAGTGAATTACGAGGAAGACCTAATAATTTATAACTACTATATATAGAAAACAATATGGCAAAAATCAAGGGAACAATTATTGTCGACACCGAACGTTGCAAAGGTTGCGAGGTTTGTGTCGCTTCTTGTCCGTGCGACGTATTGGCGCTCTCGCCCCACGTCAACGGCAAGGGTTACCACTATGCTTTTATGGCCACGCCCGACAACTGTACGGGTTGCGCCAGCTGCGCAGTCATCTGCCCTGACACGTGTATCACCGTTTACCGCCAAAAATTCGAGTAAGCTATGGGAGAAGTTAAATTGATGAAAGGCAACGAAGTGCTGGCTATTGCCGCCATTCGTTGCGGAGCCGACGGTTATTTCGGCTATCCCATTACCCCGCAATCGGAGGTTATGGAGACACTTATGGAGCTGGAACCGTGGAAGACTACCGGTATGGTGGTCGTTCAGGCCGAGAGCGAGGTATCGTCGATCAATATGGTCTATGGCGGTGCATCGTGCGGCAAGAGGGTTCTGACCTCTTCTTCAAGCCCCGGCATCAGTCTGATGTGCGAGGGTTTGACCTACATTGCAGGTGCCGAGTTGCCCTGCGTGGTCATTAACGTTACGCGCGGCGGCCCGGGACTGGGTACCATTCAGCCTGCGCAGAGCGACTATTTCCAAGCCGTCAAGGGCGGCGGTCACGGCGACTATAAGGTCATTGTACTTGCTCCTGCCTCTGTTCAGGAGATGCACGACTTCGTCTTCGATGCCTTCGATTTGGCATTCAAATACCGCAACCCCGTTATGATTCTCTCCGACGGCGTTATCGGTCAGATGATGGAGAAGGTGGAGTTGGCCGAGCAGCGTCCGCGTTGGACCAATGAAGAGATTATCGCCAAGTGTGGCGACTGGGCTTTGACCGGCAAAACGGCCGACCGCCCCGAGCACGTCATCACCTCGCTCGAACTCGACCCCTATGCGCAGGAGCGTTTCAACTACAAAATCTTTGAGAAGTATGCCCGTTGCGAGCGCGACGAGGTACGTTACGAAGAGTATATGACCGACGATGCCGACTACCTTATCGTAGCCTTCGGTTCTTCGGCTCGCATCAGCAAGAACGCTATCGAGACGGCTCGCGAGAACGGTTACAAGGTGGGACTTATCCGCCCGATTACCCTCTGGCCTTTCCCGAGCAAGGTGATTGCCGAAACCGCCGCACGTACCAAAGGCGTTTTGGTCGCAGAGCTGAATATGGGTCAAATGGTCGAGGACGTGCGTTTGGCTGTCAACGGCCGCGTACCAGTCGAGCACTACGGTCGTACCGGTGGTGCCGTTTTCTCGCCCGACCAGATCTACGAGGCATTGTTGAACAAAATTATTAAAAAGTAAAGCGCTATGGCAGAATATATTGTTGAAAAAACGAAAGAGAACCTTGTCTACGGCCGTACTCCAATTCTGACCGACAAGGTTATGCACTACTGCCCGGGTTGCAGCCACGGCACAATCCACAAGTTGATTGCCGAGGTTATTGAAGAGATGGGGCTGCAAGATGCAACCATCGGCGTTTCACCCGTGGGCTGTTCGGTCTTCGCCTACAACTACCTCCACATCGACTGGGCACAGGCTGCTCACGGTCGTGCTGCGGCAGTTGCAACGGCAATCAAACGCCTACACCCCGAGAAGATGGTCTTCACCTATCAGGGCGACGGCGATTTGGCAGCTATCGGCACAGCCGAGAGTATCCACGTCTGCAACCGCGGCGAGAACATTGCCGTGTTCTACATCAATAACGCAATCTACGGTATGACGGGCGGACAAATGGCTCCTACGACCCTTCTGGGTATGAAGACCGCCACCTGTCCCTACGGCCGCGATGCCAAGATCAACGGTTACCCCTATAAGATAGCCAATATGATCTGCGAGTTGCCGGGTGTTTGCTACGTCACCCGTCAGAGCGTTCACACTCCCTCTGCCGTGCGCAAGACCAAAAAGGCCATACGCAAGGCTTTCGAGAACTCGATGGCCGGCAAGGGACTCTCGTTTGTAGAGATTGTTTCGACCTGCAACAGCGGTTGGAAGATGACTCCTGTACAGTCCAACAAGTGGTTGGAAGAGAATATGTTGCCCGAGTATCCGATCGGCGATTTGAAAGACATTTAATCATTGAAAAGAACTATGAAAGAAGAGTTAATCATAGCAGGTTTTGGAGGACAGGGTGTCCTCTCGACCGGTAAGATTTTGGCCTATTCGGGTATGATGCAGGGTTACGAGGTGAGCTGGCTGCCCAGCTACGGCCCCGAGATGCGTGGCGGTACCGCCAACGTTACGGTGGTCATCAGCGACAAGCCCGTTAGTTCGCCTATTGTCGAGATTTTCGACACGGCAATCGTGCTCAACCAACAGAGCCTCGACAAGTTCGAGAGCAAGGTGCGCAAAGGCGGTATTCTGATCTACGACGGTAACGGCATAACCCGCCACCCCGAACGCAAAGATATCGACATCTACCGCATTGATGCAACCGAAGAGTGTGCCAAGATTGGCAACGCTCGTCTGTTCAACACGATGATATTGGGCGGTTTTTTGAAAGTAAACCCAATCGTGTCGATGGAATACGTTAAAATCGGATTGAAAAAATCGCTTCCCGAACGCGCTTGGAAGTCGCTTCCCGACAACGAGAAGGCTATCGAGCACGGCGGCGAGATAATAAAACAGATCCACTCTGCCGAGTAGATCCGTTTTCATAGGCAATGCCTGAATAGACCGTTAAAACTTCAAACGAAAAGGGTCGCACCGAAAGATGCGACCCTTTGAATTAGGCATATGTCATAGCCATATTGACAGTCTGAACCATACTACAAGTTCTCCAAACAGTAGTCGACCATTTTTTGGCGAACCGAGCGTCGGCCGCCAGGCATCATCGAGTGGTTGTCATCGGTGTAGAGCATCATATCGATCTCTTTGCCGGCGCGGGTGAAGCGGTCGACCATAGCGTGGGTGTTCTGAATGTGAACATTGTCGTCGGCGGTGCCGTGAATCACGAGCAGTCGTCCTTTGAGGTTGGCAGCGTAGTCGATAGGCGACGGTTGGTCGTAGCCCTCGGGGTTGTCTTGCGGCAGACCGTTGACGCGCTCGGTGTAGACCGAGTCGTAGTAGCGCCACGAGGTTACGGGTGCAACGGCTATGGCCATTTTGAAGGTGTCGGCACCTTTAAGAATGCAGTTTAGCGCCATAAAACCGCCGTAGCTCCAACCGTAGATGCCCACGCGAGAGGGGTCGACGTAGGGCTGCGAGGCCATATAGGCTGCAAACTCGGTTTGGTCTTCGGTCTCCATACGGCCCATTATGCCATAGGTCTGTTTCTTGAAATCGGCACTGCGGAAACCCGTTCCGCGCGGGTCGCAGTCGACCACAATGTAGCCCTGTTGAACCAGCGCGTCCTCCCAGTCGACCGACCAGCGGTTGCGCACGTCCTGCGAACCCGGGCCGCTGTACTGCGTGAGCAGCAACGGATAACGTTTCGAGGGGTCGAAGTCGTTTGGTTTGATGATGTAGGCGTTCAGAGTGGTGCCGTCGGCCTTGGTGAAGGTGAAAAACTCTTTGCGCGGCATCTCTATTGAGTCGATGTAGGCTTTCAGCGCGGCATTATCTTCAAGAGTGCGTAGCAGTCGGCCGTCGCCGCGGTGGAGTGTGAGGGTGGCAGGTGTTGCGGTGTTGGAAAAGTTTTCGATATAGTAGCGGCACCCTGCGCTGGGGGTTATGCGGCTTGTTCCGCGCTCGGCGGAGAGCAGTCTCTTGTCCTTGGAGTTGATGCCTATCGAGTAGAAGGTGCGTTCCAGTGGCGAGGTTTCGGTCGACAAATACCAAATACGTTTGTCGCTGACGGCAACCACTTCGGTGACGTTCCACGGGCCGTCGGTCAGTTTGGCAATCCTGCCCTTGCCAAGCTTATATAAATATAGGTGGTTGTAGCCCTCGCGTTCCGAGAGTACCAAATAACGTTTCGAATCGGAGAGGAAACGAACCATATCGGCCGAGATGCCGTCGATGTAGGTGGGCGACTGTTCCTCGTAGATGGTCTGCTGCAAGCCGTTGCCGACTACCAAATTGACCGTCAGGTGATTCTGCAAACGGTTGATAAGGTAGTAGTAGAGACGGCCGTCGGGTGTCCACTTAAAGTAGGGAACATATTTGTCGGGGTCGTCGGAGGTGTCGATTCGGGTCGTTCGGCCGTCTGTTATCGAGTAGACGTAGAGTTCGACCGACGAGTTAATTTCGCCTGCTTTGGGGTATTTGTAGGAGAAAACCTCGGGGTAGGGCGTGCCGGTCAGATACTTCATAAATTTGAACTCTCTTACCAAGGTTTCGTCGCTGCGCAGAAAGGCAATCTTGCGTGAGTCGGGCGACCAGCAGAGTGCGCGGTCAATGGCCCACTCCTCTTCGTAGACCCAGTCGGGCAGGCCGTTGATTATTTTGCCCCACTCGCCGTCGGAGGTGACGCGCGTTACCGAGCCGTTGGCCAATGTTTCGATGTAGATGTCGTTATCGACCACATAGACCACTTTTTGTCCGTCGGGCGAGAACTCGGCATAGCGCAGGTCGTTGCGCGTCGACAGTTCGGTAAGCGAGTTGTCGGCAATCGAGTAGACGGCGTAGCGCGAGAAGTGCGAGCGGCGGTAGAGTGGGCGAGAGTCGATACGTAGCAGAATCTTCTGCTCGTCGGAGCTGAATGAGTAACCCGAAAGGTGACTTTCGCCAAGCATTTTGGTGTCGAACAGTGTCTGCTGCATTTCGGGGTCGGCATAGGCGCGGCAGACTATTTTGCCTTCCGAAACGGTGGTGTAGTGTTCGCCGTCGGCCATCGACTCCATACTGTTTGTACCCCTCTGGCCAAAACGTCCCGAAGCAATGTCGTCGTAAGTGAAACGCGGTTGTGCTGCGGCGGTGGCGGTGAAGAGAGCGATTGCGACAAATGTTTGAACGAGGTTTCTCATAATAGGCTTATTTTACTGCTTTCAGGCTCAAATCGAGGCTCTTGATCTGGTGGGTCAGTGCCCCAACAGAGATGAAGTCGACACCTGTTTCGGCATAGCGGCGAATGGTTTCGAGCGTAATGCCGCCCGACGATTCGGTTTCGGCACGGTGTGCAACCTTGGCAACGGCTTCGGCGGTCTGCTCGGGGGTGAAGTTGTCGAACATTATGCGGTCTACTCCGCCTGCCTCAAATACGAGGTCAATGTCGGAGAGGCTGCGCACTTCGCATTCGACGGGAATGGTCTTGCCTTTGTCGGCCAAATATTGGCGTACTGCGGTAATGGCAGGTACTATGCCGCCTGCAAAATCTATGTGGTTGTCTTTGAGCAGCACCATATCGAAAAGTCCCATACGGTGGTTTTCGCCGCCACCCGTTTTGACGGCCATTTTGTCCAATACGCGCATACCGGGGGTGGTCTTGCGGGTGTCGAGTATGCGGCAACCGGTGCCTGCAACGGCCTCGACGTAGACTGCCGTTTGGGTCGCCACGCCGCTCATACGCTGCATAATGTTGAGCACAATGCGTTCGGCCTGCAACAGCGTGCGCGTGTGTCCCTCCACGAAGAATGCAACATCGCCCGGGCTGACGCGGTCGCCGTCGTGGAGCAGTCGCTCGATTTCGACCTCCGCGTCCAAACGGCGGAAGACCTCTTCGGCAATGTCGATTCCGGCAATTATTCCCTCCTGCTTGACCAACAGCCGCATTCGTCCGCGGCTCTCGGCAGGAATAGTGGCCAGCGAGGTGTGGTCGCCGTCGCCAATATCTTCTTTAATGGCGAGCGTAATCAGCTCGTCGACAAATGGCATATATTCGGTTTTTATCATAGACGGGGTTCTTTTTTGCAAAGGTACTGATTTTGGCGAAAAAAGCGGCAACCATTAGAACGGTTTGACTATTTTTTATTAAATTTGTAGTTATACTGCAACCCCGGTTGCGATAACCTTTTTTTTGACCGATGCCGCGTCTGCTGATAAGAGAGCTGATGGATACGCTCGCCAATCCCGACGGAATGTTCTGTTCGTTGAAGGCGGTTGAGCCGTTTTGCGACCTGCGTGGCGAGCCGATTTTTGTGTCGGGCAATGCTTCGGTGGTCTTTAAAATACGCTGTGAGGAGCAAACCTGTGCCCTGAAATGTTATACCGACCACCTCGATAACTTGGCCGAACGCTACTCGTTCGTGGCGGCCCTGCGGTCGCCAATAGCCTGTCGGGTCAACTTTCTGCCCGACGAGGTTATGGTCTTTTCGCATAACCGTTTCTGCTTTACAGATGCCGTCCTGATGCCGTGGTTGCAGGGGCGAACACTCGACTTTGCCATTCGCAGTGCCGTGCACAAAGGCGACTGTGGCAGTTTTGAGCGCTTGGCTTCGGCGTTCGACCTCTTTGCCGCACGGCTGCTGTCGGAGCAGTGGGCGCACGGCGATTTGAAACCCGAAAACATTGTGGTTGCCGCCGACGGCCAAATGTCGTTGGTCGATTTCGACTCGCTCTATGCTCCCTGCCTCGATTCGCGCGGAGCTGTCGGTACACCCCTCTATACTCACCCCAAACGTACTGCGGCCGACTATTCGAAACTGTTGGACGGCTACGGCATAGCGCTTCTTGCGCTGATGTTGCACGCTTTGGCTGCCGACCCTTCGCTCTGCAAAGAGGTCTCGGCCGACGGCGTGCTGTTTCAGCCCGATGCGGTTTTGTGCGGCAACGACCATTCTTTTGTGCGTGTGGCTGAGCTTTTTGCCCACGACGAACGAATGACCGGTTTATGTTCGGTGCTGACCTCACCATTGCCGCTAACAGATGTTCGACACCTTTTCCCAAACAGAGAATAACTATGTACACTGCACCCATAACACGCCGCCACAAGGCTCTTTTCGTGCTGATGATCGACCGCTCGGGCTCGATGGACGAAGAGGTCGTTTTTGGCGGCACAACCACCACCAAAGCCGCTGCCGTGGCGCTCACGGCCAATATGCTGATTGACGAGATGCTAAACCGTTCACGTCGCGAACAGGGCGTCAGCGACTACCTCGACGTTGCGGTGGTGGGCTACTCGGGCGAAACAGTAGAGCCGCTGATAGGCAACTCGTTTCTGCACAGCATCTCGGATTTGGCCGTGATGCCATATCGTACCGAGCGTACCGTTGTGCGTCGAACGTTGCCCGACGGACGCGAGTCGGAGGCTGTCATAGAGCGCAAATACTGGTTCGACGCAGCCGCCTCGGGCTCGACCCCTCTGGGCAAAGCGCTCGCCACAACCAAAAACATCGTCAACCGTTGGGCCAAACATCACCCTGCAAGTTTTCCGCCGATAGTGGTCGACCTGACCGACGGCGAGGCCTCAGATGCAGAGCCCGAAGAGATTGCGCAGCTCTCCGAGCGCATCAAGTCGGTTTCGACACTCGACGGCCAAACACTGCTTGTCAATATCCACCTCTCGGCCGATTACGACCGTTCCACCGCCCCCATAAAGTATCCCTCGGCCAACGAGCCGCTGCCCGACAACCGTCTGACCCGACTGCTCTATTCAACCGCGAGCACCCTGCCCGAACTCTACAACTCCTACATTTCGACCCTCAAAGAGGCCGATTGTCAGCCGCCTTACCGCGCTATGTGCTACAACGCTTCGACCGACGAACTGGTCACCTTGCTGGGTATCGGGTCGGCAACTATCGACAAAATAATCTGACAACCACAGGCGATGAACTCTCCCCACCTTATTGGCGACTTTATCGAGAGCATCTCGAATCCCGACGGACGATTCCTGACGTTGCGCAACATTGTGCCCGATACCGATTCGCGCGGTTGTCCGCTCTTTCGGGTGAGTACCGACAGGGTTGTCTTTACGGCCCGGGTCGATGACCGCCACGTGACCCTTACCATTCCGCGTGGCCGTCAGCCCAAAGAGCGCGAGATGATTAGGCAACGCTCGCTCGACACGCTTATGGGGCGACGCTTTGTGGCCGAATGCCTCTTTCTGCCCGACGAAATGGCTGTCTACGGTCTCAATCGTGGTATGGAACGATTCGATGTGCTCGTACAACCCTGTGTCGACAATATTGTCGATTTTGTCCGTAAGAACTCGGCACGCTCAAAACTCAAATCGGTGCGCCTGCTGATAGAAAGTGTTGCTGCGGCAGCTTCGGAGTTTGCTGCCGTCGATTTGGTTCACGGCTCAATGTCGTGCCGCAACCTCTGCGTCGACTCCTCGTGCAACCTCTTGGTGACCGATTATCCGCTCTCGTCCTCGGGCTGTCGGCGCGACGACAATTATGCGCTGCTCACGGTTGGTATAATGCTCTTTTTGGCCGGTTGCCAACCGCAACTCTTTCGGCGAATGGCTGCCTCTCACCACGACTTTTCGCGCTCGATGGGCGATACTAACCGTCGCTGCTTGATTTCGGTGGCCGAATTTTATGGTATGGATACACTTGTGCGTGCCATCAAACAACCCGACAACGACCTCTCGTGCGATGCTGTGATTCACCGCCTTTCGGAACTTGCCGCGTCGCCGTTTCGACCGATGCCGCTGCTTGCCGATATGTTTGCTTCGTTTTCGAACGGATCGGTCGGCTTTACTGCCGTTGCGGCCGGGTTGACTGCGCCGACTGCCAACGATACAACAACCGACATCGATTTCAAAACCTGCCGCATTGTCGGCACTGTCGAAGATACGCTGGTGCGCTTCAAGAGAGAGGATTTTTGGGGCTATGCCGACCGTAAAGGTCGACGGCTGCCGATCGACAGACTGCTCATTTGGGCCGGCGATTTCTACGAGGGACGTGCCGTGGTGCGCACCTCGGAGGGTTATGGGTTGATTGACCGTGAGGGCAGGTGGGTTATGCCCGACACGTTCAACGATATGATTTGGTTTGGCGAGGCCAACGTTGTGGCTGCCTTGGACGACAACTGCATGTGGCGGCTTTTCAACCGTCAGGGTCGTCAGGTGTCGGAACTCTCGTGCGACTCGCTCTCGGATTGTTCCGAGGGGATTATCGTGGCACGTCAGGGCAACAAATACGGCTACATAGCCGCCGGCGGACACCGATTAACCGAATTTCTCTACGACGAGGCCTATTCGTTCGCTGAGGGTAAAGCACTTGTGGCCATTGGCCGGCGACGCTACTATATTGACCACACCGGCCACGGTCTGTCGCAACGGCAGGCCGACAACATTGTTGGTTGCCCAAAGCTACCCAATAAAGATTGAAGTAAAGATTAGCGCCACTTTTCGACCTGACAGTTAGTTACCCTTAATAATCAAATAAATAAGGGCAAGTGGCAGGTAGTCTTTCAGGCCGACGCGCAGCTGCTTTCCGCATTTCCCGACCCCGCGCACTTTCCGAGCTACCGAACTCCACGCCCGGCGCCTGAGCCACCCCGCACTTTTCGCGTCCCCGAACCCCACGCCCAACGTCAGTCACACCTGCTTTCCGCGCCCTGCCTTCGCGCCCCAAACCTCCGAACCCCACGCCCGGCGCCTGAGCAACCCACACTTTCCGAATCCCCGAACCCCACGCCAAGCGCCTGACCACCCACACTTTCCGCGCCACCGAACCCTACGCCTACCTGTTTTCCGCGGTTCCGCGCCCTGCTTCCGCTGCACAAATACCTCACTGTTATATTTTAAACGCAAAGTGTGTTTTGGTCACCCGTGTAGGTGCGGGGTGGGGCAGAAGACGAATACCACCAAGTCTGCTAAGTCTTATAGGTCTGCTAAGTCGAATACATTAAGGTGGATAAAGTGATTAAGGTGATTAATGATTGGGCTGACGTCCAATAATTTATTTGCGCAGAGCACAACAATAATAGTTTGCGAACCCTTTTCCCTCTTTTCCTCTTTGGCCACTCGTCGTTATGACTTTCCTGATTTCCGCCTTTGCGACCCAAATATCTCACTGTTAAATTTCAGACACAAAGTGTGTTTTGGACACTCGTGTGGGTGTGGGTGGGGCAGAAGACGAATACCGCTAAGTCTGATAAGTCTACTAAGTCTTATAGGTCGGCTAAGTCGAATACAGTTAAGGTGAATAAAGTGATTAAGGTGATTAATCATTGGCCTGACGTCGTTATGTCATTCCTGCCCTCGCGACGCCCCGCACGCTTTGCTGTTAAATTTTAGGCACAAAGTGTATTTTATCCACCCGTGTGGGTGTGGGTGGGGCAGAAGACGAATATCGCTAAGTCTACTAAGTCGGCTAAGTCGAATACATTTAATGTGAATAAAGTGATTAAGGTGATTAATGATTGGCCTGACGTCCAATAATTTATTTGCGCAGAGCACAATAATAACAATGATAGTTAGCGAACCATTTAACCTCTTTGGCCTCTCTTTTTTCGAAATTCTCTCTTAACCGCACGCCCAAGCCCAAGCCCAAGCTACCCCCACATTTTCCGCGCCCCCGAGCCCAACGCCTGAATACCCCACACTTTCCACGCCACCGCGCCCCGCGCCCTGCATTCGGCTGCACAAATACCTCGCTGTTAAATTTTAGACGCAAAGTGTGTTTTGACTACCCGTGTAGGTGTGGGTTGGGGTTGTGTGTGGGATTTGGAGTGGGGAGTGGGGAGTGGCTCGCAAAAAGACGCTCGCCTTTCCCCTGCGTGCTCCTTGGGGGGAGGTGGAAATAGAGGGGATTGGCTCGCGAAAAGAAGCTCGCCTTTCCCCTGCGCTCTGTATTGGAGTGCAAAGTAAATTATAACAGAACCACTCTGTGCTTTTTTTATTGCAAAGGCCTTATGATAAATACATTTCTCTCAGGCCTTTGCAATAAAAAAAACCGCGCATCACTGCGCGGGTTCTGTTGTAATTTACTTTGGCGGAGAAAGGGGGATTCGAACCCCCGGTACAGTGATCCCGTACGACAGTTTAGCAAACTGTTGGTTTAAGCCACTCACCCATCTCTCCGTGTTGACTTAAAAAGTTGTGCAAAGGTAGCTGTTTTTCCAATATAAACAAATTTTTGTCCCTATTTATCACACCGTGATGTATTTTTTTTGATTAACATTTTGTCGGCTAATTATTTTTGATTTACTTTGCACTCAGATTATGTAATGGCGATGTTATAGTACGAAACGCCCTTGAAGTATGCCGATTTGAATTATTGATTAATTTTTGAAATATTTTCAAAACCGTATACTACATTAGAAAATTAATTGTACCTTAGCATTGTGAAAGTTATTGAGAAACGGTGAACACAAAAATGTCTAATTTAATAAAAAACTAATGATGAAGAAGTTATTCCTTTTGGCTGCTGCTCTGGTGGTAGCTGTATCGTTTTCAAATGCACAACCTAACTGGAAACTCAACTCGAACGCTGCAATGCTCGGTATCGGTGCTCTTAGCGTCGGTGGTGAGATTGAGGTAGCTCCCAAATGGACTGTTGAAGGTGAGGTCGTTGGTGCATTTTTCAACTGGTGGAAAGCCTTGAAGGTATCCGGCGTAAGCGCAGTTGTTGAAGGTCGTTGGTATCTGACCGAAACTTTCTCGGGACATCACTTCGGTGCTTTCTTGGAGGGCTGCTATTTTGGCAAAGCTAACGTCGCTCTGCCGGGCTTCGGTGGTGCAAAAGGTTCTGCCGATATGAAAAACGTAAAAGCAATCGGTATCGGTGCTGCTTACGGTTATGCTTACAATTTGACTGAGAACTGGGGCCTTGACGGAACCATCGGTCTTGGTGCAGGCGTTGGCTCATACGAGCGTAACGGCAAAGCATCGGGCACGAAATTTATCCCTGTTCCCCGCTTGCAAGTTGCAGTTACTTACAAATTCTGATAGTCAGTAATTTAATTTAACACAAAATAAGGAGCGGCTCAAATATTTGAGCCGCTCCTTGTTTTATATCTGTTGGCGAAATAGCGAAAGAGTCCGAAGAGACCAAGGGGCAAAAGATAATCTTGAATTTTGCCAATGGCCAACAGCTCTGGTTGGGCGATTGGCTATTCGTCTGTTTTGTTGGGGTGGCTCATCAGCTCTTCGAGTCGGGCAACTGGGGCAACCGAGAGGTCGGATATCTCGCCGTTGCGGTAGCGGTAGAGCCCTGACACGGCAATCATTGCGGCATTGTCGGTGGTAAATTTCAGAGGAGGGAGGAATGTGCGCCAATGACGGCGGCGTCCCTCTGCCTCAATCGCTTCACGCAGTCCCGAGTTGGCCGAAACGCCGCCGGCTATGGCTATGTCGTCGATTTCGTACTCTTTGGCGGCGCGCACCAACTTATTGAGCAATATGTCGATAATGGTCTTTTGGAGCGAGGCGCACAAATCGGCCTTGTTCTGCTCGATGAAGTCGGGATTCTCGGCCATTTGGTCGCGCAGAAAATAGAGGAACGAGGTCTTCAAGCCGCTGAACGAGTAGTCGAAACCACCGACCGCAGGACGTGCAAAACGGAATTTCCTGGGGTCGCCTTCGTGGGCAAGTCGGTCGATTACGGGGCCGCCCGGATAGGGCAGACCCATCACTTTGGCGCACTTGTCGAAGGCTTCGCCTGCGGCATCGTCGATGGTTGTGCCGACTATTTCGAATTCGAGTGGCGACGATACTTTGACAATCTGCGTGTGTCCGCCCGAAACGAGCAGGCACAAAAACGGAAACGAAGGGTGGGGACGCTCCTCGTTTTGGAGGTCGATGAAGTGCGAAAGAATGTGGCCCGAGAGGTGGTTTACCTCGACAAGCGGAATATTTTTTGCAATCGACAGTCCCTTGGCAAACGATACTCCCACGAGCAGCGAACCGAGTAACCCGGGACCGCGCGTGAAGGCAATGGCATCGATGTCGTCCATTTCGACGCCTGCCTCTTTTAGCGCCGTATCAATAACCGGTACAATGTTTTGCTGGTGTGCACGCGAGGCAAGTTCGGGGATTACACCGCCATAGCGAATGTGTACCGCCTGACTTGCTATGATGTTGGAAAGCAAGACTGTACCCCTTAGTACTGCGGCCGATGTATCGTCACAGGAGGATTCTATGCCCAAAATCGTAGGTTCCATATTGTTTTTTTCAAGGAAAAATCGTAATATTGTAAGTTATTTCAAGACTAACAGATGTACAAAGGTAAGAAAAAAGTCGGAAGAGTGTTACTCGGCATAGTGTCGTGCATAGTTTTGTGTGCGATATTTTTGCCTGTGCTTGCGGCTATGCTCTTATCGTTGCCGTCGATTCAGACCCGCGTGTCGGTTGCGGTTGCTCGTTTGGCGTCGCGTTATGCCGAAACCGAGGTCAGCATCGGGACGCTCTCGGTCGACCGCCTGAGCCGTATTGAGATAACCGACCTCTTTGTGAGGGATTACTATGGCGATACGGTGCTTTTCGCTTCGCGTGCAAGTGCTTTGATTGACCGCAACGAGTTGTTGTTTAATGGGGCGCTAAAAGTGGGCAATATTGTTGCCGACAGCCTCTATTTGTCGATTTTCAAACCCGAAGATGGGCGCGACAATCTGTCGCAGATTTTCGACCGCGTGAATGAAAAAATGGGACAGCCGGAGTCGAAACCATTTGAGGTTAACGGCATTACTGTTCACCATTCGACCTTCGCCTACCGAGATGAGTTGGCCCGTCCGGTGCGCAACGGAATCGACTATACAAATATGTATTTCACCAACATTGAGGCATCGAGCCACACTTTGCTGCTCGACGGTAATCGTTTGGAGTGTGAATTGCACGGCGTTTCGGGACGCGAACGTTCGGGGGTTGTGATAGATGCTATGTCGACTGCGCGAATGGTTGTCGACGAGGGACTGCTGGAATTTTCAAATGCCGTGGTCTTCACCGGCGGCGCAATGGTCAATATGCCCTCGCTGCTTATGAATGCCAAGAGTTGGGATAGCTACCGTTCGTTTGTCGATTCGGTCGATATGCACGTTGAGTTGCGCAATTCGCGGCTCAATTTTGCCGCGTTGCGCGGTTTTGTCGACGGCGTTCCCGAACTCGATTTGCCCCTCTCGGCGCTGACAGCTACCTACGACGGCATACTCAACGATTTCGATTTGAACGTTGCCTCGCTCACGGTTGCCGACAGCAGCTCGGTATCGCTTTCGGGCACGGTTGCCGATGTGACCGACCCAAATCGAACCCGTTTCGATCTGCCTACGCTCAATATCCGCACCAACGCCAACGAGATAATCGCAATCTACGACCGACTGTCGACCCGTCCGTTGCCCGATTCAGTTGCCTCCATACTTTCGCGAATGGGCAATCTGTGGGTTGGCGGCACCCTGAACGGCCGAATCGACGACATTGATGCCGATTTGGTTACGGTCGCCGCTGTCGGGCGAATCGATGTCGACGGGGTGGTGCAAGGTCTTGGCAGCAAGGATATTTCGTTCGCGGGCGAAATCACTGCTTCCGACCTTAATTTGGGAGATATGATTGCCAACAACGATTTTGGCAAAGCGGCCTTTACTCTGAATGGCGATGTTGCACTTGTGGAGGGAAAAGCCGAGGGCAATGCCGCTCTGCACCTTTTGCGGTTGCAATATTTGGGTTACAACTATTCGGGAATCGATGTCGATGCCACAATCACAGCCGGTGAAGATGTGCGCTTGTCGGCTCTCTCGACCGACCCTTCGCTGCGCGTGTCGACCGATGTGAACTGCAATTTTGCCGAGAGCCGCTACAATATGATATTAGATGTTCAGGGGGTCGATTTTCAGCGGCTTGGGTTCAACTGCGACCGTTCGTGGCTCTCCTGCAACTTGGAGGCTTCGGGTTCGGGCTTTGCGATAGACGATATTGAGTTCAAGTCGATGATTAGCAATTTGGTCTATATTTCGCCCACCGATACGCTTTCTACCGATATTGCCAACATTGTGGCCGGCAACACCGAAGGCCACCGCTCGCTCTCGATCTATTCGTCGATTTTCGATGCCGAATATCGCTCGACGGAGAGCTATGCCGATGTTTTCCGCTTCCTTTCGCGCGACCTGCCCTCCGAGTTTCCCACCGTGGCCGACAAGGTTTTTGTGCCTGCCAATGCAGCTTCGCCTGCCAACACCACGCTGACTATCAATCTGAAATCGGAAAACATAGCCCAAAACTTTGTCGATGGATTGCGCCTTTCGGCCGAGAGCCGCCTCTATTTGGCCCTCAATCCTACCGCAGGCGGTTACTCGCTCTCGGTTGAGAGTGGGTTTGCCGAGTGGGGCGACTATTTGGCCTCTAACGTCAACCTCGCGAGCGACAACTTTGGCGGCTCGCCCCGTCTGCGTGTCGACCTTGACGAACTCTTTGCTCTTGGCACACGCATTCCCGAAATCACTTTCGACGGTTCGACCAACGGCCACTCACTCGATCTGTCGCTCATTTTCGGCAACTCTTCTTCGCCGCTTTTCGGTCGTTTGGCCGTGAATGCTTCGGTCGGGCGCGACTCGTCCGGCGCAATTACGGCAACTGGTTCGATTACCGACTCTTACGTAGCCGATCGCAACCAACGTTGGCTTATCGATGCAACCGATATGGAGGCGCGCAACGGAGTCTACTCAATCGGCTCGTTCAGGGCAAGTTGTGGCGACCAGTCGCTTACCATTGCCGGCGAAATCTCCGACCGCCCATTCTCATCGCTCGAAGTAAAAATAGACAATATCGACCTCTATGCCCCGATGCAAATTGCTCTCAACAAGGCAGTTGACATACACGGACGACTCGACGGCTACGCACGTTTCGGGTCGGTGCTCCGCGATCCTACGGGTGGCTGCGGTATTACTCTTTCGGACGTCGATATCGACGGCGCGGCCATCAATTCGCTGCAATTATCGGCATCGATGGCATCGGCCCACCTAATCGACTTTTCGGTACGAAATACACTTTCCGACTCGGTGCTGCTAAGCGGCAACTACTCGCTTGGCGACAATAACTATCAGGCAAGCGTCGATATTGCCGACCTCGATATTTCGGTCTTTAACCCACTGCTCGGCAAGGTGTTGACCGACTCTGAGGGAACTGCCTCGGTCGACCTGACGGTCAAGGGCAGCGGCTCTCGTCCGTCGATTTATGGCACTATTGGAGTCAATGGATTGATTGCCAAAATCGTACCTACGGGCGTCACCTATCGTGTCGAACCTGTCAGACTGGTTTTTAGCGGCGATAGCGCAACACTTGCCCGCACCGAGGTTGTCGATCTGAACAACAGCCGCGCCACGGTGGAGGCCTCGCTCAATCTGAAAGATTTGAGCAAAATAGGCTACGAGGTGAAGGTTCTGCCAAACGACTTTATGGTACTCGATACCGGTTCGGAGTCGGGTTCGAGCCTCTACGGCAAGCTATTCGTCTCGGGTGCGGTCAATCTGCACGGAACCCCTGCGGCCAACATTATAGATGCTGCCATACGTACCGGCAACGGTTCGTCGGTCACGCTGTTGTTGAATGGCACGACCGACTTTGCCAGTGCCGACTATATCCATTTTGTAAACACCGACTATGCTGCGGCGGCGGTCGACACCACCGACGTTATAGAGCTGAAAAGGTTGCAGTTTGACCTTAAAAACGAGCTTTCGCGCCGCAAGAAACGCACCGAAATTGCTGCTGCATTGCAAGTTGGAACCGACACCGAATTGCGGCTGTTGCTCGATCCGGCAACCGACAACCTCATCACGGCGCGCGGTACGGCCGACCTGAACGTAACGCTCGACTCCCAGAAGAACGATATGCAGATTCGTGGCGACTACCGTATCACTGAGGGAAACTATCGATTCAATTTCGAGAATATCATTTCGAAAGATTTTACAATCAACCCGGGCAGCTATATTCGCTGGAACGGAGGGCTCTTGGATGCCGATATTGACCTTACGGCCGTCTACCGCCTGAAAACCTCGCTTGCACCGCTATTGGGAACAACCGAGGGTGCGCGCAGTATGACGCCTGTCGACTGTATCATCAACCTCAAAAACCGACTCTCGGCCATCGACATCAGTTTTGGCATCAATGTACCCAATGCCAACACCGAGTATCAGAGCATTTTGTCGAGCTACTTTGCCTCGCAGGAGATGATGGCCACGCAGTTTGTCTACCTTTTGGCATTGGGAACATTCTATGCCGAAGACAATACCGCCGCACAAACCACCTCGTTGGGCACCACAGCTGGCAGCGCCATAGGGTTGGGCTTCCTGACTGCTCAGGTCAGCCGTCTGCTGTCGACCGATTCATATCAGTTCAACGTGAAGTATAACCAACAGAGCGGCGAGTATTCGTCGAGCGGTTATGGCGTTGATTTTCAGACTGAACTAATCGACGACCGACTCCTTTTGGAGTTGGAAGCCAATGTCGATACGGGCGAAACTTCCGCCACAACCAATATGAACCCCGTATCGGGCGGCGGCTCGCTGACACTCCTGCTCGATAAGGCAGGCAACCTCATTATGAAGGGTTTTTCGCGCACAATAGACCGATTTGACGAAAATCAGGGATTGCAGGAGAGCGGCGTCGGGGTCTACTACGGCCGCAGCTTCGACCGCTTTGGCGACCTCTTTCGCAAAAAAGGCGACAAAAAGGGCTCGCCAACCCCAAATAAGCAAAAAAAGTGATAACTTTGCCCTTAGAATCCAAACTGAAACCAAATAAGAAAACATAAGAGAACAAACTATGATTACACTACTTCAAGCTGCCATTGAGACTGCACCGGTTAAGACGATGAGTTTCGGTGAGTTGTTTTTGGCCGGCGGCTGGCTGATGTGGCCGTTGCTGCTTTTGGGCGGAGTTACCGTCTTCATCTTCGTCGAGCGCTATATAGCAATTCGTCGTGCAACAAAAATCGACCCCAACTTTATGCATCGCCTGCGTGATTTGATCTCGGAGGGCAAAATCGATGCAGCGCAGAAGCTCTGCCGCAACACCCCGACCCCCATTGCACGTATGATGGAGAAGGGAATCAGCCGTATAGGTCGCCCGATGAGCGATATTCAAACCTCAATCGAGAATGTTGCCAACCTTGAAGTGTCGCGTCTCGAAACAGGACTGCCGTTTTTGGCAACCATTGCCGGCGGTGCTCCGATGCTCGGTTTTTTGGGTACGGTTTTGGGTATGGTTCAGGCGTTTATGCAGATGTCGCAAGCCGGCGGTGTGGTCGATATGAGCGCTCTTTCGGGCGGTATGTATGTGGCTATGATTACTACCGTTGCAGGTCTGATAGTAGGTATTCCCGCTTTTTTCGGACACAACTATCTTGTCTCACGTGTAGAGCGCGTTGTATTCCAAATGGAGTCCAACTCGATCGCTTTTATGGATATACTCAATCAACCTGTTGAGAAAAAATAGACAGACAATGGCAATCAAACATACATCGAAAATATTGTCGTCGCAGAACAACTCCGCGATGACCGATATTATGTTCCTGCTGCTGATGTTTATGCTTATGGCTACCACACTGATCAACCCCAACGCATTGAAACTGACGCTGCCCAAAAGCTCCAACCAGCTTAAAGAGAGGGCTTATACAACAGTTTCGGTAACGCGGCAGTTGCAATACTATGTCGATAAGGTGCCCGTACCTTTCAGCCGGTTGGAATCATATCTCAGCGCTCAACTCTCAAAAACTGACGATCCGACCATCTCGTTGCGTTGCGACGAGGGTGTGCCCATCGGCGAGGTTGTAAAAGTTATGAACATTGCACGCGACAACAACTACAAACTAATTTTGGCAACACAGCCTGAGTGATGCAAAACCATACGATAGATAGTGATATGCGTAGTAACCGCTTGTGGGGCACACTGTTTACGGTGTTCTACACGGCTGCTTTCGTATGTCTCTTTCTATGGGGCTCACTCAACATTGAGGCTTCGGAACAATCGGTGCGCGGTATGGTGGTCGATTTTGGCCAAGATGAAACGGGCGTCGGGGTGGAGGATACCGCCCTGGCTGACCCAACGCCTCTGCCCAAACCCGACCAAACTCCGGCAGAGCCCGAACCGGTGGTCACTCAACAGATTGAGGAGGCTCCTGCCGTAGTGGAACACAACCGAGAGGAGAACCCAAAGGTGATAGAAAAGGTGCAGCAGGCTACCGAAAAGAGTGTCGATAATGAGCAACCTCTTCCGCGCGAGGTCGATAGCCGTGCGCTCTTCAAGGGCAATAAACCCGACTCGCAATCCTCTTCGGAGGGCGTTTCGGAGGGTGTTGGTAATCGAGGTGCTGCCAACGGCACAGTGTCGGATACGCATCAAGGCGACGGTGGTGGCGAAGGTTTCGAACCCGATTGGAGTTTGGAGGGCCGTCGTCCGCGCAATGCTTTTCCACGCCCCGGGTACCACGCAACCGAGCACGGTTTGGTGGTGATCGAAATATGGGTCGACAATACGGGCGCGGTAACACACGCCGAGTATAGGGCCAAGGGGTCGACCGTGTCGACAAAATCGCCGCTAATAGGCGCAGCCATTAAAGCTGCCTACGGTGCTCGTTTCGACGAGAGCGACCAAGACCTGCAAGTCGGCACAATCACCTATTCGTTCAACCTCGACACAAAAGCACGCCGATGAAACTCTGCCGCAGAATAGCTGTCGGTGTTGTGGCGATGCTGTCGTTGACCCTGCTGACGGCGCGTAGTTTTGCCGACGACGGGCAGGCTGAGGCCCCAAAAATGGTGTTCACGACGACGGAACACGATTTTGGGCTTATGGCTTTGGGCGATGCTCCGCGCTCGTTCGACTTCGAATTTACCAATGTGGGCAATGCGCCGCTTGTTGTGATTCGCACCCAGACCTCTTGCAGCTGCATCAAGGTCGTGTTCCCGAAAAAGCCAATCAAGGCCGGCGAGAAGGGCGTAATCTGTGTCAACTATAACCCAAACAAAGATGCCGGCGCTTTCTCGAAAGGCATACACATTTTCACCAACTCTGCCGAACGCCAACAAACCGTGGTGGTCAGAGGCGTTGTAGAGCAAAAGAGAAACAACCGACTTGTCGTCACTCCCGAATTTTAGCGATTTGAAGCCGACAGACTCTATTTCGGCCGACGGCTATTCGTTTTTCGTCAAAAAAACCTATCTTTGTAGCTCATTTTATCCCAAAAAGAAATGGTTAAATCGATGACAGGTTTCGGCAAGGCCGAAGCCACTGTTGAAGGACGTAAAATTACGGTCGAGACCCGTTCACTCAACGGCAAGGGGCTTGACCTCTCGATAAAAATGCCTTCACGCTATCGCCAGATTGAATACGAGGTACGTGCGCGTGCCGCCAAAGTGCTCCAAAGGGGCAAAGTCGATATCTTCATCAACACCGAAACCGGCTCTACGACACCCGCCACGGCTGTCAACGAAACAATGTTCCGCAGCTATGTCGACGAGTTCCGCCGTATGGCTTCGCAGTCGGGGCTTGGCGAGGGCGACTACGTCTCGGGCGCCATTCTCTCGTCGGTGCTGCGTCTGCCCGACGTGGTTGTTTCGGATAGCGATACGGTCGACGAGGCAGAGCAATCGGCGCTCTTGAAGGCTGTCGACGAGGCGCTTGCCTCACACGACGAGTTCCGCATTCACGAAGGGGCGATTCTGATTGCCGATTTGTTGCACCGCGTCGATTTGATTCAAGACTACAAACGTGCTGTCGAACCCTTTGAGAAGGCTCGCACGGCAACCATTCGCCAGCGAATCATCGACCAGTTTGCCGAAGTGGGCGTGCAGTACGATCCAAACCGCTTGGAACAGGAGATGATATTCTACCTCGAAAAACTCGACATTACCGAAGAAAAAGTCAGACTCGACAAACATTGCGACTACTTCCGCTCGGTGGCTGCCGAAGAGGAGAGTGTTGGACGCAAACTTGGTTTTGTGTCGCAGGAGATGGGGCGCGAAATCAACACTTTGGGCTCGAAAGCCAACGACTCCGAGATGCAGATTCTGGTCGTCAAGATGAAAGACGAACTCGAAAAAATTAAAGAACAGGTGCTTAATATACTATAATTCATAATTCAAAATTCAAAATTCAAAATTCAAAATTCAACCGACGAACGAAGCGAGCGCAGAACGAACTTGTTTGTTATGCCGAGCAAGGAGGAGGAAAAGCCGCAAAGCGGGTTAAAATTAAGAATTCAAAATTGAAGATTTTTGAGCCCATAGGGCTCCATTAATCACCTTATCCACCTTAATTGGGGTTTTCGACTGTCAGACTTATTATGGGAAAACTAATCATATTTTCAGCTCCGTCGGGTTCGGGCAAGACCACAATCGTCCACAGGTTGATGCAACGTATTGGCGATTTGGAATTTTCCGTTTCGGCAACCTCGCGCCAACCGCGTGGCAGTGAGCGTAATGGCAAGGATTACTACTTTCTTTCGCCCGACGAATTTGACCACCGAATTGCCGAAGGCTGCTTTGTTGAGTGGGAAGAGGTCTACGCAGGCACGAAATATGGAACACTGCGCAGTGAGATGGAACGCATTTGGAATGCCGGCCATACGATTCTCTTCGACGTGGACGTGAAAGGCGGAATCAGGCTAAAACGACTCTTCGGTCAAGATGCTCTCTCGCTCTTCATTATGCCGCCCTCTGTGGAGGAGTTGCGCCGCCGATTGGAAGGGCGCGGCACCGACTCTGCCGAGAAGATCGAACAACGAATAGGCAAGGCCCAAGAGGAGCTCTCCTATGCGTCGCAGTTCGACCGTATTGTTGTGAACGATTGCCTCGAGGCGGCAGTCGACGAGATTGAAGTTATTATTGAACAATTTATCGCTAAATAGTGAATTATGAGGCAGAAGGTGATGCTATACTTTGGGTCGTTCAACCCTATTCACCGCGGCCATACCGCCATTGCGCAGTGGGTCGTCAGTCAGGGTCTGGCCGATCGCGTATGGCTCGTTGTTTCGCCTCAAAATCCACTCAAACCGTCAACCGAGCTCGCTCCCGAATACGACCGTTTGGCTATGGCGCGGCTTGCCGTGGCCACTATGCCTGAGGTTTGGGTCAGCGATGTGGAGTTTGCTCTGCCCCGACCGTCCTACACGATTGATACGGTCGATTATTTGAAGTGCCGTTACCCCGATATCGATTTTGCCATTCTTACCGGTGGCGACATCGCCTGCTCGATAGAGCGGTGGAAAGAGTGGGGCAGGCTGTTGGCCGAAAACAATGTTTATGTCTATCCTCGAAGCGGTTACAACACGCTCCACGCAGGTATGACACTGCTCGACAGCGCTCCCGTGTGGGACTGCTCGTCAACCGAGATTCGTAGTATGGCGGCTGCCGGCGAATCGTTTTCGGGTATGGTCGCCCCCGAAGTATCAGGTTACATAAAAACACACAAGCTATGGAAGACATAAGCCACATTCAGGTTGAGCTTCTCATCGGTCAAGGCAAAGATTTCTACTCACGAGGCGATTTCGGCGCGGCAATCAACTGCTTCAACGAAGCGTTGCGCATTGACCCGTCGTTGACTGAGGCTCGCGAATGGTTGACGACAATCGACGAGATTCTTGCTTTCCGTCACAAAGATTACTACAATCCATAAAAGTTAACACATTTTTTTAGATAGATGAAGAAACACATTGCATTGTTGGCAGGTGGCAACTCTTCGGAACGTTCGATTGCGCTCCAAAGTGCCGCTCAGGTCTACGAGGCCCTCGATAAAACTCGCTACGACGTTTGGCTGATTGATGTTTTTGGCCGCACGTTTACTTTCCGCGACGAAAAAGGCGGTTGCTGGCCGCTCGATTTGAACGATTTTTCGCTCACGGTCGAGGGCGTGCGCACCGTTTTCGACTACGCCTACATTATGATTCACGGCACCCCGGGTGAGGACGGTCACTTGCAAGGCTATTTGGAGATGATGGGCGTGCCTTTCTCCTCGCCCGATATGGTTTCGTCGGTCATTACCTTCGACAAGGTTAGCTGCAAGCGCGCCGTAGAGGGTACGGGTATCAATTTGGCCAAAGGTATTTTGGTTGGCGGCGGCGAGTGGATCGAGCCGTCGAAGATTGTTGCAGAGTTGGGCCTTCCGCTCTTTGTTAAACCCAACGCAAGCGGCAGCAGCTGCGGCGTGACCAAGGTTCACACAGAAGCCGAGTTGCCCGATGCCGTTGCCAAAGCCTTTGAGGAGAGCTCCGAGGTGCTGATTGAGGAGTGCATCACGGGACGCGAATTTGCTTGTGGAGTGCTGATTACCTCCAATCGGGAGTATCTGTTGCCTGTTACCGAGATAGTTGCCATAAACGAATTTTTCGATTACGAGGCCAAATATTCGGCCGGCAAGAGCGACGAAATTACTCCGGCCGACCTGCCCGAAGAGGTTGTCGAGCAGCTCCATACGATGACCGCGGCGGCCTATCGCGCCTGCCGTTGCAAGGGGCTTGCAAGGGTCGACTTCATAGTTGACGCCAACAACCGTCCCTATATGATTGAGATTAACACCATTCCGGGTATGAGCGCAGGCAGCATTGTGCCCAAACAACTTCGTACTGCGGGTATTAATCTGACCGACTTTTTGACCGAAATCATCGAAGATACCCAATGCAATCGATGATCGAAATCGACGGAATAATTCTCTCAACCGATATTCTCTCGGAGTATTTCTGTTGTGACCTTGCTGCGTGCCGTGGTGCCTGTTGTGTCGAGGGCGATGCAGGTGCTCCGGTTGCCGACCACGAGGTTGAAGTATTGAAAAGGGAGTACCCGACTTTCCGACAGTTTATGACCGCCGAGGGAGTCGCCGAAGTTGAGCGTACCGGTTTTGCCACTCTCGACTCTGAGGGCGAACTTACCACGCCACTTGTTGGCGGTGGCCGTTGTGCCTACGCTTATGAGCAGGACGGTACGACGCTTTGTGCCATCGAACAGGCCTACCGCAAAGGGTTGACCCGATTTTGCAAACCCGTTTCGTGCCACCTCTATCCGATTCGTGTGAAACATTTTTCGGACGGCTCTGTCGGGCTGAATTATCATCGTTGGGACGTTTGTGCTGCGGCACGTCTGTCGGGCAAAAACAATGGCGTCAGGGTTTATCAGGCTCTGCGCGAGCCGATTGCAGCCGCTTTTGGCTCCGATTTCTACGCTCACTTGGAGAGTGCTGCCCAATACATTAATCTGCAAGATGAAGCATAGAGCAATAGTTCGTTCGTTGGTCGTGGTGGCCTTGTTGTTGTCTGCCGTCAAAGTCAGTGCACAGCGTTTTACTACCGACGAGTTGCCGAAAATACCGCTCGACACAATCGATACCGCCGACCCGAAAACCAAAATCATCACATTTACCAACAACACCTGGCGGTACTATTTCCCCAACTTTGCGGAGTTGGTATCGGGACAAATCTTTACCGACAACTGGGTGACCGATTCAATATTTGCTTTCCGTGGCGTTTCGTTCAAAGAGTTGCCCGAATCGATCGAATTATTGATGATTAACAAGATAACCGATTTTTGCCCGCCTCTCTCGCACCCGCGGATTCTCTCGCCTTACGGTTCGCGTGGACGGCGTATGCACAAGGGCATCGACCTGTCGGCACGACTGGCGGATCCGGTTAAGGCAGCTTTTGAGGGTCGTGTGCGTTATGCACGCTTCAATGGTGGCGGTTATGGCAATCTGGTAATCGTTCGCCACCCCAACGGGCTGGAAAGTTACTATGGTCACCTTGCGCAGCTGAATGTCAAAGCAGGCGACTATGTGGCTGCCGGTCAGGTGATAGGCTATGCCGGAAGCACCGGTCGAAGCCGTGGCGTGCATCTCCATTTCGAGTTGCGGTACAAAGACTATACGATTGATCCCGAACGTGTTATCGACTTCACCGAGGGCGTACTGAAATATCAGACTTTTGTTTTGCAACGCGGCTATTTCAACACTTCGTCACGTTCGACCGAAGATCTGGAAGAGAATGACGACACCAACAGCTATTTTGCCTCAGCCGACGGCACCAAAATCACCTCAGAAGAGATACTCGACAACATCGAAAAGGTTCAGGCAAAGCCGCAAAAAACGATTAACGACGTTGTCTACCACAAAGTCAAGAGGGGCGATACGCTCTACTCGATAGCTCGACGATACGGTACGACTGTCAATGCAATCTGCAAAATGAACAACATCAAGAGCAGTCAGACGCTGATGGTCGGCAAACAGCTGAGGGTAAAATAAGGGTTGCCATTCACTCCTTTCCAAATCCGAAAAAATAAGAATCCGAGCTGCCAAACGATGTTGTATGGCAGCTCGGATTGTATGGGGGTGGTAATCTCGGCAGTCGACTTGCTACAAATCGCTGTCGGGGTCGATCGGTTCGTCGGATTCCTCCTCATCGTCGTCGGCCAACTCGTCGGCACCCTTAATATCGTCGTTGAAATACTCTTTATCCTCCTCTTCGTCGAGGTGGTCATCGATTTTGACATCAATTTTGACCAAGTAGCTCACTTCATCGGTTTCGAACGGAACGGCGTAGAAGAATGTGCCGTCGGGTTTATCGACGCGAATCATCGCTTCGGTGTAGCCGGTTGGATAGAACTTCTTGACCTCTTCTTGCAGTTCGGGTGCGAGATTGAGAAAGCTGATAACGGAGTGCCGTTTGTTTGATTTTGTGTTGTTCATTGTTACCCTTTGAAAATTTATGCAATTATAAGCAAAATTCGAATATGTGACCTTTGGAGTCAATTTTTTTTTAATTGTTCGCCCCTTTTTTGTACTTTTGGGGCAGTAACGGAGCTTAACTTATGAATAACGAGATCAAGGAGCTGCGCGAGAAGCTCAATTTCTATAACCACAAATACTACGTCGAGGCCGATCCTGTTGTGAGCGACTTCGATTACGATCTTATGTTGCGCCGCTTGCAGGAGTTGGAGGCGCTCCACCCCGAGGACTACGACCCCTCGTCGCCAACCGTCCGCGTGGGCAGCGACCTTACCAACGAGTTCCACACGGTACGCCACCGCTTCCCAATGCTCTCACTCTCAAATACCTATTCGCTCGACGAGTTGCACGAGTTTGTCGACCGCACGGAGCGCGAAGTTGGGACGACCGAATTCGTCTGCGAACTGAAATTCGACGGCACTGCAATATCGCTCACCTACGAGCACGGCCGTTTGCTCAGAGCCGTTACGCGCGGCGACGGAACCGAGGGCGACGATGTGACGGCCAATGTACGCACCATTCGCAGTGTGCCGCTCGTGCTGCAAGGCAACGACTATCCCGACTATTTCGAGATGCGCGGCGAGGTGCTGATGCCTCACGACTCTTTCAACCGGCTCAATGCCGAGCGCGACGATATTGGCGAGTCGCCATTTGCCAATCCGCGTAACGCCGCCGCAGGTACACTCAAACAACAGTCGTCGGCCGTGGTTGCCGAGCGCGGTTTGGATTGCTTCCTCTACTATGTGGTTGGCGACCGCCTGCCTTTCGAAAACCATTGGGACAATTTGCAAAAAGCTCGCGAATGGGGCTTCAAAATCTCCGACCGAATGGAGATATGCCATTCGTGGGAGCAAATCTCGGCCTACATAACCCGAACCGACACCCTGCGCAAGTCGTTGCCTTACGACACCGACGGCGCTGTGGTCAAGGTCAACGACTATCGTCTGCAACGTCGACTGGGTGCAACGGCCAAAGCTCCTCGTTGGGCTGTGGCTTACAAATTCAGGGCCGAACAGGCTCTCACGCGGTTGTTGTCGGTCGATTTTCAGGTGGGCCGAACGGGAGCAGTCACTCCTGTGGCCAACCTCGACGCGGTGCAACTTGCCGGAACCACCGTGCGTCGTGCCTCGCTCCACAATGCCGACCAAATGGCGCTGTTGGATATCAGGCTTGGCGATATGGTCTACGTCGAAAAGGGTGGCGAGATTATTCCTAAAATCACCGGCGTAGAGCTTTCACAACGACCTGCCGACAGTCGGCCGTTTGAATATATCACCCAATGCCCCGTATGCAGCACACCTTTGGTGCGCATCGACGACGAGGCCAAACACTACTGCCCCAATTCGCTCCACTGTCCGCCACAGATAGTCGGGCGCATAGTCCACTTCATCTCGCGTAAAGCGATGAATATCGAGGGTATAGGCGACGAGACGGCTCAACTGCTCTACGACTGCTCTCTGGTAACCAACATTGCCGACCTCTACGACCTGCAACCCGCAATGATTGCTTCGTTGCCGCGTATGGGGCAGAAGAGTGCCGACAACATCTGCCGCGAGATTGCTGCCTCGACCGAGGTGCCCTTCTTCCGTGTACTCTTTGCATTGGGTATCCGTTTTGTTGGCGAAACGACCGCCAAGTATCTCGCTGCCCACTTCGGTTCGCTCGACGCACTGATGATCGCCTCGCAGCAGGAGTTGATTGCAGCCGACGAAGTGGGCGAGAAGATTGCCGCAAGCATTGCCGACTACTTTGCCGACGAGGGCAACCGTGCCATTATTGAGCGATTGCGTTCGGCAGGCGTGCAATTTGCAGGCCGCGCCGTCGAGAAGCTGTCCGACGTGTTGCAATCCAAGTCGTTTGTCATTTCGGGTTCGTTTGCGCGGCACTCGCGCGACGAGCTGAAACAACTCATAGAACTCAATGGCGGCAAGAACCTCGCGGCGGTATCGTCGACTGTCGACTATCTTTTGGCCGGCGACAAGATAGGCCCGGCCAAGAGGGAGAAGGCCGCCAAGTTGGGAACCCGAATCATCTCGGAGAGCGACTTCGAACAGATGTTGGAGGGTGGGGTTGGCTCGGTGGCCGAACCCGATGCGACCGCACCACACACCGTCGACCCGCAAGGTTCGCTATTTTAAGAGGGTATTTCGCATTTTTATCATATCTTTGTAACAAAGAAACCGAAACAATTATGAACAGCAATCTCAGAGGGCTCGGAGTGGCACTCGTTACTCCGTTCGATGACCAAGGCGAGGTCGACTATGCCGCATTGGAACGATTGGTCGACTATGTTATCAACGGCGGAGTCGATTACCTTGTGGCAATGGGTACTACGGGCGAAACCCCTACTTTGACCACTGACGACCGACGCGGAGTCCTCGACTGCGTTCGTGACTGCAATAATGGACGCAAACCCATTGTGGTGGGCATTGGCAGCAACGACACGCGCCACGTGGTTGAGATGATCGACCAGACCGACCTTACCGACATTGAGGCCATACTGAGTGTCACGCCGTTCTACAACCGACCCTCGCAACGAGGGCTTTTTGAGCACTATAAATTCATATCTGAACGCTCGCCGCTGCCGCTGATACTCTATAACGTACCTTCTCGCACAGGAGTGAATATGACGGCCGATACCACTTTGCGCATTGCGCGCGAATTGCCAAATGTGATGGCCATAAAGGAGGCAAGCGGCCAAATAGACCAAATCGAACGCATTATCCGCGAGCGGCCTGAGGGTTTTGGGGTCATCTCGGGCGACGACAGTATGGCGCTGCCGCTTATCAAGGCGGGCGGCGACGGATTGATTTCGGTTGCCGGCAACGCTTTTCCTGCCTATTTCGAGCGGTTGATACGTGAGCAGTTTGCCGCCAATTACACTCTGACCGACGAACTTTTTGCACGGATTTTGCCTACCGTAAAGATGCTCTTTGCCGAGGGCAACCCTTCGGGCGTGAAAGCTGCACTTGCGATTCAGGGCATCATACGAAACAACCTGCGTCTGCCGTTAGTAGCTGTGAGCGACGAGCTTTATGGACGTATGGCTGCGGCTATTGCTGACGGAGGATTTTCCGAAAATTAAGGAAATTAAGGACTTTAAGGACTTTAAGGACTTTAAGGAATTTGGAACTAATTAGATGAAAAGATTTTTGGCCATAATAGTGTTTTTGGGTATGTCGGTCGGTCTGATTATGGCACAACTGCGGGTGCCCGATAATGAGGACATTCTGGCACGAACAATCGACTCCTCGTCGCCCTATTACTATCCGACGCTCTTTGGCCGCTATATGGCCGATGACCGGACGCTTACCGACGACGACTATTACTACCTCTACTACGGTTATGCCTACTCCGACCGCTACAAACCCTTCAAGGCGATTCCGGCCGAGGCAAATGTGCTTTCGGTTATGGAGCGTTCGGGCGAAACGCCCACCGTCACCCAAATGGAGGATTTGGTGCGTTACGCGCACGAGGTGATGCAGGCCGACCCGTTCAGCCCCAAGAATCTCAACTTTTTGGTCTACGGTTACGGCGCTTTGGGCGACACTCTGCGCGAGCGCATCTACTACGACAAGATGCAGCACGTGTTGCGTACAATCGAAAACTCGGGCACGGGGGTGAAAGAAAATTCGCCCAAACATATTTTGATGTTCTCGCACGCCGCCGATGTGCTCTATTCGCGCGGGCTCGACATTAAACGCCGCGAGGTGGTATCGCGCACGGCCGAGTACATCTTTCTGCCCGAGAAGGACTCTTTGGGCAATAAAGGCTACTATTTCGACTTTTCGCGCATCTACTGGGAGCGCCCCGACGAGGTCGACTTACCCCAAAAAGAACGCAGGTGGCAGATAAACGATATGCCCCTTAAAAAGAACAAGTAATTGAAATTGAAACTGCACCTGAACATAATTGCGGCCCTGATGACCATTTTTACTATGGCGTCGTGTGCCGACGACAACGATGTAGAACTGCGCAGCAATGAGGCTGACCACACCCTTGTTTTCTATATTTTGGCCGACAACAACCTTGCATCTTATATGCTCGACAATGTAATTGCGGCCGAGAGCGGGGTGGAGCAGGGCATTCCTCCAACCTCGCGAATGGTTGTCTATCTCGATAAGGCCGACACTACACTGCTCTACGAAATTGGTTATATGCCCTACGGATCGGAGAATTACATCAAATACTCGAAACCAATCAAGGGCTATCCGCGCCAAAACTCCAACACTCCAACCGTTATGCGCAAAGTGCTTGACGACGTGCAGCAACTTGTGCCGAGCCGCTCCTATTCGCTGGTGCTTTCGGCCCACGGTACGGGGTGGTTCCCGAAGTCGATGAAGGAGACCTCTATTATCAATCAACGTGCTCCGGGCCTTCGCGACGAGTACGATTTCTCGGCGTCGGACGATGCAAAACTCACTCGTGCCTGGGGTTACGACGGTGGCAATATGAGCGATGAAGCGGGTTGGATGTCGGGCGAAGAGCTTGCCGAGGGACTTTCGGGCATCAGCCTCGACTGCCTGATTTTCGATGCCTGCTTTATGTCGTCGATTGAGTTGCTCTACGATTTGAGGTCGTCGGCTCGCTACATAATTGCCTCGCCAACCGAGGTTATGGCTTCCGGTTTCCCTTACAAAGTCATAGTCCCGATGATTTTGGGCATTAATCCCGATTTGCCGGAGGTGGCCAAAGCGATTGTCGACACCTACCGCAATACCTCGTTCGGCGGCGAACACTCCTCGTCGATTGCATTGGTCGATTGCTCCGAGATCGAGGCTTTGGCTGCTTCGGTCAGGGCAATATGCCTGTCCGACTCCAAATTAAACGTGTCGAAATCCTCAATACAACCTATGGAGAGTATGTCCCGCCACGCTTTCTACGACCTGAAAGGCTACTTTGCCGCTATGACGGACGACGCCGGTTTGACTGCCGATTTTGAACGCGCTTTTGCCAATGCCGTGGCTTGGCACGACAATACCGACAAAGTCTATTCGGCCTATAACGGCTATATCACTTCGGTGGGCGAGGAGCTGGCCATTGAGGGTATTAATTGCTATATCCCCTCAGACAATACCCCTGTTACGAACTCGTTTTGGCGACAGACTTCGTGGGCAAAAGCCATCTCAATGGGCGATTGACACCTCAATAAAACCTCTACAATAACTCTACAAACACTCTGTACGGCCGTTGCGAAATATTTTGTAATCGGCTAATCTGTAATTATTTATACTGCTTGTTCAACCGGTCCCGAAATCTCTACATTTTGGGATCGGTTCTCTACAATGCTATTTTTACTACATTTGTCATAACCTAATGAAGAAATAAAAACTTTATATACTATGTTCGGCTCAAAAAAGACAAATCAACTGATCGAAAATATAGACCGATATTTCGATTCGATCGATCAGGCTCTGCTTGTTTTCAAAGACGGTGTCCGCAACTACCTCTACTCAAATCAAAACGAGTTTAACGACAATCTGCACTCTATGTCGAACCTCGACAGCCAAGCTGCAATGTTGCGTCGCGAAATAGAGAACAATCTCTATACGCAAACCGCACTTGTGCGTTCAAGGGGTGACATTATGCGTTTACTGGAAAAGACGGGCCACATTGTAACCATACTGAGCGACAGCTTGTTGCAGTTCGAAATCGAAACTCCGTTTATCCCTTCCGAACTCAATGCCGAATTTATTAAGCTGACCGAGTTTTCGACCCTCGCTGTCGAATCGGCTATGCCGGCTGCCAAGGCCTATTTCCGTGCCCCCGAAACAATCTCCGACAAAATCAACCGCGTCTATTACTACGAGCGCGAGACCAATAAATATGCTCAGGCAATCAAACGTAAGGTCTTCCACGAGATGATGAGCCTCAAACTGAGCGAAAAGTTCCATTTGCGTTATTTTGCTCTCCACATCGAAAACCTCTCCGTGGCCGCTGTCGATGTTGCCGATCAACTCTCGGTGATGGCCGTAAAGCGCACGTTGTAGTTTGTTGCCAAACAGATGAATACGGTTCTCTACATATCGCTTCTGCTGCTGGTGTTGGCTTGGTTTCTACTGGTCGACTATCCGATGCTCTTTGGGGTTTTTGTCCCCACGGGTGCGACCTCGCGTCGAACGTTCAAGTGGATTGTGATTGTAGTGCTTCTGTTGTCGATTCTGTTTTTTGGCGAAGGCGACATTGCGCACAATATTGCGTCGAACTATATTACCGCTCAGCCGTTTGGCGTTATGTCGGGTTTTGCCGTACTCTTCTCCGCTTTGCTGACGCTTGTTGTATTGGAGCGTTTTGAACTGAGCGTATCGGTTTGCTATGCAATCTTGGGCGCTTTTGAGGGGTACAGACTTTCAACCATTGAGGGTTCGCAATTCAATTTCGCTATGGCGGGCAGTTGGGTGGCAGCGCCTGTGGTCAGTTTGATTTTTGGCGTTGCTCTATACCTTATATATAAAGCTGTTTTCGGGCACTCGCACATTCATTTTATCAAGCTCTCCTACTATATGCGCTATGCGGTGATTGCAGGCGTAGCGTTGGGAGCGCTGGCGGTGGGTATCAACTATTGCGGCCTTTTGGTGGGCCTTTTTGGGGCGGTTTTCGGCTCTGCTACTGTTTTTGCCGGCATTATTCCTGCTTTGGCAGTAGCTGCCACTCTGTTGCTCTTTGGCCCGTTTGTTCGTCGTCGTGCCGATATTTGCGCCGAGCGTTATTTCGATTTTACTACTCAGACCCTTGTGGCCGTCGGGCTGTCGGTTGCCGCAACGCTCTTGCTCTTCTCGTTCGACTCGGTATGCGGTTTGATTGGGTTGCAGTCTTCGCCGCTCTCGGTGGTGACGCTCGTTTTTGGAGCGCAGGCAGGAGTGGGACTTGCGCAACGTCACGAATCGGTCGAGCGCGAAACAATCCTCAAAACAGGCTTCGGGCTGATTTTAACGCCCATTATGTCGCTTCTGCTCACAACCCTGATTCTCTTTTTGTCTAAGGCCAACGGCTCGGTTGTCAACGACGGTACCGATATGAGTATCATTGCTTTTGCAGCACTTCTGTTAGTGGCTGTGGCTTTCTTTGGCTATGTTCGCAACCAACAACGCCAAAAGGCCAAAATCGCCCGTCTGGTCTACTCGCAACAGCAGCAACTCTATGAGAATCAGCGCGCACTGAACGATATGGAACTGAAAACCATTCTCTCCGAGAATCAGTCGCTGCACCAGACGCTCGAAATGAAACGCAAAGAGATTGTCAATGTGGCGTTGAGTATCAGCGAGCAGAAAGAGTTTTTGGAGTCGCTCAACCGTACGGTCAGAGAGTTGACGGTAACCGACTCGTCCACAGAACGTTCACGTTTGATTAAACAGCTCGACCGCTCTCTCTCGCAACGACTTTCGTTCGACCAAGAGATAGACACCTTCTATACGCAGGCCGAGATGCTGCACAAGGATTTCAGTGTAAAACTTACGGAGGGGTTCCCGAACCTGACTTTGCAGGAACGCCGATTGGCTACGCTTCTGCGGCTCGGTTTCTCGTCGAAATACATTGCTACGCTGATGAACATAACGCCTAAAAGTGTCGAAATCAACCGCTACCGCCTGCGCCAAAAGCTCGGGCTCAAAACGGGCGACAATCTGATAAATTTCATTAAATCAATTTAATATATCAAATATGTCTTATTTTCAAATTAACTAACAAAAACAAAAACGATGAAAAAACTTTTATTATCAGCAGCAGCCGTTACGGCCTTTTCGTTTATGGCTGTTGCACAGCAGGAAGTTGGTACCGACGTGAACCAGTACGGTCAGGTTGTTACGTCAAAACCCGTAAAAGCCGAACTTCAAGACGGTATCCTTGTATTCAAAAATGCACAAGAGAACTACAAAATGTGGTTCGATGTACGTGTTCAGGCCGATGCAGCAGCCTATTTCGGACAAGACGAAGATTATGACCCGATTGGCAACGGTATGAGCATACGTCGCGCTCGTTTTGCCGTCAAAGCCCAACTCGACAAAAACTGGTACGGTGAGATCGATACCGACTGGACAAGCGGTATCCCCGAAATCAAAGATGCAGTGGTTGCTTATTACGGCATTCCCCATACCGAGATTCAGGTTGGTAACTTCAAGGAGAACTTCTCCATTCAGCGTAACACCACCTCGCGTTACCTGCAATTTATGGAGCGCCCTATGGTTACCGCACTTGCTCCTTCGCGTCATTTGGGAGCCAATTTGACCTATGCTCACAACTGGATTTGGTTGTCGGCCGGCGTTTTTGGCCCCGAACTGAAAGGCAGCGAGGAGCAGACCGCAATGGAGGACAACAACAAAGACTTTGGTCGCAGCGAAGGTTTGTCCTATACCGTTAAGGCAGTCTATCGCCCATTGTACAAGAGCGATAACTCGTCGTTGCATCTTGGTGCAGCTTGGTCGTACCGCGAACCCAAAACCACTTCGACCGATGGCTACGGTGTAGCTCGTTACTCGTCGCGCAACTCTACCAACATCAACCGCAAAAAATACCTCGACACCAACACCATCACCGGTCTTGACCACGAAATTGCCTACACTTTCGAGTTGGCCGGCCACTACAATGGTTTGCGTTACGAGGCAGCCTACATTGCCCGCACCGCCTATCTGGACAGAGCCGTCAACGACAAAGGCCCGCAGAAAGCCGATGGTTGGTATGCACAAGCAGGTTATATGCTCTTTGGAGGCAGCCAGAACTATGATGCCGACGGTGCAAAATATACCAGAATCAAACGCGGTCAAGGCTGGGGCGATTTGGAACTCTGCCTCCGTTACGAATATTGCGATTTCAACTTGCCCGACTATCTGGGCGGTAGCGCCGAGGCCTACACGGTTGGTTTCAACTTCTATCCCAACGAAAATGTGAAGATCATTCTCAACTATCAATTCAACAACAACGACCGTTACGCAAACGGCAAAGGCAAACTCCTTGTCGGCCACGACGATACGGGAGCTGCTACAAAAGACTACACCAAAGTTGCCGAGACCGCAGGTAAAGCCGGTGTCGACTACAATATGGTTGCTATGCGTTTCCAGGTAGCATTCTAATCTATAACAAATTACGACGATGAAAAGATATTTGCTTATATTGGCGTTTTTGGCACCTTTGTTCACTTCGTGCCTCAAAGACGAACCCTATGTGGGACCGTCAACAATAGAGAATTTCTCGTACAATCCCACAGCAGTCACTGCTCTTGACGATGTGACTGTTACGGCCGATATTACATACCTTAACGGCGGCATCACCGCTTCGGTTAAATATACGCTCGATGCAGGTGCAGAACAGACAGTTGCAATGACATCGGTCGGGAACACTTTCACAGGCGTCATTCCCAAACAGAACGATGACGTTGTGGTATCGTTTTACGTTTCGGCAATCAATGTAGATAACGTTGAAGCAAAATCGGCTGTTGCCACTTATACGGTTGGTGACCTGCCTCCCGATTACACTCAGTTGCGCCTTAACGAGTTGAACGGTGTGGTTAAATTTATTGAGATTTACAATTCTGGCACTCTTCGTGTAAAAATGGAAGGTGTATATATTCAGAAAGACGACGGTTTGGTTTGGACTTGTGACGACAGATTGCTTGAAGCCGGTGAGTATCTCTTGCTTTGGAGTGCCGACGTTGCACTTGATCACGGCGATTATGACTCGAATCTCTTCTTCAATTCGGGCCTGTCGGCTAAGAAAAACGTCAGGATTCAGATGTTTAACCCGTCCGGTGTGTCGATCGACGATTTCAACATTACCCATCACCCGGGCTCGGCTGTTGCCGGTTCTTATGGCCGTAACGCCGATGGACAGTGGTACATTCAAACGACTGCCACTCCAAACGCAGTAAATGTTGACGGTACCCAAGTTGTGGACTTTTTTTAATTGAATTATAATACTATGAGTAAAGAAAAAATGGAGATTGGGGCGATTTCGAAACCCCGTTTCGAGTTCCGTTCGTTCGGACAAAATTTCGATGCCGCCTGGCACCGTATGTCGCGCCTGTCGGCTCCCGTACCCGAAAAAGTTTGGGAGCGCAGCAGCGACGAGGTCTATATCATTTCGCGCAAAAACGACATCAACAATACCAAAATCCGCGACGGCAAAATGGATATCAAGACCTTCGTTCAGTCGGTCGACGGTTTGGAACAGTGGAATCCGCTGATGAAGGGCGAGTTTCCCATTTCGCGCCAAGTGCTCGAAACGGAGGTCTTCCCTGCCTTTATGGTCGAGATGCCCAAGTTGACCAAAGATACCTACACCTATGACGAGTTTATCGCAATGATTGAGGCAAACTCCGATTTGGCTGCCGTGCGTGTCCACAAACAGCGCTTCGGCTATATGGTCAACGACACTATTTGCGAGGTCGGAAACGTGTTGATTAATGGCGCAAAAATTGTCACAATCAACTCCGAGTCGACCGAAATAGAGGATATCAAAAAGACCGTTGCCGATTGTGGTTTGGAGGGCGTGGAGAACATCAACTACCTGCAAGCCATCAAACGTGTCATTGGAATGTCGAACAAGAAACTTGCTAACGAATAAAAGGCTATGGGACAAGAGATTGAACGTAAATTTTTGGTGGCAGGCGAATTTAAGTCGCAGGCCAAAAAGGCAACCCGCATTACTCAGGGCTACCTCAGCTCGGTTCCCGAACGTACAGTTCGTGTGAGAATCAAGGGCGACAAAGGCTTCATTACCGTCAAAGGTATCGGCAACGATAGCGGCGCAAGCCGTTTCGAGTGGGAGAAAGAGATTCCGGTCGACGAGGTTAAGGAGCTGTTGAAGATCTGCGAACCGGGCGTGATCGACAAGACCCGTTATTTGGTCGACTCGGGTGCACACACCTTCGAGGTCGACGAGTTTTACGGCGACAACGAAGGCCTTACTATGGCCGAGGTTGAACTTGCCGACGAGAATCAGTCGTTCGTTAAACCGGCTTGGCTCGGCCAAGAGGTTACCGGCGACAAGAAGTACTACAATTCGATGTTGATGAAAAATCCATTCAAAAACTGGAAATAGATGAACAAGAAGATTCAAATCCTGTCTGTAAGCCTGCTAACCCTGCTTTCGAGTTGTGTAAAAGACGACGTAAGCCCCTATTTTGCACGCACATTAGGTGAGGTTAACGAGTATCTGACAGGTATTTCCGATTTCTCGGGCGTCTGTATCAATGAGACCGAAACAGGCCTCTATGGTATTAGTAATGCCGGTTTGCTCTACAATATCGGCTTCGACGGAACGGTTCTGGGTACAGTGCCTTTTACAAGTACTCACGACTTTGAAGGTGTCACTGTCGATAAATCGACGGGCACAATCTATCTGTGCGAAGAGGCCGAAATGGCTATCTACACGGTTAATGCCGATAAGAAGGGAGTAACCAAGATTGCCGATATTCCTGTCGAAAACGGAGTCCCCAATAAAGGACTTGAAGGAGTGGCTTTTGGAAATGGTAACCTCTACATTGCCAATCAAGCCGAACCAACCGTTGTTTTTACCTACTCGTTGAGTAGCAAAAAGGTCGTTTCTCAGATGACCGTAACATTCGCTTCATTTCTTTCCGATCTCTATTTTGACGAAAGCAACTCAACCCTTTGGGCTGTTGACAGCGAGAAATTTTTGGCGACCAATTTTACCACCGACGGTGAAGTTATTGCCACCTACAAGGTCGATTTCGTAGTAAAGCCCGAGGGCATCTGCGTCGATTATACACGCGGTGTCGTATGGTTTTCGTGCGATGGATCGGGTAGACTTTACAGCGCTAAAATCAACTTTTAGCCATTTGCTTTTCGATGATTGCACAGAGCCGGTCGGCTCTGTGCAACACCGAAAAAAAGTAGGTCAGTGTAAACCAACCTGCAACTTAAATTGAAATTAATGTAAAACATAATATACAGGTTATTATGGTAGAGAGTATTGCACCCGATTGTACGCCTCAAACCAAAGCGTTCGATCCGCTCGATATGAACAACTACAAGATCGAGAAGCTCCCCAAAATGCAGAAATCCGGCTTCGAGAAGTGGATGGCACGTTTGGGCGGGCCGATTGCTGCAATCGTTTTTGTGTTGATTTACTGGGTCTTGCAAATTCCTTTTATCGACAACCTTTCGGTCGATGCACTCTCTGCAACTGCCCTGAAACGCTACAACGACATTGGTGCCGATGCTTTCCTGCGCTCCAACTACGCAATGTTGGCCATTTTTGCTGCCGCCATTGTGCTCTGGATTACCGAGGCCGTGCCCAACTATCTCACCTCGCTGATGCTGATTTTGGGTATTGTGCTGACTCAGGTAACCACCCAAAAAGTTGCTTTTGCTCAGCTCGGACACCCCGTGATGTGGCTCAACATTCTGTCGTTCGTGTTGGCAAGTATGTTGGTCAAAACCCGTGTGGCAAAGCGTTTTGCACTTTGGTTTGTGCTGAAATTCGGTCGCACGGCGCGAGGCATATTTTTCAGTTTCATAGTGATTAACATTGTGCTCTCGGCCTTCATTTCGGCCACCACCGTGAAGGCTACCATTCTGTTGCCTATATTTATGGTTGTGGCGGCGATATTTGGCGCCGGCAATGGCAATCGAAACAATTTCGGACGCAACCTTGTGCTGCAAAACCTCTTCCAAATCAATATCGGTGCGAGTGGTTTTATGACCGGCTCTGGTGCTAACCTGCTGGCCGTTTCGCTCATTATGGGAGCATTGGGAACCTCGTCGTTCAGCTACTCCGACTGGTTTGTGGCAGCTTTTCCGCTCTGTTTGTTATTGATTCTGATTGGGTGGTTTGTCGGTACAAAGTTGATATTCCCGATGAAACCCGAAGAGCAGAAACCTCAAATTGAGGGCGGTATGCAGCGCCTCAAAGAGGAGCTTGACTCGATGGGCAAGATGACCTTCGACGAATATAAATCGATAGGTATCTTTGTGGCGGTGTTGGCTCTGTGGGCTACCGACAAACTTCACGGCATTGATGCCACGACCGTTGCATTCATCGGTGCCGTGGTTGCGCTTCTGCCCGGTATTGGCATTGTAAAGTGGAACGACGTCGACATTCCGTGGCACCTGATGCTCTTTTCGGCAGGTGCTTACACTCTCGGAGCAGGACTCGATGCGACCGGATTGCCGGCCACTATGGTCGATGCGGCATTCAACTCGCTCGGTGTTGATGCTTCGACACCCTTCTGGGCCATCTATCTGATTCTGACCTTTATGATGCTTTTTAGTGCACTCTTCTTCCAGTCGAAGACTATGCGTGCGCTGATATTTATTCCGATTGCCATAGGCGTTGCGCAACGATTCGGTTATCCGATAATGAGCCTCGCTTTTCCGTTGGCACTGCTGATCGAACACGTCTATGTGTTGCCGTTCAACAGTAAACCTGCCGCGCTGCTCTATACCACCAACCAATATAGTTGGAGCGATACCTTCAAATTTGGTTTCACAATGATGTGTATCTCGTGGGGAATGATAATTTTGTGGGGCGAAACGGTGCTCCACTGGCTGGGATATACGCCGCTGCTGTTCTGAAAAACGATATATTGAATTGGTGGAGAGATGATTACTATTCAGGCAAAAAAACACGACAATTTTTCGGTCGAATTCAAGTTCGGCTTTGTCGGACAACCCGGTGTAGAGCGCAACGATTTTGTGGTCAACACTTGGATTTTTGTGCCCAACAGTATCGACATCAACCCCCAAACCTACGGCAAAGATCAGTTCTACCGCGACATTAAATCAAACGTCAGACTGATTACGCCCGTCTTTTTGTTGCGCGAGATTGCTTCGACCGAGTCGCTTCCGTTTGTCTGCCTTAACGGTGCAATGAACCGTTTGGCCGTCAACCCCACGAAAGAGGCTACCGACGACTACGAGTACCAGATAAAGATGTTTGCCGCCATTTTCAAGAGTGCTCTGCGCGATCACGCCGTACATATTCGCAACAGTGTTTCGGGTAACGAACTCGATTATCTGGTCGAAAACTATGTCGACTATACCCGTTTGATACTCAAAGAGTATCGCGCCCTGTACCGTTTGATTAATGTGCCGACCGTCACCGACACCGTGCGCAATTACTTCCTCTTTGGCGACGAGTTTATGAGCCATATTGTCGATGTTCAAACCATTCGCATTCTCAAAAAACTCAATTCGTTGCCACAAAGCGCTTCAATCAAACGTCTGCGTTCGCTGCCTGTCGAGTTGCTCGACGAAGAACGGCTCTATAAGTCGGAGATGCGCTATAAAACTATTACCGACGACGTTGAAAACAATCGCCAGCTTGTATTCCGCTACGGTATGCTCAAAAAATATATCGAGAGCGACCTCTATATCCGCCTCGACAAACGCCGCGACGGTGTGGCTGTTCAGCAGATATATTACAGTATTGCCGCCGGCATAGCAATGATTTTTGCCACTGTCATATCATTCTCGTTCCAACGTAAGTTCGGCAGTATGTCGATTCCGCTCTTTGTGGCGTTGGTGGTGAGCTATATGCTCAAAGACCGCATAAAAGATCTGATGCGTTACTACTTTGCGCACCGCTTGGGCGACAAATACTATGACAATAAGGCCGATATAAATATTGCCACAAACCGTGTCGGGGTAATCAAGGAGGGCGTCGACTTTATCTCCGACCAAAAGACGCCTGCCGAAGTGCTCGAATTGCGCAGTCGTTCGTCGCTTGTCGAGGCCGAAAACCGCATTTTTGAGGAGAAGATTCTGCTCTACCGCAAACACGTAACCATCGACTACAATGCACTGGCCGACAATAACCAATATCCCGTGCAGGGCATCAACGAGATTATGCGTCTGCACCTTACACGTTTTACGCAGAAGATGGACAACCCGGAAGTGCCTGTCGATACCGTTGCCGCCGACGGCACGATTCGCAATATGAGCGTGCAGAAGAGCTACTACATTCATCTCGTCTTTCAGTTGCAGCACGACGGACAAAAGGAGTACCGTCATTTCCGCATTGTGATGACGCGCGACGGAGTAATCCGCATCGAAGAGTAACGGGTTGAAATTCAAAATTAAGAATTAAGAATTCAAAATTGAATGAGTTCGCAGACCATTAACCTTTTAATCTCTTTTGGTACTGTCCAACTTAGTCGACCTATAAGACCTATAAGACTTAGTCTTGTATTTGTCTTTCGGATTAAAGACTAATTTTGAATTTTGAATTTTGAATTGGCCAACGGCCATTTCTTCTAAACTCTTTACTTCTTCTTTGTTATTCCGAAATATTGGTTTAGCTTTGTCGAACCTAAAACTTCTAAAAAAATTGAATCGCTATGGAAAAAGTAGTGACGCTTAACCAATTTATCGTCAGCCAACAACAGCTCATACCCGGCGCCAAGGGTGAATTTTCGCGCATTCTGCTCCACATCGGCATTGCAGCCAAAAAGATCAATCGCGAGGTCAACAAAGCAGGCTTGGTCGACATCATCGGCCGTGTGGGGGCGGTCAACGTTCAGGGTGAAGAGCAACAAAAGCTCGACCTCTATGCCAACAACACCTTCATCGACGAATTGCGTGCCAGCGGCGAGTGCTGCGGCATTGCCTCGGAGGAGAACGAAGATGTCATAGTCTTCAACGACGGATTGAGCAACGAAGCCAAATACATCGTCTGCGTCGATCCTTTGGACGGCTCGTCGAACATCGACGTAAATGTTTCGGTGGGCTCCATTTTCTCGATCTACCGTCGCCTCTCGCCTGTGGGTGGCGCTGCGTGTGTCGAGGATTTTTTGCAAAAGGGCCGTCAAATGGTTGCGGCAGGCTATGTTATGTATGGCTCGTCGACAATGTTGGTCTACACCTCGGGCCACGGCGTGAACGGTTTTACGCTCGATCCTTCGATAGGGGAGTTCTGTCTTTCGCACCCCTCCATACGTTCGCCCAAGGCAGGCAAGATATACTCCATTAACGAGGGCTACTACCAGAAATTCCCATTGGGGGTGAAGCGCTACATCAAGTATTGTCAGGAGCACGACCCCGCTACCAATCGACCCTACACCTCGCGCTACATTGGCTCGTTGGCGGCCGATTTCCACCGCAATCTGCTCAAAGGAGGCATCTACATCTATCCCTCGACCGAGAGCCACCCGCAAGGCAAGCTCCGATTGGTCTATGAGTGCAACCCTATGGCTATGATTGCCGAGCAGTCGGGTGCAATGGCCTCCGATGCCGTGCAGCCCATTCTTGATTTGGTTCCACACAACATTCACCAGCGCTCACCGCTGTTCATCGGCAGTGAGTCGATGGTCGAAAAAGTGCTCGGATTTATGACCGACGAGCAGTAATGTCTTGTGAAATAGGGGGCAATGAACCAATCAGTCGAACGACTGCATTCCGCTCTGGGCAATCTTCAACATACGTTGGTAGCGGTTGGGCGACAGCTCCATAAAGAAATAGTGAACCGGGTCGACGCGCATACCGTTGTAACGTACCTCGTAGTGGAGGTGAGGCGAGAGCGAAAGTCCCGTGTTGCCCGTTAGTGCAATGATGTCGCCGCGTCTGACCTTCTGTCCCTTTTTTACGTCGATGCGACTAAGGTGACTGTATTGGGTTTCGTAGCCGCCTCGGTGGGCGATGACTATGTTCAGACCCGAGGTGGTGTTGCGTTTGGCCACCTCAATGACCGTTCCGTCGGCAGTGGCAAAGACTCGGCTGCCAACCGGAACCGTGTAGTCGACTCCTTGGTGCGAAACCAGACTCTTGTAGAAGGGGTGAATGCGCATACCGTAAGAGGCTGTCAACAGTGTGAGGTCGTTGTTCAGCACGGGCTGAATGGCCGGAATACCGTTCATCAAATCGGTTGCACCCTCGGCCGTGGAGGCCATACGTCGGCAGAGGCGGTCGAGAAAACACTCTTTCTCTTCTATCGCAGCGAGCTTGGAGGTGAACTCGTCGAAAAGCTCTTTTTCCGACAACTTTTGCAGTCGCTCGTAATTGTCCCAACGGCTGTCGGCCGACGAGTCGTCGAAATCGTAGGGCTCCGATTCAAAGAGTATTTTGAAAACGTTGCGGTCGCGCTCAACAATATTGTCCATAACCATTGAGAGCGTGTCGTAGCGTGCCGAAAGTGCCTCAAATTCTCTATTGAGCCGTTGATTCTCCTCTTTGGCACGACGCTCTTCGGGGGTATCGAACAGCGTGAGCAGCAGGTAACAGCCGACAACAGCCAACCCAAAGGCAAAAAGGTTGACAGCCAGTTTGCCAACTATGTAGAGCAGACCTGTGCGGCGGCTCTCGGAGGGCGGATAGTCGTTGTATTTGTGAGCCATCGTTAGTTCGATTCAAAGTTTTCGAGCGTCTCGAATGTGGTAGCCTTGGCCGATTCGACTATACGTTCAAATTCGGCTTCGTCCATATCGCGACGGAAATAATTGATTGGGTTGACGTTGTGTCTCAGATAGATAACCTCGTAGTGGAGGTGAGGGCCTGTCGAACCGCCTGTCGAGCCGACGTAGCCGATCAGTTCGCCGCGGCGAACGGTCTGCCCCTCGGTGACCAATATTTTGCTCAGGTGGGCGTAGCGTGTTTCGTAACCAAAACCGTGGTATATGAGTATCTGTTGGCCGTAGCCGCGCCGACGCTGTCCCATTTCGGTGTGCTCTATTTTGCCGTTGCCCGTGGCGTAGACAGGGTCACCCTTGTCGGCTCCGAAATCGACGCCCTTGTGGTCGATATAGCGGTGATAAATAGGGTGCAGACGGCGGCCGTAAGCGCCAATGGCGTGTTTTAGGTCGCGACGGTTGATTGGCCAAATGGCCGGAATCGATGCGGCCATATTCTCTTTGTCTTTGGAGTAGCTCTGCATTTGGTCGAGCGAGAGGCTCTCGCGATAAGCCATACGTGTGGCGGCATCGAGTTGCATTGAGGTGTGGCGCATCACTGCTGCATAACTGCCCGTAAGGTTGGCATAACGGCTTTCGGGGAAAGCGGTGTAGATTCCGCGCACCGAGAGGGTGTCGGCGCCGAAAAGCGGACAATAGATGAATTTGTCGCGCATACGCAGTTCGTCGAGTTTCGATTGCATCGATGTAATGCGTTGGTCGAGAATACCATAGCGGCGTACGGCCGATTCATTCTCCATTTCGAGCCTTTCGAGTTTCGGGGTGTAGTAGTTGAACGACACGAAGATATTGACCACCAGCGCACCCAAAAAGAAGAGCAACAGGCGGCGCACGCGCGAATAACGGCGCACCCGCGTTGGACGTTGGAGCGGCTCGTAAGTGAGTGTACGGTAGTTGAACTTATACTCTTTTTTGCGCATTGGGTAGATAAAATAGCCTTTCGAAAGGCAAAATTAGCGTAAAATATGTAATTTTGCAAGTTCTATTGAGTAACGAAAAATCGTAACAGAAAATTATATGCTTACATCTTCACAAACAAGAGCCGAATTCCTCCGATTCTTCGAGAGCAAAGGCCACACCGTGGTTCCCTCGGCACCAATGGTAGTCAAAAACGACCCGACGCTGATGTTTACCAACGCCGGAATGAATCAGTTCAAAGATATTTTTTTGGGCAACAGTGCTCCGTTTGCCTCGCGTGCTACCGACTCGCAGAAATGTCTGCGCGTGTCGGGCAAGCACAACGACCTTGAAGAGGTTGGCCACGACACCTACCACCACACTATGTTTGAGATGTTGGGCAACTGGTCGTTTGGCGACTACTTCAAAAAAGATGCAGTCGACTGGGCGTGGGAATTGCTGACCGAGGTCTATCATCTGCCTGTCGACCGTCTGTATGCCACCGTTTTTGAGGGCGCGCCCGACGAGGGCGTCGATATGGACCGTGAGGCCTACGACTATTGGAAAAAGCATCTGCCCGAGAATCACATCATTTTGGGCAACAAACACGACAACTTTTGGGAGATGGGCGAGACCGGCCCTTGCGGCCCTTGCAGCGAGATTCACTTCGACCTGCGCGACGAGAGCGACCGACAAAAGGTCGACGGCCGCGATATGGTCAATCAGGGTCACCCGCTTGTGATTGAGATTTGGAACCTTGTCTTTATGCAGTTCAACCGTAAGGTGGGTGGCCGTTTGGAACCTCTGCCTCACCGCCATATCGACACCGGAATGGGCTTCGAACGCCTCTGTATGGTGCTGCAAGGCAAGAAGAGCAACTACGATACCGACGTTTTTCAGCCTATTATATCGCAGATTGCCACCCTTTCGGGGCACACCTACGGCAACGACCCAAAGACCGACGTAGCTATGCGCGTTATTGCCGACCACCTGCGTGCAATCTCTTTCTCGATTGCCGACGGCCAGCTGCCTTCCAACGTCAAGGCCGGTTATGTGATTCGTCGAATCCTGCGTCGTGCAGTGCGTTACGGCTATACCTACCTCGGTTTCTCGGAACCATTCATCTGCAAACTCGTGCCGACGCTTGTCGGTCAAATGGGCGAGCAGTTCCCCGAGTTGAAAGCTCAACAGCAGCTCATCGTGAGTGTCATTTGCGAGGAGGAGAGCGCCTTTTTACGCACCCTTGCAACGGGTATTTCGCTGTTGGACGGCGTGATGTCGAAAGTCAAGAGTGAGGGCAAAACCACCATCGGCGGCGGCGATGCCTTCACACTCTACGATACCTACGGTTTCCCGATCGACCTTACCGAGCTGATTGCCAAAGAGAACTCGCTCACGGTCGACCTCGACGGCTTCAATTTGGAGTTGCAGGCTCAAAAGGCACGCTCGCGCAATGCTGCCGCAGTCGAGAACGACGATTGGGTGGAGCTCAAACCCGAGGCCAAAGATTGCGACTTTGTGGGTTACGACACCCTTCAAGCCGAGGTGATTATCACCAAGTACCGCCGCGTTAAGACCAAAGGCAAAACCCTATATCAGTTGGTTTTCGACCGCACTCCATTCTATGCCGCCTGCGGTGGTCAGGCCGGCGACCGTGGCGAGTTGATTTGCGGTACGGAACATTTGGCCGTCATCGATACCATTAAAGAGAACAACCTGCCGATTCATATTGTCGAACAGCTGCCGGCCGATCCGACGGCCGATTTTGTGGCTGTTGTCGATCGTCCCCTGCGCCTCGGCTCGGCTCGCAACCACTCTGCAACCCACCTGCTGCATCAGGCTTTGCGCACCGTTTTGGGTAACCACGTCGAGCAGAAAGGCTCGCAGGTCACTCCCGAGGGTTTGCGTTTCGACTTCTCGCACTTCCAAAAGGTGAGCGACGAGGAGCTGCGCCGCGTTGAGCAACTTGTCAACCGTGCCATTCGCGAGAACTATCCGCTCGTGGAGAACCGCAACTGCACCGTCGACGAGGCCAAGTCGGTGGGAGCAATGATGCTTTTTGGCGAGAAATATGGCGACAAGGTTCGTATGGTTCGCTTCGGCGAGTCGGTCGAACTCTGTGGCGGAACCCACGTCTCGGCTACGGGCTGCATCGGTCAGTTCAAGATTATCTCCGAAAGCGCCATTTCGGCCGGAGTGCGTCGTATTGAGGCCATTACGGGTGAGGCGGCCGAACGTTACGTCGATTTGCTGGTCGATTCGATGCGCGAGATTCAGACCATTGTACGTAACCCGTCGGTGGCACAGGCAGTCAAGGCTGTGGTCGACGAAAATGCCGAGTTGCGCCACGCGGTCGAGCAGTCGCGCCGCGAGAAGATGTTGTCGTTGGTCGAGAGCCTCAGTGGCGAGATTGGCCAAATGAAGAGCAATAACGGCGTGATTGTTGTCGCCCGACGCATTGAGTTGCCGGTCGAAATGATACGCGATTTTGCTTTCCGTCTGAAAGATTCGATTCCTAATCTGGCACTCGTTGTGGGTGTTGCCGAGGGCGAGAAGGTCAATTTGGCTGTGGCTCTGGGCAGCGAGGTTGTGGTACGAGGCATCAATGCCGGCGAAACGGTGCGCACCGCCTCACGCGAAATCGAAGGCGGCGGTGGCGGCCAGCCATTCTTTGCAATGGCGGGCGGCAAGAAACCCGAAGGACTCGATGCAGCCATTGCAAAGGCCAAGTCGTTGATTGAAGATAAGTTGAAATAAATAATTAAAGATATTGCTATGTCAAATAAAGTATTGTTGATGATTCTCGACGGGTGGGGTATTGGTAACCACTCGCACGGCGACGTGATCTACACGGCTCACCCCGAATATATCGATAACCTCACAAAGAGTTATCCCCACGCCGAACTGCGCACCGACGGCGAAAATGTCGGTCTGCCCGAAGGACAAATGGGCAACTCGGAGGTCGGTCACCTCAATATCGGTGCCGGCCGCGTGGTCTATCAAGACCTTGTGAAGATCAACCGCGCCTGCCGCGACAACTCCATTATGGAGAACCCCGAGGTTAAGGCTGCCTTTGAATATGCCGTTCGCACCGGTGCAAAAGTCCATTTTATGGGTCTGTTGAGCAATGGCGGCGTGCACTCCGAAGAGTCGCACCTGCTGAAACTTTTCGATATTGCAAAGTCCTACGGCGTTGCAGAACGTGCCTATGCACACTGCTTTATGGACGGTCGCGACACCGATCCGCAGAGCGGAAAGGGCTTTGTTGCCGAGCTCGAAGAGCACCTTTCATCGAGCGGCGGCCACATCGCCTCCATTATTGGACGCTACTATGCTATGGATCGCGACAAACGTTGGGAACGTGTAAAGATTGCCTACGACCAGTTGGTTTCGGGCGTTGGCCGTCACGCTGTCGACCTGCAAAAAGCCGTTGATGAGAGCTATGCCGAGGGTGTGACCGACGAATTTATCAAACCCATTGTGGCTGTCGACAGTCAAGACCAACCCATTGGTCTGATTGCGCCCAACGATATGGTCATCTTCTTCAACTTCCGTAACGACCGCGCCAAAGAGCTGACAATCGTACTCACGCAGGAAGATATGCCCGAGCAGAGTATGCACACCTTGCCGCTCTACTACTGCTGTATGACCCCCTACGATGCCAAATTCAAGGGTCTGCACATTTTGTTCGACAAAGACAACGTTCAGAATACCATTGGCGAGTATGTCTCTTCGCTCGGCAAGAAACAGTTGCGCATTGCCGAAACCGAGAAATATGCCCACGTCACATTCTTCCTCAATGGTGGTCGCGAAGATAAATTCGAGGGTGAAGAGCGCATTTTGGTACCCTCGCCAAAGGTAGCAACCTACGACCTTCAACCCGAAATGAGTGCCCCCGAAGTGGCCGATAAGCTCGTTGCCGCACTCAATACCCGTCAGTTTGATTTCATTGCGCTCAACTTCGCCAATGGCGATATGGTTGGCCACACAGGTGTCTGGGACGCAATTTTCAAGGCTGTGAAGACAGTCGACCACTGCGCCTCGGAGGTGATTGAGGCTGCCAAGGCCAACGGCTACGAGGTTGTGATGATTGCCGACCACGGCAACGCCGACAACGCAGTCAACCCCGACGGCACGCCCAATACGGCACACTCGCTCAATCCGGTGCCCATTGTTGTGGTATCGGACCGCGTTAAATCGGTGTCGAACGGCGTTTTGGCCGACGTGGCACCCACTATTTTGCGCCTTATGGGAGTGCAGCAGCCCGCCGAAATGACAGGTCGCGCGCTGGTTGAGTTGAAGTGATAATTCGATTCAGGCCTTATCGGGCGACGGTATAATCCCTTTCGCCGAAGATTAGAGAACCGATTCTGACCATAGTGCTGCCGTGGGCAACAGCTGTGCGCCAGTCGGTTGTCATACCCATCGAGAGGGTGTCGAACTCTGCCCCGAAACACGGAGCGAGCCTCTCGAAGAGGAGTCGGAGCGCGTCGAACTCGCGCCCTACAACCTCCATATCGTCGGTCTGCGTGGCTACGGTCATCAATCCGCGAACACGTATGTTATGGTATTGTTGCAGACTTTCTGACGCGATAAAACGCTCAAAGTCGATAGGCTCCCAGCCGCTTTTGCTCTCTTCGTTGGCCAAATGAATCTCGAAAAGGATATCGATTTGTCGGTTGCAAAGTCCAGCCTGACGGTCGATTTCGGCGAGCAGTCGCTCACTGTCGACCGACTGAATCATATCGACAAAGGGGGCAATCATCTTGACCTTGTTGGTTTGGAGGTGGCCAATCATCTGCCAGCGGATATCTTTGGGCAGAGCGTCGTACTTTGCACGCATCTCTTGCGGACGGTTCTCGCCAAAGAGTCGTTGCCCTGCGGCATAGGCCTGCTCGATGAGTTCTGCGGGGTGGGTCTTTGAGACCGCCACAAGTTGCACCAATTCGGGCAACTCGGTTCTCAGAAGAGATATTTTGGTTGAAACAGACATTTTCTCTCGGCTTTCTATCGCAAAATTAGGGATTATTTCATATATTTGTTCCCTATGAACCGAAACTAATTAATTCACCCATATTTTCGAGAGATGAAAAAACGACTATTCATTACTTTGCTGGCCGCAACGGCCCTCTATGGCACGGCTGACGCTTGTACCAATCTGATTGTTACGCGCGGAGCATCGACCGACGGTTCGGTTATTGTGACCTATGCCGCCGATTCGCATCAGCTCTACGGAGCGCTCTACCATTCGCCTGCCGGCCGTCACAAACCCGGCACAATGATGCAGGTGGTGGAGTGGGATACAGGTCGCTATTTGGGCGATATTCCCCAAGCCCCAATCACCTATTCGACTGTGGGCAATATGAACGAGCATCAGGTGATTATTGGCGAAACCACCTACGGCGGCCGCTCGGAATTGGCCGACCCCGAGGGTAAAATGGACTACGGCTCGATGATTTACATCGGTCTGCAACGCGCAAAGTCGGCTCGCGAGGCTATCGACGTAATGGTCGATTTGGCCAATACCTATGGATATGTTTCGGAAGGCGAGTCGTTTACGGTTGCCGACAGTGAGGAGGCGTGGATTTTTGAGGTTATCGGCAAAGGCAAGGGCAACAAAGGCATCGTTTGGGTTGCACGCCGCATTCCCGACGGCTGCATTGCAGCTCACGCCAATCAGGCACGCATTACCACCTTCCCCAAAGACGACCCCGAGAACTGCCTTTATGCTCCCGACGTTATTGAGTTTGCACGCGAGAAGGGTTACTATGAGGGTTCGGACGACGATTTCAGTTTCTCGGACACCTATGCACCGCTCGATTTCGGCGCAATGCGTGGTTGCGAGGCAAGGGTTTGGAGTTTCTTCAACCGCTTCGCGCCAGATATGGAACAATATACCGATTACGCTATGGGTCACAACTCCTCGAACCGTATGCCATTGTGGGTTACGCCTTCAAAGAAACTTTCGCCCAAAGAGGTCTTCGATATGATGCGCGACCACTACGAGGGTACGCCTATGGATATGACTACCGATATCGGTGCCGGCGGCAGCCACTTGCCATATCGTTGGCGTCCAATGTATTTCGAGGTCGACGGCGCCGAGTATGCCAACGAACGCGCCATCGCTACCCAGCAGACAGGCTTTTGGTTTGTGGCTCAGGCTCGCAATTACCTGCCCGACCCAGTGGGCGGCATCATTTGGTTTGGTACCGACGATGCAGCAACTTCGCCGCTTACCCCAATCTATTGTGGCACTCAAATTGTTCCCGAATGCCTCTCCGATAAGACGGCCGATATGCTCCATTACTCCGACCGCTCGATGTTTTGGACAACCAACCGCATCGCTCAGTTCGCCTACCTCCGCTACGATGTCGTAGGTGTCGAAGTGCGCAAGGTCATTGACGAGTGGGAACGCGCCAAACTCATTGAGATTCAGGCAATGGACGAAGGGATTTCGCGCGGCTCGACCTCAAAGATGAAAAAAAACGCAACCAAATATTCGGTGGCTACGGCGCAGGCACTCTGGCAGAAGTGGGCCGATTTGGACGATCATCTTTTGGTGAAATTCATCGACGGCAACATTAAGAAACAAGACGCCGACGGCAATTTTATCGACAACGGCAACGGTCGCAATATTCCCGAATTTCCCGACCAACCGGGCTACTCCGAGAAGTGGAAACGTGCCGTGGCTGCCGACAACGGCGAAGTATTGAAAGTTGTGAAATAGTTATCTCTAAACAAAACGAGCTGAAATGAAATACGATATTCTGGTGATTGGCAGCGGCCCCGGCGGTCATACTGCTGCCTTGCGTGCCTCGCGCCGCGGAATGAAGTGTGCCATAGTGGAACGAGCCGAATTGGGCGGTGTCTGCCTTAACTGGGGTTGCATACCCACCAAGGCGTTGCTCAAAAGTGCCGACGTCTACCACTACCTCTGCTCGGCCGAACAGTACGGAATCGAGGTCGAGGGTGCGGTCGCGCCTTCGTTGGAGAAGATTGTGGCTCGTTCGCGCAGTGTGGCCGAACAGATGCAAAAGGGCGTTGCCTTTATGCTCGGCAAGAGCGGTATCGACGTTATTGTGGGCGAGGGACGACTTTCGGCCGACGGTAAGGTTGTGGTTAAGTCGTCCGACGGCTCTGAGCAAACCATCGAGGCCGACCACATCATTTTGGCCACAGGCTCGCGTTCGCGCGAGATGCCTTTTATGAAAGTCGACCACCAACATATCATTACTTCACGCGATGCGCTGATGATGACCACGTTGCCACAAACGATGATAGTGGTCGGCACCGGTGCAATCGGGTGCGAATTTGCCTGCTTCTACGCCACTTTGGGAGTGAAGGTTACGCTTATCGAGTACCTGCCCGAGATGTTGCCCGTGGCCGACGCTGAGGTGAGCCGCACTCTCGAACGTTCGTTCCGCAAGATGAAAGCCAACGTAATGACCTCTACCACAGTCAAGGCCGTACGTGTTACCGATAATGGTTGCGAGGTCGATGTGGAGGGTAAAAAGGGTGCCGAAACCCTTACGGCCGACGTTGTTCTCTCGGCAGTGGGCATCAAGTCGAATATCGAAAACATAGGTTTGGAGGAGTTGGGCATCAAGGTTGAGCGCGACAAAATTGTGGTAGATCCCCTCTACCGCACCTCTCGAAAGGGAATCTATGCCATTGGCGACATTGTGGGCGGCCCGGCGCTTGCTCACGTGGCTTCGGCCGAGGCAGCGGTTTGCGCCGATGCCATTTGCGGACTTGCTCCGCAACCGATTGACTACTCGTCGATTCCCTCGTGCGTCTACACTTCGCCCGAGGTCGCTATGGTCGGTCTGACCGAGGCACAGGCAGTCGAAAAGGGTTATGATGTAAAGATTGGACGCTACCAATATATGGCTTCGGGTAAGGCCGCAGCGGCAGGTCAGCGCGACGGATTTGTGAAACTCGTGTTCGGTGCTGCCGGTGGTCAACTACTTGGCGCACACATTATTGGCGGCGCTGTTACGGAAATGCTTGGGGAACCTGCTTTGGCAAAAACCTTGGGCGCCACGGCTCGCCAAATAGCCTCAATGGTACACTCTCACCCGACAATGTACGAAGGTATATTGGAGGCTGCCGAAAATGCAATTGAATAAGAATTCAAAATTCAAAATTGACATTTTGACCGTCTGACTTCTAACGACAAAGAGGGGCTGACCAACAAGTCATTTATTGTTGGTCAGCCCCTTTGGGTGATTAAGAAGTGGCGAGATGCAACGCTCTGGTTTTTAGAAAAAACGGAGCATACCATACGTATGTGAGTATTGTTCTAATAACCTACGAAGGAAGCAGATTGCCACTTATTAGTCGCCCACATTCTCACGCCAAGGCGATGAGAATCATCACTTGTGCTGCAATGATGCGCAAGAACATAGCGAGTGGGTAGACCGTTACGTAGCCGAGCGAGGCGCTATCCGACGGTGTTAGCGACGAAGCATAGGTGAGGGCAGGGGGGTCGGTCATACTGCCTGCCAGCATACCGCAAAGGGTGAAATAGTCGATTTTGCACCACTTGCGCCCAATAAAACCGACTATGAGCAATGGCACTATGGCAATTATCGTGGCATAGAGAATCCAACGGTAGCCGCCTGCCACAATGGTCGAAATGAAAGTTTCGCCTGCACCCAACCCGACAGCTGCCAGAAAGAGCGAAATGCCCACCTCGCGCAGCATCATATTGGCACTTACGGTCGAAAAGGTGACCAGCTTCAACGACGGCCCAAATCGCCCTAAAAGTATGGCGACCACAAGCGGCCCTCCTGCAAGTCCGAGCTTCACGGGCTGCGGCATTCCGGGAATCATAATCGGCATCATTCCCAAAATCACACCAATAAATATTCCCAAAAAGATTGGCATCAGGTTGGGCACGTTGAGCTTTTTGAGCGAGTCGCCAAGCATCGACGACACTTTGTCGACGTTTTCCTGTAACCCCACAACGGTCAGTCGGTCACCAAGTTGCAGCAGCATCGAGGGCGTAGCCAACAGCTCCACATCGCCGCGGGTGACGCGGGTGATGTTCACGCCGTATATGGACCTGATTTTAAGGTCATTGAGGTGGCGGCCATTGAATTGAGGATTAGTCACCAGCACGCGCTTCGAAACGAGGTTGGCAGCCGGTGCCTCCCAAATATGGCGGTTGATATTGCACTCCTCGCCGAAAAACTCTATGATAGTCCGATGGTCGGCGGCGCGGTCGACAAGGCGAACGATGTCGCCCTCGGCAAAAATCGTATTTTTTGTAACCGGTTCAATGGTGCCGCATTTGCGCAGTACGCGCGTAATGACGAAATCGTGGCCAATTTCGCGACGTAGGGTTTCGAGCGTCTTGTCTTCGGCCTCTCGACGTGTCACTCTGATGTTGACCCTCTCCTGTCGGCGATTTGAGGCAGAGTCGGCTACCAGTTCGTTTTCACGGTCGAGTTTGATGCGAAGCATAGCACGCAACATCAACATCGAAAGGATTATTCCAATCACGCCAAAGGGGTAGGCTACGGCATAACCGACTGCAATATCGCTTGTTGAGCCATTGCCCACGACGTCGTTCAACGTTTGTTGGGCGGCGCCGAGCGACGGCGTGTTGGTCACTGCACCCGACATTACGCCGGTCATTGTGGCAAGGTCGGTTTTCGAGATTTTGGCAATCAGATAGGTTGTGATGCAACCGAGCAATATCACCGCGGTGGCAAGCAGGTTGAGTTTCACGCCCCCTTTTTTGAACGAAGCGAAAAATCCAGGGCCAACCTGTAAACCAATCGAATAGACAAAGAGTATCAAACCGAACTCCTTGACAAATTGCGACACCTCGGGGGTGAGCCTCATTCCGAAGTGCGAAAATGCAATGCCGGCAAACAGTATCCACGTGATACCCAACTTTACGCCACCAAAACGAATGCGGTTCAGCAGCAGACCAACCACAATCGTCAGAGCCAACAGCATAATGGAGTGCGCTGTTCCCGAGGATAAAAACAGATTACCTAACCAATTCATATAAATCTATAATGGCTCAGCCTTTTAATATTGTTTGTGCCGCAAAGGTAGCCTTTTATGGGTAATAACCAATCAACTTGCAGAAATGATTTATTTCTTGTGGCACTATTATCCGACAGCTCCAAATTATGTCATATTCACTTTGGAGCAGAAAAAATATCACCTGAGAGTAATATTTGGTCGATAAATTCAAAAAATGTATATCTTTGTGTAACACTACAAAAACCCACACAATGTAATTTGTTATGAAAAATACCGGTCGTTCATCAAGCATAGTTATTTTATTTCTGTTTGTTTCTGCCCTCACGGCTGCTTCGGCTCAAAGCTCTGCCAATAGTAGGCGATTGATATTCAACAAAATAACTTCGCTTGACGGACTTGTCGACAATGATATCCACTATACCTACGAGACCCAAAACGGCACGCTTGTGATGTGTACCAACAAAGGACTGAACATCTACTCCAACGGTCTAACCGAGGTCTACACCCACGATCCCGAGAATGCTTACAGTCTGCCCGACGACAGTGTCAGGTTTGTAGCCGGATATGTTGGCAACGATGAAGAGCTCCGACGTGCGCTTTGGATTGGAACCGCCAAGGGGCTGTGCCGCTACGATGCCTCGAACGATTCGTTTGTGTTGCTTCACGACGAAGAGGGAAACACGATTGATGCAACCAACTACGAAGTCATTGACGGTGCGATAGTATTTGTTACCTCCGATGGCAGCATCTATCGGCTCGATGTTGTAAGTAAAGAGATTAAGCTGGCTATGCGGCCGAAAAAGAAGATGAACGTTATGAAAATTCGACGCTTCCTCTCCGATAATCAATTCCTGCTTGCTGCCGGCGACGATGGCTTGATAGTAGTTAACATTTCCTAAGGTACTTCGAATTATTTCTGTGAGGCCGATCGCAATGTTAGAACTGTAAACTGTTTCTTCGATGAAAACGGAACTGTTTGGTTGTGTGGCGATAATTTGATTATCAAGTACAACAGCCGCGGTAAAGAGCTGAAACGCTTTGTGGCAGGCCAAAACGGTATGACAACCCACCTCTTGACGGGATTGGTGGCCATCGACGACAAAGTATGGGTCGGAACTCGTGGCGACGGCATAATGCTTATCGATATCAATACCGATCAAATTGAGTACATAAAGCACCAAAGCGGTGCCAATCAAAATACCATTCCGGGCAATTACGTCAACCACATACAAAGCGGAAACGGCCAATATGTTTGGGCAAGCACCCAGCACAACGGGGTTGTGGGCATTAAACCTGCCTCAATCTTGTCGTATTCCGAGGTTCAGCGCTTTACCAATATGGGTCTGTCGCACCAAACAGTTTTGTGCTTCTACGACGACTACGCCGAGAATCAGATAATAATAGGTACCTGTGGCGGCGTCAACTTCTATAACCCTACCACAGAACTATTCCGTCATTTGCCCATATACGGCAGCAAAGTGAATATTTTGGCCGTTACGCGCCTTGATTCGAACACGATTATGGTGGCAGTCGATAGCGACGGCATCTATATGCTCAACGACAAAACGGGAAAGATTGTCGGACGGCTTAATTTGGATGCAGGACTGAACAAGCGTCTTTTTGGCGTCGGGGCCAACATTTCGTTGATACGCGACAACTATTACATCTATATCCTTGGACGCGAGATTGTTCGCTATTCGCTCCGGGCCGGAAGCATTGAGGTTTTGAAAAAGAACCCTTTATCGGGAGAGGATATTACACCTTTCGATTCCGACGATGAAAGGGTGAAATTCTTTGCCGATAGTAGTGTCTACCAGTTAAATAAATCTGCTTTCAGCATCAGCTGTCTATACCATCAGGACGAAAAGATTATTTCGGCCGACGAGGGCGTACTGGGTCACTTGGTGATTGTCGATAAAAATGGTTTGAAGGTGCGTAATCCCGACTGCGTAGAGTTTGTCGAATACAATGCCCCTTTCCAATACAAGATTTCGTCGGTTCAGATCGACAATCGCCGCCGCCTGTGGATTGCCGCCGAGAATACAATTATGTGCAACACCGACCGTAATACCGAGATATTCCGCGTCTACTCGACTACCGATGGAGTTCTTAAATCGGCTTTTTTCCAAAATGCAATGCTTGTGAGCCGTCGAGGCGATATCTATTTTGGAGGCGAGATGGGGTTTGTACGCGTTTTGGGCGATATCGATTTGAAGAGTTATGACAGCCCGAAGATGCGCCTGCTGTCGTGGCGAAGCGATTCGGATTTTGTTTTCGAAAAAGACACCAAAAACAATCTCACCCTTATCTCTCTGCCGAGCGACTATCACGACATCACGGTCAGGGTATCGGCTGTCGGCTTCGATATTTTACGCCACAACTACTTCCGTTTCAACATTATCGGCCCTGTCAACACCGAAATTACCTCCAACTCCGACAGTTTCAAGTTCAATATGCCCGAGCCGGGTACCTATCGTATGAGTGTGTCGTGCTCGACCGATAGCGGCATTTGGTCGACCCCCGAAACGCTGGCAATCATTAATGTTGCACGCCCGTGGTATTTGCAATGGTGGGCAATCGCCATACTGATTGTGGTATTTGTATTTGTAGGCTCTTCGGTGGTTTTTCACGAACTTGAAAATAAACAGCGTGCCTACGACGATATGTTGCGTCAAAAAGAGGCCAAAGAACAGCAGAATAAACTCAATATCTTTGCCGATATTTCGCACGAACTGCATACGCCGCTCACGTTGGTCTACTCGCCGCTTAAACGCCTTATCGACGAGTCGCCGCAATCGGGGCTTATGCACGAGCGTCTTGAACAGATGATGATTCAGGTCAAACGTATGACAAGGCTAACGAGTTTGATTATCGATGTCCGCAAAATGGAAAACGGACTGGATAAAATGGCGTTCGTTTTGAAACAAGATGTCAACTCTTGGGTGCGCTTTGAGGCTGAGCCGTTCCGTAACGAGCTGGCCGAAAGGCATATGACGCTCGACTATGACCTGCATTCCAACGTCCAAGACGTGGTTTACGATCCTTCAAAACTCAGAATCGTCATCTCGAACCTGATGAGCAATGCGCTGAAATACGGAAATCCCAACACCTCGGTTTTGGTTCGTTCAGAAATAGTCGAAGCCGATGGCGTTCCAATGTGGCGCGTCTCTGTTGTTGACCGTGGTATTGGACTGGTCAACAAGGATATAGAATCGTTATTCGTGCGTTTTGTGCGAGGCGACAATGTTAAAAATGTTGCCGGTTATGGCGTTGGACTCTCTTATTCGCGCGATATAGTGCTAATGCATCACGGTCAAGTAAGTGCCTACGATGCCGACGGATTGACCACTTTCTACTTCGATATACCTCTCGATTTGAGTGAGTCAACCATTCGTGTGCCCGAACTGTCGGACGATTCAACATCGCCCTCGACGTCGCTCGTTTCGCCAGGACAACCTCAGGCGCCTACGACCGAACAGCAGGGCATCGAACAAGAGACCATACTTTCACGTCTGATACTCTGCTCGTTGCTTATTGTCGAGGACGACCGGGCGCTGCGCGAATATATGAAAGAGGAGTTTTCGCACTACTTCCGCAAGGTCTATACGGCTGCCGACGGTGCCGAGGGTATCGAACGTGTCCGTCAGTTGTTGCCCGATTTGGTTATCAGCGATGTAGTAATGCCCAATATTAGCGGTCTTGAAATGTGCCGTCAGATTAAAACAGACCTGAATATCAGCCATATACCCGTGCTTTTGCTGACGGCAAGAACCGACGACGAGAGTGTTTCGAAGGGCTACAAAATGGGTGCCGATATGTATATGACAAAACCTTTTGATGTCGATACGATGCTGACAATCGTCTACAACCACCTGCAATGACGCGACGCAATCAGGCATAAATACAGTCAGCCCGGGTCACTCATCGACAGCAAGGAACTCTCGTTCAGCAATGCCGACGAATTCTTCCTCGACCGACTCAATAAGCTCATCATTGCCAACCTTAGTAATCCGGAGTTGGACATTGCTTTTATGACCCGCGAAATGGGATTGAGCCGTACAAATTTTTACGCCAAACTTAAAGCCATTGTCGATATTACGCCTGTTAACTACATCAATAATATGCGTATGCAGCGCGCTATCGAATTGCTCCAATCATCTTCGAAATCGATTTCCGAAATTGCTCTTGAAGTTGGTTTCTCCGACCACGCCTATTTCAGCCAAGTATTCAAGGAGTCAACCGGATTTACCCCCTCCGAATACCGCTAGGGCAACAAAAAGAAGAAGGAGGAATAACCTTATAGCGCCCAAACGGCCAAACCAAACAGAGAGAAGGGAGCTGATTCACAATCAAATCCCATATTCTCCCTTTGGCCCTTTTAGGCTCTATTGACCCTTTGGCCCCTGTAAAACCATTAAACAACCGAGGGTGTCCGACAAAACTTGTGTCGGACACCCTCGGTTGGCAATTACGGTCGCGAAAACGATTACTTGCCCTTTTCGTTCTTCGAGATGTTTTCGCGCATAGTTGTGTCGGCCTGAATATTTTTCAGCCGATAGTAGTCCATAATTCCGAGGTGGCCTTGACGGAAGGCGTCGGCCATAGCAAGAGGTACTTCGGCCTCGGCCAAAATCACCTTTGCACGAGCGTCCTGCGCCTTAGCCTTATTCTCCTGTTCGAGTGCGACGGCCATTGCGCGACGTTCCTCGGCCTTGGCCTGAGCGATGTTTTTGTCGGCATTGGCTTGGTCGATTTGGAGTTCGGCTCCGATGTTCTTACCCACATCTATATCGGCAATATCAATGGATAGTATTTCGAAAGCAGTGCCGGCATCAAGTCCTTTTTCGAGCACTACGCGCGAAATAGAGTCGGGGTTTTCGAGTACCTCCTCGTGGGTTGTAGCCGAGCCTATGCTCGATACGATGCCTTCGCCAACGCGAGCCAAAATGGTCTCTTCGCCTGCGCCGCCCACTAATTGTTTGATGTTGGCACGAACCGTAACTCGCGCCTTGGCAATCAGTTGGATTCCGTTCTTGGCAACCGCCGAAACGGGAGGAGTGTTGATAACCTTCGGGTTGACCGACATCTGTACGGCTTGGAAAACGTCGCGGCCGGCAAGGTCGATGGCCGAGGCCATCTTGAAGTCGAGCGAGATGTTCGCTTTCTGTGCCGAAACCAGCGCGTGAACAACATTGGCTACATTGCCGCGAGCCAAAAAGTGTGCTTCCAATTCGTTGGCATTGAGTTTCAGGCCTGCTTTTGTGCCCTCAATCATAGCCGAAACGATAGTCGATGGCGGCACTTTGCGCCAGCGCATCAGAATAAGTTGCAACAGCGAAATCCTGACGCCCGAAACGAGTGCCGAGAACCACAGTCCAACCGGAACAAAGTAGAAAACGAGCCAAATGAGCACCAGTGCAAGCACGACAATCAGAATAATCAGACCGATTGACGTGTCGCCTGTCTGTAACAGTAAGTTCAATAGTTTCATAGAGCAAATAGTATTATATGGTTAATAAATCCGGTTGATTATTGTATTTTCTTGACCAGAACGCTGAAATTCTCGAATCCGACAACCTCAATCTTCGATTTTTGGTCAATAAAAGCGTCGACCGATTTGGCTTCGAAGTTCTTGCCGTTGATTTCGATGCGTCCGATTGGTGCAAGCCTTGTGACGGCAACTCCCTGCTGACCAACTTCAACGCTCTCTTCCTGAGGGCTCTCCATCGACCGACTCTCAATTTTGTTCGCAAGGGCAAAACGTTGCCAATTTTTCGATTTGAGCGACACGATAATCACTATTGCGGCCGTCAGAATGGCAATGCCCAACGTGATGTAGCCGCCTTTGGTGCCGTAGTCGGCAAAACCCAAATATGTGGCAAAACCGTAGGCGGCAAGTGAACAAAAACCTGCCACAGTCGTTCCGGGCAAGAGCAAAAATTCGGCAAAGAGCAGCAAGATGCCGATTACCAGTAGAATGATTATTGACCACATAGTTGTTAGTAGTTTTAGTTTATATAACGATTTCTATTACTTTCGATTTCATTAGTTTACCAATCGACTTTGCGAGCGCTTCGGCCGTTTTGCGTTTTGTGAACTGACCGACGGTAAACGTATAGGTTCCGTCCGAGGCCAAGCTTTTCGACAGCTCCTTGCCGTCGGCCTCCCGGCGAACTATTTCGAGCACTTGTTCGGGCAATATGGAGTCGGCGCCCGTGATTTCGACTTTATAGATTGTGCTCTTTGGAGTGCCGACCGTGGGGGTGAAGTCGTCGCGACGAATGCCGTTATACCACATCACGACGGTTGGATTTTTGAACCCGGCATTGCGCAACCTTGCAACCGCATCGGCGGTCGAAAACTCGGTGGGGTAGAGCCCCGTATAATAATAGGTGTGTCCGTCGGGTCGCCGTTCCGAAAAGAGCGGTGCTGCCGAGCGGAAAACCCCGATTTGCGGCTCTTCTTTGAAGCTGCCCAAGAGTATCGAGAAGACGTAGCCTTTCGTGGGTACAGGTACTTCTACTATCGATTTGGTCGATTTGTAACGCGCAGGGGTTGCTATTACCGACTCTTCGAACTCGGCCACAGGTGTCTGAATCGAGCGCAACGGCTCGAAGCGGTACTCTTCCTCATTGAGTTGCGTGGCGACCTGAGCCAGCGAGTCTGCCACGTCGGACAGCCCGATTGCCGCTGCAATACGGCGCTCAAAGTCAATCAGGTCGCGTTTGCGCAACGGATACATTGCCACGTCGCCGTCGGAGTAACGTTTGACAAACTCCTCCATCTGCTGCTCGGAGCGGTGAGCGGCGACTGCATAGTCCTCTTTCAGGTTCGAAAGTCCGAGCGAATCGGCCAAATCGACCAACGCATTGCTCTTCTCCAACGATACGTCGTCCCACTTGTAAGCTATGCTGTCGGCAACGTTTTTGGCCTTTGCAATGAGGTGGGCATAGAGTTTGCCGGCAGAGTCGGCATCGGCCAGATTGCGTGCCGAGCGGTAACTTTCCAGTACATCGGTGGCTTGGCCGTGGATTGAGCCATAGGACTCAACCAGAAGCGGAATGAGCTTTTCGTCGTCGGCAAAAAGAGTTTCGATTGCCCTGAAACGGTCGTGTGAAGGGTTCTGTGTCGAAACGTTTGTTTTTTGCTGCATAGCCGACTGCTCGACTTTGAGCGCCAATTCTGCCACGGCAATCAACGAATCGGCTTTTGCCAACTCGTTCCTGACGTTGCGACTGCGTTCGACAATCAGAAGGTATTGATATTCGAGCGACGACACCTCTAAGGCGAGCGAGTCGGAGGGCATCGTGTTGTAGACCTCGCGTGAGCGCGCCAGCCTTTCCAACACCTGTTCGGCACGCAGTTGCAGTCGACGCTGTTGACGCAACAAAAGTTCGTAGTCGTTGGGGTCGACCCCCTGGGCTACAACTGTCGCGACAGCAAGCAGTACTGTCACAACGGCAGTGGCAATATATTTGACTATACCCACCATTTCATTATAAAGAATTGAATTAATCCGAATATCTCCAAACGCCCGAGCAACATCAGAATGGTCGACGAGATTTTTGTAACAATCGGCATTGTGGAGTAGTTGCAAACCGAGCCTACATCGCCAAATCCGGGGCCGATATTGCCCATAGATGCCACCGAGGCGGTGAAACTTGTCAGCGTGTCGACACCGCAGGCGGCATTGATTAGCGTACCGACGAGTATCATTACCATATATATCACTATGAAGACTACGGCATAGTTGACCGTTGCCTCCTCCTGAATCACGCCGTTCTGCTTGATGCGGATTACGGCTGAGTGGTGTTGCTGCTGTTTGATTTTGCTCTTTATCACCTTGAAGGCCATAATCACGCGGTCGATTTTCAGTCCGCCGGTTGTTGAGCCTGCCGACGCTCCCTGAATGGAGAGGTAGATGATTATGACTATCGAGAGCGAGGGCCAAATGTTGGTATTGGCGGTTGCAAAACCTGTCGAAGTGGCAATGCTGACCGACTGGAACAGACCGTAACGCAATGATTGCCAGAACCCGTCATAGAGGTTGTTACTCCATAAATTCAGGCTGACCACAACTGCCATTGCGATAGTCGAGATGATGAAGACCCGACTGACTTCGTTTCGGAAAATGTTGTTGCGTCGTCCGGTTATGGTGGCGTAGATGATTGCGAAATGTATGCCGGAGACAAACATAAATGCCGTTACGATTATATCGATCCAGCCGCTGCCAAATGCTCCAATACTCTGATTCTTGGTGCTGAAACCGCAGGTCGAGATGGTCGAAAACGAGTGGTTGAGTGCATCAAACCAATTCATTCCGGCCATTTTCAGGAGTATGGTTTCGGCGGCCGTAAGTCCAAAATAGACGATCAGCAGAATCTGAATGATTTTCTGTGTGCGGAAGTGGTAGTTGTCCTTTGCCATTTGCGAAAGTTCTACGCTTGCAGCCGATTGTTTCGAACGGCCCATAAGCGGCATCACCACCAACACGAACATTACTACGCCAATACCCCCAATCCACGCTGTCGATGAGCGCCAAAAGAGCAACCCTTTGGGCAGCGCCTCAATGTCGTTCAGAATCGAAGCACCTGTTGTTGTGAAGCCCGAAACCGTTTCAAACCAGGCATTCACTACCGAAAACTCGCCTCCCCAAAGCAGGTAGGGGAAGGCCCCAACCACGCAGGACAACAACCACGCGCCGGTGACAACGCCGTAGCTCTCTTTCGAGGTGATACGGTCGGTGCGGCTGACGAAAAACAGAGGAAAAGCACCGAGTATCGCAGTGAATACAAACGACATAAGCAACGGCGCAAAACCGCTGTCGGGGCCGTTGAAATAGGATATTGCCGCCGATATGAGCATAAACAACGACTCGAACAACAGTACGATGCCGATGTAGCGCAATATGACGTTTACTCTCATCTGATTCTATGAATTGTTCTTTGTTTGACGTCGGTCGTCTATTAGCTGATGAATGTTGTCGTTCAACTCCGATATCTCGTTCTGCTCTTCGATTTTGACTTCGTAAGGCACCCTCTGGTGCAGATGCAGCCCCAGCGAGCGGTTGATTTTCAGAATCGGTTTAACGTAGTAGATGTCGACAAAAAAATAGAACATCAGCACAATGAGAATCGAGACTATCATTGTCATTATGCTCGGTGTAATGGTCTTATAGACATTGGTTTCGAGGCTTTTGAGGCGCATCGACAACGAGCTGTGAGGCGAGGTCATATAGTTTTTCACCGCCAAATCGAGCGCATAGTAGGCCTCCACGTAGGAGTCCAAGAACCATTTGCTACTCTCCGAATCGGCTGTCTCGGCCGAATGGTTGTCTATAATATTGTGGTATCGTTCGTTGGCATTGTAGATGTCGTCCAGTTCGGCACGGTCGCCGATGGTTTCGGTTGCGTCCAGAAGGGCAACATTGAAATCGTATATGCCGGTGTAGTATCGGTCGTCGACAGCGCGCGAGGTGAAAACCATCTCCAACACGGCACTGTTTTGAAGTTGCAGTGCGTTGAGCATTCTCTTCGAGAGTTCGGCATTGCGTGTGCTGGCCTCGACAATCTGTTCGGCACCGCTGCGCAGACGGCTCATTTCGCCCACCGAAATGGCTCCCGAAAGCAGCAAAACCATACCGACGCTTATGAATCCGATAGATATTTTTTTCCTGATCCCCATAATGGTATGCAACAGTTTAATCTTACAAATGTACTATTTTTCTGCGGAATCGGCCAACATCTCGCACATATTATCGGGTTCGCCAAGCCGAACGGTGGTAATGCAACCTATCTTTTTGCGGTCTGAGGCCATTTTGGCTTTGAGGTAGTTGCCCGTGAAGCCGTACATATAGCCGCCTTTGAGGTTGCTCTCCCACAGAACCTCGGCCGAAGAGCCGGCAAAACGGTTGCAGAATGAGCGGTGGAGCTTTTGGCAGAGCACTTCAAGTCGCTCTGCACGAGCCGTTTTCACCGAGTCCTGAACCTTGTCGGGCATCGACCACGCAGGGGTGCCCTCGCGAGCCGAGAATGGAAATATGTGCAAAAAGGCAGGTGCCATTGATTCCAGAAAATGGTAGGTGGACTCAAAATCGTCGTCGCTCTCGCCCGGGAAACCGACAATTACGTCGATTCCGATGAAAGCGTCGGGCATTGCACGTCTGACCGCCTCAATGCGTTGTGCAAATCGTTCGGTGTTGTAGCGGCGGTGCATAAGCGCCAAGATGCGGTCGGAGCCGCTTTGAATCGGGATATGAAAGTGGTGTTGAAATTTGGGCGACGAGGCGCAAAAATCGATAATCGGGTCAGAAAGAAGGTTGGGTTCAATCGACGAAATCCGGTAGCGCTCGATGCCTTCAACCTCGTTGAGCGCTTTCAGCAGGTCGATGAAACTCTCGCCCGTGGTGCGCCCAAAATCGCCCGTATTGACCCCCGTGAGCACAATTTCGCGCTGTCCGCCACGTGCAATCTCCTCGGCTTCGCGAACCAATGAGGCTATCGGCATATTGCGGCTTGCTCCTCGTGCGGCGTGAATGGTGCAGTAGGTGCAGCGGTAGTCGCAACCGTCCTGAACCTTCAAGAAAGCACGGGTGCGGTCGGCCGACGAAAAAGCGGCAAAAAAGTTGGTCAACTCTTCGGTCGAGCAGCTTGTGACCTCTTTCACTCCACGCTGCGTCATTGCGGCCACACGTTCGTAAAGGCGGCCTTTGTCGTTGTTCGACAACACTATGTCGACCCCTTCGATAGCGGCAATCTCGTCGGGTTTGAGCTGTGCGTAACAGCCTGTTACGGCTATGATTGCTTCGGGATTGAGGCGGTGTATGTGGCGGATCAGATTGCGGCATTTCTTGTCGGCGTGTTCCGTGACGGAACAGCTGTTGATCACCGCAATGTCGGCCTCGACGATCGATTCGGTACGTTCGTAACCTCCGCGTTCGAATTGGCGTGCGAGGGTCGACAGTTCCGAAAAGTTGAGTTTGCAGCCGAGCGAACGGAATAGGACTTTCATTGCATCAAAGGTGATAATTCGGTGCGAAAGTAGCTATTTTTTGCTACTTTTGCGTAACTTTGCAAACCAAAAAACCAAAAGTTGGAATTTTTCGATGCCATATGCGAATACGCATTTATGCGCAACGCGATAGTTGCTGCCGTTCTGTCGGGCATAGCCTGCGGAATTGTGGGCACCTATGTGGTTGCGCGACGTATGGTCTTCTTGGGTGGCGGCATCACTCACGCCTCGTTTGGCGGCATAGGTATTGCCTACCACTTCGGGCTTAACCCGATTGGTGGAGGGTTGATCTTCGCCGTACTTTCGGCGCTGGGCATAGAGTGGGCCTCGGCCAAAGGACGCATACGCGAAGATTCGGCTATCGGTATTGTTTGGAGCGTGGGTATGGCCCTCGGCATAATCTTCATTTTTTTGACCCCGGGTTATGCTCCAAATCTGATGAGTTTTCTGTTTGGCGACATTCTGACCGTCACAACAGCCAATATTTTGTGGCTTGCACTGCTCACGGCCGTGCTCACGGCGGCAATGTTGCTCTGTCGCCGACCGATTGTCTACTCGGCATTCGATCGCGAATATGCAAAGAGCCAAGGCGTTAGGGCCGACCTCATCTCGGCAGCGATGACCGTTCTTACGGCCGTTGCCATTGTGCTCTCGATACGTATCATCGGCATCGTGCTGCTGCTCTCGCTGCTGACCATTCCGCCGGTTATTGCCTCCATATTTACAAAAGCCTATGGGCGTATGACCTTTTGGTCGTCAGTTATGGCGGCCGTGGCCAACTTTGTTGGCATCTGGGTTGCTTACCAAATGGATTTTCCGGTGGGCGCAACCACAATAATTCTGCTTGCCGTTACGCTTGTTACTGTAAAACTCCTATCTTTGTTCCGTCGAAATAAAACCGTACAGTGAAGACCATACACCGTTTCACACTCCGTGCATATCTGGGCCCGATGATTCTGACCTTCTTCATCGTGATGTTTATTCTGATGATGAATTTCGTTTGGCGCTATATCGACGAATTGGTCGGTAAGGGGCTCGATTTCCGCGTGATAGTGGAGCTGCTATTCTATGCAACGGCCAATATGATGCCTCTGGGTATTCCGCTTGCCACGCTGTTGGCCGCAATTATGACAATGGGCAATTTGGGCGAGAACAACGAGTTGCTCGCTATGAAGTGTGCCGGAATGTCGTTGCCGCGCATACTTTCGCCGCTGGTTGTGGTAGTCTGTATGGTGGCTGTGGGCAGCTTCTTTGTGGTCAACAACCTCGTGCCGTACTCCAACAAAAAGATGATGGCCATTATCTACGATATCCGCCAACAGAAACAGGTTATGGAGTTCAAGGACGGCCAGTTCTTCAACGGCATCGACAATATGTCGATCAGGGTGGGGCATCAAGACCCCAAGACAAAACTGCTCACCGACGTACTTATATACGATACGCGCGACCGTGGCGGCAATATGACAACAACGCTCGCCGACTCGGGCTACATTCGCCTCTCCGACGATAAGAAATTCCTTATGGTTCAACTCTTTGGCGGGGAGATGTTCGAAACCACCCGCAACTATAAGTGGAACACCGAAAACATAGTCAAACACAATATCTTCAAGGTTCAGAACGGCACAATTCAGATTTCGGGGTTCGATTTCTCGCGAACCGATATGAGCCTGTTCAACAACGACCAGACCAAAAACACGGCCGAACTGCAATACGATATCGACTCGCTCAAAGTCGAGGCCAACATCAATTCGGCACGCTCCTACGAACCTCTGTTGAAGAACTATCTGCTCTCCAAAGATGCCTCGACTATGGGGCTCTTCGACTCTCTGCGCGTGGACTACTCCTATAAGCGCCCGACCGACGTTATGCCTAAGTTCGAACAGCTCGCGGTGCGCGAAAGGCGCGACGTTGTCAATAATGCCAAATCGACGGCGCGAATGTCGCGCAACTCGCTTACTTACAATGAAGATGCTGCCAAAACGGTGCTCAACAAACTCTATCGAAGTCAGGTCGAGTGGCACCGCAAAGTGTCGCTGCCAATCTCGGTTTTGATATTCTTTATGATTGGTGCGCCATTGGGGGCAATTATCCGTAAGGGCGGTTTGGCAATGCCAATTGTCGTGTCGGTGCTCTTCTTCGTAATCTATTATGTCATAAGTATAGCAGGCGAAAAAATGGCCAAAGAGGGGTCGTGGGACGCGGCATTTGGTATGTGGTTCTCGTCCATTGTGCTAACGCCCATTGCGGCGTACCTTACCTATAAAGCAACCAACGACTCAAACCTCTTTAATACCGATTGGTATGTGATGAAGTGGAATAAACTCGTCGGCCACCTTGTCAAACGCGGCAAGAAGGTCGAATCCAAGGCGTTGCGTATAGTCTTTATGGGGACACCCGATTTTGCCGTGGCATCGCTGAAAGCACTTGTCGATAGCGGTTATAATGTTGTGGCAGTGGTTACTATGCCCGACAAACCCTCGGGTCGCGGACTGAAAATTCAACAGAGTGCCGTCAAGCAGTATGCCGAATCGGTCGGTTTGAAGGTTATGCAGCCCGAGAAACTCTCCTCACCCGAATTTGTAATGGAGTTTCACGAACTCAAAGCCGATTTGGGCATTGTCATCGCATTCCGTATGTTGCCCGAAATCATTTGGTCGGCCCCTGCGTTGGGCACTTTCAACCTGCACGCCTCCCTGTTGCCCGAGTACCGCGGTGCTGCGCCAATCAACTGGGCGCTGATTAATGGCGAAACACGCACCGGTGTTACGACCTTTATGCTCAATGCTCGTATTGACGAAGGCGAGATTTTGGGTCGCCGCGAGGTCTCTGTCTTGCCCGACGACAACTTTGGAACGTTGCACGATAAACTGATGCTGCAAGGTGTCGGGTTGGTGATTGATACCGTCGAATTGATAGCTTCGGGTCGCTATCGCGCCTCGTTGCAGCGCGGAAGCAAACGGCTTAAACCCGCTCCGAAGATATTTAAGGAAGATTGTCACGTCGATTTCTCGCGACGTGGTGTGGATATAGTCAATCTTGTGCGTGGTTTGTCGCCTGTGCCGACGGCGTGGGTGCGCCTCGACGAGCAACAGACGATGAAGATTTTTGCCGCGTCGTTTGAGCCGTCCGACAATCTGCCCGCTGTGGGTACAATTCTTACCGACGGCCGTACCTATATTAAAGTAGTCTGCGCCGACGGCTTGGTGAACCTCTCCGATGTTCAGCTCTCCGGACGCAAGCGTATGGCGGTCGACGAACTGTTGCGCGGCTTCAAATTTTCCGAAAATCCGAAATGTTTCTGACGATGCACTCTACGAGTGCCTCTATCGACTCCACCGCCGACCAAGCGTTGTGGGGCGAGAGCAGTAATTTGTATCGGTCGGCGACGGTCAGCAGTGGCGAGTCGGCCGACATTGGCTCGGTGGGGTAGACATCGAATGCCGCGCCTGCCAACCGATTGGCGTTCAGCGCATCGGCCACGGCCTGCTCGTCGACTATTACGCCGCGTGCCACATTGATTACTATCGACGAAGGACGCATCAGGCCGATTTCGTTGCGTCCCAAAAGGCCGCGCGTGAGGTCGGTCAACGGCGAGTGAACCGAGAGCACGTCGGCCCACAGCAAAAGCTCAGAGAGAGATAGTTGCGGCCACTTTTCCGATTGTCGGTGAGTGCCCGAAGCCGACGTAAAAGCGACTTCGCACCCCATTGCCTCGGCCACCGAGGCAACCTCGCGTCCTATGTTGCCCATACCTATAATTCCCCAGTGACGACCGTGCAGACTATGGGTTGGTCGGTCGAAGTTGACCCAACTGCCCGAAGCGGAGTAGCGCCCCGAATGACAGTAATCGTCGTAATAGACAATTTGGCGCAACAGCCCGAGTGCAGCCCCTATGGTGGCCTCTACAACGGTGTGCGTCGAGTAGCCGACAGCGTTGCGCACCTCGATTCCGCGTCGTGCAGCGGCAGCAAGGTCGATGTTGTTGGTGCCGGTTGCGGCAACGCAAATCAGCCTCAGCGAGGGCAGGGCGGCCATTGTTTGCTCGTCGATAACTATTTTGTTGACAATCAGGATTTCGGCTTCGGCGGCACGTTGGATTACCTCGCCGGGCTGCGTCGAGTTGTAACCCGTGTATTCGCCCAACCGCTTTATGGGATTCAGGTCGGTACCTCCAAGAGTGTACTCGTCGAGGAAAACTATTTTCATTCTATTATCAGTTTTTATTATTAGCCAATTCACCAATCAAATCGCGCACCACAACCGATGCAACGGCGCACCCGAACGCAGCCGGCAGGTAGGAGATTGTGCCTGTGTTGGACTTCTTGTTGCGCTCTTCGCAGAGGGTCATTGCTCCTTCGCGCACCTCTTCGGCCGAAAAAACCGCCCAAAAACCGCTTCTGATGCCCATTTTGTGCAGACGCTTGCGCAACATATGGGCCAACGGACAGTGGTGACTGTCGGCAATGTCGGCAACCTCAATCTTCGTGGGGTCGGTCTTTGCACCTGCCCCCATCGAGCTAACCAGCCGCAACCCTCTGTCGAGTGCCTCTTTGATGAGATTGGTTTTTGGCGAGAGGGTATCGATGCAATCGACCACATAGTCGTAGTGAGCGGCATCGAGCACACGGGCAGTCATCTGGTCGCGCACATATTCTTTTATAAGGTGAAGCTCGATTTGCGGATTAATGTCGGTTAGCCTTTCGGCCAGCACGTCGGCTTTGGCGCGTCCTACGGTGGAGTGGAGCGCAACAAGTTGGCGGTTGATGTTCGATTCGCTCACGGTGTCGGAGTCGGCCAAAGTCATCTGACCAACACCGGCGCGGGCAAGCATCTCGGCAGCATAGGCACCAACGCCGCCCAAACCCACCACAAGCACGTGGGAACGGCTCAGCAGGGCGCACTTTTCGTCGCCCAACAGCAGTTCGGTTCTCTCAGTCCAACTCATCGGAATAATCTATTGTAGTTTTGTTCCACCTCTTCGGTCAACTCTTTCGGCGAAATATGGCGAATTGCGGCAACAGCCGCGTAGAGCTCTTCGATTGGGGCGTTGCTCTCGTCGCTCTCCAAAAACAGTCGGTCGACAGGCATACGGCCGAGCGTGTCGACCGTTTTGGGCGAATGTAGCGAGCGCTCGCCAAACGAGATAAAGAAGCCTGCCGAGAGAATTTCTGCGGCCGAGAGATAGTTGCCCGTAAAACCGTGGAAAACGGCTCGCTCGACCTGTTCGGCGCGTAGTCGGCGCAATACCTCGCCAACAGAGTGCACCGAATGGAGAATGACGGGAAGCTGCCTGCGGTGGGCAATTTGCAACTGGCGACGGAAGATTTCGGCCTGTTTGTCGCGATCGACTTTTGCGACGTTGTCGATGCCCGTTTCGCCCACAGCAATAACGGGCAGTCCCTCCAAAAGTGCCAACAACTCCTCGCGCAAGGGCCACAGCACTTCGCAATCCCACGGGTGAATTGCAGCAGAGTAGGGCGCAGTGGGCGTAGAAGAGTCAACGCCGAGCCTTAGGGAGTAGACCGAATTCCAAGCCGTAGAGTGCAGGTGGGTGTGTATGTCAAGCAGTTGAGCCATTGATTCCAATTATTTTGCAAAGATAGCTCTTTTGTGTGAATTATTTATTGTGAATATAATAACATAAAAGCGAGTCATAACCGAAAAAAAAAGCTATCTTTGCGGCGCAAAAGTTAGGTAACATCAAAATTACATTATTTATATATGTCGAATGTAATCAAAATAAAAAAAGGTCTCGACATTAATCTTGCAGGTGCTGCCGAAAGGCGCATTACCACGCTTGCCGTGTCGCAGGATTATTCGCTTTCGCCGCTTGATTTCGAAGGTGTCACTCCGAAGTTGATGGTTGCCGAGGGCGAGCAGGTCGAGGTCGGACAGCCTCTGTTTTTCGACAAGAATCACCCGTCGGTACAGTTTTCGTCGCCCGTTAGCGGCACGGTTTCGGCTGTTGAAAGGGGTGAGAAACGCAAAATTCTCGCCATTAGGCTTACTGCCGACGGTCGTCAGACCTCGCGCAAATTCGACACCTCAAAGGCTACTTCGCGTGAGGGTGTCAAATCTCTGCTTTTGGAAAGCGGCCTTTGGCCGATGATTATTCAGCGTCCCTACGGCATCATTGCCAATCCCGACGACAAGCCCAAAGCCATTTTTGTGTCGGCTTTCGACTCGGCTCCGCTGGCTCCCGATTTGGATTTTGCTATGGCCGACCAAAAAGAGGCTCTGCAAGCCGGTTTCGATGCGCTCGCGCAGTTGACCGACGGCAAAGTTCACCTTGGTGTGCGCAACGGCTCAACAGGCGTTTTTACAACGATTGAGCACGTCGAGCGCCACCTCTTCGAAGGGCCTCACCCGGCAGGCAATGTCGGCGTTCAAATCCACCACATCGACCCCATTTCGAAAGGCGAAACAGTCTGGACGGTTGCAGCACAAAACGTTGCCATTATCGGCCGCCTGATGCTTACCGGCCAAGTCGATATGACAAAAACGATTGCCGTGACCGGTTCGATGACCGTTGTTCCGCAATATATCCGCTGCCTGGTTGGCAGTTCGATGGTCGATATGTTGCTCCACCCGAGGGTTCGCCCTGTGGCCACTTCGTCGGCATTCCGTCTGATTCGCGGCAATGTGCTGACCGGTCGTAAGGTTGGTGCCAAAGAGGCTTTGGATTACTACTCGCAACAGATTACAATTATCCACGAGGGTGGCGAAGAGGAGTTTATGGGCTGGATTCGTCCACGCCTCGACCGCCTCTCGGTTTCGCACGCCTATTTCTCGTGGCTCACTCCCCGCAAGGTCTACGACTTGGACACCAACCTGAACGGCGGCGTACGTCCGTTTGTGGTGACCGGGCTCTACGAAAAATATCTGCCAATGGACATCTATCCCGCCTATTTGTTTAAGGCTATTATGGCCGGCGACATTGAGAAGATGGAGAATTTGGGCATCTACGAGGTGATCGAAGAGGACGTCGCTTTGTGCGAGTTTGTCGATCCCTCGAAAATTGAGATCCAACAACTCGTCCGTGACGGCATCGATTTGATGATTAAAGAGATGTAACACTATGAATATTAAAGAAATCACAAAAGCGTTGGAGCGTTATCCGCGTAAGGTGCTCGACAGTGCCAAACCTGCCTTCGAAAAGGGCAAGCCGCTCGGATTTATGCGCTCTTTCTTCGAGGCGTTCGAATCGTTCCTCTACTCGCCCAAAAGCACCACCTCGCACGGCACCCACATTCGTGATGCCAACGATATGAAGCGTACAATGATTTTGGTTATGATTGCGCTTATTCCTTGTATGCTCTTCGGTATGTGGAATATAGGCTTTCAACGGTTGCCTCGTTTGGACGAGTTGGGCGAGATTATTCCCCGCTCGATTCTAAACAACTGGGGCTACGGTTTTCTGCGTATGCTCCCATCGATTCTGGTTACCTACATTGTCGGCGTGGCCATTGAGTGCGGATTTGCACAATGGCGCGGCGAGGAGGTCAACGAGGGCTTCTTTGTCACCGGTATGCTGATTCCTCTGATATTGCCAATCGGCACTCCGCTGTGGATGACGGCTTTGGCTGTGGCTTTCTCGGTGGTGATTGGTAAAGAGATTTTCGGCGGCACGGGTATGAACATCTTTAATCCGGCACTGCTGGCCCGATTGTTCATATTCTTTGCCTATACGCCCTTCATCTCGGGCGAAACTGTTTGGTATGCCGATGCCCACTCCGGTGCAACGGCACTCTCGCAGTTGGCCGATACGGGTGCGACGGGCTATTCGCTTTGGGACGCATTCATCGGTACCATACCCGGTAGTGTAGGCGAGACATCAAAAATCTGCATCTTGTTGGGTGCCATACTGTTGCTCTGGACAGGAGTAGCAAGCTGGCGCACTATGACGGCCGTGTTTGCCGGCGGACTGCTTATGGGGTTGATATTCAACCTCTGCGCTCCTGCGGTGCCCGAGTCGGCTCGCGAAATCTATATGGCTCTGCCTGCTTGGCAACACCTGCTCTTTGGCGGTTTTGCTTTCGGTGCAGTCTTTATGGCAACCGACCCCGTCACCTCGGCTCAAACCAATGCCGGCAAATGGATTTACGGTATTATGATCGGTATGCTGGCCATTTTGGTGCGCGTAATGAACCCCGGTTATCCCGAGGGTATGATGCTCGCAATCATTCTGATGAACGGTGTGGCTCCGCTTATCGACCATCTGGTGGTTGGTGCAAGCATTCGCCGCCGCTGTTCACGTAAGGTTAAAACGGCTAAATTATAGGAGGTTAAGCTATGAGCAAATTCAGATGTAAAGTTTGCGGTTATATTCACGAGGGCACAACGCCTCCCGAAACGTGTCCTGTTTGCGGCGCTCCCGCTTCGGAATTCGAACTTATCGAGAGCAACGACCCCGAGCAGAAACCGCGTCGTAAATTCCTCGGCGGACGTAATTCGAACGCCTATATTATATTCTATACCGTTGTGATGGTTGTTTTGGTGGCCGCTCTGTTGGCCGTCACCTCACTCTCGCTCAAAAGCAGGCAGAATGCCAACGTGATGAACGAGAAGAAGAACGCCATAACTACGGCACTCGGCTTGCCAAACGGTAGCTACGATTCGGTCATTGATGCCTATGTGGTCAATGCCGAAGGGACGCGTATCGAATCTTCGGTATCGCCTCTCGATATGCTTTTCGACCTTAAAGCAACTTTTGCCGAGGGTGCATATCCGGTCTTCGAGGATAAACAGGACGGTCGGGTAGTGGTACCCGTAACCGGCACCGGATTGTGGGGCGATATTTGGGGCTATGTTGCTCTTGATGCCGATATGAACACCATTTCGGGCGTCATCTTCGACCACGCAAGCGAGACACCGGGTTTGGGTGCCGAGATTGCAACTCCAAAGTTTAGCGCCCAATTCCCCGGTCAGACAATCTACGAGGGCGACAAACTGGTTGCCATAGCCGTTGTGAAGGGTGGTGCCAAAGGTGCTGCTCACTCGGTCGACGCCGTCACCGGAGGCACAAAGACCTCGCACGGTTTGGAAAATATGCTCCGCGACTGCCTGAAATACTACGACGCCCTTTTCCGCTCGAAACGCGATGCGACAGTAGTAGAACAAATTACAATCGAAAATGCAAGTGAAGATGGAGAATAAAAAGAAATACCAATCGCTCACCAACCCGCTGGCCAAGAACAATCCGGTTCTGGTTCAGATTTTGGGTATTTGTTCGGCTTTGGCAGTTACCACGCAGTTGAAACCCGCCTTTGTTATGGCACTTTCGGTCACGGTGGTCTGCGCTATGTCGAACCTGATTCTGTCGGCTTTGCGCAACACAATTCCCGACCGCATCAGAATTATCGTTCAGCTTGTGGTGATTGCCGCACTGGTTATCGTTGTTGATCAGGTCTTGAAGGCATTCGTCTACGATGTGAGCAAACAGCTCTCGGTCTATGTGGGCCTTATTATTACCAACTGTATTATTATGGGCCGCATCGAGGCCTACGCACTTGCCAATCGTCCGTGGCCGTCGCTGTTGGACGGTATCGGCAACGGCTTGGGCTACGGTATGGTGCTGCTGATAGTAGGTTTTGTCAGAGAGTTGCTGGGCAACGGCTCGATTTGGGGCTTCCGCGTGATTCCCGAATCGTTCTACGCCCACGGCTATGCCAACAACGGATTGATGCTCTTTCCGCCAATGGCGTTGATTATCATCGGCATAATCATCTGGATTCAGCGCTCGCGCAATAAAGATTTACAAGAGAAATAGAGGAGGAACTGATATATGGATTTACTGAACCTGTTTTTCAAGTCGGTATTTATCGACAATATGGTCTTCGCATTCTTCTTCGGTATGTGTTCCTACATTGCCGTTTCGAAGAGTGTCAAAACCGCCAACGGACTGGGTCTTGCCGTCATCTTTGTGATGGTTATGACCGTTACGCTCAACTACCTGCTCAACCGCTACGTATTGAGCCCTGGTGCACTCTCGTGGCTCTCGCCGCAGTTTGCCGAAGTCGATTTGAGCTTTTTGAGTTTCATTCTCTTCATTGCCGTGATAGCCTCATTTACTCAACTGGTCGAGATGGTTGTCGAGCGTTTTACTCCGGCACTCTATAACTCTTTGGGTATATTCCTGCCGCTGATTGCCGTCAACTGTGCCATTATGGCCGGCTCGCTCTTTATGCAGCAGCGCAACTTTCCCGACGTGGGCCACGCTGCCACCTACGCACTCGGTTCGGGTGTGGGTTGGTGGTTGGCAATAATCATTATGGCCGCCCTGCGCGAAAAGATGAGCTACTCCAATGTTCCAAAGGGTCTGCGCGGCCCGGGCATCGCTTTCGTGTTGACCGGACTGCTCGGAATGGCATTTATGATATTCTCGGGTATGCAATTTTAGAGAACTATGAATACAACAATAATTATTATCTCAATCGTCGCATTTTTGGTCGTACTGTTGCTGCTTGTGATTCTGTTGCTTGTGGCCAAGGCCCGCCTCACTTCGTCGGGGACGGTGACGATCGACATCAACGACGGCGATAAAAAACTCTCGGTCGAGAGCGGCTCTTCATTGCTGTCGACGCTCGCTTCAAAAAAAATCTACCTCCCGTCGGCTTGCGGCGGACAGGGTAGTTGTGGTATGTGCAAGGTTCAGGTGACCGACGGCGGCGGAGCTATTCTGCCTACCGAGGTCGGTTTCTTCACTCGCCGTCAACAAAAAGAGTCGTGGCGACTGGGTTGTCAGGTTAAAGTTAAACAAGACCTCAAAATCAAGATTCCCGAAACCATTCTGGGTGTCAAGAAGATGGAGTGTACGGTGGTTTCGTGCCGCAGTGTCTCGACCTTTATGAAAGAGTTTGTGGTCAGCCTGCCTGCCGGCGAGAAACTCAACTTCCATAGTGGCGGCTACATTCAGATCGATGTGCCCGTCTACGATGAAATTCGCTACTCCGATATGGATATCGACGAGAAATTCCGTGCCGACTGGCAACGCTTCGGTATGTTCGACCTTGTGGCCAAGAACCCCGAGCCGACGTTCTGTGCCTACTCAATGGCCAACCAGCCCGAGGAGAACACCATAATTATGCTCGACGTGAGAATCGCCACGCCGCCACTCAATCGTCAGACGCACAAGTTTGAGACGGTTCCGACCGGCATCTGCTCGTCGTATATCTTCTCGCGCAAACCCGGCGACAAGGTGACCATTTCGGGCCCCTACGGAGAGTTCTTCGTCAAGGACACCCCCAACGAGAAGATGTTTATCGGCGGTGGTGCAGGTATGGCGCCAATGCGTTCGCATATCTTCCACCTCTTCAAAACGCTCAAAACCGACCTGCCCGTGTCGTTCTGGTACGGTGCGCGCTCCAAGCAGGAGATCTTCTATCAAGACCAGTTTGAGGCTATTGCGGCCGAGTTCCCGAACTTCAACTTTAAGATTGGGTTGAGCGATCCGCGTCCCGAAGATAATTGGGACCCCAACTATATCGGGTTCATTCACAACGTGATATACAACAACTATCTGAAAAACCACCCTGCGCCCGAAGATATTGAGTATTACCTCTGCGGCCCACCGATGATGATTTCGGCCACGGTTTCGATGCTCGACAACCTTGGCGTCCCGCCCGAGAATATTCTCTACGACAACTTTGGCGGATAGATTGAATGCAATTACGGCCTTGAAAGAAACTCTTTCAAGGCCGTAATTGCATTCTGTCGTATTAGACTTAATACTCCACTTTATCGGGTTTGTCTTGCCACATTTGGAAAACGGGCAACGCCTCGGCGCGCATCAGCGGCAACGAAGGAATGGTGCGCGAGGCAGGAGCAAGCGGAATCTGGTCGTAGATAAATGCGTCGTCGAATCCGATTTTAGCCGCATCGGCACGAGTATTGGCATAATAGATGCGACCAATGCCTGCCCAGTAGATTGCGCTCAGGCACATTGGGCACGGCTCGCACGAGGAGTATATGTCGCACCCCGAGAGGTTGAATGTGCCCAAAGAGGTGCAGGCAGCTCTGATGGCCGACACTTCGGCGTGGGCCGTGGGGTCGTTGAGTAGTGTGACCGAATTGGAACCTGTGGCGATGACCTCGCCGTCGCGGACTATGACTGCCCCGAATGGGCCTCCGCCTTTGGCAACGCTCTGCGCCGAGAGCTCGATTGCCAGTTGCATAAACTTGTTTTCGCTCATTATTACGTTGTATTTTCAAAAATATCCAAAACCAACGCAAACCTACTGTTTGCTTGCAAATATAGCCAATTTTCATATCTTTGCAAAAACATTTCCAAACAATGGACGCAGCTGCAATTATCGGCACATTTGCCGCAATTTTTATGGTGTTCGGCTATCTGCCACAGACTGTGCGTACTATACGCACCCGTTCGACCGACGACATAGCGTTGGGAACATTCCTGCTTATGGCGTTGGGGGGCATTTGCTTTTTGATTCAGGGAATCCTTACGGGCAACATTCCGCTTGCGGTGACCAACACGCTCACCACAACGATGAGCACCATCATTTTCGTTATAAAAATCGTGAACGACTTGCGTAAACGACGCGAAAAGAAAAGCAATGAAACTCTCGGCAAATAATACCATTACCGCCTCCAAACTGGTCAAACGCCTGCTTGGTCGCGATCCCAACTCGCATAAGGGCGACTACGGCCACCTGCTTTTGGTCTGCGGCTCGCGAGAGATGCCCGGGGCGGCTGTTTTGGCAGTCGGTTCGGCGTTGCGTTCGGGTTGCGGACTTGTCACTCTCCACACTCCCGAGAGTGTCGCCACAATCGTTTTGGCCAACAATCCTTCGGCAATGCTCTCCCTCGACGACGGTGCCTGCTTCTCTGCTTTGCCACTCCATTTGGAGCGCTACAACGTCGTTGGAGTGGGGTGCGGACTGGGACAGGCTCTGATGACTGTCGATGCCCTAACGAGGCTTTTGACGTACTGCAAAAATGGCTCTCTGCCGATGGTCTTAGATGCCGATGCGCTCAATATCATTGCTGCCAATCCGCAACTCCAAGAGCAGATACCGCCCGAATCGATTCTGACACCCCACGTGGGCGAGTTGCAACGCCTTGTGGGCAGTTGGAACGGCGAGGCAGAATTGACGGCCAAAGTCAAGCTCCTGAGTGCCAAACTTCGCTCTGTGGTTGTGGTCAAGGGCCACAATACGGCAGTCTGCACGCCCGACGGCAAAATTGTTTTTAACACAACGGGTAACGCCGGAATGGCTAAGGGCGGCAGTGGCGATGTTTTGACCGGATTGGTCGCCGGACTGCGCTCTCGCGGCTATTCGGCTGCCGATGCCGCTATGCTTGGGGTCTGGATTCACGGCACGGCCGGCGACAAAGCGGCCGACTACTACGGACAAGAGGCAATGAATAGTTCGGATATAATTGATTTTTTGGGCGAATCGTTGTTGGAAATCAAATAAATTTACTATTTTTGTCACCGATTAACTCATATCAACATAATTATGGCAAGTTTAAGGGATATTAAAAAAGAGATTGACTACGTTGTTAACGACGTGGTTTACGACTGCTTTCTATCGTTGCAATTCCACTCCGAGAAGGGAGAGGCTATTGTCGATATTATGCAGGAGGCTGTCGATTTGCGCAACAACCTCTTCGAATTGGTGAACAATCCTGCCGAGAAACACAATCCGTCGCTTATCCGCAAACACTACGGCTATATCCGCGCCCAACTGGTCGAGAAAGCCGATGAGTTGTGGAACAAGCTGAGCGACCTTTGCAAAGCTGCGTAGGGCAATAAATACAATCCGACCCCGATTTTATATTGCGAGTCGGATTTTTTCTTTCTGCTAACTACTACACTACCAACCAACAGTAACCATTAACTTCAATCTGCACGTGAACTCAGCAGAGGCAATCTTTACCGATTGCCTCTGCTGCATTTTGGGGATTATTGGTTGATGCAGGACGTAAACAGGAGTGGCTTATTCGTGCTCGCCTAAGACAGTGTGGGGCACGCGCCCGTGCGAGATAACCTGTATCGGACAGCGATAATTATCGAGCAATTCAGAGGTTAGCTCGGCGGTAGGGTGGCGGTGAACTGTTCGATTGACACAAACCACGCTCTTGACAACGGTCGTTATCGTCCCCACATCGTGTGAGACCATCATTATTGTCATACGCTCGTTTAGAGCGCGCAAAATGTCGTACAACTCCTTCTCGAAGTTATTATCCACAAAATTTGCGGGTTCGTCGAGTATCAACAACCTTGGCTCGCCAATTACGGCACGGCAGAGCAGTCCGCGCTGCAACTGTCCGCCCGAAATCTCGCCAACAGGCCTTTCGGCAACCGACGCGATTCCCATCTGCTCAATTAACTCGCGAGCTCGTTGACGGTCACGGGCCGTATATTGTCCAAAAAAGCCCTTTTGTGATTGCAGCCCGCTTAAAACAAGCTCCAAAACCGAGATCGGGAACGATTTGTCGAACGAGTTCTGCTGTGGCAGATAACCTATCGCACCACGACGCAGTAGTTCGGGCGAGTAATCAATACCGCCCTTATAGTCTACCAAGTGCAATATTGCCTTCACAAGTGATGTTTTTCCGCCACCGTTTGGCCCAATGATACCAACAAAATCGTCGGCAAATATTTCGAGGTTGCACTTTTCGACAGCAACAGTTTCGTTGTACGAAACAGTCAGGTCGTAGGTCGATATTATTGGTTTATTTATCATTTGAGCCTGTCGATATTATGTTGACAACTTCGTCAAGACACCCAATTACGTTCTCCGATAAAGGATTGATTTCAAAGGCTTTGATACCTGTTTCTTCAACAATCGAACGAACAGCGCTGAACGAAAATTCCTTTTGATACATTATGTAGTCAACCCTTTGCAGCCGTGCTTGGTCAACAACGGCCGAAACCGACGAGGGCGTCGGATCTTTACCCTCATCTTCGACCGACAACTGGGTTAATCCGTAATCGCGTGCGAGATATGAGAGGGCAGGGTGGTAGATCAAAAATGTACGCGTCGGTGCGGTCGATAGTTTTGCTGCATACTCGGCGTCTCTCATTTTAAGTAATTCTATGAATTGCAAAGTGTTAACACCATATTTTGTCGAATCGGGATAAAGTCCCGACAGCGTTTTACCAAACCGCTCTGCTATCGCCTGCAAGTTGCGCACCGAAAGCCAGATGTGCGGATCAACAGCGTGGCTATGTTGCTGGTTGTGTTTGTTTTGTGCCGTTTGTTCGTTCTGCTTGCCAATGTGAACCACGATATTATCCTCTGTTGATTCTTCGCATTCGTGTTCCCGAATGATATCTATTGTTCCGCTGTCGGTCAGGTTAATTCTGTTAGCCTTGCTGCTCGAAAGTCGGCTAATCATCTCTTTTTCAAATGATAGCGTTCCAAGATATACAACCATTTTAGAGTCGCTGATTTTAGACATCTGTTTTGGAGTGGGGGAGTAACTCTCCGGACTGCTGCCCGACGGCACAATCACTTCCACATCGAAATCGTCGCCTGCGATAGTTTCCACTATGAATTTTAACGGCTCAATCGATACGGTAATTATTTGTTTGTCAGCAGTTTGTTTGTTAGCCGTGCCTCTGCACGACAATAGTAGGCATAACAGCCCCCAGAATAGTATTTTAATTATATTGTTTGTTCTCATTGTTCAATTATTTGTATTGCAAAGATAATTATTAGCAACAATATTATGCACATATAATAGTTTACAAATGTAATTACATTTGTAAACTATTATAAATACTTAATTTACAGTTATTTATTATTTGCAGACACTCGCAAATTTACAAATGTATATTTATTTTTGCTTGATTATTTATGTTTAATTAATTGTATTTATATAGTTATTAGTAACTCAATGCGTGCTTTATTATCAAGTATTCAATCATTGGAGGGGTTAATAATTAGCATTTTGCGATGGCTGATGTGGGTATCATTTACCACTATTTTCATTAATCAATTACAAATAATTATTCATCTTTCATAAATATATCAATTCATTTATCGACTCATCAATCAATTTCCAAGAGTCAATTCCCCCTTCCCACAATGTATTTGACATAATGTACATATTATTCGGTTGTTTTAACAACGAAATCATACCTAATTTACTAAATCAAGGTAGAATAGCTGTGTTTGAAAAGAAAGGGTGCGAACAATGCAGTGTTTGAAAAGAAAATGGTGCGAACAATTACGCATCTCCAAAGCAGAATAATCGTCGAATGGATTATCGTTGCTGATAGTTAATAAACTAATAAACTTACGATTACATTATCCCCGAGAAATCGATTATTTCACTATTTGCGGGGCAATAGTTCGTCAAAAGAATTGTCGTCGTAGATAGCTATTAACCGGCTGATAGGACGATTGTTTTGCGTGTTGGACGGGGCGGACGAGGCGGCGTTTGTGGGGGCTGAAACATTGCTATTTAACCCTGCCGAGGCAGATGTTGCAGCATTGGAGTGGTTGTCGGGTTGCGATTCGAGGGCGCTCCTGTCGTGTTGTTTTGGCAGTTCACTTGCTTCGAACGGCAGTTCTTCGTTCATTTCGCGGATAGCGTCGACCTCGTTTGATTCGACCGGCTCGATTACTTCGGCCGATTTTTCATTCGGATTACCGGCGGCAGGCGCATTTTGTGATGCAGAATGGGAAATGGTTGATTCGTGGGGGTCCTTGTCGTCGAAGGCCGTGCCGAACAACTCGTCGTCGGTGATGTTAATTGCCTCTTGGGTATCAATTCGCGGGATATCATCGCCCAGCTGTACGTAGTGTTTGGGTACATCGATGGGATTCTGCTCGTGACGACTCTCTTTGAGCATCGATCCTTTGCCTGTTAGCAGCCATTCGGGGTTGTAGGCAGGGAATGTTTCGATCAGTCGCACGATCATATCGTAGCCGGGCTTATTGCGCCCTGCAATGATGTGTGATATCGATGAAGGTTGAATACCGAGCATTAGCGACAGTTTGTTGGCCGTTAGGCCTTCGCGTTGCATAATTGCAGATAACTGATCCTTCATAGTTCGAAATATTCTTTTGACAAAAGTAATAAATAATATTCACAGTTGTATAGCCGTGGTTTACAATATTTTCATTCATATCAATCATTACTTTGCGTTCAATTAACAAAATAACTAATTATAAGCTATTTATGGCACGTAATATTGTTCTGGCAGCCCGTCGCGTTCCGTATATATGTGCATAATTGAATTATTATATAAACATTTACTAAATATTGTGGCACATAAACAACTGGTTATCAATGTTTTTATTCCCAAGAATTCAGTTTTTGAAAATCACTTTTTGGTATCAAAACGATTGTATTTACATTTGTAATCAATGTGAAACCTGTATTTACAAAAGTAAATACGGGTAATCGTGTACGTTGCGCTGCCCTACTCTCTTGGGAGGGTAAAAAAACCGTCCTATACTTTTGGTAAGCATAGGACGGCTTTTTGGAAATGGTTGGAAGCGTCAGATTTTAATCAGGTCGCGTATGGCTTCAAACTCTTCGGGTGATAGTTTGAGTTTCTCTTTCGAAAAATCGACATCGGCCTCACTATTCATTGGAATTAGGTGTATGTGTGCGTGTGGTACTTCGAGTCCGAGCACCACAACTGCCACCTTTTTGCACCGAATCTTTGATTTGATTGACTGTGCTACCCTCTTTGCAAAACAGATAAGTCCGCTTAGCCGGTCATCTGAGAGGTCGAAAATGTAATCTTCTTCACGTTTGGGGATTACCAGCGTGTGGCCTTTTACCAAAGGATTAATATCCAAAAAGGCGTAGTAATTATCGTCCTCTGCAATCTTGTAGCTCGGTATTTCGCCTGCGGCTATGCGCGAAAAAATTGATGCCATATCTCTTTTGATTATTAAGTTATTCGTCGAATTTAGGTTTCATTATTTCCGAATAAATAACCGCTTCACGCAGGTCGAAATCGAATGAGTCTGGCCTCTGTTCGGCCGAAGTTTGCTTGGTCTCTGTCTCTGACGGGCGTAATTTATTGGTTTTATTTGGAATAGATTGTTTTGATTGCTGTTGTGCGTCGGCGTGTTCCATAGTTTTGGACTGTTCGCCGTTGTTGAAGGCTGTGCGTTCGTCGTCAAACGTAAAGCGGTCATTGCCGAATGAGTCCATTGATTGTTGGTCGCTTGGTTCTAACTCTCTGACAGTCCGAACCATAGCAAAGCGCCGCCCGGAATTGTCTGTTGGTCGAGAGTCGTGAGAGTCGTCCGCCGAGTATTGGCCGTCAAAGCAGTTGCCGGCATCTTCATTGCCGGAAAAAATAGTTCGTCCGTTTTGTTCACGAGCTTTGCGTTTTTTCTGAATAGCGCCATTGAATATTGCGATTGCAATACTGACAATAATAAAAAGCAGCCCTCCACTGAATTCTTCCATAGCAAGTTAGCCCCTCTGGGCCTTATCTATTCCTTTAATTGTTTTGACTTTGTCCAAAATAGCATTCAGCGCGTCGGTGTCGGCCACATAAACGCTGATTTTCCCCTCAAATATGCCGTCGTGACTTTGGATATGTGCTTCGCGAATGTTGATGTTCAGTTCGATTGTGATAACCTGAATCAAGTCGCGCAGAATTCCAACGCGGTCGATGCCTCGGATATCGATTTCGGAGAGGTAGGACTCGGCTTTGTAGCTCGACCACTTGATGTTGCCAACGATGTTTTCGCCCTTTTGAGTCGCAAGTTTTGTCAGTTCGTCGCACTCTGATTTGTGAACCACTATCATTCCCGACACTGAATCGCGGTAGCCGACAATGCTGTCGCCCGGTATCGGGTTGCAGCACTCGGCAATGACAAATTTTGGCCCGTCGGCATCGACCTCTTTGTTCTTTTTTACTACGAGCTCTTCTTTGTTGCTCTTTTTGAATGGATTAGTCAGCTCAAAAGTCCAAAATTTCAAGATTTTGTTCTTGGAATTCTGACGCAGAATGGTGTCGATATCGTTGAGATTGATGATTTCGGAACCGAGTTTGCTGTAAAATTCGTCTTTGTTTGTGCAGTCGTAAGCAGGCAAAAGTTTGCGAAAAAGTCGTGCGCTTGGGGTTATGCCGAACTCGCGCATACGGTTTTCAAAGATTGAGATACCGCGTTCTATGTTATTCTGGCGCACGCGTTTAAGGTATGCAATAATCGATTGCTTGGCTTTGGCTGTGGTCACGTGGTCGAGCCACTCTATGGTCGGGTGCGCGGTTTCGGCAGTGAGAATCTGAATCTGGTCGCCGCTCGACAGCTCGGTATATAGTGTCTCAATCTTGTGGTTGATCTTTGCGCCTATGGCCGTGTTGCCCACATTGGTGTGAATCTCGTAGGCAAAATCGAGCGCCGTGGCCCCAACAGGCATTTTGCGCGATTCGCCTTTTGGGGTAAAGACGACCATCTCGGTTGTGTAGAGTGTCATCTTTACGTTTTCCAGAAAATCGGCGGCATTGCCCGACGGATTGTTGAGCGCATTGCTCACATCGTGCAGCCACTTGTCGAACTGGTCTTCGGTGTCGTGTTCCTGTTTGTATTTCCAGTGTGCGGCAAATCCGCGCTCGGCCACCTCCTCCATACGCTCCGATCGAATCTGAACCTCGGCCCAGTTGCCGTCGGGACGCATCAGCGTGGCGTGAAGTGCCTCATAGCCGTTGGCCTTGGGCATACTCACCCAATCGCGAATACGGTCGGGCTTGGGAGTGTATATGTCGGTCAAAAGCGAGTAGATGTGCCAACATTGTGCCTTCTCGGGCACAAGGTCTGTTGGTTTGAAGACAATGCGAATGGCAAAAAGGTCGTAGACCTCGTCAAACGGTATCTGTTTGCGTTGCATCTTCGACCAAATGGAAAAGACGCTCTTCACACGTCCCGAAATGGCGAAGTCGATGCCCGCTTCGGTAAGTTTCTCTTTGATTGGCTCGCAGAAACGGTCGATAAACTGGCTCCGTTCGTCCTCCGTGGCACGCAGTTTCGACTCTATGTCGGCATACTGTTCGGGGAACTGGTATTTCAGGCAGAGGTCTTCGAGTTCGGTTTTTATGGCATAGAGGCCCAGGCGGTAGGCCAACGGCGCAAAAAGGTACATCGTTTCGGCCGTAATTTTGACCTGCTTCTCGCGTGGCATCGAACCCAGCGTGCGCATATTGTGCAGTCGGTCGGCTATCTTGATGAGTATCACCCTGATGTCGTCCGAAAGCGTGAGCAGCACCTTACGAAAATATTCGGCCTGAACCGAAATATCCTCGTTGAATACGCCCGACATTTTGGTCAGTCCGTCGACCATCGACGAGATTTTTTTGCCAAAGAGGTTTTCGATATCCTCGACCGTGTAGCTGGTGTCCTCGACAACATCGTGGAGCAGTGCCGCCACAGTCGATTTGACCCCCAACCCTATTTCGTTGATAACGATTTGCGCAACAGCAATAGGGTGAAGAATATAGGGTTCGCCCGAACGACGACGCGCCCCCTTGTGAGCCTCTTTGGCCAAAAAGAAAGCCTTTTTTATCAGCTCCCACTCATCTTCGCTCTTGCAAATCTTGTCGCACGACGAGAGCAGCTCGTCAAATTTCTTGGCGATAACCGCTTCATCTTCTGCCGAATAGCCTGCCATTTGTCTACTGTTTTGTTGCCGTCATCAGAAAATTGGAATCAACTTACCACTTCCTCTCTACCCTGCCCTTTTATTCGGGTTTGGCACTCTTCATTGCCTCGCGAACCTTCTGTTCGATTTCGTTGCAGAGTGCAGCGTCCGATTTCAGCAGTTCTTTGGTCGCATCGCGTCCTTGTGCCAACTTGCGGTCGCCATAGGCAAACCACGAGCCACTCTTCTTGACAATGCCGTAGTCGACGCCCAAATCGAGTATCTCGCCCGTGCGGCAGATGCCTTCGCCATACATTATGTCGAATTCGGCCTTGCGGAAAGGAGGCGCTACTTTGTTCTTCACCACCTTGACTTTCACGCGGTTACCCAACTGCTCCTCACCGTCTTTGATGACCGATGTTTTGCGAATATCGATGCGGACACTGGCGTAGAATTTCAGTGCATTGCCGCCGGTAGTTGTTTCGGGGTTGCCGTAAATGACGCCTATTTTGTCGCGCAACTGGTTGATGAAGATGCAGACCGTTTTGGTTTTGCTGATAGCCGAGGTGAGTTTGCGCATCGCTTGCGACATCAGTCGTGCTTGAAGTCCCATCTTAGAGTCGCCCATCTCGCCCTCAATTTCGGCTTTTGGCGTCAGGGCCGCAACCGAGTCAATGACAATAATATCGATTGCGCTCGAACGAATCAGGCTCTCGGCAATTTCGAGTGCCTGTTCGCCGCTGTCGGGCTGCGAGACGAGCAGATTGTCGATATCGACACCGAGATTCTGGGCATAGAAGCTGTCGAATGCGTGCTCGGCATCAATGAAGGCGGCAATACCGCCCTGTTTTTGAGCCTCGGCAATGGCGTGGATTGCGAGTGTGGTCTTGCCCGACGACTCGGGGCCATAGATCTCCATGACGCGGCCTTTGGGATAGCCCCCAACGCCGAGTGCATTGTCGAGCATAATCGAGCCGGTTGGGATTACGGCAACCTGTTCGATGTTGTCGCTGCTCATACGCATAATCGACCCTTTGCCGAAATCTTTTTCAATTTTGTCCAGAACGGCGCTGAGCACCTTCTGTTTGTCGGGATTGATAGTAGCTTTTTCTGCCATATTGGAATGATTTATTTTGTTATTATTTTCTCGTGCGGATATTGATTGTAAAGATAGGTATTCAAATTCAATATTCAAAATTCATAATTCAAAAATTCGGCAATATCAAGTCGATTAATCTCTTGTAAGGGTCGAAGAGTATATTTTATAGTTTAACGGAAGTTGCATTCACATTGACCGTCAGGTCAATCATTAATCACCTTAATCACCTTAATCACCTTAATCACCTTAATCACCTTAATCACCTTAATCACTTTATTCACCTTTGTATTTCTATTTCGACTTTACAAAACAGATCGGGCACAAGATTGCTCCTGTACCCGATTCTCCAAAAAAATAGGTCTTCAATTATTTTGCCGTCACTTTCGATTCGATGTCATCGACCATCTGCAAAAACGACTTGTCGGTCTCCATTAGATTGGTGACTGCTTTGCAGGCGTGCAGAACCGTTGCGTGGCTCTTGCCACCGATGGCAGCGCCGATCGTCGAGAGTGGCGACTTGGTGTGTTTTTTGCAGAGGTACATCGCAATCTGACGGGCCTGGGCTATGTCGCGCGTGCGTTTGGGCGAATCGAAGGCCTCGGGTGTGAGGTCAAGGTATTCGCAAACGGTGCGCCTTATATGATCGATTGTAATCTCTTTCGGGCAGATCTTAACATACATTTTCAGCACCTCTTTGGCAAGCGAAATGGTGATCTTGCGGCTGAGGAATGCCGAGTTGGCCACCAAGGCCGAGAGCGCGCCCTCAATCTCGCGGATATTGGCATTGATGTTCTCGGCAAAGTAGTCGACCACCTCGTTTGGAATCTCGGTATTCAGACGAGCCGCCTTGTTGCGGATAATCTTCACCTTGGTTTCGAAATCGGGCTGCGTCAGTTCGGCGGCCAACCCCCATTTGAAACGGGTCAGCAGGCGGTCATTGATGTCGCTCAATTCGCTCGGACGCTTGTCGGAGGTCAGAATGAGCTGTTTGCCCGAGAGGTGCAGGTGGTTGAATATGTTGAAGAATGCATTTTGCGTGCTGTTCTTGTTGCCCGACAGCTCCTGAATGTCGTCGATTATCAAAACATCTATCATTTGGTAGAAGTTGATAAAATCGTTCGGTTCGCGATTCAGCACTGCCGTAGTATATTGGGCTTGAAATTTGTTCATCGAGACGTAGAGCACCTGCAACTCGGGGTGACGTTGCTTGATCTCCATACCGATTGCCTGCGCAAGGTGGGTTTTACCCAGTCCCGAATCGCCAAAGATGTAGAGCGGATTGTAAGGGGTATTTCCCGGAGCAATGGCCGCCGATATGCCGGCACTGCGCACCAAGCGGTTGCAGTCGCCCTCTACAAATGTATCGAACGTGTAGGAGGGATTGAGCTGCGAGTCGATAACAAGCTTCTTTATGCCCGGAATGATAAAAGGATTTTTTATCTTTGCGGTATCGTTCTGCGCGATGTAGTTCGAAATCGGTTTTGTATTGGCCTCAGTTGCCGTGTAGGTGTGAGGCGTCGAGTTTTCGTTCGACGGAATCGAGTAACGCAGACGGGTTTTGTCGCCGAAAAGTTCGTAGATGATTGGGCGTAACGACGGAATGTAGTTGCGTTCAATGTGGTAGATGCAGTCTTCGCTCGGCACTTTCAACTGCAATATCGTTCCGTCGAATCCGAGCGGCACGATTGGTTGAAACCATTTGGCGAACTCCTCGGCCGACGTATGCTCTTTGATACGTGCAAGGCAATTCTGCCAAACATCGGTGTATGTCGTAGTGTTGACTGACATTATTTGTTTGAATTGAGTAGTGATTTTGCTAATTGTGCGTGGTCTTCTCTTTCCGAGCACAAAATTGTGCATAAAATTATTAAAAAAAGCCTGATTATGTGTTGCAAATTAATTTCTTTTTTATATAGTCGAATCGGCCTTTTTTGAAGGAGCCGATTTAAGCGATTGATAGTGAGAAATCATTATTTTTTTACTACCTTTGCGTATAAATTATATGTATCATTTCAACAACCGACTATAAATAATTCTTATACTTATAAATATCCCTATTATGGAACAAGATGTATTGGAGAGGGCCAATAAATGGCTCGAAGGAGATTTTGACCAGGCCACCAAAAAGCAAGTTAAATACTTGATAGACAACGATCCGAAGGAGCTTTCGGAGAGTTTCTACCGCGACCTCGAATTCGGCACAGGCGGCCTGCGCGGCATTATGGGTGTGGGCACCAACCGTATGAATATCTATACCGTAGGTATGGCCACACAGGGTTTGGCCAACTACCTGAAAAAGTGTTTTGCAGGCGAGCAGATCAAAGTTGCCATAAGCCACGATTGCCGCAATTTGAGCCGTGAATTTGCCGAGCGCACAGCCGACATTTTCGCTTCGAACGGCATCAAGGTCTATCTGTTCGATTCGCTCCGCCCCACCCCCGAGCTCAGCTTTGCAATTCGTCATTTGGGCTGCAAGAGTGGCGTTATGGTCACCGCCTCACACAATCCGCGCGAATACAACGGCTACAAAGCCTACTGGGAGGACGGCTCACAGGTTGTGCCGCCTCACGACAAAAACATCATCGCCGAGGTTGGCAAGATAACCTCAGTTGACCAAATCGTCAGCGGACTTCACCCCGAGAACATTACTATTATAGGTGAAGAGATGGACAAAATCTATCTCGACAAAGTGCATTCGCTCTCGCTTTCGCCCGAGGCCGTGAAGACGTTCCACGATATGAAGATTGTCTACACCCCTATCCACGGCTGCGGCTATCGGTTGGTGCCGGCATCATTGGCCAAATACGGCTTTACGAACATTACGGTTGTGCCCGAGCAGGCCGTAATCGACGGCAATTTCCCGACTGTCGAGTCGCCCAATCCCGAAGAGCGCACCACAATGCGTATGGCCATTGAGCTCGGCCGCAAGCTGGGCGCCGAGATAGTTATGGCCACCGACCCCGACAGCGACCGCATAGGTATTGCCGTGCCCGACGGCAAGGGCGACTATGTGCTACTCAACGGCAACCAGACCTGCGTGCTACTTACCTATTATATGTGTCGTCGCTGGAAAGAGTTGGGACGCATCAACGGCCACCAATATATTGTCAAGACCATAGTAACCTCCGAGATGATGGGCGAAGTTGCCAAGAGCTTCGGCGTCAAGTATTTCGACTGCCTCACCGGTTTCAAGAACATCGCCAAGGTGATCCGCGCCGAAGAGGCTAAGGGCGAAACCTACATTGGCGGCGGCGAAGAGAGTTTCGGTTTTCTGGCCGGCTCATTTTTGCGCGACAAAGACGGTGTGTCGGCCTGCTCGCTTGCAGCCGAGGCCGCAGCGTGGGCCAAGAGCAACGGCACCAACCTCTACGACCTTATCAAACAGCTCTACGTTGAGTATGGCTACTACCGCGAAGGCCTCGTTTCGGTTGTACGCAAAGGTCAGGAGGGTCAGAAAGAGATAGCCCAAATGATGGTCGACTATCGCCAAAATCCCCCGAAAAGCATCTGCGGCTCGCAGATTGTGACAATTAAGGACTATCAGTCGTCGGTTGCGCTCGATACCGCAACGGGCAAGACCACCGCAATCGACATCGACAAGTCGAATGTACTGCAATACCTTACGGCCGACGGCACCATTCTGTCAATCCGTCCGTCGGGTACCGAGCCCAAGATCAAATACTATTTTGGCGTGGTAGAACCGCTCAAAAAGATTGCCGACTTCGAGAAGGTGACTGCCGATTTGGAGGCCAAAATCGAGCGTATGAAGGGTGAATTAAATTTGAAATAGTCCTACTATTTACTACTTTTGCTGCACCAAGCGGCAAGCCTGTTTGACAATGTGTCACGCAGGCTTTTTTTATTAACTATTAATTCATTACAAGAGATGAAGAGAAACATTTTGTTCACTTACCCGATTCCTCGCTTCAAGCGTTGGTCGCGCAAGCCCTACGGCATCTTTGCGTCGCTCAACCGTCGCGTCGAGATCGGTGTGCTGAGTGTCGGAATGTCGATCTTGCTATCTCCCACCGCAGCCAAGGGGCAAACTGTCGACACGTTGGATATTTCGAGGCGCATTATGCTCGAAACTGTCAACGTCAGCGGCAGCAAGTCTGCCCCACCGCGGAGTGTGACCACTGTCGAGCGGCTCTATTCGAGTCGCAACAGCGAGGTCTGTGCGGCCACAGCAACCATCGAATCGGTTCTGCGCAACACTACGTCGGTCGATGTCCGCAGTCGCGGCGGCGAGGGAGTGCAAGCCGATATTTCGATACGTGGCGGTTCGGCCGACCAAACAATGGTGAGGCTGAACGGTATCGATTTCACCGATGCCCGCACCGGGCATCAATCCCACTCGTTGCCCATCGATATGGACAATGTCGACCGTATCGAACTGCTCGATGCACTTGCCTCGGTTGGTGCCTACTCGGGCGCTATCGATATGGTCGTTTCGCCGGCCACACACAACACCCTGCGCGGAATGTTGGTTGGTGGAGCCCACCGTTTTGGTTATGGAAATCTTTCGGGTACGCTTGTATCGAAGAATGCTTCGTTTTTCGGGGCAACGTCGTTCAAACGCTCCGACGGCTACCGTCCAAACACCGAGTTCGATAACCTCAATATCTATGGCCGAACCATAATAACGCCTTCGGGCGGCGGCGTGGTCGACATTCAGGCAGGCTACCAAAACCGTTCGTTCGGAGCCAACGGGTTCTATTCGTTGAAATACCCGAATCAAGCCGAGCAGACGGCTACTCTGCTGACCTCGGTGCGCTATCTCAGGCAACTTTCGTCGCATTGGTCAATGACTGCCACGGGCTCGTACAGACGCAATACCGACCGTTTTGAGTTGGTTCGCGGCGAACCCGAAACAGTGCCCTACAACTATCACCTGACCGACAATTTCGGCGCAGAACTGTGGTTCGACCATTCGGGCCGCTTTGGAAAGAGTTCGCTGGGCGGCGACTATCGGCTCAACTCGTTGCTATCTACCGTATTGGGTACGGCTCTTACCACGCCCGAGAAGATTTCGGGCATTGAGTACACCAAAAGCGCAATGCGCCATACCGCCAACCTTTGGGCGTGCCACACGCTTCCGGTGGGCAAGCGATTGCTGCTCTCGCTCTGCGGTGGCACGGCGCTGACCTCCTACGGCACGGCGCTGATGTGGAGCGGCTCGGCAGGGTGGCACTCCGATGGTCTGAACCTCGAACTCGGCGCAGTGCGTTCAATGCGTCTGCCGACATTCAACGACCTCTACTACACTGCAAAGGGCTATGTTGGTGATCCCAACCTCGACCCCGAAAAGGCCATTACATTGCGACTGGGCGGCGACTACACGATAGGCGGTTTCACCGCAGCCTCGACGATCTACTACCGTTGGGGCGAGAATGTGATCGACTGGGTCAAGTCATCGGCCGACGACGATTGGCACAGTACGCAGACCACAAGGCTCGACACTTTCGGTGCCGAAATGAAACTGGTCTACCGTTTCACGCAGTTGCCATTAGAAATGGCTGCATTGAGCTACGGTTTTGTTTCGACCGACAAACAGTCGAGCGGAACGATTTCGAAATACTCTCTCGACTATATGCGTAATAAGCTCTCTGCCGCAGTGGCAACACGCCGTGTGGCAGGTTTCAGGCTCAATGTCGAGGCCACTTTGTTCGACCGCAATGGTAACTACCTCCCCTCTTCGGGCGAAGTAGCCGAATATAAGCCTTACGTTCTGGTCGATGCTAATTTGGGGTGGCGTAAAGGCATTGTCGACCTCACAGTGGGCGCAACCAACCTCACCGCAACCGAGTATTTCGACTTCGGCGGGCTGCCAATGCCGCGCCGCGAGTTGAAATTGGGATTGACCATTACTATGTAGTGGATTATTATACAACTTCTAAGATAATGGGAGGTGTTTAACGTACTTTTGTCAGACACTCCCATTTTCTTTATAATACTCTAACTATGAACTCTTTGACACTTTGCCCGCAGGAACATTAATCACCTTATCCACCTTAATCACTTTTTGTATTGTCCGTCATAGTCGACCTGTCAGACCTATAAGACTTAGTGGTATTTGTTATTTTACCCTAATTAGGTTGAGTCCGTCGCGCAGAGGAATAATAACGTTTTCGACCCTTTGATCGGCCAAAACCAACTCATTGAACTCCATTATTTTGTGTGTCTGGACGTCGGTTTCGCGTAGAGTTTCGACCACCTTTCCGTACCAAAGTATATTGTCGGCCAGAATGTAGCTGCCACTGCCGACCAAAGGCACCGACATCAACATACGGTAGTAGTCGGGATATTGCCGTTTGTCGGCATCAATGAAGACCAAGTCGTAGATTTCGCCCAAATTGGGCGCAACGTCAAGTGCCGCGCCTTGGTGCGTGCGTATTTTGCCGCCGTAGGGCGAGCGGTCGAAATAAGGTTGTGAAATAGCCGAAAGCTCTTCGTCGATTTCAATGGTATCAATCACCCCGTCGGAGGGCAGTCCCTCGGCCATACAGAGTGTTGCATAACCGGTGAACGTGCCTAACTCCAATATGCGTCGGGGGCGTAGCATTCGGCAGAGCATCGAGAGCAGTCGTCCCTGAACGTGTCCCGACATCATTTGCGGCATCACGGCGCGCAGATGAGTCACACGATCCAACTCGGCGAGCAACTCCTCTTCGGGGCTCGACATTCGGTTTATGTAACGCTCCAACTCTTCGTTCATCGCTTTGGCAACTATCTGAAAGTCAATACCGAAAAATCGTGCAACACATCACGGGCGGTACGCATTATATCGTCGGCCGAGGTCTGCCGCACCTTGTCGAAAATCTCGTCTATCGGGTCTATTGTGCCGTAGACCAAAAAACTCTTACCCGTGCCGAGCATATAGTTTTCGTTGCTCTCCGACGAAATCGCAAACTGTCCCATAAATTGGCGTTTGGCAACCGAGAGTTGGCGAGCAGAGAGCGGCACACGGCAGATTTTGTCCAACTCTTCGGACAGAACCTCGTTGCAGCGTTCCAATTTATCTTTCTCGCAACTGAAATAGACCGAAAAAATGCCGCAATCGGTGAATGGCGTGTACGAAGTTTCGACCGTGTAGGAGAGTGCATTGCGCTCACGCATAGCAACATTGAGCCTTGAAGCAGCCGATGGGCCACCCAAAATATTGCTCAGCAATATCATCGGCAGTCGGTCTTCCTCAGCGAGCGAATAGGCGCGGCAACCCCACATAGAGTGAATCTGATGCGTTGCGCGGCCAATGGTGTGGTTGAAAGGAGCCACAACTTGCGGCACTCGACGGCAACGGTTGACCGTGGTTTCGGGCACCGAGCCGAAGTAGCGAACCATTGCGGCCGAAAAACTCTTCGGCGACAGGTTGCCAATGGCGGTGAATACCATTCGGTGGGTGTCGAAAGTGCGGTCAATGAAACGGCGAATGTCGTCGCTCGTCATACGTGCCAGTGTCGACTTGCGACCCAAAATGTTGTGTCCCAGTTCCGAACCCTCAAAAATCAAATCTTCGAAATCGTCATAGATGCGGTCTGGCGGCGAGTCCTTGTAGAGGTTTATCTCGTCGTATATCACCTCTTTTTCCTTGTCGACTTCGTTCTGCGGAAAGGTTGAGTGGAAAATAATGTCGGCCATAAGTTCGGCCGATTTATTGAAATCGCATCTCAGTGCGGTTGTGTGTACTACCGTCTCCTCCTTTGTGGTGAAAGCGTTGAGTTCGCCGCCCAAATTCTCCAATCGACAGTTGACCTGATAGGCCATACGACGCTCGGTACCCTTGAAAATGGTGTGTTCGACCAGATGTGCCATACCAAACTGACCCGCGAGTTCGTCGCGAGTGCCTGTGCCAATGGTCATTGCCGAGTAGACGACAGGGCTTTTGACCTGTTTGAGTACGCCGCGTATGCCGTTTGGGAGGGTGTATATGAAAAATTCTTCTTTCATTTACTCTTTCTTATCGGAGCGCAAAGATAGAAATTTTCCGGTATAGCTGTCGCGGCACTGCATCAAATCGGCAGGGCTTCCCTCAAAGACCAGCTCTCCGCCGCCCTCGCCTGCTTCGGGGCCGAGGTCGATAATCCAGTCGGCGCACTTAATAACGTCCATATTGTGCTCGATAACCACTACCGTATGGCCGCGACGCAGCAGCGCATCGAATGAGTCGAGCAGCTTTGCAATGTCGTGGAAGTGCAGACCGGTGGTAGGCTCGTCGAAAATGAACATAGTCGGTTTAATGCTCTCGTCGTCTTGCAGAAACGAAGCGAGTTTGACGCGCTGAATCTCGCCTCCCGAGAGCGTCGAGGTCGACTGTCCGAGTTTTATGTAGCCTAACCCGACACGTTGCAGTGTCAAGAGAATGTTCACTATTCGGCGGTTGAGCGGGCTGTTCTCTTCCGAGAACAGCGCCACGGCATCGTCGACCGTCATAGCGAGCACGTCGGAGATTGTCCGTCCGCGGTATTTCACTTCGAGAATTTCGTCTTTGAAACGTCGACCGCCGCAGTGCTCGCAGACCAACTCAACATCGGCCATAAATTGCATCTCGACGTGGATAATACCCTCGCCCTGACACTCTTCGCAGCGTCCGCCCGGGCGGTTGAACGAGAAGGACGACTGTGTGAGGCCATTGTGGACGGCATAGGGTTGCGAGGCATAGAGCGTGCGAATGGCATCGTAGGCCTTGGTGTAGGTCACGGGGTTCGAACGGAGCGACTTGCCGATAGGGTTCTGGTCGATCATCTCAATGGAGCCGAGCAGTTTCAGGTCACCCTCCAAACGCTCGTAACTACCGGGTTTCGACCCCGTTTCGTAGATTTCGCGACGTATGGCAGGATAGAGTATGTCTTCGATAAGCGACGATTTTCCGCTGCCGCTCACACCTGTCACGCAGGTCATTACGCCGAGCGGAATCTTCACGTCGATACCTTTCAGGTTGTTTTCGCGAGCCCCGATTATGGAGATATAGTTGCTCCAACCGCGTGTCGATTTCGGAACGGCAATCTTTTTGCGTCCAAGCAGGTAGTCGGCCGTGAGGCTTCGGGTAGCCTCCGAAAGTCGGTCGGGCGTGCCGCTGAAAACAATTTCGCCACCCAATGCACCTGCCAAAGGCCCAACGTCGACAAGGTAGTCGGCCGCACGAATAATCTCCTCTTCGTGCTCGACCACAATCACCGTATTGCCCAAATCGCGCAGACGGCGCAACACGCCTATGAGTTTTTGGGTATCGCGTGGGTGAAGTCCTATGCTCGGCTCGTCGAGAATGTAGAGCGACCCCGTCAGCGTACTGCCCAACGAGGTGGCCAAATTGATGCGCTGGCTCTCGCCACCCGAAAGTGTCGACGAGAGGCGGTCGAGCGAGAGGTAGTCAAGTCCCACGTCGCAGAGGTAGCCCAAGCGGTTGCGTATCTCGGTCAGCACCCTTGCCGCCGCTTTGCCGTCGCGAGCGTCGAGCTGAAGCGTTTCGAAGAATTTGCGCAACTCTCCGACCGGCATCGTCACCATTTCGGCTATTGTCTTACCCCCTACCCTTACGTATAGAGCCTCCTTGCGCAACCTTGCACCGCCGCACTCGGGACAAACCGTCTTGCCCGTAAAACGCGACAGCAGCACGCGGAACTGAATTTTGTAACGCTCGCCTTCGAGATAGCGAAAAAACTCGTCGAGCCCTTTGAAATATTCGTTACCCGTCCAGAGCAGACGGCGCTGCTCGGGCGAAAGTTGATGATATGGCGTGTGGATTGGGAACCCGAAACGGTGTGAGGACTCTATTAGCGCATCGTTCCACGTCGACATAGTTTCGCCGCGCCAGCAGGCCAGCGCTCCCTCGTAGATGCTCTTGTTCTTGTCGGGCACAACCAGATTTTCGTCGATTCCAACCACGCGGCCGTAGCCGTCGCACTTGGGACAGGCACCAATCGGGTTGTTGAAGGCAAACATATATTCGTTAGGTTGTTCGAAACTGATGCCGTCGGCCTCGAAGCGGGTCGAATAGTCGGTTGCTTTGCCGTCCGAAATAATGCGGCAAACCCCGTCGCCAACCTCCAAAGCACGTGCTACCGAGTCGCCAAGTCGGCTCAGATTGTCGTCCGACGTGCTGCCCGTAACACGGTCGACAACCACCGACAGCTCCTCGGCGCGGCTCTTGGCAGAGAGCGTTGGCAGCAACTCGTCGGCATAGCTGATTCGCCCCTCGGTGTAGAAACGCTCAAAGCCGTCGGCCACCAGAAGCGTAATCTTCTCAATCAGCCCCTGACCTTCGGCAAGCACTACGGGTGCGGCAATCGTCACGTTGCAATCCTCGCCCAATGCCACAATGCGGTCGACCACCTGTTGGGGTTGGTAGCACAACACCTCGCGGCCGCTTACGGGCGAAAAAGTGTGGCCTGTGCGTGCAAAGAGCAGTTTCAGGTAGTCGTATATCTCGGTCGAAGTACCCACCGTAGAGCGCGGATTGCGCGTGCTGACCTTCTGCTCGATTGCTATGGCAGGGGCAATACCGCTTATTGAATCGACGTCGGGCTTGTCTATTCGTCCCAAAAACTGACGCGCATAGGCCGACAGGCTCTCGACGTAGCGTCGTTGTCCCTCGGCAAAAATGGTATCGAAAGCAAGCGTCGACTTACCCGAACCCGACAGTCCCGTCACAACCACAAGTCGGTTGTGTGGTATTTCGAGGTCGATATTTTTTAGATTGTGGACTCTCGCTCCCTTGATGATTATCGAATTATAACGCTCCAAGTTCATTTCGTTTTTACTCTGTTGTTAAGCCCTCCACCTCGGAGAGCATCTTCACTAATCGGTCGGCCAACGACTCTCTGATTGAGAGCGTCATACGGCAAACGATGTCGAATTCTTGCGCACTGATTGCCGGCGACAGCTCTTTGATTGCTTTTTGTACGCCGTTCATCGACTCGTATGGGAAACGAATCGAAATCTTGCGCTCAATGAATCGTTCGACCACTCCGCCGGCCTCGATAGCGTCGGCGGCCGACTGTCGGTAAGCGGCAATCAACCCCGGCACGCCGAGTTTTGTACCGCCAAACCAACGAACCACAACCACCAGACAATCGGTCACTTGCCGAGAGAGCAGCTGTCCGAGAATCGGACGGCCTGCCGTGCCCGAGGGTTCGCCGTCGTCCGACGAGCGGAACTGTTCGCCACGCGGCCCCAATCGGTAGGCGTAGCAGTGATGCGTTGCATCGTAGAATCGTTTGCGCAACTCATCGACGATTTGTTTTACCTCCTGCTCGCTTCCGATTGGAAAGGCAAAACCGCTGAAACGACTGCTTCGCTCGCGAAATGTGGTTTCGGCGGCGGTGGCTATGGTTTTATAACTGTCGTCCTCCACCTTTTTGGAACTATTTGTGGCTGCGGAACATACGGTTCCAGCGGATATTCTGCGGGAACGAGCGGTCTTTATCGATTGAGAGCCAAACAAACAGCGGCGTACCAACCACGTGGTCTTCGGGCACAAAGCCCCAAAAACGCGAGTCGGCCGAGTTGTGCCGGTTGTCGCCCATCATAAAGTAGTAGTCCATAGCAAACGTATAACTGTCGGCCTCCACCCCGTCGATCACTATTTTGCCGTCGCGCTGTTCGAGGTCGTGTCCCTCGTAAACGTCTATTATTCGGCGGTAGAGTGGCAGATTCTCGGCCGAGAGTTCGACCGTTACCCCCTTCTTCGGTATCCACAGCGGCCCAAAATTATCCTCCGTCCAACCGAACGAGCCTTCATTGGGGAAGATTGCGTCAAACGGTTCGACCGATTCGTAGCGCGTCATTGCCGTGACGTTGCTCATCGAGGCCAACTGTTCGGCGTGTTTTTGGGTCAGCGGCAGAGTGTAGACGCCGCTCGCACGACTGTACATCAGGTCGTCTTGGGCAATCTCCAATCGCTCGATGCTCTTTTGGCTGAGCGGCGAGGTTGTTTCAACAAAATAGATATACTGTTTTTCGGGAATCTCTATTTGCAGTTCACCATTGATAAACACCTCGCTGTGAACGATTTGAATAGTGTCGCCCGCAACTGCCACAGCACGTTTTACGTAGTGTTCGCGTTTGTCGACCGGCCGCGACTGAACCGTATATTGGGCATTCATTCGGCTGCGTCCCTCCTTTTCGCCATAGGCTCGCTGGTAGTCGCGCAGTACATCGTAGTAGGTAACGGCCTGATTTTCGAGAAGTACGGTATCTCCTGCCGGAAAGTTGAAGACCACAATATCGTTACGTTTTAATTCCCGACGGCCTGCCAAACGTTTGTAGGGCAACTTGATGCACTCCGAATACGATTTTTTGGTCTTCGAGAGGGGCATAGTGTTGTGAACCAACGGAAAAGTAAGCGGCGTGTTGGGCATACGCGGGCCATAGGTAGCTTTGCTTACCCAAAGGTAGTCGCCCACGCGCAACGTTTTTTCCATCGACGAAGTGGGAATTTGGTAGAGTTGGAAGATGTAGATGTTGATAATCGACGCAAATACCACGGCAAAAACTATGGCATCGATCCAACTCCACAGTTCGCGATAGCTCTTGCTGCGAGCTTTGCGCTCAACGTGTCGGTCGTAGTGTATCCACTTGGCCATCAGCTTGGTGACATAGAGGTCGAAAATAATTGGCAGTCCCAACAGAAACCACAAATTGCCCGTCCACACCACAAACCAAAGCGTGTAGATGACGGCTACTATCGAGAATTTAACCCAGCGGTTCGAAAACAACTTTTTCATTATGTGTGATTTATAGATTCAGCAGATCGTTCATACCGAAAACCCCGTGACGTCCGACAACCCATTCGGCAGCCGTCACAGCCCCCGAAGCAAGTCCACGGCGCGATTTTGAGGAGTGGCTGATTGTTATTGTGTCGTCGGGCGAATCGTAGCTAACGGTGTGAATACCTGCAATTTCGCCCTCACGAATAGAATGTATTTCCTCTTTCGGCAAAGTGATTTTGCCTTTGGTCGAATCGGCTATACCCTCGGCAAGAGTTATGGCCGTACCGCTCGGAGCGTCGAGTTTGTGAATGTGGTGCACCTCTTCAATCGAGAGCTTGTATTGGGGTTGCGAGGCCATCATACGAGCCAAATCGCGGTTCAGTCGAAAGAGAATGTTGACCCCGATACTGTAATTCGACGAGTAGAAAAACGCTCCGCCCAATGCCAGACACAATGCGTCCAACTCGGGCTTGCGTTCAGTCCAACCGGTTGAGCCGCTGACGACTGCCACACCTAAGCTAAGGCATCGCTTGATGTTATCGTAAGCAGTCGCGGGGGTTGTGAACTCAAAAGCAACGTCAATGCTTTTTGCGGTTTCGGGGTTGAGCCTGTCCAACTCTCCGACATCGACCTTTAAGAGCACCTCGTGGCCGCGTTCGACGAGCACGCGCTCAATTTCGTGCCCCATTTTTCCATACCCTATAATTGCTGCTTTCATTTAAGTCAAATGCTAAATCGTACAAAAATAGCTATATTTTCCGTATATTTGTCTTTTGAAATCAAAAAGAGATGCCTCAAATGCGATACTTCGTCGAACTCTCCTACAAAGGCACGGCCTACAACGGTTGGCAGCGCCAGCCCTCGTCGCCCTCTGTCGAGCAGACCATTGAACAGGCGTTCTCCACCATTCTGCGCGCCGAAATCGACCTTGTGGGTGCAGGACGCACCGATACGGGGGTTCACGCCGCGCACTACGTGGCGCATTTCGATTTCGACCAACCGCTTCCCGACGATTTTGTCTACCACCTTAACGCCCTGTTGCCCCAAGATATTGCCATTGCACGCATCTATGCCGTCGCACCCAATGCTCACGCACGTTTCGATGCACGTGAGCGCGAGTACCACTACTACATTTCGTCGGTCAAGAACCCCTTTACGCGACAAACCTCGTGGCAGCTGCTCACTCCGCTCGACCTCGATGCAATGAATCGTGCGGCGCGCCACCTTATAGAGGTCGACGACTTCACCACCTTTGCCAAATTAGGGTCCGACAACCGCACCAACCTCTGCCGCGTCGTTCGTGCCGAATGGGTCACAGAGGGTGCCGAGGGGATTGTCTTCATAATTCGTGCCGACCGTTTTCTGCGCAATATGGTTCGCGCCATTGTCGGTACGCTGGTCGACGTTGGACGCGGAAAGCTCTCTGTCGAGGAGTTTTGCGAGGCGGTCGATGCAAAAGACCTTGCACGCAGCAGCACTTCGGCGCCGGCACAAGGTCTGTTTCTGACTGATATAGCCTATCCCTACTCTACTCCCACTCGATAGTTGCCGGCGGTTTCGACGAGATGTCGTATACTACGCGGTTAATTCCTTTGACGTGGTTAATTATCTCGTTCGAGACGTTGGCCAAAAATTCGTAGGGCAGATGCACCCAGTCGGCGGTCATTCCGTCGGTCGAGATTACCGCCCTCAATGCCACACAGCTCTCATAGGTACGCTCGTCGCCCATAACTCCCACGCTCTGCACGGGCAGCAACATCACGCCTGCCTGCCACACTTCATTATAGAGTCCTTCGCGGTGCAGTGCATCTATAAAAATCTTGTCGGCCTGCTGCAAAATATCGACCTTTTCGGGTGTCACCTCGCCAATGATGCGGATTCCCAAACCCGGCCCCGGGAAGGGGTGGCGTTCCAGAATCAGCGGGTCGATAGCAAGTTCTCGCCCCACGCGGCGCACTTCGTCCTTGAAGAGCAGGCGCAGCGGTTCGACAATCCGCAGGTTCATCTTTTCGGGCAGTCCGCCCACATTGTGGTGCGACTTGATGGTTGCCGATGGGCCGTTAACCGACATTGATTCAATCACATCGGGGTAGATTGTCCCCTGCGCCAGCCAACGTGCTCCCTCAATTTTTTGTGCCTCGGCGTTGAATACCTCAATGAAGTCGCGGCCGATGATTTTGCGCTTGCGTTCGGGGTCGGTGACGCCTTTCAAATCGTCCAAAAATTTCGAACCGGCCCTCACTCCAACGACGTTCAGACCCATATTTTGGTACGATGCCATAACATCTTCATACTCGTTGCGGCGCATCAGCCCCGTATCGACAAATATGCAGTGGAGGTTCTTTCCAACAGCCTTTGAGAGCAGCACGGCAGCAACCGACGAATCGACACCACCCGAAAGCCCGAGTATCACACGGTCGTCGCCCAACTTTTGTTGCAACTCGGCTACCGTGCTCTTGATGAACGATTTGGCGCTCCAATCGCCGCGGCAGCCGCAGATGCCCATAACGAAGTTGCCAAGCAGTTCCATTCCGTGGGTCGAGTGGTAGACCTCGGGGTGGAACTGAATGCCCCACGTGGGTTCGCCCTCGATGCGGTAGGCTGCCACAGGAACGGTTTCGGTGCTCGCCACAATATGGTAGTTGGCCGGTATGCCGGTAATTGTATCGCCGTGCGACATCCAAACCTGCGTGGGCGACGGCAACGACCCGACAAGCCTGTCGGCAGTGTCGCCAACCGAGAGCATAGCGCGTCCGTATTCGCGCGAGGGAGCCTGACGCACCTCGCCGCCGAACTCCGAAGCCAGCAGTTGCGCTCCGTAGCAGACACCAAGCAGCGGCAAACGCCCTTTGAAACTGCTCAAATCGGGTTTTGGCGCAGCGTCGGCGCGCACCGAATAGGGGCTGCCCGAGAGTATCACACCGCGTACCGACGAGTCAATGGCCGGAATCTTGTTGAACGGAAATATCTCGCAATAGACGTTCAGCTCCCTCACTCGTCGAGCGATGAGCTGGGTATATTGCGACCCGAAATCTATTATTATTATCTTTTCAGTCATCAGCCTCGTGAATAATTGGGTGCTTCTTTGGTAATTGTCACGTCGTGGGGGTGGTTCTCGACAACGCCTGCCGAGGTGATGCGCACGAACGATGCGTTGTGCAACTCCACAATATTGTGAGCGCCGCAGTAGCCCATACCCGAACGCAGGCCGCCAATGAGTTGGTAGACTGTTTCGGAGAGTGTGCCCTTCGACGGTACACGTGCCACAATGCCCTCGGGCACAAATTTTTTCTGATCGCAGGTATCGCCTTGGAAATAGCGGTCTTTCGAACCTGCATTCATTGCCTCGACCGAACCCATACCGCGGTAGGCTTTATATTTGCGTCCGTTGTAGATTATGGTCTCACCGGGCGACTCCTCGACTCCGGCCAACATCGAGCCCATCATCACGCAGTCGGCACCGGCCGCCAGAGCCTTGACCACATCGCCCGAATAGCGCAGTCCGCCGTCGGCTATGACCGAAACGCCGCACTGTTTGGCAGCATTGGCAACATCAAATATGGCAGTCAGTTGCGGAACGCCTACTCCGGCTATAATGCGGGTTGTGCAAATTGAGCCCGGGCCAATGCCCACCTTGATTCCGTCGGCACCGGCATCGATAAGAAATTTTGCAGCCTCGGCAGTGGCAATATTGCCCACCACAACGTCGATTGTAGGGAAGGCAGCTTTGACCGCTTTGAGGGTGTTGGCAACGTTGGCCGAGTGGCCGTGAGCCGTGTCAATCACCACGGCATCAACTCCGGCCTCCACCAGCGCTGCGACCCTTTGCATCGTATCTTTTGTAACGCCCACTCCTGCGGCAACTCTCAACCGCCCCTTCGAATCTTTGGCGGCGTTGGGATAATCTTCAATTTTGGTAATATCGCGATAGGTGATAAGACCCACCAAATGGTAGTTCTTGTCGACCACGGGCAACTTCTCGATTTTGTGCTCCAACAGAATCTGCGACGCTTTCGAAATATCGGGGTTGTCGGTGGTAATCAGCCCCTCGCGTGTCATAACTTCGGCAATGGGCTGTTGCATATCGGTGTGGAAACGCAGGTCGCGGTTGGTGACAATGCCTATAAGCGTGCCGTCCTGTTCGACAACCGGAATGCCGCCAATGCGGTTTTCGCGCATCAGTGCCAGCGCGTCGCCCACCACGGCATCTTTACCTATCGTCACGGGGTCGTAGATCATTCCGCTCTCGGCACGTTTGACGCGGCGCACCTCATTGGCCTGCCCCTCTATTGACATATTTTTGTGAATCACGCCAATGCCCCCCTCTCGTGCCAAAGCAATGGCCATTTCCGACTCTGTCACGGTATCCATAGCGGCCGACACTATCGGCACGTTGAGCGTGATGTTGCGCGAAAAGCGGGTTTTCACATCAACATCTCGGGGTATCACGTCGGAATAGGCGGGGACCAACAGGACATCGTCGAAGGTCATTCCCTCCTGTTTGATTTTTTCGGTTACAAACGACATATATTTTTCTCCTCCTTAATTTAGTATTGTTTCAACTCTTCGTTTCTGAGAATGGTGGCTGTGCGGTCGGCACCAACCGATACCAGTCCGACAGGCGTTTTGGTAAGCTCCTCGATTTTGGCAATGTAGGCTTTGGCCGCTTCGGGCAACTCGTCGAACGAGCGCACGCCCGATATATCCTCTTTCCACCCCTCCATTTCGATCAGTACCGGTTTGCAACGGCTGTATTCGGCTATTGTCGAGGGCATTGTGGTTGTCTGCCGGCCGTCCAACTCATAGGCGGTACAGATCGACACCTTGTCCAAACCGCTCAACACGTCGAAGAGCATCAATCCCCAGAAATCGATACCGCCCAGACGGCGAGTGTAGTTGGCCACAACGGCATCGAACCAACCCACGCGGCGCGGACGACCTGTGACGGTACCGTATTCGTGGCCGCGTTCGCGTATGGTGTTGGCCGTTTCGCCACTCAGTTCGGTCGGGAAAGGCCCCTCGCCCACCCTTGTGCAGTAGGCTTTGGCCACACCCAGCACGCTCTCGACCTTTTGTGGAGCTATGCCTGCGCCAAGCGGAATGCTTGCAGCCGACGGGCTCGACGAGGTTACAAACGGATATGTACCGTGGTCGATGCAAAGCATCATACCCTGCGCGCCCTCAAAGAGCACTTTTTTGCCATTGTCGATTTGGTCGTTGAGCAGTTCCGACGTATCGCAAATCATAGGGCGGAAGCGTTCGCCAAGTTCACAGAACTGTTTGTAAAGGGGCTCAAAATCATAGGTTGGCAGGCCGACCGTTTGGAGTTGCGCATTTTTGATTGCAAGCGCATCTTTGAGCCTTTGGGCAAAGTAGTCGGCGTCCAAAAGGTCGCCCATTCTGATGCCCACGCGGTCGTACTTGTCGGCATAGGCCGGGCCGATGCCTTTTTTTGTCGTGCCAATCTGATTACCCCCTTTGAGCGCTTCGTAAGCACCGTCCAAGTCGATGTGATAGGGCATAACCACCTGCGCACGGTTCGAAATATAAAGTCTGTAACGGGTGATGCCTGCCGTGTGGAGTTTCTCCAACTCCGACACCAACGACACGGGATTGACTACCATACCGTTGCCCATAATGTTGATTGTCTCGGGGTTGAATATGCCCGAGGGAATCGACTGCAACGAGTAGCGGCGGCCGTCGAAGACCACCGAGTGGCCTGCATTGTTGCCGCCCTGATAGCGCACCACAACATCGGCTTTTTGGGCAAAAAAGTCGGTGACCTTGCCTTTGCCTTCGTCGCCCCATTGCGACCCAATAACTGCTAACCTTTTCATTCTATACCTGTTCTTTTGAAGATGTAATCGACGTTTTTCAAATAGTAATCGAGCGTGAAGCAATCGTCCAACTCGGTGTCGGTGAGCTGTCCCATAACCGTTTCGCTTTGGTGTAAAAGTTGTTGATAATCGGATTGTTCGGCCAAAGCCCTCATAGCTATCGGCTGAACCGTATCGTAGGCCTGCTCGCGCGAGAATCCTTTGCCGATGAGTGCATTCATCACCCGCTGTGCAAAAATCACCTTGCGAGTGCGATAGATGTTGTCCATCATCGTTTCGGGGTAGACCACCAGATTTTCGAGTATGCCTGCAAAACGGCATAGCATATAGTCGAGCAACATAGTTGCGTCGGGCAGAATGATGCGTTCGGTGGCCGAGTGCGAGATGTCGCGTTCGTGCCATAGAGCCACATTTTCGTAAGCAGTGACCATATAGCCCCTCAATACCCTCGCACAGCCGCAGATGTTTTCGCTGCTTATGGGGTTGCGTTTGTGGGGCATTGCGCTCGACCCTTTCTGTCCGCGGCCGAAAGCCTCTTCAACCTCGTGGACTTCCGTACGTTGCAGATTGCGAATCTCCATAGCCATCTGTTCGAGCGTTGCCCCAATAACCGCAAGCGTTGCCATATAGTAGGCGTGGCGGTCGCGCTGAATCACCTGTGTCGAGATGTTGGCGCTGTCGATGCCCAACTTTTCGCAAACGTAGTCCTGAATTTGGGGCGGAATGTTGGCAAAATTGCCCACCGCACCGCTTATCTTGCCCACCTCGACACCTTGGGCAGCGGCTTTGAACCGTTCGATGTTGCGCACGGTCTCTTCGTGCCATAAGGCCCATTTCAGCCCAAAGCAGGTGATATCGGCGTGAATGCCGTGCGTGCGGCCTATGCAGGGAGTCTGTTTGAACTCCAAGGCGCGGCGACGCAACACCTCCAACAGATGCTCCAAATCCTGCAATAATATTGCGTCGGCCTGCTTCAAGAGGTATCCGTTGGCCGTATCGACCACGTCGGTACTCGTCAGTCCGTAGTGAACCCACTTGCGTTCTTCGCCAAGCGACTCGCTCACGGCACGGGTGAAGGCCACAATATCGTGGCGCGTCTCAATCTCAATCTCTTTGATGCGGTCGATGTTGAACGATGCCTTCTGCCACAACAGTTCCACATCGGCGGCCGGAATTACTCCAAGTTTGCTCCACGCTTCGGCCGATGTCAGTTCAACTTTCAGATAGGCATCGAACTTGTTATGCTCTGTCCAGACCGCGCGCATAGCGGGTCGGCTGTAACGTTCAATCATTTGCGGCCAATATTATTAAGGTAACATTCAATCGTATTCTCCATAAGGCAGCAGCGGGTCATCGGGCCGACACCACCGGGCACGGGAGTGATGACCAAGGCTTTCTCGCGGCAGCCTTCGAAATCGACGTCGCCACAGAGCTTTCCGCTTTCGGGGTCGCGGTTGACACCAACATCTATCACTGCGGCACCCTCGCCCACCATATCGGCGGTGACGAATTTGGGCCGACCGATTGCCACAACCAGAATATCGGCAGCGGCAGTCACTTCGGCAAGGTTTGGAGTGCGGCTGTGGGCAATCGTCACGGTGGCATTCCTGTCGAGCAGCAATTTTGCAGCAGGCAGACCCACGATGTTGCTTCGCCCGACGACAACGGCTTTTTTGCCCTCTATTTTGACCCCTGCATCATCGAGCATACGAATGATGCCTTTGGGGGTGCAGGGCAAAATGCAGGGCTGTTTCTGCCACAGAGCCGCCACATTCAGTGGGTGGAAACCGTCCACGTCTTTGTGGTGGTCGATGGCGGCAATCACTTTGGCGGTGTCGATATGTTTCGGCAAAGGCAGTTGAACCAAGACGCCGTCGACCTCGGGGTCGGCATTCAGTCCGTCCACAATTTCGAGCAACTCCTGCTCCGAGATAGTCTCTGCTCGGCGAATGGTCGTATTGCGAACGCCAATCTCCTCGCAGTCACGGGCTTTGCCTGCCACATACGACACGCTTCCCGGGTCTTCGCCCACCAACACAACCGCCAAATGAGGTGCACGACCATACTCGGCAGCATATCCCGAAACTTTGACAGCCATTTCGCCTTTCAATCGCGATGCTAATTCTTTTCCACTTATTATCATAGTGTTAAACGTTTTTATCTAATCAAATGCTTTATGTCCAATGTCGCTGCGGTGGAACAAGTTTGGGCAATCAATTTTATTCACATCTTCGAGTGCTCTCTCTCTCGCCTGGGCGAGTGTGTCGCCCTCGCCCACCACTATCAGCACACGGCCGCCTGCGGTGACGGTTTTGCCCTCTTTCAGTGCGGTGCCCATATGGTAGACGCGGCTCTGAAACTTGTCAAGTCCGCCAATTTCGAACCCTTTTTCGTAGCTCTCGGGGTAGCCTTTCGAGGCCAAAACTATACCCAGTGTGGCGCGATTGCTCCACTCTATTTGGTAGTCGCGACCCTCCAAAACCGCATTGAACACCTCAAAAATGTCGCTACGCATACGCGGCAACACCACTTCGGTTTCGGGGTCGCCGAATCGTGCATTAAACTCAATGACCTTTATGCCCTCGGCAGTCTTCATCAATCCGCCATAGAGCACTCCGCAAAACGGCACTCCCTCGGCTACCATTGCCGCAGCAGTGGGTTTCATTATCCGTTCGAGAGCGTAGTGTTCGTCCTCTGCCGAAATGAACGGCAGCGGTGAATAGGCACCCATACCGCCTGTATTTGCCCCTTTGTCGCCGTCGAAAGCACGTTTATGGTCTTGCGAGAGCACCATAGGATAGACCTTTGCGCCCGAACAAAAACAAAGATACGAAAATTCCGTACCACTCAAAAATTCCTCCACAACAACTTTACCCTCACCAAAGCGGTCGTCGAGCAACATCTCTTTCAGTGCGGCATCGGCCTGCTCAATCGTTTCGGCCACCACTACCCCTTTGCCAGCCGCCAGTCCGTCGTACTTTATGACCGTCGGCAGCGAGCCGCCCCGAACGTAGGCCAACGCCTCACGATAGTCGGTAAAGGTGCGGTAGGCAGCCGTGGGAATCGAGTATTTCTGCATCAGGCGTTTGGCAAACTCCTTGCTGCTCTCGATTTGGGTAGCGGCTTTGGTGGGGCCAAAAATGCGTAATCCTGCCTTTTGGAACTCGTCGACAATGCCTGTTGCCAACGAAGCCTCGGGGCCTACAACGGTGAGGTCGACAGCATTATCGAGAGCAAAACCAAGCAGAGCGTCGCGGTCGGTATCCTTGATTGGCACCGTAACTGCCTGCCGCCCTATGCCTGCGTTTCCAGGGGCGCAAAATATTGTGTCGACCTTGGGCGAACGGGCGAGTGCATCGACTATTGCGTGGCAGCGTCCGCCGCCTCCTACTACCAATACCTTCATCTCTCTAATGTTTGAAATGGCGCATTCCGACCATAGTCATCGTAATGCCCTTTTGGTTTGCTTTGCGTATGGAGTCCTCGTCGTGAATACTTCCGCCCGGTTGCACAATGGCCGTAACGCCGTAGTTTGAAGCGAGTTCCACGGTATCGTCGAATGGCAGATAACCGTCCGAAGCCAGTACCAACCCCTCTTTACAGCCCTTTGCGGCAGCCTCTTTGAGCGCAATCTCGGCCGAGAATACTCGGTTCATCTGACCTGCACCAACGCCTGCCGTCACGCCGTTGCGCACAACAACTATTGCATTCGACTTGACGTGTTTGGCTATGCGCCACCCGAAGTTCATATCGGCCAACTCTTCGGCGGTAGGTTTCGTTTCGGTGCAGCACATCTCGGCCACAACGGTTGCAGTTGTGGTGTCGGCCTGTTGAACGAGCAGTCCGCCCGTAACGCTCACGTATTGGGTTTCGGGCGCTTCGCTGCGGCTCATATCGACCTCCAAGAGGCGCAAATTTTTCTTTGTGGCAAAAATTTCGAGTGCTTCGGGCGCAAACGACGGAGCAATCACAATCTCCAAAAAGATTGGTTTCATTGCTGCGGCAACCTCGCCCGATATCTCGCGATTTGTGGCCACAATGCCGCCATAGATGCTCACCTTGTCGGCCTCGTAGGCCTTTTGCCACGCCTCGGCTATATCTTTGCCGACGGCCGCGCCGCAAGGATTCATATGTTTCAGCCCGACGCAGAACGGCTCGTCGAACTCACGGACAATGGCCAGTGCGGCGTTGGCGTCCTGAATATTGTTGTACGACAGCTCTTTACCGCCAATCTGACGCGCAAAAGCCACCGAATAGGGCACGCGCTCGGTCGAACGATAGAAGTTTGCCTGCTGGTGGGGGTTCTCGCCGTAGCGCAGTCCCTGTGCCAAATCGAACGAGAGGAAGAGTTTTTCGTCGAGCCCGGCCGTGCGGCGCATATAGGTTGCTATATGGCTGTCGTATAGAGCCGTATGTGTATAGGCCTTGGCCGACAGACGCAGTCGGGTTTCGGGTGTGGTGTTGCCGTTTTTGACAATTTCGTCCAACACCAACGAGTAGTCGTCGGGGTTGCAGACCACCGTCACCGAAGCAAAGTTTTTGGCGGCGCTACGCAACATCGAAGGGCCGCCAATGTCGATGTTTTCGACTGCATCTTCCATTGTTACTCCCTTTGTGGCAATGGTTTGCTCAAACGGATAGAGGTTCACGCAGACCATATCGATCGTTTCGATGCCGTTGTCGGCAAGCTGCCGCATATGGTCGGGTTTGTCGCGCCGAGCAAGCAGAGCGCCGTGCACCTTTGGGTGCAGGGTTTTGACGCGCCCCTCGCAAATCTCCGGAAAACCCGTAACATCACTTATCGAAACCACCTTAACGCCACTCTCGGCAATCAGTCGCATCGTGCCGCCGGTGGCAATTATCTCCCAACCCAACTTTTCGAGAGCGTGCGCAAACTCCACAACGCCCCTTTTGTCACTAACACTAATTAAAGCCTTCATCTATTTCTCTATCAATTTTTTAATCGTATCTACATATAATTTGTGCTCGGTGCGGTGTATCATCGCTTCCAACGCCTCAATGTCGTCGCCCTCGTAGGGGAATGCGCTTTGAGCAATGATGCGGCCGCCGTCGAGCGTTTGGTCAACGTAGTGAATCGTCACCCCGAATACCTTTACGCCTGCCTCAAACGAGTCGCGTATGGCGTGCGCACCTTTGAATGCCGGCAACAGCGCCGGGTGAATGTTGACGATTCGTCCGCCGTAGGCCGCAAGCATCACTTCGCCCACGATGCGCATATAGCCTGCAAGGCAGACCAAATCGACTTTTGCGGCATCGAGCCTTTCGACAATTCGCCCCTCGAACTCCTCTTTGGTCGAGTCGTGCGGATCGAACACAAAGGTCGGAATTTGGTAATGTTCGGCCCGTTGCAGCACTCCCGCACCTGCCTTGTCGCAGACGCACAAGACCACTTCGGCATCAATCTCCCCGTCGGCCGCAGCCGCCGCTATCGCCTCGAAATTCGAGCCGTTGCCGCTTGCAAATATTGCCAATCGCCGTTTCATCGAATCACTACCCCCTCGTTTGAGGTGATACGGCCGATGACCGAAGCTCGTTCGCCTTTGGAAGTGAGAATCTCTATTACGCTCTTGGCCTTTGAGGCATCAACTGCCAGCACCATTCCGATACCCATATTGAAGATGTTGAACATCTCGCGGTGAGGCACCTTGCCGTAGCGTTCCAAAAGGCGGAATACAGGCAGAATCTCCCAAGAACCTTCTTCGATTTCGATGCCTTGTCCGTCGTGCAGAATGCGCGGAATATTCTCGTCGAAACCGCCACCCGTTATGTGTGCCACGCCGTGAACATCGCACTCGCCAATGACCGAGAGCACCTGACGAACGTAGATTCGGGTCGGGGTCAGAAGCATCGCGCCAAGTGTCTGCTCGCCTGTTTCGGGATATTTGGCCGTGAGGTCGAGGTTGTTGTCGGCCACGATTTTGCGCACCAGACTGAACCCGTTGGAGTGAACGCCTGTCGAGGCAATGCCAACCAGCACATCGCCGGTGGCAACTTTGCTGCCGTCGATAAGTTGACTCCTTTCGACGCAACCCACCGTAAAGCCTGCAATATCGTACTCGCCACCGCTATACATCGAGGGCATCTCGGCCGTCTCGCCACCAACCAGCGCACAACCGGCCTGACGGCAACCCTCTGCCACACCCGCAACAATGGCTTCAACCACCTCGGGGTTGTTGTGCCCGACAGCCACATAGTCGAGAAAAACAAGCGGCTCGGCGCCCTGTGCCAATACGTCGTTGACGCACATTGCCACAGCATCGATGCCTATTGTGTCGTGCTTGTCCATTGCAAAGGCTATCTTCAACTTTGTGCCTACGCCGTCGGTGCCGCTGACCAAAATCGGTTCACGGTAGCCGAGCGATGCCAAGTCGAACATTCCGCCGAACGAACCGATGCCGCCCATCGACCCCTTGCGCGAGGTCGAGGCGACGTGCTTTTTGATGCGGCGCACAACTTCGTAGCCTGCTTCGAGCGAAACGCCCGACGATTCATAACTCTTTGCCATATAATTTGCCATACAAATTATTATCTCTTTGTTTTATAATCGTAACGTAATTTCAATGTCGACTCCTCGTCAGTCTGGTATAGTTCGGTCGGATAGTGGCCCGTGAAGCAGGCCATACAGAGCTCCGAGCGCCTGCCCGACTGCAAAAGTGCTTCGGGCGAGAGGAATGCCAGCGAATCAGCACCGATAATCTCTCTTACCTGCTCAACGCTGCGGTAGGCCGAAATCAGCTCGTCGTAGGTCGAGGTATCGACCCCATAGAAGCAGGGGTGCTTCATCTGCGGACTGGCTATTCGAACGTGTACTTCGGTTGCGCCAAAGTCGCGCAGCAGGCCCACTATGCGCTGCGAGGTTGTACCGCGCACGATTGAGTCGTCGACCAACACTACCCTTTTCCCACCGACGATGCTCCTCACGGCCGAAAGTTTCATTCTGACGCCCTTTTCGCGCAACGCCTGAGAGGGCTGGATAAATGTTCGGGCAACGTATTTACTCTTAACGAGTCCCATTTCGTAGGGAATGCCGCTCGCCTCACTGTAACCGATAGCCGCGCTAAGGCTCGAATCGGGCACGCCGATGACGATGTCGGCTTCGGCAGGAGCCTCCTTATAGAGCAGTTTGCCCGACTCCTTGCGGAAAGCGTGTACGTTGCAGCCCTCAATGTCGCTGTCGGGACGTGCAAAGTAGATGTACTCCATCGAGCACATCTCGTGGTGCTTGAAGTTCGAGAAATCGGTGCTTCGCAGGCCGTGGTGGTCGATTGTGACAATCTCGCCCGGGTTGACGTCGCGTAGGAATTTTGCCCCCGTAACGTCGAGTGCGCAGGTCTCGCTGCACACCACCCAACCGCCGTCGGGCAGCCGGCCAATCGAGAGCGGGTGGAGCCCATATTTGTCGCGGCAGGCGTAGATGCGGTTGGCAGTCATAATGACAAAGGCAAATGCCCCCTCGACCATATTGAGCGCGTCAATAATAGAGTGAATGCGGTCGACGTTCGAGAAAGCGGCATCTTTTTTTATAAGGTGTGCCAGAATCTCGCTGTCGGAGGTCGATTGGAAGAGGCTTCCGGTCTCTTCAAGGTAGCGCGTCAGACGAGCCGAGTTGACCAGATTGCCGTTGTGGGCCAGTGCCATATCGCCCGTCGAGTGGTGGGATACCATTGGCTGGACATTTTCGATACCGCCGCCGCCCGTGGTCGAATAGCGCACGTGGCCGATGGCCATACGGCCCGTCAGCGTGGCGAGGTTGGTTTCGTTGAAAACGTCGTTCACCAAACCCAATCCTTTGATACGTCGCAACTTGCCGTCGGCATCGACACTCACTATGCCGCACCCCTCCTGACCACGGTGTTGCAGACTGTGCAGACCGTAGTAAGCGAGCGTGGCGGCATTGTCGACACCCCAAACACCGAATACGCCGCACTCCTCGTGAGGTGAATCGTCAAAAGCTCTTTCGCAGTTTGTCATCTGTCGTTATTCGATGGTTTGCAAACGTTTGTAAATCTCTTCGTAAGCCTCTATGACCTTGCCCAAATCGCGGCGGAAACGGTCTTTGTCGAGTTTTTCGTTGGTTTCGGCGTCCCACAGACGGCAGGTGTCGGGCGAAATCTCGTCAGCAAGAACAATCTCGCCGTCGGAGGTACGACCGAACTCAATCTTGAAGTCGACCAACTTGATGCCGATGCCGCTGAATATGCCTTTCAGCACCTCGTTGATTTTGGCCGTCATAGCATAGATTGTCTGCAACTCCTGATAAGTCGCAACACCCAGTGCCACTGCGTGGTGGTCGTTGATCAGCGGATCGCCGAGTTCGTCTTTCTTATAGCAGATTTCAAAAATGGTGTTGGGGGCCGGTGTTCCCTCCTCAATGCCCAGACGTTTGGCCATCGAACCGGCAATGATGTTGCGCACGATCACCTCCAAAGGAATGATCTTCACGCGGCGGCAAATCTGGTCGCGGTCGTTGATTGTCTCAATGTAGTGGGTCTTGATGCCTGCTGCGTGGAGTTTGTGGAAGATAATCGTCGAAATGGCATTGTTCAGAATGCCTTTGTTGGCGATTGTGGCCTTTTTGATGTTGTTGAATGCCGTTGCGGCATCTTTGTAGTGCATCACGATGATATTCTCGTCGTCGGTAGCATAGACCTGTTTTGCTTTGCCCTCGTAGAGCATTTCCAACTGTTTCATTGTTTATTGGGTTTTTAGATTTTTTATGATTGTGTTACCTAACCTTTTTTCTGAAATAATCAACCGCATTGCGGAAGATGTCTTGTTCTTTGTTGCCCTGAATATTCTTCATTAGACCCTCCTCGTAGCGCTCGGAGTGGCCCATTTTGCCCAAAATTCGTCCGTCGGGCGAACAGATGCCCTCTATTGCGAAGGCCGAGCCATTGGGATTTTCGGGCGACTGCATTGTGGCATTGTCGGCAGCATCGACGTATTGGAACGCAATCTGCCCCGAGGCATAGAGCCGTGAGGCGGTAGCATCGTCGACCATAAACTTACCCTCGCCGTGCGAAGCGGCCACCGAGTGAATCTCGCCCAAGTGGAAACCGGCCAGCCACGGCGAAGCCACCGAAGCGACCCTTGTGCGTACTATTTGCGATATGTGGCGGTTGATGTCGTTGCGGAAAAGCGTTGGCGACGACTCTTTCGGAGTGTTCGGACGGCCGTCGGGCAAAAGACCCGACTTGACCAGAGCCTGAAAACCGTTACAGATGCCCAAAACCAATCCCTCGCGGTCGATCAAGCGGTTGACGGCTGCCATCACCTCGCTGTTGAGCAGTACGTTGGCAATGAATTTACCGCTGCCGTCGGGTTCGTCGCCGGCCGAGAAACCGCCACTCAGAGCCAAAATGTGGCTGCTGTCGAGAGCTTTAACCAAGTCGGCAATCGACTCCAAAATATCTTGTTCCGAGAGGTTGCGGAATACCACCGTGCGGCACTCTGCACCGGCCTGTTGGAACGCTTTGGCAACGTCGTAGTCGCAGTTTGTTCCGGGGAATACGGGCAGAACCACCACCGGACTATCGACCGGATTACCTGAATAGAAAGTCGTATTGGGTTTCGACGAGGCGTTTTCGACACAACCCTTAACGCCCGAACGATCGGGATAAACGGTTGTAAATGGTTGGCGTACTGCCTGTTTCATTGCATCGATTGTGACGCTCGAACAGTTGATTGTCAGCCGTCCATCGTCGGTTGTGCGGCCAATGTAGTCGACATTCGGAAAGTCGAATTCGTCGGTCGACTCTACTATTATCGAACCGTAGCCCAAATCGAAAAGTTTCTTTTCGTCGACGTTGACCTCGGCACCTATCTCGTTGCCGAAGGTCATTTTGGAGAGTGCCTCGGCAGCTCCGCCAAAGCCCAACGCCCAAGCCGCCCTGACCGACCCGCGATGAATCATACGGTTCACAAAGGTGAAGTTGTCGATGAGTTGTTCACAGTCGGGCATACGGTTTTTAAGCGGAGTGTGACGCACGATATAGATATTGTTGCCCGCCGACTTGAACTCGGGGCTGATGACAAATCGGTCTTTAATGGTGGTTACGCCGAAAGCAATCATCGTGGGCGGAACCGTGATGTTGCCAAAAGTGCCGCTCATAGAGTCTTTGCCGCCAATGGAGGGCAGCCCCAATTCGACCTGCATTTTCAGCGCACCCAGCAGTGCAGCAAGGGGTTTGCCCCAAGCGTGCGACGAGGTCATCTTCTCGAAATACTCCTGAAACGAGAAGCGCATACGGTCGTATTCGGCACCTGCGGCAACGGCTTTGGCCACCGCCTCGACAACCGAGTAGGCCGCACCGTGGAACGGGCTCCACTCCATAATATAGGGGTTGAAGCCGAAGGCCATAATACTTGCCGTGTGGGTCAGGTGGTTGCCTACGGGCAGTCGCTGAACCGACACCTGCGCTTCGGTCGAACAGGTGCGTCCACCGAAGGGCATCAACACCGTCGAGCGTCCTATGGTCGAGTCGAACATCTCTATGAGTCCTTTTTGCGAGGTAACGTTGTGGTCGGTGAGGTTCGACAAAACCTTGTCGGCAATGGTCGTACCCTCAATTTCGCGGCGGAATGGGTTGCGCTCCTCGACTCGGCCAATCTCGGCCTTGGCAAAGTGGCGTGCACCTGCGCTGTCGATAAATTCGCGCGAGAGGTCGACAACCTTCTCTCCTCCAAAGAACATACGCATTCTTCCGCTGTCGGTCACATCGGCCACGTGGGTAACCTCCACGTTCTCTTCGTGGCAGTAGCGCTCAAACGCCTCGCGGTCGGCTGCCTCCACTACCACTGCCATACGCTCTTGCGATTCGCTTATGGCCAGTTCGGTGGTATTAAGGCCGCTGTATTTGGTGGGCACTCTATCGAGCGCAATATCAAGTCCGTCGGCCAACTCGCCGATTGCCACGCTCACGCCGCCTGCGCCAAAGTCGTTCGATTTCTTAATCAAACGGGTGACCTCGTTGCGGCGGAACAGACGTTCGAGTTTGCGCTCCTCGGGGGCGTTGCCCTTCTGAACCTCGCTGCCGCAAACCTCAATGGAGTGCGCGTTGTGCTCTTTCGACGAACCGGTTGCTCCGCCAATACCGTCGCGTCCCGTGCGGCCGCCCAAAAGCAGTACCACATCGCCTGCTTCGGGTGATTCGCGGCGCACGTCGCGTGCACGAACGGCACCTACCACAGCACCCACTTCGAGCCTCTTGGCCACGTAGGAGGGGTGATAAATTTCGCGTACACAAGTGGTTGCCAGACCAATCTGATTGCCGTAGCTCGAATAGCCCGATGCAGCTTTGAGCGAGATTACTCTTTGCGGCAGTTTGCCCTCAATGGTCTCGTCCATAGTGGCATATATGTTGCCTGCACCCGTAACGCGCATAGCCTGATAGACATAGCTGCGTCCCGAAAGCGGGTCGCGTATGGCACCGCCCAGACAGGTCGAGGCTCCGCCGAAAGGTTCTATCTCGGTCGGGTGGTTGTGGGTTTCGTTTTTGAATTGCAACAACCAGCGTTCCACTTCTCCGTCGACGTCGACATTAACATAGATGCTGCAAGCGTTGTTCTCCTCCGACTGTTCGAGGTCGTCCAAAACGCCTTTTTTGTGGAGGTAACGTGCGCCGATAGTGGCAAGGTCCATCAGACAAAGGCTCTTGCGTTCGCGTCCGAGTTCGTGGCGAATCGAGTGCCACAAGTCGAGGCACTCATTCAGTTCGGAGGCTATAAACGAGTCGTCGACCGTGATTTCGGTCAGCTCGCTCGTGAAAGTTGTATGGCGGCAGTGGTCGCTCCAATAGGTATCCAGAATCCGCAACTCGGTTTCGTTGGGGTCGCGTCCCTCTTTTTGGAAATAGTCGATTACCGTCGCGAGGTCGTCTGCATTCATAGCAAGACCCATTTGGCGGCAGAACTCCTCGCGGTCGGCAAGACGGCGGAATCCGTCGAGTGTGGCCACGGGTTTCACTTCGGCACTCTCCATTGGCGACAGTACCGAGAGGTCTTTGGGCCGAGCCTCTACCGCATTGATAATGTAGTGTTCGATGCGCCCGAGGGTTGCCGCATCAACTCCGCTGTCAAAAATATATAGTTTCGAGCTGCGAATTTTCACCTCGGCCGACGGCTCAATCAGTCGCACGCAATCTTCGGCCGAAGCTGCTCTTTGGTCGAACTGTCCGGGCAGAAATTCGACCGCGATATGGGGTATTCCCTCCGTTGAGAGCGAATCGACAACCGTGTCGGTCGGGCGCTCGCCAAAAACGCGGTAACGGCACTGCTCCAAAAGTTCGGGCGTAAACCCAAAGAGGTCGTAGACATTCAGGTATCTGAGGTCGGCAATGTTCAAACCAAGGTTGGCGTTCAGCTCCTCGCGCAGGCTCTCGGCCTCGACGCGGAACGATGCGCGTTTCTCGACAAATATGCGGTAGTTCTTCATCTATTCTGTAAATCGTTTTTTCCACTGCGAATCAAATTGTTCGGCAGTGAGGTTTGTAAATGTGATGTGACCCATTTTGCGCAGCGGACGGCTCTCGCTCTTACCGTAGAGGTGAACGAATACTCCGTCGTGGTGCTCGGCAGCAATCGCTTTGGCGGCCTCTAAATCGCGCCCCAAAATATTTTTCATCACCGTGGGCGCTTTTAGTTGCGGCTCTTCGAGCGGCAGCCCCAACAGGTAGCGTACCAGTTCGCGGAATTGGTTTGTCGTGCAGCCCTCAATGGTGTAGTGGCCGCTGTTGTGCGGACGCGGTGCCATCTCGTTGAAGTATATCTCCTCGCCCTTGATGAAGTATTCGATGGCCAAAATGCCCCGATACCTGCACTTTTTCATAAACCTGACGGTCAGCTCCCTGATTCTCTTTTGCAGCTGCTCCGACATCTGCCGAGCAGGCACAATCGAGAGGTCGAGTATGCCGTCGCGGTGTATATTTTGCCCCACTGGGAAGACAATGGCGTGTCTTTGGTCGGCCACGGCAATGACGCTCGTCTCGTAGTCGAACTTTACGAACTCCTCCAAAATTGAGGGCGTACCCAACAATGGTTCGGCTTTGGGCAGGTCGACTTCTGAGTGCAGAATCACCTGACCGTGACCGTCGTAGCCCAATCTGCGGGTCTTCAACACGCAGGGGTAACCGATTGCGGCAACAGCCCTGTGGAGCGAGTCGGCATTGTCGACAGCCGCAAAACGAGGTGTCAGCAATCCGTTGTGCTGTGCGTTTTGTTTCTCGCGCAGGCGGTCTTGCGAGTCGAATAGCTGATGGGTGCCCTGCTTTATGTTGTAACGTCGTTCGAGGTCTATCAACACGTCGGCCGGCACATTCTCAAATTCGTAGGTCACCACGTCGCTGCGCCGGCAGAGTTCGTCGAGCGCCTCGCGGTCGTCGAAAGCGGCCACAATATGCTCGTTGGTGACGGCAAATACGGGCGCCGTTGGCGACGGGTCGAGTGCAATGGTGCGTGCGCCAAGCTCGGCGGCCTGCTCCGCGATCATCAAACCCAACTGGCCACCACCTATTATACCTATCGTCGCAGCCATATCAAAGCGTTGCATTCAAAACTTCGTCGGTCTGTTTTTTCCGAAATGCGTCGAGGCGCTCGGCCAAAGCAGCGTCCGACAGAGCGAGAATCTCTATTGCAATCAGCGCCGCATTTTTTGCGCCGTCGATAGCCACCGTTGCCACCGGAACACCGGCAGGCATCTGCACAATGGAGAGGAGCGAATCCAATCCGCTAAGGGCACGCGACTTGACCGGCACGCCAACAACAGGTAGCGGTGTCATCGAAGCCACCATACCCGGCAGGTGTGCAGCGCCTCCTGCGCCGGCAATAATCACCCCTATACCACGCTCGCGAGCCGAACGCGCAAAGTCGAAGAGCAGTTCGGGAGTGCGGTGAGCACTCACTACCCTCTTTTCGTACTCCACACCGAACGATTCCAAAACGTCGACCGCTTTCGACATAACTTCCCAATCGCTTGTCGAACCCATAATTACAGCTACTTTCATAGTCGAAAATGTTTGAGTAACAATAAATAAAAGAGTAGCCGCCACACCATTGCAGTGCGGCGGCCAACCCTATACTTTGAGGCGCAACTTGCGCTCCTTGCCCACAGACGAGCCGATAATTATGAAGACATTATGCCCCGAGTCGAAACAGCGAATGCCTTGTTGGCATCGCTTTCTATGCTCTTTGAAACGAGAAGCAGATATGTTTCGGGGTTGTCTCATTGTCGTCGAACCTTTCGGTTATCATCTCTCCTGCGCTGCAAATGTACGACAATTGCGCCATATCGCCAAGCGAAGTTGTCAACCATTTGCTAACAATTTTATGGTGGGAGTATCCATCAAGTCCGATAGACACTCCCATTTTGTTAGAAGTTGTATACTAAGCCGCGTTTTCAAGGCTTGCGACACCCGAGCAAGCGGAGTTAACTCGGCGTAAATGAGCATTTCGAGCACGAGCGTAACTGAGAAAAGACCTTATTGGACAGCTTCTATTTGGCTTTCGATTCGCAATAGAGGCAACGATAGACCCCCTCTTCACCCTCGGCAGGACGGAAGAGCGTGTCGACATCTTCAACCGATGAGATGCAGCGCTTGTTGGAGCAGTGCAGTTGGTTGACAAGCGTTCCCTCGGGAATCAGCTCAACGTTCTTGGAGTCATCGTGTGCCCATTCGAGCAGCTTCACAATCAGGGCCATACGCACAAATTTGCCATTCTCGACCTGACGGAAATAGGCAGCACGCGGGTCGGCATCTACCGCACGGGTAATCTCGTTGACTCTTGGCAGCGGGTGGAGTACGCGCATCTCGGGGCGAGCCAGTTTCATCTTCTCGGGGTCGAGAATGAAGCTGTCTTTCAGGCGGTCGAAATCGTCTTCGTCCAAGAAGCGCTCTTTCTGTACGCGCGTCATATAGAGCACGTCCAACTCGGGCATCACTTCCTCCATTGTCGATACCTCTTTGTATTCCACACCGTTACGGTCGCACACCTCCTCTTTCATATAGTCTGGCAGGCGCAACTCCTCCGGAGCAATCAGAACCACTTTGACCCCTTTGTAGCGCGAAAGTTCCTTGATGAGCGAGTGAACCGTACGTCCAAAACGAAGGTCACCGCAGAAACCGATTGTGATGTTGTCGAAACGACCTATTTCACGCTTGATGGTGAGCAGGTCGGTGAGAGTTTGGGTCGGGTGCGAGTGGCTGCCGTCGCCTGCATTGATAACAGGCACTCCGGCACACTCGGCAGCAACCAGCGCTGCACCCTCTTCGTAGTGGCGCATAGCGATGATGTCGGCAAAGCAACCTATCACACGCGAGGTGTCGGCAACGGTTTCGCCCTTCGACACCGATGAGTTTTTGGCATCGGAGAAGCCGATGACATTACCGCCCAACTCCATCATCGCCGCCGTGAAGCTCAGGCGAGTGCGCGTGCTGGGTTCATAGAAGAGGGTCGCGAGCTTTTTGCCTTTGCAGGCGGCCGTGTAACGTTCACGATGACGAATAATGTCTTGTGCAAGAGCAATGATTTCGTCGAGTTCCTCCATTGAGAGGTCGGTTGGATCTATTAAATGGCGCATAGTTATTATAATTCAAAATTCAAAATTCAAAATTCAAAATTCAAAATTCAAAATCCTTTACTTTTTACTTTCTCCAACTCTCGTCCGAGGGGTTGGCCATAAAAGCGTTTAGTCGGTTGCGGTCGTCGGCGGCAATGTAGCCCTCCGAAACAGCAACCTCTACGAGTGTCCGGAAGTTGGAGAGCGAGTAGTTCACAACACCGGCCTCTTTCAAGCGGTCGATGCCCTTCTGCATTCCGTAGGTGAAGATGCTCACCACACCCAGCACCTCGGCACCTGCTTCGCGCAACGCCTCGACGCACTCGATACAGCTGCCTGCCGTCGAAATGAGGTCTTCGACGACCACCGTTTTTTGTCCGCGCTCCAAGCGTCCCTCAATACGGTTTGTGCGACCGTGGTCTTTGGCCGACGAGCGCACATAGCCCATAGGTATATCTATCAGAGCGGCGGCAATGGCGGCGTGAGCAATGCCTGCCGTCGAGGTACCCATAAGCACCTGACAGTCGGGAAACTCTTTCTGAACGGTATCGGCAATTGCCTGTTCGACCACTCGGCGTGCAGCAGGAGCGGTCAGAATCAAGCGGTTGTCGCAATAAATGGGGCTTTTGATGCCGCTTGCCCAAGTGAACGGTTCGTCGGGGCGCAGGAACACTGCACCAATTCGGAGCAGCTCCTTGGCAATAATCTCTTCGGTTTTCATCTGTTATCGGGTTATCCTAAAAATTCTTTTTTACAACGGTTATAGGCCTCTACGGGGTCTTCGGCGGCAGTAATTGGCCGACCGACAACGATGTAGTCCGAACCGAGTTCGCGTGCTTGCGACGGGGTTGTGATGCGCACCTGATCGTCGGCTGCGGCATTGGCAAAGCGTATGCCCGGCGTGACTGTAACAAAGCATCGGCCGCAAGCGCGCTTCACCGGAGGCGATTCGATCGGAGAGCAGACCACCCCGTCCAACCCTGCTTCGAGGGCATTGAGCGCATAGCGAGTGATAGTGTCGGCCATAGTTGCCCCAACAAGCAGTTCGTGGTTCAAAACCTCCTCGGAGGTCGAGGTCAGTTGCGTCACGGCAACCAGCAGCGGCCGCGTTCCGTCCTCACGGGTAAGCCCCTCACAGGCGGCACGCATCATCTCAACCGTGCCTGCGGCGTGGACGTTGCACATATCAATATCAAGCCCCGAGAGCACCCTCATAGCCTTGCGCACGGTGTTTGGAATGTCGTGCAGTTTAAGGTCGAGGAATATCGGGTGTCCACGACGTTTGAGCTCTCGCACCATATCGTTGCCTGCTGCGTAGTATAGCTCCATACCAATCTTGACAAATGGTTTCTCGCCCTCGAAACGGTCAAGAAAAGCGAGCGTCTCGGCTGCCGACGCAAAGTCGCAAGCCACAATTACATCTTTTGTCTTCATCGTATTATGCCAATTATATCGTTAAGGTCATTGATTTCCAATCGTTGCATCTCGCGCGGCAGCTCTTCGACAATAGTTTTGCAGGCATAGGGATTGCGCAGGTTGGCCGCTCCAATCTCAACTGCCGTGGCTCCGGCCATCATCATCTCCACCACGTCGGCGGCCGAAGCCACACCGCCGCAACCTATTATCGGCAGATCGACAGCCTGTGCCACCTGCCAAACCATTCGCAACGCAATGGGAAATATTGCATCACCCGAAAAACCACCCACTTTGGCAGCCACAACCGCCCGTCGGCGAGCGGTATCGATTCGCATTCCCAAAAGAGTGTTTATCAGGCAAATACCGTCGGCACCGGCCTCAGCGGCAGCCTGTGCAATCTCCACAATGTCGGTCACATTGGGCGAAAGTTTCACGTAGAGCGGACTCTTGGTCACGGCTTTTACGGCACGTGTAACCTCGGCTACCGCCTCGGGGCGCGTACCAAAGGCCATACCGCCTGAGTGAACATTCGGACAGCTTACGTTTAGTTCAATAATATCGACCGCAGCGTCGATTCGTTGGCAACACTCGGCATACTCCTCAATAGAGAAACCGCTCACGTTGCCTATTATGGCACCCGAGAAGTTGGTACGCAGACGTGGCAGCTCCTCGGCCACCACGCGGTCGACACCCGGGTTTTGCAACCCAACCGAATTGATCATTCCTGCGGTGCACTCGGCAATACGCGGCGTGGGATTGCCGTAGCGAGGGTTTAGCGTCGTCCCCTTAATGGAGATTGCACCCAATATGTTCAGGTCGAAAAACTCTCTCATCTCGCGGCCGTAGCCGAAAGTTCCGCTTGCGGGAATCACCGGATTTTTCAACTCGATGCCGCTCAAATGAACCTTTGTCGTCACCATAGCAGTTGTTTTTTATCAAATACGGGGCCTTCGGTGCAGACCCTTTTGGGACCGTCGGCGGTCTGAATCGAGCAACCCATACAGACCCCAAAGCCGCAGCCCATACGCTCTTCGAGGCTCAACTGACCGTCCAAATCGACGCTTCGGCAGAGTGCCGTGAGCATCGGCATCGGGCCGCAGGCATAGTAGTAGCTCTGTTTGGAGTGCAGCTTTCCAATGGCATCGGTCACAAAACCGCGCACACCGCACGAGCCGTCGGCCGTGGCGATGAAGACCTTAGCGCCCAACTCGTCGAACTGCTCGGCATAGAATATCTCCTCCTCGGAGTTGAAGCCCAAGACTGCCGTCACCTCCTTGCCCTCGGCGATAAGACGCTTGGCAAGGTTGTAGAGTGGCGGAACCCCTACTCCGCCGCCAACTATGAGCGGCGAGGGGCCACTGGGCGCGGTGTCGAAACCATTGCCCAGACCGGTCAGCAGGTCGAGTTTTGCGCCGCGCCGCAAACCGCTCATCTGCTCCGTGCCGCCGCCGACCACTTTATAGACTAACGTCAGCGATTGGTCGTCGAAGTCGCAGACCGAGATTGGACGGCGCAAATATCTCTCGGGCAATGCCACTTCGACAAACTGACCGGCACGCCTGATGTAGTGTGTGTCGCCCTCCAAAACCATCTCCCAAACCGTAGAGGTCAGGCGGTGGTTGCTCTTGATGCGGAATATACCCTGTTTATACATTGTTTGCTTTTGCAACAATTTTGTTTGAATTATGAATTATGAATTTTGAATTTTGAATTTTGAATTATTATATCACTCTTCGTCTATCGTCGAAACGCCCATAGTAATCTCTTCGAGCACTTCGAGCAGTACGCGGACGGTTTCGAGCGAGGTAAAAATCGTAATATTATTCTCGACCGCTGCACGGCGTATCTCGTAGCCGTCCAGACGGGTGTTGTGCTGATTGAGGTCTATGGTGTTGATTACGTAGCTCACGTGACCTTGGCGCAGCGACTCGATAATCTCGTTGCTGCCTTCGCTGAGTTTGCGACGCAGGCGTGTGCGTATGCCCTGACTGCGCAGGAACTCGGCCGTGCCGCTCGTGGCTTCAATGTTGAAGCCGAGGTTGTAGAAACGGCGTACCAGCGGCAGCGCAGCCTGTTTGTCGGCATCGGCAATGGTGACGAAAATAGTGCCGTAGTTGGCCACATTCATACCCGAAGCCTGCAACGACTTGTAGAGTGCACGAGTGAGCGATTTATCGTAGCCGATAGCTTCGCCGGTCGACTTCATCTCGGGCGAGAGGTAGGAGTCCATACCGCGAATCTTCGAGAACGAGAATGCAGGTGTTTTGACAAACCAACGTTTCTTCTCGGCCGGATAGACCTCGGTGATGCCCTGCTCGCGCAACGAGTGCCCCAACATCACCAGCGTGGCAATGTGGGCCATCTTTACGCCGGTCGATTTCGACAGGAACGGCACCGTGCGCGACGAGCGCGGATTGACCTCAATGACGTAGACGCAGTCGTCGGGGGCGACAATATATTGAATATTGAAGAGTCCGACGATGCCAACCGCGCGACCGAGCCGCACGGTGTAGTCTATAATTTTTGATTTGGCCTCGGCGCTGACGCTGAATGTCGGGTAGACGCTGATGCTGTCGCCCGAGTGTATTCCGGTGCGTTCGACGTGCTCCATAACTCCCGGAATAAAGACATCTTTGCCGTCGCAAATTGCGTCGACCTCCAACTCCTTGCCATTGATATATTTGTCGACCAAAACCGGACTGTCGTCGTTTATCTCGACCGCCGTTTGGAGGTAGTGGCGCAGAGCCTCTTCATTGCCAACGATTTGCATAGCTCTACCGCCCAAAACGTAGCTTGGACGTACAAGCACGGGGTAGCCTATGCGCTCGGCCGCTGCCACGCCCGAGGCAATGTCGGTGACGGCTTCGGCACGTGGTTGCGGTATTTCGAGCCGCTCCATAATCTTCTCAAAGCAGCCGCGGTCTTCGGCGTTGCGAATGGCGTCGATGTCGGTTCCTACTATTGGGGTACCGAGTTTCACCAACTTGGCCGCCAGATTGATGGCTGTTTGACCGCCGAGCGAAACTATCACTCCCTTAGGTTTCTCGTAGTCGATTACGTCCATAACGTTTTCGACCGTCAGGGGTTCGAAGTAGAGTTTGTCGCTGGTGGTGTAGTCGGTCGAAACGGTTTCGGGGTTGTTGTTGATGACGATAGCTTCGTAGCCTGCCGAGCGAATCGACCAAATGGCGTGAACGGTCGAATAGTCGAACTCCACGCCCTGCCCGATGCGGATAGGGCCCGAACCAATGACTATTATCTTCTCTAAGGAGCTTACAATCGATTCGTTTTCGCTTTCGTAGGTCGAGTAGAAATAGGGCACGTAGGAGTCAAACTCGCTGGCGCAGGTGTCAATCATCTTGTAGACCGGCATAATGCCGTTGTCGCGACGCATACGGAATACCTCGGTTTCGTCCATTCCCCAGAGCATACCAATATATTTGTCGCCGAACCCCATACGTTTGGCATCGCGCAGCACATCGAGATTGCCCACCGATGCGGCTATGACAGGCTCTTGCTCGACAATGTTCTTAATCTTTTCGAGGAAGAACATATCTATTTTGGTGCGGTTGTAGATGATGCCCAAATCGACTCCGCGACGCACCAGCTCGGCAATGGCATAGAGCCGGTCGTCGGTACCGTTGGCAACGTAGCGCAGCATCTGTTCGGGCGAGAAGGTGTCGAATTTTTTGAGATAGATGTGGCACACCCCCGTTTCGAGCGAGCGTACAGCTTTCAGCAGACTCTCCTCCATTGTTCGGCCTATGCTCATCACCTCGCCCGTAGCCTTCATCTGCGTTCCGAGTTGGTTCGAAGCGTCGGCAAACTTGTCGAACGGGAAACGGGCAATTTTGGTCACCACGTAGTCGAGCGTGGGTTCGAAACTTGCCGGTGTGTTGGCAATGCGTATCTCGTCCAAGTGAAGACCGACGGCTATTTTGGCACTCACACGTGCTATCGGGTAGCCGCTTGCTTTTGAAGCGAGTGCCGACGAACGCGACACGCGCGGATTGACCTCGATAAGGTAGTATCGGAACGAGAACGGGTCGAGTGCGAATTGTACGTTGCAACCGCCCTCGATGCGCAGTTCGCGTATGATTCGCAGAGCGCTGTCGCGTAGCAACTGATACTCTTTGTTGGTCAGCGTTTGCGACGGAGCCACCACAATAGAGTCGCCCGTGTGGACACCCACAGGGTCGATATTCTCCATATTACAGATAGTGATTGCCGTGTCGTTGCCGTCGCGCATCACCTCATACTCAATCTCTTTATAGCCCTTGATGCTCTTTTCGACCAACACCTGATGAACGGGCGAGAGTTCCAAAGCGCCGCGCATAACCTCGTGAAGCTCGTCGACGTTGTCGGCAAAACCGCCGCCCGTACCGCCCAAAGTGAAGGCAGGACGCAGTATGACAGGGTAACCAATCTTCTCGGCGGCACGCTCGGCCTGCTCCATCGACTCGGCTATCTCGCTCGGCAGCACAGGTTCGCCCAATCCCATACAGAGCTCTTTGAAGAGTTCGCGGTCTTCGGCACGCTCGATACTCTCGAACGACGTACCCAAAATCTCGACGCCGCACTCTTTGAGCACTCCCTTTTTGGCCAGCTGAACGGCCAAATTCAGTCCCGTCTGTCCGCCCAAGCTGGGCAGAATGGCATCGGGACGCTCGTAGCGCACAATCTTGGCCACATATTCGAGCGTCAAAGGTTCCATATAGACCTTGTCGGCTATGTCGGTATCGGTCATAATGGTCGCAGGGTTGGAGTTGACCAAAATCACCTCGTAGCCCTCCTCGCGCAGAGCCAGACAGGCCTGCGTGCCGGCGTAGTCGAACTCGGCCGCCTGACCCACCACAATGGGGCCGGAGCCGATAACCATAATTTTCTTAATATCTGTACGTTTAGGCATTGCGATTCCTCCTCATCATTTCGATAAAACGGTCGAACAAATAGGTGCTGTCCTGCGGCCCGGGAGCACTCTCGGGGTGGTATTGTACCGAGAAAATCTGATCTTCGGCGCACTCCAAACCCTCGACCGTGCCGTCGAGCAGGTTGCGATGCGTAACCCTCAGCGGAGTTGCGGCCAACGACTCTTCGTCGACTGCATAGCCGTGGTTCTGACTGGTGATTTCGACTCTGCCGTCGGCCAAACTCTTCACGGGGTGGTTGCCGCCGCGGTGGCCAAACTTCATTTTATAGGTCTTTGCGCCGTAGGCAAGGGCTATCATTTGGTGACCAAGACAGATGCCGAAAATTGGCAGCCGTCCTTTGAGCCTGCGCACCGTGTCGACTACTGTTGTAACCGACTCGGGGTTGCCGGGGCCGTTCGACAGGAAAACGCCGTCGGGGTTGAAAGCCTCAATCTCTTCAACCGAGGTATTGTAGGGGACAATCGTCACGTTGCAGCCAAAGGCGTTGAGCGAGCGGATAATGTTGTATTTGATGCCGCAGTCGATTGCCACCACATCGAAGAGGTGGTTGGGCGTGCGCGAAAACCAACGTTTGCGGCAGCTGACACGTTCGACTTGGTCGGTACGCAGGGGGGCGGCAGCAATCATTGCAACAGCCTCGGCGGTCGGCACTTCGGGGTTGACAATCACGCAGCGTTGAACGCCGTGGTCGCGAATGATGCGCGTAAGTTGGCGCGTATCGACTCCGCTGATGGCCGGTATGGAGTACTCTTCGAGCACCTCGCCGAAAGTCTTGGTATAGCGGAAGTTGCTCGGCAGGTCGTTGCACTCGCGGACGACCATTCCGCCAATCGACGGAAATTTTGTCTCAAAATCCTCGTCCGTAACGCCGTAGTTGCCTATCAACGGGTAGGTCATAACCACGGTTTGGTCGGTATAGGAGGGGTCTGAAAGAATCTCCTGATAGCCCACCATAGAGGTATTGAATACCAGCTCGGTTACCGACACTCGGTCGGCGCCAAACCCGTAGCCGTAGAATTCGCTACCCTCTTCGAGAACGAGTTTCTTTGTAAATGGTTTCATCTTCTTTTCTAAAACAAACGAATATCTATTATTAACTAACCTTAAATCTATCGCGACGATAGGCAATCCTGCCCGAAGAGATGGTCATCACCACCTCGCCCCTAACGCGCATACCGTCGAAAGGGGTGCTGTGACCCATCGACAAAAAACGCGACGAGTCGATGTTGAACTCGCTCGCAAAGTCGACTATCGTCAGGTCGGCACGCTCGCCAACCTTCAATCCGCCGCCAAGTCGGAATATGCGGCGCGGAGCAACCGATAGCAGTTCGACCATACGTTCCAAAGAGATGATGCCGCTGCCCACCAAAAAGGTGTATATGGTCGACAGTGCCGTTTCCAGTCCGCTCACCCCAAAGGGGCTGTCCACCAGTCCGCGCGACTTCTCTTCGGCGGTGTGTGGGGCGTGGTCGGTGGCAATTACGTCGATTGTGCCGTCGGCAACGGCCCGACGCAGAGCCTCCATATCGGCTCGCGAACGAATCGGCGGATTCATCTTGTAGCGCCCCTCCTCTTTGAGGTCCTCGTCGCAGAGTACCAGATAGTGGGGTGCGGTTTCGGCCGTCACGGCCACTCCGGCTGCCTTGGCACGGCGTATGCAGTCGACGCTCTCGCTCGAAGAGACGTGGCAAATGTGGATACGGCAACCTGTTTCGGCTGCCAGTTTCACGTCGCGTTCCACCTCGCGCCACTCACTCTCAGAGGGAATACCTATATAATTATGGCGTGCCGCAAATTCGCCTTTGTGAATACACCCACCGCCAACAAGACTTTCGACCTCGCAGTGAAGTGCCAAAATCACATTCGCACGTGCGGCCTGCTCCATAGCGTTGCGCATAGCCCCCTCGCTCTGGATACCGTTGCCGTCGTCGGAAAAGGCCACGGCATAGGGTTTGAGCGCTTCGAAGTCGACAGCCTCCCAACCTTTGCGGCCGGCAGTAATGGTTGCGTAGGGCAAAACCTCAATCTCGGCCGAGCGGTTGATGAGCTGCTGTTCGACCAAAATGTTGGCCACCGAGTCGGGTGCCGGCGTAATGTTGGGCATCGCGCAGATGGTCGTAAAACCTCCGCGCGAAGCGGCACGCGTTGCAGTTGCAATACGCTCTTTCTGCTCGCCACCCGGTTCGCGCAGGTGGACGTGCAGGTCGACCAAACCGGGCAAAAGATATTTGCCGTCGGCTCTGATGACATTCATCGTCTCGGTTGGCTCAATGTGTTCGGCAATGGCTGCAATACGGCCACCGTCGAGCAGTACGTCGCGTCGGCCAAAACCGTTGTCGGTATAGACGGTCGCTCCGCCTATCAAAACTCTGTTTTTTTCAAAAGTAGTCATCTTGGGCGGTATTGCAGATAGTTGGTAAAATCTAAAAAAAGAGGTAACTCGTGACGAGCTACCTCTAAAACGGTGGGGCCGGCAAGCGATCCGCTAAAAGTCGGATTGCTGTCCAAGGCTATTTGATCGCCAAGGGCGAATGGTTGACACGGATTATTGCACATAGTTTTGCTTGAACCCTATTTGCCCACAAATATAGCGCTTTTTTTGGTCGCCGCAAAATTTACAATACAAAAAAATGTAACTTTTCAATCTGTCGAGCGTCAAATAATAAAATCGAAATTCATATCTTTGTATCACGCTTAAAAAACAAAACAAAATGAAAAGAGTTTTCTTAACACTCATTACAATCTTTACTGCCCTCCTCACGTTAAGCGCAGAGAATCCCGATACCCGCAAGGTGAAAGGCTCAGGCGTCGAGGCCACCGAAATTCGCAACATTAGCGGATTCACTGCTATCTCGGTCGGCTCGGCCATTGACCTCTATATCGTTCAGGGCAACGACTTCAAAGTCGAAGTCAAGGCCGACAGCAACGTCATCGACTTTGTCAAGACCGCCGTCAAAGACAAACACCTTATCATTGGCTACACCGAGTCGCTCTCGTTTGCCAAGAACACCAAAATGGTCGGCACAAAAGTCTATGTAACCCTGCCCGACATTTCGGGCGTAAGAGCCTCGGCTGCATCGGACGTCTATTTGAAGAGCAACATCACGGCCGACAAATTGCTGATTTCGGGCTCGTCGGCAGCCGATTTCGATTTAGGCAGCTACGACATCGAGTGCAACGAGTTGCGCATTGTCGGCTCGTCGAGCAGCGACATCGAAGGCGGTGTTTTCAACTGCAAGGGCAAAGTCTCTATCGAGGCATCGTCGGCCTCCGACATTGAGTCGTATATTGTTGCCGACGTAATTAAAATTTCGAGCTCGTCGGCTTCCGATGTAGATGTTGCCGGTTCGGTCAACGTACTGAAAACCAACGTATCGAGCGGTTCCAAAATCGACGCCGCACAAATGAAGAGCATATCTGTTTCGGCAAGTGCTTCAAGCGGTTCGTCAATCGTCGTCAACGCAGTCGAATCACTCGACGCATCGGCTTCGAGCGGCGCTTCGATATACTACATTGGCTCGCCGAAAGAGATCTCGCGTTCGGTTTCGAGCGGCGGCAGTGTCAGACCAAAAAAATAGAACCATACCATACAGACCCAAACTTTGACAAAAAAAGAGAATAAACAGACCGATTCACCGCTCATACAGCAATATTTCCGCATCAAGGCTCAACACCCCGATGCGGTATTGCTGTTTCGTGTAGGCGACTTCTACGAGACCTATGGCGACGATGCCGTCGGGGCGAGCAAAATACTCGGCATCACTCTGACACGCAAATCGAATGGCTGCGGCACATTCATCGAAATGGCAGGATTTCCCTACCACGCCGTCGAAACCTATCTTCCGAAATTGGTGCGTGAGGGTTGCCGTGTGGCAGTCTGCGAGCAGCTTGAAGACCCCAAGACGGTCAAAGGACTTGTAAAACGCGGCGTAATAGAGTTGGTAACCCCGGGCGTTGTGATGAACGAAAACGTCCTCTCGTCGAAGGAGAACACCTTTTTGGCCTCAATCTGTTTTGGCTCCGATGCAACGGGCATTGCACTGCTCGACCTCTCGACAGGCGAATTCTATGCCGCCGAGGGCAAAGACGACTATATCGACCGTCTGGTTTCGGACTTTGCGCCCAAAGAGATTCTCTATCAACGCGGTTACGAAGACCGTTTTGCGCAGTGTGTGGGCGGCGAGCACTACACCTACCGCCTCGACGGCTGGGTCTACAATGACGAGATTAACCGCGAGAAACTCTGTAAACAGTTTGGCACGCGCTCGCTCAAAGGTTTTGGCATTGAGCGTATGAAAGCCGCCATTTCGGCCGCCGGTGCTGCGCTCTACTACCTCGATTTTACGGAGCACAAAGAGATTGCCCACATCGACTCCATATCACGCATCGACCCCGAACGCTATGTCTGGATCGACCGCTTCACCATTCGCAACCTCGAACTCTTCTCGTCGAACTCCTCGTCGTCGCGTCAATCTTTTATCGACGTTGTTGACTCGACCGTGACCCCTATGGGCGGCCGACTTCTGAAACACTGGATCACAATGCCGGTCAAAGATACCGTTGAACTGAAAAAACGGCTCGACACGGTCGAACATATCAAGGCCGAACAATCAATTAAAGACGGGCTTGATGAGGCCTTGCAGCAGATTGGCGATATGGAACGTATGGCCTCGCGCATTGCCACGCGCCGTATTCTGCCGCGCGAGGTGGTCGCTCTCGGGCGTTCACTCGCCGCTGTCGAGCAACTTCAAGTGCTGTTGACCTGCTCCGAAGCCCCTACCCTTGTCGATTTGGGAGAGCAGCTCGACCCCTGCAAGAGTGCACGTCAACTGATTGAGCACACCATCTACCCCGATCCGCAGACCAACCAGATACAAAAAGGTGGCGTGATTGCCGACGGTATCGATCTCGAACTCGACGATCTGCGCAATCTGGCCACCCACGGCAAGGAACGCATTGCCGAGATTCAGCGTCGCGAGGCCGCTTCGACCGGTATTTCGACGCTCCGAGTGAGCTACAACAACGTTTTTGGCTACTACATTGAGGTGCGCAACTCGCAACGCGACAAAGTGCCCTCCGACTGGGTGCGCAAACAGACCCTTGCCAACGCCGAACGTTACATTACCACCGAACTGAAAGAGTACGAAGAGAAGATTTTGGGGGCACAGGAGCGCATACTCCAAATTGAGCAGAGGTTGTGGGACGAACTGCTCTTGTCGCTTGCCGGCTCGATTCAGTCGATTCAAAAGAGCGCTTCAACAATTTCGCGCATCGACTGCCTCAGTTCGTTTGCAAAGGTTGCCGCCGCCCGCAACTACGTCCGTCCCGAGGTTGCCGACGACAAGATTATCGATATCCGCGACGGCCGACACCCCGTAATCGAAACGCTGATGCCCGTTGGCGAACAATATATTCCAAACGATGTCTATCTCGACGACACTACGCAACAGATAATGATGATTACCGGCCCCAATATGTCGGGTAAGAGCGCGCTGTTGCGCCAGACGGCACTAATCGTGCTGATGTCGCAGATTGGCTCCTTTGTGCCTGCTGCAAGCGCCCACATTGGCGTGGTCGACAAAATATTTACGCGCGTAGGGGCAAGCGACAATATTTCGCAGGGCGAGAGTACCTTTATGGTCGAGATGTTGGAGTCGGCCTCAATACTGAACAACCTCTCCGACCGCTCGCTGATACTGCTCGACGAAATCGGACGCGGAACAAGCACCTACGACGGTATCTCTATCGCGTGGGCAATGGTCGAATATATCCACAACCACCCCCACGCACGCGCCAAAACGATGTTCGCCACCCACTACCACGAACTCAACGAAATGGAGGAGAGCCTCGAACGTGTCAAGAACTACAACGTCAGCGTGCGCGAGGTTAACCGCACGGTGCTCTTCTTGCGCAAACTCGAACGCGGCGGCACTGCTCACTCTTTCGGCATACACGTTGCCAAGTTGGCAGGTATGCCGTCGAAAGTTGTGGAGCGTGCCGAACAGATTTTGACCATTTTGGAGGAACAGCACGCCGGCGAAGAGATTGAGGCCGAGAGCGCACCGACGGCCACACAGCCCTCAAAAGCCAAAGGCAGGCACAAAACCATTGCGCCGGCCGACTCGTTGCAACTCTCGATGTTCCAACTCGACGACCCCGTTTTGATTCAGATTCGCGATCAGATTCGCGACATCGACATCAATGCGCTCACTCCGCTCGAAGCGCTCAATAAACTCAATGAGATAAAGAAGATTACGGGGTTGTAGAGGAAAGTAAAATGCTAAGGACTTTAAGGTCGTTAAGGTCTTAAAGGTCATTAAGGACTTTCTTTCAAACCAACTCTTTCAGGTAGGCGGCCGTATAGCTTTCGGTCGACTTGGCAACCTGTTCGGGTGTGCCTGTGGCGACAATTCGGCCACCCTCTTCACCACCCTCCTTGCCCACGTCGATAACCCAGTCGGCCGACTTGACCACATCGAGGTTATGTTCGATAACAATGAGCGTATTGCCTCTATCAACCAACTTTTGGAATACGGCAAGCAGTTGTCTGATATCTTCAAAATGCAGACCCGTAGTGGGTTCGTCGAAGATATAGAGGGTGCGTCCCGTGTCGCGCTTGGCCAATTCGGAAGAGAGTTTTATGCGTTGGCTCTCGCCGCCCGAAAGAGTTGTGCACGACTGTCCCAATTTAAGGTAGCCGAGCCCGACCTCCTGAATGGCGTGGAGTTTCTGGTAGATGTTTGGGACAGGCTCGAAGAACTCGACTGCCTGATTGACAGTCATATTCAACACGTCGTCGATGTTTTTGTCCTTGTATTTGACTTCGAGCGTTTCGCGATTGTAACGGTGTCCGCCGCACACCTTGCAGGTTACGTAGACATCGGGCAAAAAATTCATTTCAATGGTCTGCACGCCTGCTCCGCGGCACTCCTCGCACCGCCCGCCCTTCACATTGAACGAGAACCGACCGGGGCCGAAGCCGCGAACCAGAGCATCGTGGGTCTGAGAAAAGAGCTTGCGTATGTCGGCCATTACATTGGAGTAAGTGGCAGGATTGCTGCGCGGTGTACGTCCTATGGGCGACTGGTCGACCACCACAAGTTTATCGATGTGTTCGACTCCCTCGACAGATTTATACGGTAAGGGCAGGTCGTAGCTGCGGTAGAGCTTGCGGCTCAAAATGGGGCGCAGCGTGTCGTTGACTATCGACGACTTGCCGCTGCCGCTCACACCCGTAACACAGATGAACTCTCCAAGCGGAAACTCCACATCGACATTTTTCAGATTGTTGCCCGTAGCTCCAATAAGCCTGAGCACCTTGCCGTTGCCTTTGCGACGCCGGGCAGGCACCTCAATACGTCGGACACCGTTAAGGTAGTCGGCCGTGAGAGTATGTTTGGTCAGGAGTTGCGGCAAAGTCCCCGATGCCACAATCTCTCCACCTTTACGCCCCGCCGCAGGCCCTACGTCGACAATCCAATCGGCCGAGCGAATCATCTCTTCGTCGTGCTCGACCACTATAACCGAGTTGCCCTCGTCGCGCAGCTCTTTGAGGCTCTCAATCAGACGGCGGTTGTCGCGCTGATGAAGTCCGATGCTCGGCTCGTCGAGAATGTAGAGCACGTTGACGAGTTTTGAGCCTATCTGCGTTGCCAGACGTATGCGCTGGCTCTCGCCGCCCGAAAGCGACCTCGACGAACGACCGAGCGAAAGGTACCCAAGACCCACTTCGCGCAAGAAACCAAGGCGCTCGCCTATCTCTTTGAGTATGTCGCCCGCAATTTTTTTCTCTTTGTCGGTGAGCTGTTGCGGCAGGAGGGCAATCCACTCGGCAAGCGTATCGATGCTCATAGCCGAGAGTTCGGCAATATTCTTGTCGCCAATGCGGAAACAGAGCGCCTCGCTGCGGAGCCTTGTGCCGCCGCAAACGCTGCACGGACGGTGTTCAATGAACTGTTCGAGCCACTTGGCTCCCGTGGCTCGCTGCGAGTCGTCGTCTTGCGAAGAGAGATACTCTTCGATGCCCGACCAAGCGGTCATCTGCACCGCCGAGATGCCGTAAAGCTCTTTCATATCGACCGCCACAGGCTCGGTGTCGCCGTAGAGCACGGCTGCCAAAGCCTCTTCGGAGAGCGTTCCAATGGGGTCGTCGAGCGAGAAATCGTAGCGTCGCCCCAACCCTTCAAGCAGAGCCCATAGAATTTTGTTTTTGTATTTGGCAAGTGGCTCCAAAGCCCCCTCGCGAAGCGACAGGTTGCGGTTCGGAATAATCTTGTCGATATCGAAAACAGCCTCTTCGCCTATGCCGCCGCAGTGAGGACAGGCACCCTTGGGCGAATTGAACGAGAAGGTGTAGGGAGCAGGGTCTTCGAAGGCAATGCCCGTGGTCGGGCACATCAGGTGGCGGCTGTAATAGCGCGACACCTCGGTTTCGTAGTCGTAGACCGACATCGTACCTTTGCCCTGACGCATTGCCTCTTTGAGGCTCTTCGAGAGGCGTTCGGTGTCGCTCTCACCCACAATGAGGCGGTCGACCACAAGGTCAATCGTATGGATTTTATAGCGGTCGAGCCGCATTCCGGCCGAAAACTCGCGAATCTCGCCGTCGATACGTGCATAGAGGTAACCCTTGCGAGCCAACTGCTCGAAAAGTTCGCGATAGTGTCCTTTGCGGCCACGCACAACAGGCGAAAGCAGAGCAAGTCGGTGGCCGCCGAACTCCTTAACTATGAGGTCGATAATCTGTTCGTCGGTATAGTGCACCATCTCTTCGCCCGTATCGGGCGAGTAAGCACGCGAGGCACGGGCGTAGAGCAGTCGCAAGAAATCGTTTATCTCGGTAACGGTGCCCACAGTCGAACGCGGATTCTTGTTGGTGGTCTTCTGTTCAATAGCCACCACAGGGCTCAATCCTGTAATGGAGTCGACATCGGGGCGCTCCATAGTGCCCACAAACTGACGTGCATAGGCCGAGAGGGTCTCCATATAGCGGCGTTGTCCCTCGGCATAAATTGTGTCGAAAGCCAACGACGACTTGCCCGAACCCGAAAGTCCGGTAATGACTACCAGCGAGTTGCGCGGAATCTCTACATCGACGTTTTGCAGGTTGTTGACCCTTGCGCCGTTAATTACTATTTTGTCGTTGTTCACTTTTTTTTGAATTCGAATTTGTCGGCATCTTGCCAAGCGCGGAATTTGGAGCGGTAGGCATCTAATGCCTCGCGGTCGATCTCGCCCACAACCACACCGACAGTTTCGCCTGCATCGGCAATCTTGCGTCCAAAAAAGTCGTAGAGCGCCGAGTGTCCGTTATATTCGGCCGTCGGGTCGCTTCCTGCGCGGTTGACCCCCACCACATAGGCCTGATTCTCAATGGCGCGTGCAGGCAGCAGCGCGTCCCAAGCCCCAATGCGCCCCACCGACCACGAGGCCGAGTAGATAATAAGGTCGACTTCGGCCGGCAGGTAGCTCCAAGCCGGAAAACGCAGGTCGTAGCAGCAAAGCGGCAGTATGCGCACTCCGCCAAAGTTTACAATTATGCGCTCCTCGCCCGAACGAAGCAGTTGGTCTTCGCCTGCAAACGAGAAGAGGTGATGCTTGTCGTAAGAGCAAAGAGTGCCGTCGGGCATCGCCACAACCATTCGATTGAATAGCCTGCCGAGCTGAGAAACAAAAACGCTGCCTACAACGGCTTTATTGTAGTCCTTAGCCCACCGGCGCATAGCTCTAACGGTCGGGCCGCTCATTGGCTCGGCCAATTCGGGTCGGTCGACCACGTAGCCTGTGGCAAACATTTCGGGCAACACAACCAAATCGGCCTCGGCCGAAGCAACCCACTGCTCTACTATGGGTAGATTGACCTCGCTTTGGCCATAAATCGGTGCAGTCTGACAGAGCGCAATTTTCATCATTTTTACCGACGGGATTATTTTTGCAAAATTAGCCATTTTCCGACGATAAATAACTACCTTTGGGCAGAAAAATAGAAGAAAGCCGATGCTGATCGTAGGAGAATACCAAAAATTGAAGGTGGCACGCATTGCCGACCACGGATTGTATCTGTCGGACGACGAAGAGAACGAAGTGTTGTTGCCAAACCGCTATGTGTCGATGGCCGACAAAGTCGACGACGAAGTTGAAGTGTTTGTTTATCACGACACCGAGAACCGTCTGATAGCCACGCGCGAACGTCCACTCGTTACGGTCGGACACGCTGCATACCTCAAAGCCGTAGACCGCAATGTTCACGGTCTGTTTTTCGATTGGGGCATCACGGCCAAAGACCTCTTTATGCCCAATGTCAACTCGGCCGGACAGGTCGAAATCGGGCGCAAATATATCCTCTATGCCTACCTCGACAAAGCCTCGGGCCGCGTGGTTGCCACCCAAAGGTTGAACGCCTTTGTGAGCAACAGCTCGATAACGGTGCACGAAAAGGAGCAGGTCGAAATTCTGGTGGCACGCCGCACCGAATCGGGTTTCCGCGTCATCATCGAAGACCGCCATTGGGGTATGCTCTACGACAATCAAGTCTTCACCTCGGTGCGCGTTGGCGACCGAATGATGGCCTATGTGCGCCGCATTACCGACGACAACCGCATCGATTTGGCACTCTCGCAAGAGGGTTTCGACGAGGTTCGCGCCACGGCCGACCGACTGAAAGAGCTGTTGCAGGCCGCAGGAGGCACATTGCACCTGTCCGACAGTTCGTCGCCCGACGAGATTATGCAAACGGTGCACACAAGCAAAAAATCGTTCAAACGTGCCGTCGGCCACCTCTTGAAAGAGGGCATTGTTGAGATTTCGGACGACACCATAACGCTCCGCCGGTAAGATGCAGACCGCCGAAAGAGTATCGCAGACCGACCGAAGCGACAATTTTGTCTTCGCCCGCAGTCTGAAAGCCTATCGCGAAGCGGCCAAGCGTGTTGGTGGCAAAGTGTTGGAGATAGGCACGGGCAGCGGCTACGGCATCGATATTATTGCGCCGTCGGCCGAGAGTTTCACCACTATCGACAAACATCGTCCTGCACAGCAGCTGCTTGACCTGCACCCCGAAATAGAGTTTCGTCAAATGACCGTGCCGCCTTTGGCCGGATTCGATGACGGCAGCGTCGACTGGGTGGTATCGTTTCAGGTCATTGAACACATTGCCGACGACCACGCTTTTGTTGACGAGATATGGCGGGTGCTCCGCAATGGAGGGGGTCTGATTCTGACCACGCCCAACCGTCCTATGTCGCTCACCCGCAACCCTTGGCACCAACGAGAGTACACTGCCGACGAACTTTCGGATTTGCTCGGCGGCCGATTCCAAAGCATCGAACAGCTGGGCGTAGGAGGCAACGAGCGAGTTGCACAATACTACGGGCAGAACCGCCTTTCGGTGGCTCGTTTTGCTCGGTGGGACGTTTTTGACCTGCAACACCGAATGCCATCGTGGCTGCTCCGCCTACCCTACGACGTTTTGAACCGCTGGAATCGCCGCCGTTTGCTCAACCAAAACCAAGCGCTGACCGAGTCGTTCACGGCCGACGACTACCGTTTGTCGAACGATACCGACAACTGTTACGACCTCTATTTTGTGGCACAAAAAAAGCCGACTAAATAATATTTTTTGTTGGGAAAATCATTTTTTTTGGCCAAAAACCATTGAGATTCAAAATAATCACTATATTTGCAATGCATTTATTCATACATAACACCAATGAAAGGCAAAGTAAAATGGTTTGATACAGCCAAAGGTTATGGCTTTATCACTTCTGAAGACGGCAGAGATGTATTTGTACACTACACCGGCATCAACAAAGAGGGCTTCCGCGGACTCGAAAAAGACCAACCGGTCGAATTCGAAATTGGCGAAGGCAAAAAAGGCGAACAGGCCGTTAACGTTACGGTAATAGCTTAATCAAGTAATAATTTACTCCGATTTACTATTTATTCGACAAGGGGCGCGAGCAATCGCACCCCTTGATTTTTTTTAATATGTTGGGTTTACGAGAGTTTAATGAGAATCATTCTGCCAATAGCTAACGGCCAACGGCCAACGGTATCTCATTAAACTCTAAACCATTAACTCAACTATGGTTGTGTGGTGGGAGCCAACGAACCGAATACCGGGTACGAGCCTGTGGTTTGTGTCCAGCCGAGAGCCGTAACAGTTGGTGCCGTGCCCGTCGCAGGGTTGTTGTAGAGGTAAGCGCCTGCATTGAGCATCGAGAGGAACGAAGTGTAAGTTCGCCCATTAACCGTAATGGCAGTCGCGTTTGCAGCCGAGCCTTTCATCACATTGTCGGCCAAAGCAGTCGTCTTTCCTGCCACATCGGCAGTAGTGCTACCTTGCGTCGCATTACCTACGCCATATTGTGCCACCGAACTGCCGTCGGTAGCCGAGCCTGTCAGGTAATAGCAGTTTGAATAGTTCCCTTCGGCATATTCAATATATCCTATCAAGCTACCGACCTGTGTTGTGCCGGTTACCGTTCCGGTATTGTAGCAATTCGACATATTTGAAACGTTGCTGGTACCAATCAATCCACCGGCCTTAGTCGTGGCGGTAACAGTTCCTGCATTGTAACAATTATATATACTGCCATAGAACCCACTTGACAAACCACCTGCATCGTTCGATTCACTTGTAACCGAACCGGTATTGTAACAGTTTATCATTATTCCACCGTTATGATGTCCGGTTAAACCGCCGGCAGTAAGTGCAGAGTGGATAGTACCGGTATTGTAGCAGTTTGAAACCATAGTTCCCATTGAAAAACCGGCAATTCCTCCTGTCAAATTCTTACCGGTGACAGAGGCACTGTTGTGACAACTGAGAATGGAACCCATATTTGACCCCGCAATCGCGCCTGTATAGCCACTATTATTATTGACAGTAATGCTACCGGAAATACCAAGGTTGCAAATTGTTCCACTCGAAGAGCCAAATAGTCCGTAATTACCATCTGTTGTAGAGCTGATATAGATATTGACGTTGTGGCCATTGCCGTCGAAATATCCCGAAAAATTGTAGGTGGAGTTATCACCGATTGGTGTCCACGATAGTCCACTCGTAGAGTTATACGTCGAGCTCATATCAATATCGGCCATAAGTGCGTAATATTTTGAGCCATAGCTGGACGACGTTGCCGAATCGTTTATCATATCGTGCACAAACTCCAAATCGGAAAGCGTACTAATTTGGTAGGGATTGGCCGAGGTGCCGGCGCCCAAAATCGGTATCTCGGCGGCTGGTTGCGAGGCTGGGGCCGCAGAGCCGAACACGGGGTACGAGCCTGAGGTTTGTGTCCAGCCGAGTGCCACGACCGACGGAGCCGTGCCCGTCGCAGGGTTGTTGTAGACGTAAGCGCCCGCATTGAGCATCGAGAGGAACGAATAATAAATGGTTCCGCCAACCGTAATGGCAGTTGCGTTTGCAGCCGAGCCTTTCATCACATTGTCCGCCAAAGCGGTCGTCTTTCCTGCCACATCGGCAGTAGTGCTGCTCAATGCTCTGAAGCCTACTCCATTTTGAGCCACCGAACCACCGTCGGTTGCCGAGCCTGTGAGGTAGTAATTGTAAGAAAGGGTCGTAATACTGCCTATATTACCGACCACACCTCCAACATAACAAGATGTACCCGACACACTGCCGACATTGTAACAATTTGTCAACTTGCCGCTGTGGAAATATCCAGCCACGCCACCAACTGTGGTACTACCGGAAACAGTACCACTATTCGTACAATTGGCCGATGTGCCAATATTATTTATTCCTCCAACCACTCCACCGGTTGATGTGGCACCCGAGATTATACCCGAATTAGCGCAGTTGGTGATGGTCATAGCATCTTGGAATCCTACGATTCCTCCAATATTAGACTGAGAGGAGGAAGTAACAGTAACAGATGCGGTATTTTTACTATTTCTAATTGAGGAGTTTTCTGAATAACCCACTACCCCTCCAAGGTATGAATCGCCAACGACCGAACCCGACACATTGCAGTTGGAGATATTGACGCCGTATGTTTTGCCCGCAACTCCTCCCGAATAACTACCGACAATTACAGCACACGATACATTAAGGTCAGTGATGGTTGCAACATAAACATATCCGAAAAGCCCTTGATAGTTTTTCGCAGTGGCGTTGATGTAGAGGTTGCTAATGGTGTGGTTGTTGCCGTCGAACGTGCCTTTGAACATAAAAGCCGTATTGGTCGCGTAGTCGCCAATCGGTGTCCACGAGGTACCGGTTGTAGAGTTGTATTTAGTCGACATATCGATGTCGTTCATCAACTTATACGAGGCCGAAGCATACGAACCCGATGCTGCATTATTGAATATTTGCCCAAAGAGTTCCAAGTCGGCCAAAGTGCTGATTTGGTAGGGGTTGGCCGAGGTGCCTGCACCAACCAACGAGATTTCGGCAGCAGGTTTTGCGGAGGGAGCCGACGTGTCGAATTCGGGATAAGAGCCTGAGGTTTGTGTCCAGCCGAAGGCCGTAACGGTTGGTGCCGAGCCCGACGTGGGGTTGTTGTAGAGGTAAGCACCTGCGTTGAGCATCGCGAGGAACGATTTGTAGCCTGCGTTGCCAACCGTCACATTTTCGGCGCTATTGGCCGAACCTTTTAGAATCGCGTCGGTAAAGCCGGTTGTTCTTCCGGCAACATCGGCCGTTGTGCTGCCTTTTGTGGCATTACCTATGCCGTATTGAGTCACAGAGTTGCCGTCGGCAGCACAACTCGTAAGGTAGTAACAGCAGTAAATATACGGATTACTACTTGCAGTTCGACCAACCACACCTCCTACATTGCTACCTGTTCCGGACACGCTACCTGCATTGTAACAATTAGTAATAGTGCCTCCTGAACTATAACCACCACCTACGCCACCAATTTGATCTCTACCTGAGACAGAACCAAGATTGTAACAATTAACCGCCCTGCCGCCATTAATAATACCGCCGGCAACTCCTCCTATTTGATCACAAGAACTACCCGATACGGTACCAATATTATAAGAGTTCGATAAGTAGCCGTTCGACAGACAACCAACTATGCCACCATACCAAATAGTCGAGGCAGTGGCAGTAACAGAGGCAGAATTACTGCAACTATTGATTTTCGAATTAATGTTTCGCATACTACCTGCTATTCCTCCGACAGAACTTTCGACACCGCTAACAGAACCCAACGAGTGGCAATTCTCCACTGTGCCTGTTTCTACACAACCTACCACTGCGCCAACTGTTGATTTACCGATAAGATTACACGAAACAGTAAGATTTTTAATGGTTGAATTATTTGCATACCCGAAAAGTCCTTGATAGTTTTTCGTAGGGGCGTTGATGTAGAGGTTATGAATCGTGTGGCCGTCGCCGTCGAACGTGCCTTTGAAATAGATCGCATTATTTGATTCGTAGTCGCCAATGGGTGCCCACGAGAGCGAGGCCAAGGCGTTGCAGGCAGTGTAGAGGTCAAGGTCGGTGGTCAGGCGATAGTAGTCGTCGCGCACGGCAGTAGCAAAATCGGTGGTCGAATTAACCACGTCGCGCATTTGGCAGAGGTCGTCGACCGACGAGACGAGCCAAGGATCGGCCTGAGTGCCGCTGCCGCCCGAGAGGAACGAATTTTGTACAACGGTAATGGTCTTTGTGAGCCGCCCCACCGAGATGCTGAACGAGCCGGTGCGCGAAGTGCCCGTGGTGAGCTGTGCCACGTCGAAAGTAATCTGCGACAAAGCAGCATCGACCGCGAGGTTTGTGATCCACGAAGTGGCGGTCGTCACATTGAGCGAGCTCGGATAGTCGGTTTGGTAGGCCAATGCAATCCCCGTACCGCCGGCGCTGCCAATGGAGATGTTGTTCTTCTCGACCGAGAGCGAGTAAATGCCGTCGGTTGTGATGTCGGTTGCATCGTTCCATACCGTAATGCTATTTTCGGAGGTGTAGACCGGCGAGAGAATGGCGTCGTCGAAACTGAAATAGCCTACGCCGCCCAATCGATTGATGCGCATTGTATAGCTGTGGTTGCGCAAAACGGCCGCAGGGGTTGCTCCAAGGGCAAAATCCATACGGTAGTAGGAATATTCGCTATTGCCGTCGTAATGGCCTTTCAGTACCACATAGAGGCCGTCGGCAGCGCCCAACGAGGCAGCTGCGCTCTTCTCGGCGAGGTAGATTTCGTTCACTATCGACTCGATGGTGGTGATTTCGTAATTGGGCAGAGTGCCGACCGCCGAGGGCACGGTCGGTGCTGTCACGCGCGAATCTGAGAATGAAGCGGCAGCCGGAATAACCAAACCGGCGTCGGTAGCGTTGCAAACGGTTACGCTCGTCAGTTCAAACAATGGGTCGGAGTTGTAGACATCGAGTTTGGCCACCGAGCGGGTCATTCGCAGTGAGCCGAAATCGGCTGCAACCGTCGAGCCGGTAACCTCAATCACGTTGGGAAACTCGCCCCACATTGGGAGATATGTAACGCCGTCGCGCCAGTTATTGTGCGAATCGAAAGTTAAGACTTGGGCAAACTCTTCGAGCGTGGTGACGCCGGGTTCGAGCTGCAACGAGGTTAGCAGCCCGCGAGGAATGTTGGCCAAAACCACCAGTCGATATCGCTCCGAATTGGTGCTGGAACTTACTCGGGCCGAGAACGATAGCTTATTGTCTCGTACCATAGGCGCTGTGGCGGTTGTCAGATAGGCAAACGTGTTGTTGGTAAAAGCCGCAATGTCGACACTTGTGACCGCATTTTCGCCCAACGTCGAGAGTGCGCGCGTCGATGAGTTGAATACCGAAGGCACCTCGACCTCGAAGTTCAAAATCCGGTCGCTATTCTTAACGATCGGCTGGTCGAACGGGTTTTGGCTGCACGAAATGGCCAAAATGGTCGTTGCAGCTATCAGAAGATTGGTTAATTGTCGTTTCATTTTATATAGGTCTCTCTTGTTTGCTATATCGTTCAAAATCATTGTTTTTCAGTTAGTATCGATTACTATTCGGCGGCGGGTTGAGTGGCAGGGGCTGCAGAGCCGAACACGGGGTACGAGCCCGAGGCCTGAGTCCAACCAAGTGCCAAGACCGTCGGAGCCGTGCCCGACGAGGGGTTGTTGTAGAGGTAGGCGCCAGCGTTGAGCATCGAGAGGAACGAAGTGTAAGTTCGCCCATTAACCGTAACGGCAGTAGCGTTTGCCGCGCCTTTCATCACAGCGTCGGTCAAGCCGGTAGTCTGTCCTGCCACATCGGCCTTAGTGCTGCCTTGTGGGGCATTACCCACGCCGTATTGAACCGTTCCATTACCGTCGGTAGCACAACCCGACAAGTAGTAACAATATTGCGCCTTATGGAGATTATTTGTAGAACCACTGCCAATTATACCACTTATACCACCAACGGAAATGATTCCGCTGACCGTACCGACATTGTAGCAATTTTGAGCCAAAAGATTAGTACTGGCAGTGCCAACAATTCCACCAACGTAGTAAGAACCGGCAACCGAACCGAGATTATAACTGTTAATAATAGGTCCATCAGATACGCCGGCCACTCCACCGACAGAACTTGCTCCTACGATTGATCCTGAATTGACGCAATTGTAGATTTTACCATAAGAAGCAGCACAAATACCTCCAACATTGTTCGCCGATGCAGTAATATTAGCACTATTGCGGCAATTGTCTACTGTGGAATTACCATTGCCAGAGATACCGCTGCAATAGTCGGCACCTGTAATAGTGCCCTCGGCAGTACAATTGACTACCAAGGTTGCCGTTGATTGAGCAAGAATACCTGTAACCACCACAGTACCTGTAACCGAGCCTTTGAAAGAGAGATTATCGATAGCAGAACTCAATGCAAATGATATTATACCGGCGGAATAATATTCACCCCTAACCGAACCCGAAACAGCAAAATCTTTTATGGTGGCATTAGATATTGATCCAAAGAGGCTGCGATATTTTGTCGATGCGGCATTGATATAGAGCCCCGAAATGGTGTGGCCGTCGCCGTCGAAGGTGCCTTTGAATTGGAATGCTGAGTTTGTTGCGTAGTCGCCAATCGGAGTCCACGAAAGACCTGAGGCAGCACTATATTTGGTCGACATATCGATGTCGGCCAAGAGTTTATAGTAAGCGGTGGCAAAAATGGCATTGTTGTCGACGTTGTTGACGACCGTAGCGAGCGACTCCAAATCGGTCAGGTTGTTGATAATGTAGGGGTATTCGGCCGTACCAAGCCCCATAAACGCACCCGCCTGAATGACTGTCAGGTTATAGCCCGTGTGGCCCAAAGTGACGACAACATCGGCCGTACGGCTGGTTAGATTCGGATTGGCGTCGTAACGCACCACAATTCGGTTGTTCGAAATATCGAGCATCAGATCCGAAATCCACTCGGCATCGGTCGAGAGCAAAGGCGTACCCTCGTAATCGGTCAGATAGGGAACCGGTATAGTGCCGCCAGCGCGTAAAAGATTGGGGGTCACATACGAGAACGAGGTGGCCGTATAGGGGTCGGTATTACCGTAATTCCAAACGGTAACCGTCGCCCCCACCCCGTTGATCGACTGTGCCCCCAAAGCATCGTCGGCCGAAGGCAGTCCGTTGCCTCCGAGGTTATTGATTTCGAAACGATATATGTGGTTTCGCAAGATATCGACCGTTTGTCCGCCTACCGTAAAGTCGAAACGATAGTAGCTGCTCACCGTTTGGCCTGCACCGTATTTGCCTTTAATGATCATAAAGAGCGCACCCGGGTCGTTGACACTGCTTTTGCGTGCTGCTTCACCAATGTAGAACGAGTTCAAAACCTTGTTGTTGGTGGCCGTTACTTCGAGTGGCGTGGAGAATAAAGTTGGGGTTACGGGCACTGTCGGAGCGGTTACGCGACGAGTGGTGGCGTTGTAGTTGGCAGGTGCAGGCGCCACAATCGCCTGATTGGGCACATTGTAGAGCGAAGCGCTTTCGAGCACAAATTCGCTATCGTTGTTGATGATGTCGACTGCCGCCAATGAGCGCAGCAGATAGATTTCGCCAAAGTCCGAGGCCACAGTCGATGAGCTGATGACCACGTCGGCTGTCTCCTGAGTCATTGGTATATAGTTGGTACCCGAAGTCCAAGTGGTAGCCGGCGCGAACGATGCACGCGAGCGTGCCACCGAGAGCAATTCGTTTTCAGTCACTGCAAAAGTGGCGTCCATATTGGCAACCAACACCAAACGATATTTCTCGTTGGAGGTACTCTTACGCAACTGTACGCGAAAAGTGACACTGTTACCGCTCGAAACGATTTGAGTGGCGCGCGTGGTGTAGGCATAGACCTCATCGGAGCCCGAATTGCGGAATACATAGATGTCGATTCTATCGATAGTCGACTCGTCGGCCTCGCTCAGCGCCTTCGTAGCAGCACTCGACAGCACGGCGGTAAACGGAATCTCAACCTTTTCGCCCAAATCGACCGTGCCGACAACGGGTTTGACAAGCTCTTCGTTGAACAATGAACACCCGCCCAAAGCCAATGCGGCCGCTGTTGCCAAAATTACACTCAAAATGCGTTTCATATCTCTATTTTATTTATAATCTTGTATTTAATCTCTCTCTATTTATAGCTGTCGTGGAAGAATTGGTCGAATTGACACCTCACAGGGCGCAAACTCTCGCGACGATAGTTGTTGGCAGGCTGAATCACCGAACGCGAATCCTTGTCACGCATCCAGGTGGTGCAGGAGTGGTAGTTGCGGTCGTTATCGGCATTGTTGCCCACGTTTTGCGGACCGTGAACCGTAGCGCACCAATAGCGGCACTCGCTTCCGGCATTCTGCCAAGTGTACTGTCCACAACCTGGTATCTGACCTGTTGCGGGGTAATAGATCGAAGTCGCGTCGTTCTGCACATAGGTGACGCCGTGACGGTTGGTCGAGGCATCGGTGGGCGAATAGAAGAAACTGCGGACCGAGGTATTGTAGAACCAACGGTTTTGATTCTCGCCGGCAATGGCGTTTTCCATATCGACCGACTGCCCTGTTTGTCCATAGTAGCGGTCGAATCCCCACACGCCCACCACCGGCATACGATAGCCAAGCGGACAGGGATCGAAAAGACTCTTTGTTGCGGCCACTTCGTGCACCTCGTTGCTGACCTTGCCGTCGACCAAACGATAGTAGTAACCGCCGCCCCAAAGGTAGTTGCAAATCGATATCGATGCCGAGTTGGTGAACCAATCGTTCGGGGCGCTGTTGCTTGTCGAGTTAATCAACTTGTTGGGGTGCGAGTTGGCATAGACCAAAGAGCCGTTGCGTCCGTCGAAATCCGTCGCAAGTACTTCTGTACCGATGCGGGCGATGCCCCACGATACTACACCGTCACCTTTATTGGTGGTAGAACTGAACTGCTGGTTGTTTCGGAGCGGAATAAATGGATCTTTGCGTCCCCATTGATAGTGCATACCCGAATTACGCAGGTAGGAGGCTGCAGTTGCGTTGCCAATATCGTTGTTCAATGCACCCAGATTACGGGTCATCATTCGTTTTTCGGTCGTAATAGCTGCTCCGTTGTTGATCAGATCAGCATCGGAGGCAACCCATATATGCCAGCTCCAAAGAATATTTTGGTCGTCGTCGCGTATGGCAATCAGCGCGTTGCCCTCTACTGTACCCGGAGTGAAATAGACGCAGTTGTTGTAGGGGTTGTAGCGGACGCATTTCGTATCGACAACCGTGCCTGCATTGGCCACGTCGGTGGTCGGATATATCACATTGCGATTCAGCGGGTTGACCACCCACGACGAACCGCTATAAACCTCGTACTCTTGAACAGTCTCCCAAACCAAAACGGCATCGGCAATGAGCGACTTATCAATTCGGGCGGAATAGTATTGCAATCCGTTGTTGAGCGACGAGTCGTTGGTATAGTCGATTCCGTTACCGCGCAGCGTTGCGTCGAATTTATATGTGAAGGTAAAGTTGGCATCGTTTGGTTTGACCACATAGCAGTTGGCCGTGCCGTAGAGCGAGAGGTCGGTGGGTGTAGTCCAATTATTCCAGTTGTCGGGCATCGTGAGTGTGCAGAGCGTGCCGCGGTCCATTCGTATGGGTTGTTTGGTAGTCCAAGTTGCGTGTCCGTGATCGGTGTTGACCGTCACGCGCAATCCGGCAGGAATCTCGCCCGAAGCGAGTACGGTCAGGTAGAGCGTATTCTCGGTGTTGGTCGCCAAAGGGGTCGTGCAGGTTACGTTGACACGTTTGCTGCCGCCATATTTGGTCAATATGGGATAGTTGTCGACCGAGCGTACATCGAGCATAAATTCGCCGGCCAAATAGATGTCGCGAGCCGAGATGGACTCGGTCGAAATCGATATCGAATTGATTGCCTCTGATGAATAGGACGAATATTGGGGATAATTGGCGGCGGTCATTCGCGGTAACGTGATGCAGAGGGTTGTAAAAATCTGCCCCTCACGCGGAAATTCCAGAATGCTGCTGCACAGATACGGCGAGCCGTTGGCCGCCTCTTCGTAGTCGTCTTCGATAGGGCGAGCAATCATAAAATCGTATGCGCCCACGAAATTTTGCGGTTGCGAAACCGGAATCTCGCCTTTAATTAGGTATGTATCTGCATCGTAGGTTGCCGAAGCCGGGTAATAGGCATAGAATTTCGAACGCGCCGTACCGATGTGGCGTATGGGCATATCGCCCGTAAAGAGGCCGGTCTCTTCGAGTGACAGTACTTCAAGCGGCTGGTTGGTCTGAATCTGATAGCCGTCTGCCGATCGCTCGACAAACATTCCGATGCGGTCGCCGGCCAACCAATCAATGTGCGTTGGATTTGCGGCATCGAGCCAGGTGCGTGTTACAGGCCGACCGGTGCGGATCATCATTGTAAATTTGCCCGACTGCTCCCCACCCTGTCCGTTCTGAGGGTCGATATCAGGTTCGGCAAAGTTACTGCAACCCGTAGAGGCAAGTGCAAGGAGTGCTATGGATATATATGTATAAATGTTCTTCATCATCTTTAATTAGTCACTGTTTCGGGTCTGTTTGTAATGCTATTTCCATATTGAGCCGTCGTAATCCTGACTATCTTTGTCTTCTATTTCGAGATAAAGCATCTCGATAGTTGGTCTGATGGTGAGCGCCGATGCTCGGTCGGTCGAGCTGTCAACAGTCACCCCTGTGGAGTCGAACAAAAGTGAGCTCGATTTGCCGCCCGGGTTGACATTCATCGTCCAATATCGACCTATAACGTTCTCTTCGCTATCGTCGGCACCCGCGCGGTAACCGTGAGCATTGAAGAAGGTTGTTTCGCCCGAAGTGCCCGACAGGTAGAAATTATAACCGCTGTTCCACTTTTGGCCGCCTGCGTCCGACGAGGCATTGGGCACCGAACCCGATACGACAAAGTTGTCGTAATTGGTTTTGATTGTCAGGCAGTAGCTGCGAGGTGAAGGGTCGTAGATTGTTTTAATAATCCAGTCATCGGTAACATCGGGGTCGTTGTTGCCCCAAAGGTAGGAGTTGGGAGTGGCAAGCCAGTCGCCCGAATCGGTCTGAGCCGAGATAAATTTTTCGGGGTTGGCTATGGCGTAGGCAATCGTCGCGGTCGACTCATCGGAAGGGTCGGTCACGGCGAGCGTTCCGCATTTCAAAGGGTCTTTACGCCCCCATTGGTAGTGAAGATTGGTACCTGTGGTTGGTATTTTGATGGTTGCCAACTGTTGAAAAACGACCGTTTGAGATAACCCATTGGTCTGACTGAAACGCACCAAAACCGAACGCATCGGGTAGTAGGTGATTATTTGGCTCGGCTCGGCTTTGTATCCGAGTGCAACAGGCATAATATCGAAGAGAATGCCGCTTTTCGAAACCACTCGGTCGTTGAACGAGTTGTTGGCCCAAAAAGTGACCCATATATGCCAGCTCCAAACAGTGGTGTAGGTTGTGCCTGCGTCGAACGAGACCTGCAAGGCGATCAGGGCGTTGCACTGGTCGATCGATTGGCCATCGACAGTGTTGAAGTCGATGTGGTCGCCCGAGAGCACAACATTTTCTATTACGGGCTGTGCAGAGTCCTGCCAGAGCAGCTCGGCACGCCACGTTCCGCTGCTCATATCAATAGCGGCCGAGGTGATTTGGTTTCCGCGATAGTCGGTAAAACCGGCACCGGCAATGATTCCGCGGTCACCGTTGCCCATAACGTTGCAGGGGAAACAGTAGTAACCCGGCCGATTGACAATGTAGCAGTTGGCCGTTTCCACCACTGCCTGTCCGCCGTTGGACGAGAGGTCGTAGGGCGAAGCCTGAGTGCCATTGGTAGTGCCGGCTTCGAATTGGAGAACGTTGGCGACCAGTGTCGAGAGTGCGGGTCGTGCGGCTACTGTGGCAGTGAACGGCGTGGCCGTAATGGAGCCTGCGGCGGAAGTGGTAAACGTCAACCAATCGGGTGTCGGGATTGTGTTGCCGTCGGCATCGACGGTTTCGGCCGTCCACTCTTCGGGCAGATTGGTTGCGCCATTATAGGGTTCGAAACGGCTCATAACGTTATAGGTCAGACTGCCGCCACGATAATCGATAGTCGAGGCCGATTCTTCGAGGCCGTAGTTGCCGTTGGGGGATTGCAGCACGTCGAACGAGGTTGAGACCGCGCCTGCATTGAGTGTTACACGCGCACGACGTGCACGGCCGGTGGCTCCTTGTGCGGGCACGTCGAAAGTGTTGCGGCGGTTGGCAACATCGACGTTCAGGTCGGTCAGCCAATCGACCGAACCGCCCGTAAAGGCATCTTTTACGTCGGTGGTAATCGTACCTGCGAAATTGGTACTAAGTCCAACAGCGTAGTCGTTTTGAGCCGTGTTGCCGAGCGTGTAGAGCTTACTGTCGACCGATATGTAGTTTTGGTCGGACTGGTCGATTCCGGCGTCGACCCAATCGATGACGGTTGCCGAAATTGAGTTATCTATCAGATTAATGGTGAGCACATAGGCATAACTGTCGCCCTTTTGCCAAGTGGTGGCAGGCAACCTGACGTTCTTAAATTCAACCGGCTCCGTAGTGCCACCCTCCGCGGCCGAATAGCTCTTGCGCAGCGTCACGTCGACCATCATCGCACCGTTGGCAACAGTTTGCGGCAGCATAAAGAGTTTTCCGTTATCGGAGGTGACTATTTGGTTGTCGGTAGTGAGCGTGGTGAGCGACCGGGGCATATCGACCGTCAGGGGGTCGGTAAAGAAGAGTGCACCCGAACCGTTTTCGAGTGTCCAGGTTGCGGTGGCAAGGTCGATGGTTCCCTCACGGCAGATGTTGCCCGACTCGGCCAAGAAACGAAGCGTCAGCTGCTCAACTGCGAGCGAGTAGTCGTCGGAGAGCGCCGTCACCTTAGCGCAGAAATCGATAGCAGTCATCGCGTGGTTGAGCGTGAAAGCCACCGTGCCGTGGTTGCGCGTGAGGTCGGTCTGTGGTGTTGCCACAAGCAGGTCGACTTGATTGGCCGAGTCGTCGGCCACCACCACATTCAATGTGGGTGCGCCCACGGCCGACTCCTGCGAAAGGGTCAGTCCGTTGGTTGCGGTGGTATAGGGCGAGTAGGCAAAGAACGAGAGTTTATGGTCGGCAGCATAAGGCCAGTAGGAGGCAGGCGAGTAGCTCCACGATGAGCCGCTGCGCTCGACCTCGCGATTGTAGACCCAGTTGGGGGTGGCGGTCGAGGCCGACGACGACCACGAGAAGGTGGCCGTGTGATAGATCGAAACGCCCATTGAAGCGACCGTCGAGGTTGTGGTCTCGGCCGCACGAGTCGATGCCGTGGCAGCGAGAGAGATTTCGCCGCCACGAAGGGCATCGACCGGGGTTTCGGTGCGGGTGCACCCCGCAAGCGCACCGAACAACAACAGATCAACTATTATTGACGCTATTTTTACAATAAGCCGTCTCATATCTTTTTCATTTGTTTTTAATTCAACTAAGTCTTATAGGTCGACCGTTGGTCAATTCAAAATTCAAAATTCAAAATTCAAAATTTTTGATATTGTATTTTTGATTTAATAATTGTGCACTTATACTTTTGAATATTGAATTCTTAATTTTGAATTCTTAATTTTGAATTTCTATAAGTACCCGTGCAGGCGGTCAAGCCCGCACGGATTTTGGTAAACTGTAAGAATTACAAAGAAATAATATCGTCCGTTGTATTGGTTTCCCAAGTGGTAACCTGTGGTGTGTTGAATTCAATAGCCTTTTTGTTATTATCACCGTCCACAACAGCGTCAGCATCGAGAGAAATGGTATAGACAACCTGAGTACCCATAACCCATTTTGCAACATATGGGGTGGTTGCGCCGTCAACATTGATAGTCAACTCTTTTGTACCAACTGCAACGTCGGCACCATTAACTTCTTTATAGGCAGTTGCCTTAACATAGATCTGACGAGCTGTTACATCATCCACGCTGTTTGGAATGACGTTGATAACATTGGTCGAACCTACCGCTGCGGTTGAACTTGTAACAGTGTAGTCGCTCGTTCCAGCACGAACCAAAACGTGGTCGACAGAAACGCCGAAAGTAGCAGTACTCCAAGCACCGGCAGCATAATTGGCCGAATCAGCAGATTTTACAATGAGGTCATTGATTTTAACCTTCAAAGTTGGATTCGAAGACTGCGACAAAGTTGCTTTGAACACCAACTGAGTAAGTGCGTGGCCAAAAGTACTAAGGTCTACTTTCGTTCCATTGTTAATAGCTGCCGTCATAGGCGATACAATAACATCGGTACCCGGAACTGACGCAGCAGCGTGATTAAAGGAGAAAGCAACGCCAGTAGCATAACACGAGGCCATTAAAATGTTTGCATCATCGAAAGGGCCGTAGGCAGCGAATTTCAAGTCGATTGTATTGTCAATTGGCCAATACTGTTTTGGATCAAGAACCCAGGCTGTACCATCGTACGATAGTTTATTGTCGGCAAAGTAAGCATGACCTGCTGCGGTGAAAGCAAACACGCCAAGAGCGACAGTAGCATCGCCAGTCGTTTTGGAAATCAATCTGTTGCCCAGATTGGTAGATACCTGAATTGAGTTGTCGCGGAGTTTAACGACCTCGTCGTTGGTCGAGCAGGAAGCCAAGAGTGCTATGGCTGCAACTGCCAAAAGGATTTTTTTCATCTGTTTTGTTTTTGTTTGTGGTTAATTTTCAATTGGTTAATTAATTACTTTTTTAACACTTTTTGTTTTTTGATTGTTTTGTTTTTTGTTTTAGTTTGTATTTGTGGTTAATGTTTATCGTTTAGAGTTTCGAGTAATTGCATTTCAATTTTGAATTTTGAATTGTCCAACGGTCGTCCTATCAGACCTATTAGACCTATTTTCCAATTAGACTTAGTTGCATTCCGCTTCATTTTTTACATCTCCAAATATTCGTATTTAGGGTCCCAGTCGCCCACCACGGGGGGTGAGAAACCGCCGTCGCCGTCATTGATCGGTTTTGAGTAGAGTATTTCTATTGGCGGCACAATCTGTCGGTCGTCGCCCGAGAGCATAGGGCCAATGTCGCGCGTGTTGGTCTGAGTGGTGCCGTCGGGCAGCGCGGTGACAAAGGTGACAATCTTCGGCTCGGTGGGCGAAAAACCGAATGTCGAGAAATCGACCACATACTCCGTCGATGCCGAGTCGTAGGCAACGTCGCACAAAATGGAGCAATCGGTGCCCAGTTCGCCCGAGTAGAGCCTTACCGAGCCCTTGCAGCCCGAAACAGCCGCCTCGCAGCCGCGAATGGCCGTGACAGCGCCCGTAAGAGCCACACGGAAGGTATAGTAGAGGGTAACCATATCGGGCTCGACAACCATTTTGAGCAGATAGGTGTTCGTGGCCTCGTCCCACTCGACTGCCTCGGTACCGATCAACGATTCGAGCCGCTTTTTCGAGACTTCCAACTGTTCGTCGCCCGTACTCCACAACCAAAGCGAGTCGGGGCCAAGCATCACCGGCACCTCGGTCGAGCGCGAAAAGAGTGCACTGCGCGAGAAATTGCCCGTAAAGGCCTCTGCCATACGGTAATTATCTTCGGCGCGGAACTGTACGGTCTGCGCATCGGCCGAAATACGCCAGTTGTAGAGCAGTATGTCGTAGTCTCCTTCGGGAGCATAGACAAAATCTTGTGAAGAGTTCAAATAGCGGTCGTAGGGCTGCGTATTGTCGGAGGGATAGAGCACCATTTTGATATGTTCGGGAGCACTCACCGCCAAGCCGGCACCAATCGACCACCTAAATGCCAACCTCACACGCATACCGTGGTTATGGTCGTAGCAGAGCTCCTTGTTGACACAGCCGCTCAGAAACATCATTGCCGTCAGCAGCCCCAAAATAGATATGTTGGTCAGTTTTTTCATCTTGCTGCCTCCCCAAATGTCCAGACCAGTGCCACGCGCAGGCGTGTAACCGACCAGTTTCTGATGTTGTCCGCCTTACGGTGATAGGTACCCTGCCAAACATAGCAGTCGTGGTCGGGGGTATAGGTTTTATACTCACCACCAATGAATCCTGCGGCCAACCCGAACTCCACGTTCAGTCGGTCGGCAACAGGCAACGAGTATCCGGCCGAAAGGCCAAGAGAGATAGCCGAATCGCTCAGTTGCCCATTACCACCAAATTCGAAATCATAACGTCCCCAAGCGCCATACATTCCGACGTACCAACCCGACAGCGGGCGCAATTCGGCGCGGTTGCCCAGGTAGCGGCGCAGTTCCAATGAGGTGTATCCAATACGCCAGTAACGATGTTTCTGATCGAGGCTCCACCACGCCCAAACTCCCTCGACCTCGGCCGACCACCCGAAATCGCGCCCGAAAGCCAACTCGGCCGCCACATTGGGGGTCAGAGCCAAATCGTAGAGGGTGTTGGTTTTAACTCCAAAGGCATAGGGCAGGCGCTCGCGGGGCGCAACACTGCTCTGAATGGAACCCGAATCGGGCTTCGAGGGCTGAGTAGTGGTTGTTTGGGCGGCACTCACGCTGCTCGAAAGCGAATCGGGGGCCGTGGGCAGAATGTTGTCGGGCAGAGTGCTAAGCGAATCGGTGACTATGAGGCTCTGAGGCTCCACAGCGGGCTCCTCGCTCACCATTGGCAGCATTTCGGCAACCGCCGTACTATCTTGGATAGCAGTCGGCACCAAGTCGGCGACCGTCGAAACTGCGCTATCGCTCAGATTTGTGGCTACGGCATCGGTGGCCGGTTCTGACAGAACCAAGGTCACAACACTGCGGCGCATCGAAGGAAAGTAGCGGCGAATAAGATATTTATAGGGGGCGCCGCCATTGAAATTCATCAAACGGTGTTTCAGGCCGTCGACCCACTTGCCATTGCGGACAATAACCTCCGGAACGGTATCCATCATTTCGACCAACTCGTTGCAGTGGCGCATTCCGGAAACGGCAACGCTGTCGCGCAGAACCGACCAGCCTATGCCGTCGCTCACGGCATTAATGGCCGACGGATAGAAACCGTAGCGCTCGGCCAAAAATCGAGCCGTGTTGTTGGCACGCTCTGCCGCCAGGGAGCGGTTGTAGGAGATCTGTCCCTCGGGCGAAGCAGTCGACACAATACCAACACTTTCGATCGCGCGGCCACGCATCTGTACATCGGAAACGAACCTTTCGAGCGAATCGATGGTTTGGCCGTTTTGGGCATAACCAACCTGAATAATGCTCTCGCCGAAACGATGGTAGAAGATGAACCGTGCAGTACGCTCCCCCTCGGGGGCAGATTGCGCCCACAGGCTCAGAGTACCGACAGTCAGCAGTATCAGGGTGATTAATATTTTGTGAAAAACTTTCATCTATTAGGGTAGTTTCTTCATTTGTCAGTGATATATATCAGTGAGCAAAATGCTGCTAATCAAAAGAGTCCGCTTTTGTTTTTGCCACTCGGCCTGCCGAGGCGCTTACCGTTTTTACGTGCTTTTTTGAGGCCGATTTTGGTCTGTTTCGAAATAATTTCGCGATTGAGTTCGGCTATCGACTTTATGATCAGAGGCAGTAGGCCTTTTTGGTCGATGTCGGTAATCCACCGGTCGTTGAGCGAGCAGATGCGGGCCCCCTTCTCTATAATGATGCCAATGGCCGAAAAAATCTGCTGAATGCTGTCGCCCATCTCCGAAATGTGGCAGACATAGATTGTATCGCCTGAGGTGATCGACTTCAATAGTTCGTCGAGATTCGACTCAATCTGTATCGATTCGGTTGGCACGCCGGCCGAATTGAGAGCACCAATGCAACGTTGCATCTCAACTGCATCACAAGTTTGTTGTATAAAGCCAAGTGTTCTCATAAATTTACAATAGTTTCTTCATTTTGTTGTCGGTCACAATCTGCTGCATCGCCCCACGAATCATACCTATATTATATATGCGTGACTGCGCCCGACGGCCGAAATTGTTTTCGGCTTTTCTTCAATACAAAATTAAGCAGATAGCAAATAGACCGTTTTTATTATTATCCCAAAGATTATGGCAATCGTATTTTAAGAAAATTATTACTATGATTATTATCCCGAAATTATGAATTTTGTACAAAACAGGCCTTATATAGCGTTTTAGCGGGGGTTGAATGGCACCAATTTACGTCGACAAAATAAGGGCCCATTTTATGGAGCCTATTATGAGGTGAGATAAAAAACGCTATATTTGTGCCAATTAAATAGGACAATTCATTTTATGAAAACTGCATTCATTACGGGAGCTACCGAGGGCATCGGTTACGAGCTGTCGAAAAAATTTGCTTCGGCCGGCAACAACCTCGTCATTGTGGCACGCAACGCCGAACGGCTTGCACAAGTTGCCCAAGAGTTCAAAACAGCCTATGGCGTCGAAGTCGACTACTACCCTGCCGACCTCTCCGACCTCACAGCCGCACAAGAGATTTACGACGACCTCTGCCGCCGCTCGATCGAAATCGAATATGCAGTCAATAATGCGGGATTCGGCACGAGCGGACTGTGGACGGAGATTGCTTGGGAGCAGGAGCTTAATATGGTCAGGCTCAACGTTGAAGCCCTCGCCTACTTCACCAAAGTATTTGCACGCGATATGGTCGCGCGCGGTCACGGTCGCATTCTGAACGTAGCATCGACCGCCGCATTCGAGCCGGTGCCCTATATGAGCGCCTATGCTGCCACCAAGGCCTTTGTGCTGAGCCTTTCGAATGGCGTTGCTGTCGAGTTGGAGGGGACCGGTGTGACCGTCACGGCGCTATGCCCGGGTGTCACTGCCAGTAAATTCCACGCTCGCGCCCACACCGAGCAGACGCTCCAAAAGGCCAAACTGCTGGCACAATCGTCGTCGGCCGACGTAGCCGCCTATGGTTACAAGATAATGATGAAGGGCCGACTCTACGGCGTCCATCGCGCCGGAAATCGCTTTTCGATGTTCCTCACGCGCTTTCTCTCACGCCGCACCATTGCCCGCATAGCCGCCACAACCACCCACTAACTGCGTCTCGATAGTTCGGCCCGCACAGTCTCGCGATATTTGCGCGACACCTCTATCTTGCGCTGCGGCATAGTGACACATTTCGAATCGGCACAGAGAATCTTTGAGCGGTTGACCAAATATGAGCGGTGAACCCTCAGGAAACGATTGTCGAGAATCTTTTCCCACGTCGAAATTTTGGCTTTCGTTCGGTACTCCGTGCCGTCACAAAGGTGCACGGTAACCTCCGTATCGTTTGATTCGATCAGTTCTATGGCATCGATTTCGATCTTCACGCGCCTTCTGTCGCTAATAAAATCGACCCATCGTTCGCGCGATAGTTGGTTTCGCGATATAAAGTACTCGGGCACCACAAATAGCGCTATCAGAATCAACAAAAACAGAGGATTCAACAATATGTCGGGGTAACTGCTTATATAATCGGTATCGCTGCGTGATTGCAACAGGTATTGATTGACCAGAAAAAGCAGAAAATATTGAGCTGCCAGCAAAGCTGCCGTAACCGAAACGATTGGCCACAAATAGCTTTTTGCACTTTTAGTAAAGTCGATTTTCGAGAGCAAAAACTTGGCAGCCAACGCAGTAGGCATAAACGACGAACCGACCACAAGCGACGAAGAAATGTTATAGCCGACGCTCAGCAGCACGATTGCCACCACAACCGCTGCCAAAGACCAATATAGCAATGAAATGAATCGTTTCATACACTTTGGAAAGTTTCGTTGGCGACAAATTTAATCATTTAGCCCGAACAAACGATTCGCCGAAACCATCATTGTACCCCGGAGTCGGTTTCGACACGCCGAGCGGAGGTTTTGACAAGCCTTCGATTGTGCCACAGAGGTCGTTTGCAGCTATCTTTGCAATGTGAATGAGGCAAGAACCGCGGCCTGCCGAGATTTGCAATAAATATTAACAATTAAACGATTAAAGATTATGTTCAGATGGTTTATTGAAGGTGGTGCATTGGGAATGTCAATCATTACCGTAGAACTGATTGCCCTGCTGTTGGCAGCGTGGAAAGCACCCGCAATGGTCAAAGAGTTGGGCTTAATGGCGCTCGTCACTGGGTTCTTTTGGCAGCTTGTGGGTCTGTATCAGGCAGCCGGAGCGGTTCAAATGGCGGGCGACATATCGCTTGGACTTATGGCAGGCGGATTCAAAGTCTCGCTCATATCGGTACTCTATGGTATGGCAGTCTACTTTTTGTCTCTCATTATCCGTGCCGTACAGAAGCCCAAAATTTAGCGACTATTTGAAGCTACCAAATATTAAGGTGGATAGAGTGATTAATACTCAGCCTGACGGCTGGTGGAATTGCGATTAAACTGAGCCGACAGTACTCCTGAAAATCACATTAATCACTTTACCCACCTTAATTGTGTTTGACTCTCTTCGACTACTCCACTCCAAATGCGAAGCAGATGCGGCGGCGATAAGTTTCGCCTTCGCGCAGAACCTGTGAGGGGAAGTTCGGGTGGTTGGGCGCGTCGGGCATACCTTGGCACTCGATAGCCACACCGTCGTAGTCGTGGTAAGCGTGTCCGTTTTTGCCCTCGGGACAACCCTCCAACCAGTTCCCTGTGTATATTTGGACGGCTGGCTGATCGGTCGAAACCGTCAAGGTGCGTCCCGAAACGGAATCTTTGAGCTTGGCGGCAACCTTCATCGGCATCTTTTCGGCCGAGGGGCAGTCAATTACGTAGCAATTGTCATAGCCCTTGCCGTAGTTCAGAGCTGCAAAATCGGTCTTAATGTCGCGACCGAGCGTTTTGGGCGTGGTGAAATCCATAGGCGTGGCGGCCACGGGGGCCATTTCGCCTAAAGGAATCAGGGTGTTGTCGGTGGGCAGATAGCGCGACGCACCGAGCCACAGCGTGTGGTCGAGCACCGAACCGCTACCCTCGCCTGCAAGGTTGAAATAGGTGTGGTTCGTGAGATTAATTACTGTCGCGCCGTTCGACTTGGCTACAAGCTTCAATTCCAGCTCGTTATGGTCGTTCCAATCATATACTGCCTCGGTGTAGACGGCCGAAGGGTAACCCTCGTCGCCGTCGGGCGTGTCGAGTGCAAAGACTACGCGGTCGACCTCGATGCGTCCCTCCCAAACACGATTGGCATAGCCTTTGATGCCGCCGTGTAGAGCGTTTGGGCCATTATTTATGGCCAAATGATAGGTCTTGCCGTCGAGCGTGAAACGACCTTTTGCAATACGGTTGGCATAGCGGCCGGGCACTTTGCCCATACAGGGACCGTCGGCTACATAATCCAAAAGAGTGGCATAACCCAAAACCACATCGGCCTTGTTGCCTTTGCGGTCGGGCACAGTTACCGAGACCACTGCCGCCCCAATGTTGCACAATTTCACTTCGCACCCTGCCGCATTGCGCATCGTGTAGAGCACAACTGCCTCATCTTCGGGCGTATAACCCATGACCTGTTGTTCAATATCCATAATTAGTTCGGTTAATAACTTGTTCTTTGTTTAGGATTTTTCACTAAAAAAGCGTGAATTAAGCAACCATATCGGCCGCCGTCAACTCGCTGTGTCCTTTGCAAAGATAGTCTAATTGCGTCAAAATTTAGCGCTCACGGCCGCCTTTTTTCTGTTGTGGAATTAAGAAAAATATTCAGATAATTATTTGAATCGTTTAAAAACGGCGCATAGCATTTGAGAAGAGTCGCACCGATTATTATAATTCGCTAAATTTGTTCCGATTAACCCATAATCACTATGGAACAGAAAATAACAGGTCGACTTGATTCAATCGACGCACTGCGCGGATTCGATATGTTTTTCATCACGGGCGGTGCAGCCTTGATTCGTTCGCTTGCCAAGGTTTGGCCGACCGAATTTATGCAGGGTGCGGCCGGTCAGATGACGCATATGGCGTGGAACGGTTTTGCATTTTACGATATGATTTTTCCGCTTTTTTTGTTCATCACAGGAATTTCGTTTCCGTTCTCCTGCCGCAAAAATCGGGCAAACAACCTTACCGACGGCCACATAGTAGGCAAAATAGTGGTTCGTACTCTGAAACTTATCGCTTTGGGGCTTGTGTTCAACGGCTTTCTGAGGCTCGACTTCGGCACAATGCGCTACGTTTCGGTACTTGGCCGAATTGGAATTGCCTGGGGCATTGCTGCAATCATTTACGTCAACTCTTCGCGCAGGGCTATAAAGTGGTACGTGACGGCAATCTTGGTTGTCTATGGGTTGTTGAACCTGTTCATGGTCGCTCCCGATGCGCCCACAGGCACTTCACCCCTCTCAATCGAGGGCAGCATTGTCGGCTACATTGACCGAATGTGGCTGCCCGGGCGGTTGCTCGACGGCAATTTCGACCCAATGGGAATACTCTCTACCCTGCCTGCCGTGGCAACAGCTCTCTTGGGAATGGTAGCAGGCGAAGTAGTGGGCGACGAAAGACGTTCGCCGCAGAAAAGAGCTGTCAGTCTGGTGATTGGCGGCGTAGGATTGACTGTTGTCGGACTATTGATTGGCCTGATTATCCCAATCAACAAACCTTTGTGGTCTTCGTCCTACGTATGTTTCACAGCAGGACTTTCGGCACTGATGTTTGCGCTATTCTACTGGTTAATAGATATTAAAGGCTATAAGCGCTGGTCGCTCTACTTCCGCGTAATAGGGCTAAATTCGATTACTATTTATATGGTGCAGAAGGTTGTCGACATTGGCAAAACGCGCGATTTCCTCTTTGGCGGTATTGCCGGCCTCTTCACGGCTCAATGGGCCAACGTGGTGCTCGCCGTGGGCTATCTTGCTGTATGCTATATGTTTTTGAAATTTCTCTATCGCAAGAAAATCTTTCTGAAAGTCTAAGTCAGCTTCGGGTGACTTCGGTTCGATTGTGGAGTGCGTGGGCAATGGTCAGTTCGTTGGCGTATTCGATTTCGTCGCCAACACCTATGCCGCGTGCAATCTTGGTAATTTTGAGGTTTGGAAATTGCGCCAGCCGACGCATAATATAGAAAAGTGTGGTTTCGCCCTCGACGGTTGCGCTGATGGCCAAAATCACCTCGCGAATCTCGCCGCGAGCAATGTTGTCGACCAGAAGGTCAATTTTCAGGTCGCTCGGCGCGATGCCTGCCATAGGCGAAATTACACCGCCCAAGACGTGGTAGAGGCCGTTGTATTGGCGTGTGTGCTCAATCGATAGCAGGTCGCCGACCGTTTCGACCACACAGACGGTAGTTCGGTCACGCCGCGGATCGGCACAAATGGGGCAAATCTCTTGGTCGGAAAGGTTGTTGCATCTGTTGCAAAACTTTATGCCGTGGCGGAAACTGCGAATCGAATCGGCCAGCGAGTCAACCTCGCCCCGGTCTTCACGCAGAATATAAAGCGCCAAACGGAGTGCCGTGCGGCGCCCCACAGTCGGGAGTTTTGAAAGTTGATCAACCAGATCGTCAAGGAGTTTCGACATTCGTGTTAAAGTGTTAAATGATCTCGATTGAAGTCGATGTAATCCAACCCTCGTTGCCGTCGGCTATCTCTATTTCGACCCAATCGCCCAATCGGTTCAACACTTTTACGAGCGTACCTTCGTGCAGAATGAACATATCTTTGCTCGAACGGTCGGGCGAACTCTTGACCGAAGCGGCCGGCGTGAGCACCACGGCGTGGGAGTGATCGAGCACGCGGCGTCGGCTCGATGCCGAGAACGACACCGTCAGCAGGTTCAAAAGCAGAAATACTATGGCAAACCCAAGTCCCCATTTACGAGCCTTGCGCGAGCGGGCAAGCAGGTAGAGCAACACCATTGCGAGGGTCAGCGCCAAAGCCACAATCGACATTGACGCCCACGCATTGCTGCTCAACAGATTACGCACTGCATCGAACCATTCGGCCAAAAAGAAACGAGGCACCGACTCGATACGGTCTTTGGTGAAACTGTTGACATAGGCCAGATTGTAGGCAGTATCCTTGTCGCCCGGGTCGAGCCGTTGGGCGCGGTGGTAAAACAGTATTGCCTGACCTTTGTGTCCCAACTTGAAGTGGGCATTGCCCATATTGAAATAGAGGCGTGCGCTCTGCAACCCCTCGTTGGCAATCGAATCGTACGATATGAGGGCTGCCTCGTATTCGCCATTGGCGTAGAGCGTGTTGGCGCGATTCCACACTGCATCGGCATCAGTCTGAGCCGCAATGTTTAGAAACGAACCCAAGATTACGCCGACCAAAACGACTATTTTTCTGCTGAAAGTCATAATCCGCTATTTGTTGATTACCGATTCCAATTTTGAGACTATTTCGACACCTGCGAGATACTCTTCATTCATTCGCCCCGAGCCTGCGGGGGCATACTGCGCATATTCGCAGTCGGTGATGATGGTTATGTAACGCTCGGCATCGGTCGATTCGATTCCGCGGCGGCGCAACTCCTCGCGCACACTCTCTTTGGTGAGGTTGGCAACGGGTATGTTGAGTTTGTCGCCCATATAGCCCCAAAGTGCTTTGAGCATCTCTTCGTAGAAACCTTTGGCGTTCTGCTCTTTCATATAGCGTTCGGCGGCGCGGAAACGTTGCAGAGCCACCTTATTGGCACGTTTACCCTTCACAAGAGCGGCATTACGCATCTGTTCAATGCGGTTGCGCAATGTCACATAGAGGAATGCAAAGCCGGCCAACAACGCAATTATGATCAGGAAGTAGTAACCCCCAAAGAGGAACAATTCGCCCCGACGCACCAGATTTGGCGAGCCAATGTGAATGAACCTTATATCGCGCCCAAGAAATTTAATGTCCTCTTTGGCAATTCCGCTCACCAATCCTCGTGAGGGCATTCCGTCGGCGGCATCGGCATCGGGTTCGACCACAATTTCGACCTCCGAGCTGCGCAATGTTTCGTAACGAGCCGTTTGAGGATTGAAGTAGCTGAATTCTACCGGCGGTATGGTATATTCGCCGTCGGCACGTGCAATCATCGGATACTCGAACTGGCGGTAACCGCTCACACCCTGTTGAGTGGTCTGTATGCTCTCAGTGGTCTTGATGTTGTAGGCCTCGAACGATGAGGGCAGGTCGACTTGCGGCGACTGAATGAGCGAGAGATTGCCCGTACCGCTAATCTTGACGATGTAGGTGGCGGCCGAGTTGGCAGTGATATGGTTCTCGGGCGGTGTGGTGTTCATCTCGAAACGCCCCACAGCGCCCGTAAAGCTCGCAGGAGCACCGGCAGGCAGTTCGCGAACATTCACCGTAACAGGTTTTGAGGCCACCTGACGACGAATCTCCTGAATCTGCGGGCCGCCGAAAAAATCATCGAAAAAATCGCCCGTACGATGACCCTGCGTCACAATCTGTGCAATTACCGAGAACTCCATAGGCTCAATGGTGAGCTTGCCGGCCTGCTGCGGAAAGAGCAGGTATTCGGCCACCACGCGAGCGTCGTAGATCTTGTTGTTGAGCGTCTCCTTTTGCCATTGGTAGCCGTCGACACCGAGCCGCTGTGCCCAAAAGCCATTGAACGACGGCATCTTCTGTCCGTCGGAGTTCATCGGAACACGCGTATAGAGTTTGAAGGTCGCCTTCACGGGTTGTCCTTTATAGACATTTGTACGGTCGACCGTCAGTCGAAGCAGTATATCGTCGGACGAGAGTTTGGCCTTGGGGGTCTGCTCGGCTGCGCCACTGCCCTGCTCCGTGGAGGAGGCTTGCGGCGACGAGGTATCTTCAACGATTGCCTTTACCGTCACCGGAACCGACTTGTAGCTCTTGCCCTTGACCTTTATTTGAGCCTCGCCAACGATATATTCGCCCTCCGAAGGGCAGCTCAGCACATAAATATAGGAGTTTGAGACCGTGCGCGTCATCGAGCCGTTGATCAGCTGCATCGAAGAGTTCTTCGATGTGGAGGGCCCTGCCAACACGTCGAATCCTTCGAACGACGGCGGCACAAAGTCGTCACCGTTGGCATTGACCGAAAATTCGAGTCTGAACGTTTCGCCCACGCCTACAACTCGCGGAACCGAGACTTCAAAGGTCACCGGCTCGGCGGCAAAGGCGTCGAGGCACCACAACGAAAGCAATATCAACAGCAGACGTTTCATAACTTGTTATCTGTAATTCATCTGTTCCAAGTTCATAGAATCAAATAACGCTGCGGGAGCAAGATTTAGTGCGCAATTTCGGCAAAAAAATCGTTCCCCTTATCGTCGACAATAATGAATGCCGGAAAGTTCTCGACACGTATCTTGCGCACTGCCTCCATACCCAACTCGGGGAAGTCGACCACCTCAATGGATTTGATGCTCTGTTTGGCCAAAACGGCAGCAGGGCCGCCAATCGAGCCGAGATAGAAACCGCCGTTGGCTTTGCAGGCATCGGTCACTGCCTTTGAGCGGTTGCCCTTGGCAACCATAACCAAACTGCCGCCCAACTTCTGAAACTCGTCGACGTAGGAGTCCATACGGCCTGCTGTGGTCGGGCCAAAGCTGCCTGAGGGCATTCCCTTGGGAGTTTTGGCAGGGCCGGCATAGTAGACGGGGTGGTTCTTGAAGTAATCGGGCATCGGTTTTCCGCTCTCAATCATCTCCTTGATGCGTGCGTGGGCAATGTCGCGTGCCACAATAAGCGTTCCGTTAAGGCTCAATCGGGTGCGTATAGGGTATTTTGAGAGGGTTTGGCGCACGGCGTCGATTCCCTCGTCGAGGTTGATTTCGACCGCAGGCGCCATACCGGGGGCCTGAGCAGGCAGATAGCGCGACGGGTTGTGTTCCAACTCTTCGAGCCAGATGCCCTCGCGATTGATTTTGGCCTTTATGTTGCGGTCGGCCGAGCAGCTGACGCCAATACCGACGGGACACGATGCCGCGTGGCGCGACATACGGATCACCCTCACGTCGTGGACAAAATATTTGCCGCCGAACTGTGCGCCGATACCGCTCTCGCGGCAGATTTTCAACACGCGCTCCTCCCACTCCAAATCGCGGAATGCACGACCACCTTCGTTGCCAGAGGTGGGCAGCGAATCGAAATAGCCTGCCGAGGCCTTTTTTACGGCTGTCAGGTTTGCTTCGGCCGAGCTGCCGCCAATGACGATTGCCAAGTGGTAGGGCGGACAAGCCGAAGTCCCCAAATCGCGTATGTGGGTGGTTATGAATTCGGTAAGTGCCTTTTCGGTCAGCAGCGCACGAGTCTGTTGGTAGAGGAATGTTTTGTTGGCCGAGCCGCCGCCTTTGGTGATGAAGAGGAATTTGTACTCCTCGCCGCAGGTCGAATAGAGATCAATTTGGGCCGGCAGATTGTTGCCGCTGTTATGCTCGTCGAGCATCGAGAGCGGAACCACCTGCGAATAGCGCAGGTTGTGGTCGCGATAGGTCTCAAAAACACCTTTCGAGATGCACTCGGCATCGTCGGCTGAGGTGAGCACCTGTTCGCCCTTCCAACCAATGGCTATTGCCGTGCCGGTATCCTGACAGGTCGGAAGCTCGCCATCGGCTGCAACAACCTGATTGAGAAGCATTGTGTAGGCCACAAAACGGTCGTTGTCGGAGGCCTCGGGGTCGCGCAATATGGCGGCCAACTTTTCGAGGTGGGCGGCACGCAGATAGAACGATACCTCGGTGAAAGCCTCCTTCGAAAGCAGGCTGATTGCCTCGGGGTCGACAGTCAGAAAACGGCGGCCGCAAAACTCGGTTTCGCTCACAAAATCTTTCGTCAGCAGGCGGTATTTGGTCTTATCCTCTCCGAGAGAGAAGGTTTTTTGATATTCAAAATTATTCATAGTTGAACTCTAATTAAGTATGTTACAGAATTTAGCCTCAAAAAAGGCATTACAAAGGTAGCATATTTTCCAAAAATTATGCAACTTTGCGACACCTTTTCCGAAAAATGGCGTATATTTGTAAAAATTTTTAATAACTATTATCAGGTCGGGTTTTTGCATCAACGAAAAGAATTGTTACCTTTGAACGCAAGTTCGACCGAAATACTTGACATTCAATATACTTATTATCAATAACGCATAATTATGGTATCGTACAAAGAATTAGGACTGGTCAACACCCGTGAGATGTTTGCCAAAGCAATCAAAGGCGGCTACGCAATTCCCGCCTACAACTTCAACAATATGGAGCAACTCCAAGCCATTGTTGCCGCCTGCGTCGAGACCTCGTCGCCTGTGATTTTGCAGGTGTCGTCGGGTGCACGCAAATACGCCAACCAAACCCTTCTGCGCTATATGGCACAAGGCGCCGTAGAGTATGCCAAAGAGTTGGGTAAAAACATTCCTATCGTATTGCACCTCGACCACGGAAACAGCTTCGAACTCTGCAAATCGTGCATCGATATGGGTTTCTCGTCGGTGATGATCGACGGTTCGTCGCTCCCCTACGCCGAGAACGTTGCACTGACCAAGAAGGTTGTTGAGTATGCACACCAATTCGACGTAACCGTCGAGGGTGAGTTGGGCGTTTTGGCCGGCATTGAGGACGATGTAAAGGCCGAGAAACACACCTACACCGAGCCTGACGACGTTGTCGACTTCGTTCAGAAGACCGGCGTCGATTCGTTGGCCATCTCGATTGGCACCTCGCACGGAGCCAACAAGTTCAAACCCGAGCAGTGCACCCGTAATGCCGAGGGCATTTTGGTTCCCCCTCCATTGCGTTTCGACATTCTCAAAGAGATCGAGAAACGTATCCCCGGATTCCCAATCGTACTCCACGGATCGAGCTCCGTTCCACAGGACAAAGTTGCCATCATCAACAAATACGGCGGCCACCTGAAAGACGCTGTCGGCATTCCCGAAGAGCAACTCCGCGAGGCTGCCAAGAGCGCAGTTTGCAAGATCAACATCGACTCCGACGGTCGTCTGGCTATGACCGCCGCCATTCGCGAGGTCTTCGCTCTGAAACCCGAAGAGTTCGACCCCCGCAAATATCTGGGACCGGCTCGCGACTCGCTCAAAGAGCTCTATATGCACAAGAACATCGACGTTCTGGGTAGCGCCGGCAAAGCCGAGTAGTCACCCGAAACCTCAATCAACAACGAAAGGCGCGAATCCCAAACGGTTCGCGCCTTTCGTTGTTTTAATGCTAAGGACTTTAAGGTCGTTAAGGTCGTTAAGGACTTTAATTTATTTCTTTTTGTCCTTTATGTCGGGCAAGCTGAATGCTGTTGACTATGTTTTGCCAAACTACGTAGGCGGCCGGAGCGACCGACGATAGCGGATTGAGATAGGTTTGCGCCAAGAGTATGGCCAAAAGCGTATTCTTCTGACCGAGCGACTGACCGCCCGCTATGCGATCGCCGCAACGTCGGCCCCACCAGCGCCCGAACCCAAACTGACAGAGACACAGAACAAGCGACGAGGCAGCCAAAACGGCCTCAATCAGATAGGACTCGCGCGGTTGGGCAAGAATGAAGTTGGTGGTAGTACCTATCAGAATCAAGAGCGAAACAGCCCAAATGTAGAATGCAAATTGTTGGTTGTCGTGAAAATAGTCGTGAACTTTGGGAACAAACTTTTCGCAAAAAAACGACAGACAGAAAGGCAGCACAACCAACAACAGCAGACGGCGGAAGACCAGCCAAAACGAGTAGAAGAACGGGAGTCCGACGTTGGTGCCCACCACTGAGAAGAGTACGGGCGCAGTGAAGGCCACAGCCATATTACTAATCAGGGTATAGGTTGTCATTGTGGTGACGTTGGCTCCAAGCATTCCGCCAATCACCACCGAGGCCATAGCTGCCGGAGCAAAGGCACAAATCATCATACCTTGCGCCAAAACCTCGTTGACGGGGCGCAACAGCAGGTAGACAACCACGCAGGCCAAAATCTGAAAAGCCAGCAATCCGACGTGTATGCGGCTAAGTTTCAGCTCGCGAGCCTTCACTCTTGTGAAGGTAATGAAGAGCATCGTGGCAATCAGGTAGGGCGAAAGGAAAGCGAACCGGCCGAAAAAGCTGTGAAAAATTGCACCGACAACCATTGCTGCCGGCATCACGTAGCTCCTAATACGTGGATCCATAACTCGCTATTTTTGGCGGAAAAAGATTTGCATCGGCACGCCCTCGTAGTCCCAGTGCTCGCGTATGCGGTTTTCGAGGAATCGACGGTAGGTATCTTTGATGTACTGCGGCAGATTGACAAAAAAGGCAAACGATGGCGTGGGGGTAGGCAACTGAGTTACATATTTAATTTTAAGGTATTTACCCTTTGTCATCGGCGGCGGTGTCTCCTCAATAATGGGTAACAGGTAGTCGTTAAGTTCCGAAGTCGGAATACGCCTTGCACGCGACTCACAGACGCGTACAGCGGTTTGCAGTACGTCCATAATGCGCTGTTTGTTAGGCACCGAGGTAAAAATCACGGGCACATCGCTAAACGGCGACAACTTTTGGAGCAACCCTTCGCGCCACTCTTTCATAGTGTTGTTGGACTTTTCGACCAAATCCCACTTGTTGACCACAATGACGCAACCCTTTTTGTTGCGCACGATGAGCGAAAAGATGTTCATATCCTGTGACTCGATGCCCTGCCGTGCGTCGAGCATCAGCACGCAGACATCGGAGTTCTCGATGGCGCGAATCGAGCGCATCACGGAGTAAAATTCGAGGTTTTCGGTCACCTTGGTCTTCTTGCGCAGACCGGCCGTGTCGACCAAATAGAAATCCAGCCCATATTTGTTGTAGCGGGTATTGATGCTGTCGCGCGTGGTTCCGGCTATGGGGGTTACGATGTTGCGTTCGCTGCCCAAAAGGGCGTTTGTGAGCGACGATTTACCCACGTTGGGACGGCCGACAATGGTTATACGCGGCAGCCCGTCGTCCGAGACCTCTTTTGTTTCGGGAGGCAACAGGCTGACTATCTTGTCCATAAGGTCGCCAGTACCGCTTCCGCTAATCGACGAAATCGAGTACGGTTCACCCAAACCAAACGAGTAAAATTCGTTGGATTGGAAGTCGAGGTCATAGGTATCGACCTTGTTGGAGACCACAATCGAGGGTTTGCCCGAGCGGCGCAGAATATCGGCCACAACAGTGTCCAAGTCGGTCACGCCCGTCTTCACGTCGACCATAAAGAGTATTATGTCGGCTTCGTCGATGGCGAGCAATACCTGACGGCGAATCTCGGCATCGAATGCGTCGTCTTCACCAACCGAGTAACCGCCGGTGTCGATTACCGAAAATTCGCGTCCGTTCCAATCGGTACGGCCGTAGTGACGGTCGCGCGTTGTGCCTGCCGTTGAGTCGACTATCGCCTGACGCATACCCACAAGGCGGTTGAAAAGTGTGCTTTTGCCCACATTGGGGCGGCCGACTATTGCTACCAAACTCATATACTATATATAATTAATCGAGTGCAAAGATAGACCTTTTTGGCAGAACACCACCATTTTGCCGACCCGATATTGCATTTTTTGGCTCGAAATGTTGGGTTCTGAAAAAATATTATTACCTTTACACTATGAATAACCAATTCTAAAAGAGAATACAACTATGAAAAAAACATTTTTAGCCCTTGCATTGCTCACTACTGTTTACTCCTCGAACGCAGAGAATAATGTCTTAGGCATCTTCAACATTGGATTGAAGGCCGGCATCAGTTCAACGAGCGAAAACATTCCGAAGTCGGGTTCCGAACTAAAAGAGACCACCTTTGCCGAAGGTACAGGCTGGTTTGGAGCTGCATTTGTGCGTGTCAACGTAATCAACAAGTCGGTCAAAGTATTCCTGCAACCGGAGCTTCAATACACCTCCAACTCCTATAAAATCCCCACCGCAGGACAGATTATAGGCACCGAGAAGAAAGAAGAGGTCGATAAGGTTCGCCTCATCGATATGCCGGTACTCATTGGAGCCGATTTCGGACTTGGCAGTCTGGTCAGAATCCGTGCCAATGCAGGCCCGGTTTTCGCCATTTCGCAGAACAAAGAGCTCAAATACCTCAAAGGCTCCGATTTCGAGAGTATCTATAAAAACCCTTCCCTCTCGTGGACGGCCGGCGTTGGCGTTAGTGTTTTGAGCCTTATGCTCGATTTGCGCTACAACGGCAACTTCAAAGGCGGCAAGGTCGACACCTCAAACGTGCAGGACTCTATCGACACTCAGCGCACAAGTTGGAATCTTGCTCTGGGCATTATGTTCTAACTAACACGCACGCCTGTTGCCATATACTACTCACAAAAGTGACAGTTGTGCAATGATTTGAAAAATTGATTATATTTGCAAAAAATAACACGATACCAATAACCCTTTATTAATTAAATTATGAAAAAATTATTCCTTTCGTTTGCTGTCGTTATGTTAGGACTTACGGCAGTTTCGGCCCAAAGTGAAGGCAACTTCTTTTTTGGTCCCAAAGCCGGATTAACGACTGATATGCAAGATGTTAAGTTCACCACCGACGGAGCAAAAGAGGTTTGGGACGGCTCGCAGAATTACAATGCCGGCATTATGTTCCGCGCCAACCTGCCGTTGTCGATCTTCTCGTTGCATCTGCAACCCGAGCTTATGTACCACTGGCAGAAAGGTCAGTTCACCAAAGACGACGGTACCACCAAATTTGAGCCTAAGGGTATGACTATCAACTCGTTCAGCATTCCAATTTTGGCCGGTGCAGGTATCGACCTCGGTCTGTTCAATGCACGTATTCAGGTCGGCCCAACCATTAAATTCAACTCGCAGGCAACGTTTGAGGGCGGCGAAGGCAACAAGATTGATTGGAAAGACGTATCGTACACTTGGGCTGCCGGCGCAGGTATCGACCTTTTCAGCTTCATTATGATTGATTTCCGCTATCTGGGTGGCTGGAACGAAGGTCAGGAGCCTACCAAATTCACTGAGCTGTTTGAGTTTGAACGCATCAACAAAGATACCAAAACCTGGAATATCTCGATAGGTCTGATGTTCTAATCGCCACATCAAGAGTAATAATGGCGGAGAAGAACATATCTGTCGACGGTATTGAGCTTCTTGATTTCTACGGGGTCGCAAATTCCAATTTCAACAGGATTTGCGACCTCGTTCCTAAATTGAAACTCATAGCCCGAGGCCAAACCATAAAAGCCATAGGTACCGAGAGCGAGATCACAAGGTTCGAAGAGCGTATGGTGCAGCTGACCGGCTACTACCGTAAGTACGGCCACCTCTCGACTACGGTCATCGAACAGGTCTTTTCGAAAGGCATCTCGGAGCAACAACAATCGTCCACCGACCCGAAAGACGTTATAGTCTATGGCAACAACGGACTGATTGTGAAGGCTCGAACCCCGAACCAGCAAAGGCTGGTCGAACTCTATGCCGACCACGATCTACTCTTTGCGGTAGGCCCTGCCGGCAGCGGCAAAACCTACACCGCCATAGCTCTGGCCGTAGGTGCGCTCAAAAACCGTCTGGTCAAACGGATAATTCTGACCCGCCCTGCGGTCGAGGCAGGCGAGAAACTCGGCTTTTTGCCGGGCGACGTGAAGGAGAAACTCGACCCCTATCTGCAACCGCTCTACGACGCGCTGAACGATATGATTCCGCCCGCCAAGTTGCAGCGATTCATCGAAGACGGAACGGTGCAGATTGCGCCGCTTGCCTATATGCGCGGCCGCACGCTCGACAACGCATTTGTGATATTGGACGAAGCGCAGAACACTACCCTGCCTCAGATAAAGATGTTTCTGACCCGTATGGGGCGCAACGCCAAATTTATAGTGACAGGCGACCTGACACAAATCGACCTGCCGCGCAAGAACGATTCGGGCTTGAAGATTGCAATCGATATTCTGAAAGGCATCGACGGCATAGGAATAGTCCGTTTCGACAACAAAGACATCATCAGACACGCACTTGTCACCGACATTGTCGGCGCTTTTGACCGACACGATGCCGAACGCAGAAACGAAGAATAGAAATATTTTTGGAACATTAACTTATATTTAATCAAATAATTAATTATGGACAAGAACCTTCAAAAACTTGCGCCTGAACCAATATGGCGCCATTTTGCCGAAATCACGCAATGCCCGCGCCCCTCACACCACGAAGAGGCCATACGCAAATATCTCGTGAAGTTTGCCAAAGAGCACAAATTGGAATACACTGTTGACGAGGGCCCCAACATCATTGTACGCAAACCGGCCACAAAGGGTATGGAGAACCGCAAGACGGTGGTGCTGCAAGCCCACGTCGATATGGTTCCACAGAAGAATGCCGACAAAAAATTCGACTTCGAGAAAGACCCCATTGAGGCCTACATCGACGGAGAATGGGTCACTGCCGACGGAACGACACTCGGTGCCGACAACGGTATGGGTTTGGCTTCGATTTTGGCAGTGTTGGAGGCCGACAACCTCAAACACGGACCCATTGAGGCTCTCTTTACCGCAACCGAAGAGACCGGTATGGACGGTGCATTTGCACTGAAAGCCGACGAACTCAAAGGCGATATTCTGCTTAACCTCGACTCCGAAACCGAGGGTGAACTCTACGTTGGTTGTGCAGGCGGACTCGATTTCAACGCCACTCTGCGCTACGGCAAAGGTCGCATTCTGAAAAGCGACTTTTCGGCCTACCGCCTCGAACTCAAAGGTTTGAAAGGCGGCCACTCGGGTATGGAGATTATTCTCCAACGCGGCAATGCAAACAAGTTGCTCATCAGATTTTTGAAGAATTTTCAGGACAAATTGGGCATCTTGCTCTGCGATATAGACGGCGGCGGACTGCGCAATGCTATTCCGAGAGAGGCTTTTGCAACGGTTGCAGTACTGAAAAAATACGAAAAACGTTTCCAAAAGGCCGTGAAAGATTGGGAGAAGCTCTACAACGAGGAGTTCAAGGGCATCGAAGACGTAATCACCTTCAAGGCAACGCCGGTAGCTTGCCCCTCGCAGTGCATCGACATCTTCGACTCGCAGGATCTGATCGACGCAGTTGTCGGCTGTCCAAACGGCGTGGTTCGTATGAGCAATGCTATGCCCGGACTGGTCGAAACCTCGACCAACTTGGCAAGAGTCGTCTCGTCGAACGGCAAATGCGAGGTATTGGCACTGTTGCGCAGCTCGGTCAACAGCCGCAAGCAGGCTCTGGCACTCCAAATGAAGACCATATTCGAAATGGCAGGGGCCAAGGTCAAACTGTCGGGAGAGTACGACGGTTGGAATCCCAATCCCGACTCGCCAATCCTGCATCAGATGAGCGAGGGTTACGAGAAGCTGTTTGGTCAGAAGCCCAAAGTTATGGCCATTCACGCCGGTTTGGAGTGCGGCATCATTGGCGGCATCTACCCGAAAATGGATATGATTTCGTTCGGCCCGACAATCTGCTACCCCCACTCGCCCGACGAGAAGGTCAACATTGCTTCGGTCGGCAAGTTCTGGAAATTCCTCACCTATACACTCGAAAACATTCCCGTAAAATAAGGCGAAAATGCAACTCAAAGAGAGATGGCTTGCCATTGTCAATCTACTTTCGGGCAGTGGCAAGTGCTCGCGCGACTGGGCCGAAATTGCCAAAATACTCACCGACTCAGGTATTGAGTTCGATTCGGTGGTCACCGAACATTGCCGCCACGCCATTGAGCTGGCTCGCAATGCGGTAGAGAGTGGTTACCGAAGAATCATATCGGTAGGTGGCGACGGCACGGCACACGAAATTGCCAACGGCATCTTGTCGCAAACCGTGGTCGAGCCCTCGGAAGTGACGCTGGGCGTGATTTCGGTGGGCACAGGCAACGACTGGACGCGTATGTACGGCATTCAAAACGACTACCGCAGTTGTGTCGAGGTGTTGCGCGAGGGTCATACTATGCTTCAAGATGTGGGCGTTGCAACTTTCCGCAACCGCGCAGGAGAAAGCGAGTCGCGTTACTTTATCAACATCTCGGGCGTGGGAATGGACGCAGCCGTAAACCTTAGCGTGTGCCAGATGAAGGACAAGGGTCGCAACGGCAAACTCTCATATATGAGTTGTTTGGCCAAGTCGGTCTTCTCCTACCATTCGACCAAAATGAAGATTACGGTCGACGGCAAGAGTTTGACCTCAGCACCAAAAGTAATGAGCGCCACCGTAGGCATTGGCCAATACAATGGCGGCGGAATGCGTCAGGTACCCAACGCAAAGACCGATGACGGACTTTACGACCTGACCGTAATCGACGCTATGTCGCCCCTGAAAATCGCAACAAGTATGAAGAACCTCTACGACGGCACAATCTACTCTCTGCGCAAAGTCAACCGCCACGTGGGCTGCAACATCGAAATAGAATCGACACCTGCGATAGAGATGGAGGTCGACGGCGAACCGTTGGGCACAACGCCGGTGAGCTATCGGCTGATAGACCGCGCACTGCGTATCTCAGTCCCGAAAGAGTACGGAGTGGTTGAATGATATTCGACTAATTCGAATTGAGGTCTGATACAATTAAGGTGTTTAAGGTGTTTAATGATTGACCTGACGGTCAATGGAAATGCAACATTAAACCTTAAACACCAAACATCTGATTGCTTACAGTCCGTCCTTGAAGTGAATGGCAGCGTGCGTGCCGTCGCAAAAGGGTTTGTTGCCCGACGCTCCGCAACGGCAAAGCACTGTGCGATTGCGAATCTCGTAGGTAAAGGAGTCGCTCTGACGCGCTACGGGTATCCCTCCCCTAACCCACAATCCGCCGCTCGACAAGGTGGCAGGATCTTCAATCAATCCGAGCGAAGGATCATATTTTGGCTCGAAACGTTCACCGGTTTGCTTATCTTCAAGATTGAGCCGCCCACCCGGGCACATCTCTGCCTCGTGAATAATTGTCTCGCGCGTTTGCGGCGTCAAGGGGCGGTGCATCAGATTCCAAATGCGCCCTTTGGCATCGCAGAAGCGCGCAAATACACAGTAGGCATCGTTGTCGTAGAGCCTTAACTGACTATTTTCGAAGACCTCCGAGTTCTCCAAAATTGGGTCTTCGGAGGCGGTCAGGGTCGGATCCCAGGCAGTGTGAGCGTGCGAACCGTCGCAATAGGGACGATTTTTGGAGGCTCCGCAGCGGCACAACGCCGTCGGCTCTTTCTCGGTTGTAAATTCGCGCCCTTGCGTCATCGACCAGCACTCGCCCTGCTGATTGAGCGTAATGGTTTGCATTCGGAGCGGTGGTCTGCCATAGACCAAATAGGGCCCGTCGGGCTTAATTTCGATTCTGAAACTATCGGGAGCAACAGTTGTCCCGGGTTGAACATTCGCTTTTGTCATATCTGAAATATTTGATTGTTTATGTTGCCCTTGTGCAAAAACCCTGCAAAAGAGGCGGGTTTGTCAAATTCAAATTAATGGCGTACCTTTGGGGTAACAAATTCATAAAATTCGACTTATGAGCGAAATCAAACAGTATGCACTGGATACGATAAAGGCCGAGACGGAAGCCGTCAGCCATTTGGCCGATCTGTTGACCGACGACTTTGAAGGCGCTGTGCGCGAGATACTTGCCTGCCGTGGCAAAGTTGTAGTCACGGGCGTAGGCAAGTCGGGGCTGGTTGGTCAAAAGATTGCGGCGACCCTCGCCAGCACCGGTACCCCCTCGATATTCATTCACCCGACAGAGGCCTATCACGGCGACTTGGGCGTGATTACCCCCGACGATTTGGTAATAGCCATTGCCAATTCGGGTATGACCGACGAGATTTTGCGCCTTGTTCCATACTTCGAGCGACGCGGCAACGTTTTGATTTCGATGACCGGCAATCCCGGTTCCACTCTTGCCAAACACGCCAAATACAATCTTAATATTGCCGTCGACCACGAAGCCTGCCCTCTGAATCTGGCGCCCACCTCGTCGTCGACCACAACAATGGTTATGGGCGATGCCCTTGCGGTTGCACTAATCCGCCTGCGCAATTTCAAGGCCGAAGATTATGCGCTCTTTCATCCGGGAGGCGCACTCGGCCGACGCTTACTCACCAAAGTGGGCGATGTTATGCGTAGTGACAACCTGCCTTGCATCAGTCGCCACACCGTTTTGGGTGATGCCATTATCATTATCAGCAAGGCACGTTTCGGGGTTGCGGCCGTAGTCGAGGACGACCGATTGATTGGCATAATCACCGACGGCGACATTCGTCGTGCTATGGCAAAGTATCAAGATAAGTTCCTCAATACCAAAGCCGAAGAGATTATGACTGCGACTCCCAAAATCATCGGCCCCGACGAACGCATCACCGTTGCCGAAGAGATTATGCGCACCAACAGGATACACTCGATAATCGTTACCGACCCCGAACGTCACGTTTTGGGCATCGTCGAGTTCTTCAACGTTTCGCTTATGGTCTAATGTGCCGAACGTTTTGTTGAATAGGCGTGAAACTCGCCAACACACAAGTGGCGACAGCCGCCGACGTCAAAGAAACCTACAAACCTTAATATTATAGCCACTATGAAAAAATACATATTGTTAACGATAGCATCATTGTTGCCAATATTATTGTTCGCACAGGAATTAACGCTTATTCAGAAATACAGGTATAATTCAGGCGAATATATAATAAACAATGTTTATTACGAAGTAAAGAATCACTATATTTATGCTTTTTATGATGAAATAGCCACAATTCATTACAAGGTTTCGTTCGACAAAAAAGAGCTAATCGAAGTTTCAGAAAAGGATATACCTTACGAAATAAAGCGGCGCACAGTCGAGAATAAACAATATGCAATTTATAAACAATAGTTGCTCAATTCGCTTGTTATAAAAAACGCAAAATTAAAATTATCAAAGAAAGAACCTTCGATTATTTCTTTGAACGAAAGTTTTGGTACTAATTATGAGAGAGCTTAGCATATTCTGGACAAACATATAGCCGATAGTGTTGCTATTGAACAATTCAATAAAAAGGTTCCAGCAAGAATTGAACAATATTTGGCAGACTCAATCGCATACGTAAATAAAACGTTGGAAATTCATCGTGAAGCCCTCTAAGCACTCGGCAAATGGGACAGTCTCGCTACTTTATTACACGATTATCCGATTTCGTTCACACAAAGCATATCAACAACAAACACAAGTCAAGGTGTAAATCTCTCTATTAGTGGTATTAATAGAACATCCAAGCGCATTAAATATCTCTATTGGACATTTGAGCCGTACAACCCTGTTAATGATGTTGTAATAAATACATTTCCCAAAAAAGTAGCGCAGAAATTACTTGTATAGGCCCTATCGAACCACAAGAGGAGTTTTTATACAATTTTAATGAAGTTTGGTTCAGCAACGTTATATCTTATGCTTTGCCAAAATCACTTAAAATTGTATATTTTGACGATTCAAGTGCTTCGGTTCAACCACAAAAGTTACAGATTTTGGCCAATCTCAGCCATAAAGAGATTCAAGCAATGAATGAATTTGTAACCATTTCTGATAAAGAAAATAAAAGACAAAACCCGCCTAAAAGACCAACATTTATTAGTCAAAGCGATAATGATAGTGACGCTTTGCGCATCGCCAGAGAGTATATTTCTGAATATAACATTATCAAGAACCAAATAGACAGCAATGAATCGCTAATATACAGACTACGTAAATAGCTTATAATGTCACGTCCAACACGGCGCGTTGCACCTCATCAACTCCACTATTGTCGCGCTTGATGTAGCGCTCGGTCACGGCCTGCCGTTTGTCGACCACGTGATTGAGAGCTGCGCCAACCCGATCGAGTGAGAACCCGCACTCGTTGGCCGCAATGGTCGCAAATGAGTGCCTTGCCGCGTAGTGCGTCAGCCCCTCGATGCCTACCGCTTGCCCAATAGTTTTCAAGCCTGCATTTACCTTTTTAACAAAATTATCGTTCGTTGCGTAGCGGTTGTAGAAATCAAACACACGTTTGCCTGTTCGATCGCCATAACGTCGCACGAGGTCGACAGCCTCTTCGGGCACGGCCACCGAGTAGACCTCGTCGTGGCGGCTTGCGGTCTTCGTGCGTCGGTAGTCGATTCTTCCGTCGTGGTAGTCGGTGCAGGTGTAGAGGTCGACGAGGTTCATTCCGCGCAACATAAAAGAGAGCATAAACATATCGGCGGACAGCTCCTCGATTTTGTTTTTAGGCACGTGGTTGGCAATCGCGCGGATCTGCTCCTGAGTAATCGCGCGTTTATACGCCACGCGCTCGCGCGGCACACGGTAGCGCGCAAATGGATTGACAATAATTGGCATAATTCCCCGATCCTCGTCGTTGAATTGCAACTTCATTCGGTTGAGCGTCGCCCTGATGCAGCGCATATACACTGCAATGCCGGTCGACGTCAGGTAGCGTGGCGAGCTTTTCTTTGCCTCGGCCGACTGATGGACGACCGGTTGTTTTTTTAGCCACGATTCAAAGTTAACGAGCCACGCGGCGGTGAGCGTGTTGACATCTTTGGCGTCGTGGCCCTCAAACTCGACAAGGCGGTTGAGCGCAGCCGCGTAAGACTGCGCCGTTCCACTATGACCGGTCGATCGCATCTCGGCAATTTCCGAGCGCATAAAAGCCACGAAGTCGATGTAGTCGCTCACATTTGCCGACGATTTGGCCCGCTTGCGCAACAATCGAGCGAGCTCGGCGACGGTGTAGCGCTCGACCTGACGCCCCATAGATTCAATAAAGCGACGGAGCATAAAGAACTCCTCCTGAACTGCCAATGGCGCGTCCTCGATCGAAATGTTCTGCAATGCCGAATGATAGGTCGTGGCGATGAAAGCAACACTTTGCTTGTGTGATAATCGATAAATTATTTGTCGATCACCAATTCTTGTTTTATATTTGCGAAGAGTTATTGATAGCTTTGTCACCGGGCAATTATTTTGCTGTTTTTAGGTTTTTTGTTATACGCTTTTTTTACTCTTTATTTTCGTAAACATCGACATAAATAGTGCAAAAAGTATGCACAAATATATAAAATTATTTTTCAAAAAGCCTCACGTAGAGCAAAAAGAAAATCGGAAACCGCTGACTTGCAACGATTTCCGATTTGGTCGGGATACCGAGATTCGAACTCGGGGCCTCCAACTCCCGAAGCTGGCGCGCTAACCGGACTGCGCTACATCCCGAACTTTTGGAATTGCAGCGCAAAGATATAAATTATTTTTTGATTGTCGAAACTTTTATCTTTTTTAGTTATGAATATAGCACTTGTGGCACACGACAAGACCAAACCCGAACTGCTCGACTGGGTTAAATACAACGCCGATCGTCTGAAAAATCACCGTCTGATATGCACCGGAACAACGGGGCGATTGGTGCGCGAACTCTTCGACCGCGAGTTTCCCGGTGCAAAAGTGGAGGTCGTAAGATTCAACTCCGGCCCGCTCGGTGGCGACCAGGAGTTGGGCGCCGCCATTTCGCACGGCGACATCGACATTGTAATCTTTTTTGCCGACCACCTGTCGATGCAGCCCCACGACAGCGACATCAAAGCACTTTCGCGTCTGGCCGGATTGTACAACATACCGATGGCCTGCAACCGCGCTACAGCCGACTACATCATCTCGTCGCCACTTTTCGGCAGCGATTATCGGCCTGCAAAGCCCGATTTTTCGAGCTATCTTCACCGCCCGCTGCCATAGCGAGCGGCCATACTGCTAATTGAGCGTCATCTCTTGGAGCAGATAGCCTGCGCCGCCAATGCGGTCAATGACAAACAGCACGTAGCGAACATCGACCGAGATGTTGCGGCAAATGGTCGGGTCGTACTCCAAGTCGCTCATAGTCGAGAGCCACGTGCGGTCGAAATTGAGCCCCAACAGTTCGCCGTCGGCATTGAGAATAGGGCTGCCGCTGTTGCCGCCGGTGGTGTGGTTTGAAGCCAAAAATGCAACCGGCACGGTGTAGCGACCATTGAGGTCAACGCCCCAGCGCCCGTAATCCTTTGAAGCATATAAATCACGCAGCGACTGCGGAATATCGTAGTCGTAGATTGCGGGGTTATCCTTCTCGATGATGCCGTCGAGTGTGGTGTATGGCAAGTGGTAGACGCCGTCGGCAGCCTCGTAGCCGTCGACCGAACCATAGGCAACACGCAGAGTCAGGTTGGCATCGGGATAGAACGTGCGTTCGGGCTCAAAAGCCATAAGGCCGCGCATATAGGTGCGATAGTAGCCTGTAATGCGCTTATTGAGAGTGCGTACAACCGATGAAATTTCTCGTCCGACGCTATCGAAAGCGCCAATGAGCACCATTGCAGGGTCGTTGGCCAACTCCTCCTTGCTCAAAGCGGCAAAGCCCTCGGGCGAGGTAAGTGCCGAGCTGTCGAAAAGGTAGTCGACAAAGCTGTCGGCCGAGTCGTACTGCTCCATTTGCTCGGCAAAATAGTCGGGCACGAAGGCCATTGGAACGTTGTCGTCGTAGGTGGCAAACAACTTTTTGGCCACCGCGCGGTCAATCGCTGGCGAGTAGTCACGATAGTCGTCGGCGGTGAGTTTACCTGCTGCCGCACGGCGAGCAAAACCCATAAGTTCCACAGCCATAGCCGCTTCGTTATAGTAGTCGTTGGCCACTGCATAGGGCAGCAGCTCGGCATAGGCGGTGTGGAGCGAGTCGAGAATGCCGTCGAACTCCGTGCCGGCAGCCCAAGCCGCAAACTTCTGCTCGAAAGCGCGTTTGGTATCCACGGTTTGGCGGCGTTCGAGGCCGAGCGACTCGCCCTGCCACTTCTTCCAGGCGTTGGCAATCGTGGCGTGTTTTGAAGCATACATAATTCTGACGGCGGCGTCCTGCTCCTGTGCGGCCGAGATAATGTCGAGCCGTGCGGTGCGCAGGCCGATTTTCACGGGATTTGAATAGTTGAGCGTGTAGTCGACATAGTCCGAGACAACATATTCGCGCGTAGTACCAGGGAAGCCGTATACAAAGGTAAAATCGCCCTCGGCGGCACCTTTGGTCGAAATGGTGAAGTGCTTTTTAGGAGTATATGGTACATTGTCTGGCGAATAGTCGGCCGGACGGTTGGCAGCGTCGGCATAGATGCGGAAAACAGAGAAATCGCCCGTGTGGCGCGGCCAGATCCAGTTGTCGGTATCGCCACCGAACTTGCCTATCGACGAGGGGGGCGCGGCAACCAAACGAACATCGCGAAAAACCTCGTAGACAAATAAATAATAGGCGTTGCCGTAGTAGAGGCTCTCGACCGATGCCGAGTAGCGACCACCCTCCGAAGCCTGATTTTTGATCTCTTCGACCGTTTGGCCGGCTGCAATGCGGTCGGTCACATCTTCCATACGTACCAAAAACGAGACCGTCAGTCCCGGGTTTGGCAGCTCCTCGGAGCGGTTCATAGCCCAAAATCCGTTGGTCAGGTAGTCGTGTTCGACCGAGCTGTGTTTCTGTATCTGACCGTAGCCGCAGTGGTGGTTGGTCAGCAGCAGCCCTTCATTGGAGACAAGTTCGCCCGTGCAACCGCGTCCGAAGAGCACAATGGCATCTTTAAGCGACGCACGGTTGACACTGTAAATGTCTTCGGCCGAGAGCCGCAGCCCTTTTGACTGCATATCGACAATTCGCTCAGAGATGAGCGACGGAAGCCACATTCCTTCGTCGGCGCTGACCGTCCACAAGAGCGAGGCAGCCGACAGAGAGAGCAACAAGATGAATTTTTTCATAAGATTAGTATGGGTTTTAGATAAATTTTTCGAGTTCGACGTAGAGCTGTTCGATGGGCAGCCCCATAACGTTGTAGAACGAGCCTTCGATTCGTTCAACTGCGGCAAAGCCAATCCACTCTTGAATGCCGTATGCGCCGGCTTTGTCGTAGGGGGCGAAATGGTCGAGGTAGTAGTCAATCTCCTCTTCGGAGAGAGCGCGGAAACCAACATTGGTCAGCACCGCGAAGCATCTTCTATGGGTCGCCGAACGCAACACCACGCCCGTGCAGACCGTATGGGTGTTGCCCGAAAGCGAGCGGAGCATAGCGGCAGCATCGGCACGGTCGCGCGGCTTGCCCAAAATTCGTTCGTTCAGAATCACAACCGTATCGGCAGTCAGCAAAATATCGTTTGCGGCAAGCGGTTCGGGGTAAGAGTCCGATTTGAGCCGCGCCAAAAAAGGGGCCACCTCACGCACCGGCAACTCGGGCGGATATTGTTCATCAACCTCGTACGTCGGAGCCAAAACATAGCGCAGGCCGCAATCGGCAAGCAACCGGCGGCGACGCGGCGAGTGGCTGGCCAAAATCAGGCGGTAGGGTTCAAGTCGGGCCGAAAGCATCATCTTATGTCGAAATTAAAGAGTTCGGTGCCCTCCAACGAAGCACGCAGAACGTCGCCCGAATGGAGCGGCCCAACCCCCGACGGCGTACCCGTAAAGAGCAGGTCGCCCGTGCGCAGGGTCATATAGCGCGAGACGGCAGCAATCAGTCGGTCGACCGAAAATATCATATCGGCCGTGTGCCCCGATTGACGCACCTCGCCATTGAGTGTCATCTCGAAATGCAAATCCTGCACCCCGCGACCCAACTCTTCGAGCGGAATAAATTGCGGCGAAATGGCAGCCGAGCGGTCGAAACCTTTGGCCAGCTCCCACGGCAACCCCTTGGCAATGGCCTGCTGCTGAACGTCGCGTGCCGTAAAATCGATGCCCAATCCCACCTCGTGGTAGTAGCGGTGAGCAAAACGCTCCTCAATTGACTTGCCCACGCGGTCGATTTTGACCACCAGTTCGGTCTCGTAGTCGACGCGGTTGCTCCACTCGGGCAGGTAGAACGGTTCGTTGTTGCGCAGCATTGCCGTGTCGGGTTTGAGAAAATAGACCGGTTCTTCGTTCGGCCTGCCATTGTCGAACTCGCGTATGTGGGCAGCGTAATTGCGTGCTATACAGATAATTTTCATCGTTTCTCTGATTTTAGAATCTCGACCATACGTGCGGCAAATCGGTCGGACGCACCGGCGCCGCCCACCCTTTGGCGCAGAGCGTCGTAATCGGCCAACATCGGCCCGCGCTTTTCACCCTCGGGCAAAATCCGACGCAACTCCTCGGCAGCATTGGCGACCGTCATTTCGTTCTGTATCAGTTCTCTGACCACCTGACGGTTCATAATTATGTTGACCAGCGAGATGAACCCAATCTTCACAAACATCTTGGCCACCGCATACGAAAAGCCGTCCATACGGTAGCATACCACTTCGGGCGTACCTATCAGAGCGGTTTCGAGCGTTGCGGTACCCGAGTTGACCACAGCTGCATCGGAATATTTCAGAAGCGCATAGGTTGAATCGAAGACCACCTTAACCTGCGAACCCTGTAAATAGCGGTCGTAGAGCGAGCGTTCGATCCAGTCGACAGCCGCCACAACAACCTGACAGTCGGGCATTGAATTGGCCAAAGCAACGGCAAAGGGCAACATACTCTTTATCTCGCTGCGGCGGCTGCCTGCCAAAAAAGCAACCGTGGTACGGTCGTTGAGCGAGTTGGCGGCAAAAAATTCTTCGCGCGGCGAAATTGTGGCAAGTCGTTGCTCGATGGAGTCCATAATCGGATTGCCGCAATACTCGGCCTCGATGCCGCGCTGACGGAAATATTCGGTTTCGAATGGGAAGATGATGAACAGGCGGTCGACATAGCGCCTGATGAGCTTCACACGCGACTCTTTCCACGCCCACACCTTGGGCGAGATATAATAGAATGTACGTATTCCGCGCGAGTGGGCGTAGCGGGCCATCTTGAAGTTGAAGCCCGGGTAGTCGATTAAAATTAAAACGTCGGGCGCGAAACGGTCGACATCGGCCTTACACTCCGAAAGTTGGCGCAAAATGGTGCGGCAGTTGCGCAGAATCTCGGCCACACCAAAAAACGAGGTGGTCTTGTAGTGCCGCGCAAGGTTCTCTTTGCCCCCAACCTCGGCCATACGGTCGCCGCCCCAAAACCGAAATTCGGCCTCGGGGTCTGCCTTGCGCAGCCCTTTCATCAGGTTCGATCCGTGCAGATCGCCACTCGCCTCACCGGCTATGAGATAGTAGTTCATTGAATTTCCAGAAGGTCCGGTCGCAGGCGTTGGGTGCGCTCGAAGGCCTGCTGTTCTTTCCAATTCTCTATTTCGGCAAAGTTGCCCGAAAGCAACACGTCGGGCACACGCCAACCGTTAAATTCGGCCGGACGGGTGTAGATTGGTGGCGCCAAAAGGTTATCCTGAAAGCAGTCGGTCAGGGCCGATTCCTCATCGCCAATAGAACCCGGGAGCAGTCGTACTACGCTGTCGGCTATGATTGCCGCAGCGAGTTCGCCACCCGTGAGAACGTAGTCGCCGACCGAGATCTCTTTGGTGATGATGTGGTCGCGAATGCGCTGGTCGATACCTTTGTAGTGGCCGCAGAGAATGATAACGTTCTCCAACATCGACAGACGGTTGGCCTCGTGCTGGTCGTAGCGGTCGCCGTCGGGCGAGGTGAAGATCACCTCGTCGTAGTGGCGTTCGGCTTGGAGTTTCGAAACGAGATTCCAAACCGGCTCAATCATCAGCACCATTCCTGCTTCGCCGCCAAAGGGATAGTCGTCAATTTGTCCGTGTTTCAAAGTGGTGTAATCGCGAATGTTATGCACCACTATCTCAACCTTTCCGGCAGCTTGGGCGCGGCGCAAAATCGACTCGTTGAGCGGCGAGGAGAGCAGTTCGGGGACTTCGGAAAGTATGTCAATTCTCATCTTTCAAGGTGTTATGGTTGAACCCTCCGCCGATGACCTCGGTGATGAATGGGTTGTAGAGTGCCTCGTTGCCAATCGATGTTTCGTCGCCGTGGCCGGGGAGCACTTTCACTGCGTCGCCCAAAGGCAAAATATTATTTATGATACTGTCAATCAGTTGGTCGTAATCGCCGCCTGCCAAGTCGGTACGCCCAATGCTGCCGCGAAAAATGGTGTCGCCGCTGAAAAGTATGCCGTCCTCGGCATCGAAGAGGCAGACGCTGCCACGAGAGTGCCCGGGAGTGTGAATGGCTGTGAGCCGGCACCGGCCGAAGAGGATTTCGGGTCGGGCGCGAAGGTCTTGACCAATGGCGAGCGGCGGTATCGAAAAGCCGTACTTGCGTCCTACGGCGGGCAGCGCCTCCAAAAGAGCAAGGTCGTCGGAGTGCAGGGCAAGCGGCATCGGATAGCGTTCAAGCAGACGCGCCAGACCTGCCGTATGGTCGGGGTGCGCGTGGGTGCATACCGCCATAATCGGCTTCAAACTCTTGCGCTCCAAGTAGTTGAGCAAAGCATCATCTTCTTCCGGTCGGCTGTTGCCGGCGTCCACAACAATACATTCGCCCGAGGCATCGCTCACCACATAGGTGTTTTCGCCGAACAGATTAAATTCGAATCGTGCTACGTCAATCATAGTCGGAAAGCTAATTTTCGACAAATTTAGGAAGTTTTTTCGTAAAATTACTAACTTTGGGCTCTTTTGGAATCATTATATAGGAATATATGGCACGCAACAAATATCCTCTTATTGAGGGACTCGAAATCACCACGCCTGCCGCCGAAGGCAAGTCGATGGGACGCTGGAACGACATTGTCGTCTTCGTACCGATGACCGTCCCGGGCGACGTGGTCAATGTTCAGATTCGCAACAAACGCCGCCGTTTTATGGAGGGCTATGTGGTCGATTATGTAAAACGTTCGCCCCTGCGCGAGGAGCCGTTCTGCGCCCACTTCGGGGTCTGCGGCGGCTGCAAGTGGCAGAACCTGCCCTACTCGGAGCAGCTCAGTTTCAAGCAACAGCAGGTTGAAGACCAGCTCACGCGCATCGGAAAGGTCGAATTGCCCGAAATAAACCCCATTCTCGGCTCGGCCAAAACGCAGATGTATCGCAACAAATTGGAGTTCACCTTTGCGCCGCGCCGTTGGAAAACCTATGAGGAAATCTCTTCGGGGCGTGATATTCCCGACGCTCCGGCACTCGGTTTCCACATTCCCGAGATGTTCGACAAGGTGTTGGACATTGACCGCTGCTGGCTGCAACCCTCGCCCTCGAACGAGATTCGCACCGAAGTAAAGCGCTTCTGCATCGAAATGGGCTACGAGTTCTACGACATTCGCAACCACACGGGGTTTATGCGCAACCTGATTGTTCGTACCGCCTCGACGGGCGAAACGATGGTCATTGTGGTCTTTGCCCTACCCGACTCGGAGAAAATCGAGGCGTTGATGAGCCACCTCAAAGCAACTTTTCCGCAGACCACATCGCTTATGTATATGGTCAACGACAAACTCAACGACTCACTTGGCGACCGCGAGTCCGTCTGCTACGCCGGCCGCGACCACATATTTGAGCAAATGGAGGATTTGAGGTTCAAGATTGGCGCCAAATCGTTCTACCAGACCAACTCCGAACAAGCCTATCGGCTCTACACCGTTGTGCGCGAGTTCGCCGAACTCACGGGCGACGAGGTGCTCTACGACCTCTACACCGGAACAGGCACGATTGCCAACTTTGTGGCGCGCAACTGCCGCGGCGTGGTTGGTGTCGAGTATGTTGCCGAGGCCATTGAAGATGCGCGCGTCAATTCGGCCCTTAACGGTATAAACAATACTATATTCTATGCCGGCGATATGAAAGATGTGATGAACGACCACTTCATCGAACAAAACGGCCGTCCCGACGTGGTGGTGCTCGACCCGCCGCGCGCCGGAGTTCACGAAGATGTCTTGCAGACCATTTTGAGGGCAGCGCCGCAGCGCATTATCTACGTCAGCTGCAACCCGGCAACTCAGGCTCGCGACATTCAGCTTTTGGACTCGCTCTACGAAGTGACGGCGGTTCAGCCTGTCGATATGTTTCCTCACACACAACACGTTGAAAACGTGGTAAAACTCATACGCCGATGAAATTTTTGTTGTTGATAGCTATGCTCTTTGTGCTGCCCAACGCCGCAGCGCAACAATCCGACGCAAAGCCCGAAGAGTGGCTCTGCCTGATGCCCTGCAAAAGCGGTCTGACGGCCAAAGTGCGTCGCGTGTCGGCTGTCGAAACACGTCGCGCCCACCAACTCAATATGATTGGGTTCACCTCGTGGGAGTTGGGGTTCGACAAACCGACCGATATTTTGCCCGTGCGCGAGGGCGAGGTGGTCGATGCCGACCCTGAGCTCCAACGCGTGGTAGTTCGTCACGAGGACGGCACTCTGGCTCGTTACAACTTGGTCGACGACATTGCGGTGGTCAATGGGCAGCAACTGACGCTCCAAACAACCATAGGCCGAACCTCGCAGGTCGATGCCAAGACGTGGGCTGTCGGATTGGAGATTCTGCGCATCGAGCCCAATCCCAACCTCGACGAGAGGCGGAGCGTCAATGCACGATACACCAATCTGGAACACTACATCGACCCCGTGTTCCGCTCTTCGCGCGGCAAGCATATGTTTACCGATGGTGGCAGTTACAAATCTGTCAGACGAAAATGGTTCGTTTTTTGGATATGAATCATTTGCTTAGTCGTTAGACACTCCCCGAATGTTGCATATTCTCCCAATAATTACTATCTTTGTCATCAACCTTAACTGAGAACCATTATGAAAAAGGTTATTGTTACCCTCTGCGTGTTGGTTTTAGGCGTTGCTGCCAAGGCTCAATCGGTCAATCATTCGAACAATGGCAGCGAACAGTTGTTGCCATACGTAGCGGTTACAAGTCAGGCCGAACGCGAAGTTGAGCCCGACCAAATTCTTGTGGGCATTACTATCGACGACTCCGCCGGTGGCAAAAATGCCACTGTCGAGATGCGCGAGGCGGCAATGATTAAAGCTCTCGATGATATCGGCATCAATACCGCCGAACAACTGAGCGTCAGTAGTATGACCGGCAACCTGCAAGAGTTTTTTCTTAAAAAAGACAAGGTCTTTTCGGTCAAACACTATACCCTGCTGTTGCACGACGCCGCTACACTCACCAAGGTATTTGAAATTCTGGCCAAGCAGAACATCACCAGAGTGTCGATTGAGCGCACCGACATTTCGAACAAAGAGCTGATTGACAGCGAGCTGCGTGAGGAGGCTATGCAAAGTGCCCAAAAGAGCGCCTCTGAGTTGGCGGCAGCCGTCGGACAGTCGATAGGCCGTGCACGCTACATCAATGCGACCGCCTACCGCTCAGCGCCTCTGATGAGAAATTACGACTTTGCCGAAAATATGGTAGTCACTGCCTACGGCACGCAAAGTGCACCCGTCATCAAACTTGAAAAGATCAAAATATCGTGTTCGGTCGAGGTATATTTCGCACTGAATACCTATAAGTAGAGAAGAATGAAACAGGAACATAGATTTACCTTTGAGCACTACGCCTCGTTGGCGGAACTCTCGGCCGACGACCGCGCTCTGGTTGAAGCCGCACGCCAAGCCACCTCGCACGCTCACGCCGACTATTCGAACTTCCACGTCGGAGCGGCAGCACGGCTCGAAAGCGGACGCATCATAACCGGCTCAAACCAAGAGAGCGAGGTCTTTCCGGCAGGACTTTGCGCCGAACGCACCCTGCTCTTTCATCACCAGTCCGAATCGCCCAACGACCGCATAGTCGACTTTGCCATTGCCTCCGACCCCGACCTTCGGGAGTGTTACCCCTGCGGCCAGTGCCGTCAGGTGCTCCACGATGTCGAGAAACGTCAAGGACGCGATTTCAGGGTAATTATGAGCGGCGGCGGCACGGCAACCGTCGTAAAGCGCGCCTCGGATTTGTTGCCGTTTTTGTTTGAACTCTGACACGCGATGTTTGATCCACAGAATATTCTCTACGAAGACAACCATATTTTGGTTGTCAACAAGCACTGCGGCGAGCTGGTGCAGAGCGACACCGAGGGCACGGCAGGTCTGGAAGACGACCTGAAAGCCTTCATCAAGGTGCGCGACCACAAACCGGGCGGAGTATTTTTGGGCGTTGTGCACCGCATCGACCGCCCCGTGAGCGGAGCGGTGATGTTTGCAAAAACCTCGAAATCGCTCGTCCGACTTAACGAGATGATTCGCAACCGTCAGATAACCAAGCGTTATTGGGCCGTTGTCGAAAACAACCCTCCCGAAACCGAGCAGACCCTCGTACACTATATGACACGCGACAGCAACGCCAACCGCGCATACTGCTCCACCACCGAACGTCCCGAGAGCAAACGCGCCGAATTGCGTTACCGCACACTCTGCAAAAGCACCAACTACACGCTTTTGGAGGTTGAACTGATCACCGGCCGCCACCACCAGATACGTTGTCAACTCTCGGCTGTCGGGTGTCCCGTCAAGGGCGACCTTAAATATGGCGCACGTCGTTCGAACCCGGGCGGCGGCATCTCGCTCCACTCGCGCTCGATTGAGTTCGTCCACCCCGTGAGCAAAGAACCGATTAGGATTATTGCGCCTGTTCCGGCCGACGACAACCTTTGGACTTTCTTTGAGAATAGTGTTGGCAAATAATAAAAAAGAAGGTGTCTGAAAAGTTTTTTCAGACACCTTCTTTTTGAGTGGACCCAGTAGGGCTTGAACCTACGACCCCCTGATTATGAGTCAGGTGCTGCTAACCAACTGAGCTATGGGTCCAACATTTTTCGCAAATGCGCTACAAAAGTAGGTTTTTCGGTGGAAAGTACAAAATTCTATTCGCAAATTTTTGCAGCAAGTGCATCGAATTGCTCTTTGGGGTTCTGATTGAAGCCCTGTTTGAACTCGGGCGAGGGTTCCAAAATCGTCCACCCTGCACTCTCGGCCGCCTCACGCATCTTTTTGACCGCGGCACCTGCCCACGTAAACGAACCGAAACAACCGAAACGGCGATCGCGCAATCCGCGCGAAGAAAGAGCACGCAACAGATTCTCGACCGGCGGAAATATCTCGCCGTTGTAGGTTGGGCTGCCGGTTATGAGCGTGTTGTAGCGGAAAGCATCGGCTATAACAAACGAGGGGTCGGCCAAAGTCAGGTCGTAGAGTTTGACGGGTTTCATTCCGCCGTCGGCCAAACGAGCAGAGAGATACTCGGCCGCCGCACGGTTGTTGCCGTACATCGAGCCGTAGGCAATCACCACTCCGCGTTCGCCCTCATAGCGGCTCAGGCTGTCGTAGATGCGCAACACCTTCTGCAACTCGCCACGCCACACAGGGCCGTGGGTCGGGCAAATGGTCTTCACCTCGGTGGAGGAGAGTTTCTGCATCGCTTTCTGAACCGGAATGCCGTATTTGCCCACAATATTGGAGTAGTAACGGTACATCTCGTCCCAATAGGGAGCAGTGTCGGTCTCGGCATCGAGCACCTTACCGCCCAAAGCGCCAAAAGTACCGAAAGCATCGCCAGAGAAGAGGGTCTGCTCCTCGGCCAGCAATGTCATCATCGTCTCGGGCCAGTGCACCATAGGCGTAAGGTGGAAAGAGAGCGTTGCACCGCCCAAGTCCAACGTTGCGCCGTCGACAACAGCCGAGCAACACCCCTCTATACCGTAGTAGCCATTGAGCATCTGCACCGTTTTGGCATTGCCCACAATCTCAACCTCGGGATAGGCCTCGCGCAGTGCAGTTATGCCCGACGAGTGGTCGGGTTCCATATGGTTCACAACGATATAGTCGACCCGACGGTCGCCAATCTCGGCACGAATATTCGACAGAAGTTCGGCAGAGAAATCGGCCTCGACGGTATCGATAAGCGCAACCTTTTGACCAACAACGAGGTAGGAGTTATACGAAACACCCATAGGCAACGGCCAAAGGCCTTCGAAAAGCACAGTGCAGCGGTCGTCGACACCAACATAGCGGATTCTGTCGGAAATTTTCATACTATAATCTTTTTAGAGGTTTTACCGAACAAAGTTAATAAAATTATTGCAGCAACGCTCGACATCGCACCGCCAAAAATAAACGGAGCACTCGCGCCGAACGCATTCCACAGCAGACCGGCAATGATGCTTGCCGGCATAAGCGCCACCCCTACAAGGGTTGATTGCAGGCCGAGCATAGTCCCTTTCAATCCTGCGGGCGAAATCTCGGCAATGAAAGCACGCTCCACGCCTGCCACCATTGCGGTATAGAGGCCATAGAAAGCGAACAAAGCCACCATTAACCATTGCGAACAAACTGCGGCAAAGCCCAGATAGACAGCAGCAAAGAGCAGATAGCCACCCACCAAAACACGTTTGCGCCCAATGCGGTCGGAGAGCCGTCCGAAAGGAATCGAACCAACGGCGGCCACCAGATTGTAGATGAGGTAGAGCAGCACCACCGAGCGGTCGTCGAACCCAACGTCTTTGGCTCTGAGCAACAGAAACGCATTCGACGAGTTACCGAGGGTGAAGAGGAACGAAACGGCCAAATAGAGTTTCAGGTTGCTGTCGAGCGAGCGCCACGACTTCCAAAAGCGTTCGCGTCTTACGGCCGAAGCAGGCTTTACGGGGTTCTCGCGAACGAAAAACATCACCACCAAAGCCACGGCAATCGGAATCATCGACCACAAGAAAATGCCTTTGTAGTTGTAGTCACCATCGTTGCCACCGCTCATCAGCAAAAAAGCCGCCAGAATGCCCACTGCCGAGCCTGCCATATCGAGCGCCTTGTGAATGCCAAACGAGCGCCCCATACTCCCTTTCTCGGCACTTTCGCTCACCAGCGAGTCGCGAGGTGCGGTACGTATGCCCTTGCCAATGCGGTCTATTACGCGCGCTGCCAACACTCCGCCCCAGCTGCCGGCAACAATCAGTGCAATTTTATAGAGCAGTCCGGTCGAATAGCCCAACCACGCCACACGTTTCTTATGGCCGAAGCGGTCGGTCAGGTAGCCGCTAAACACTTTCAGCAGGCTTGCCACACTCTCGGCAATACCCTCAATAATGCCCACCAACACAGGCGTAGCCCCAAAAGCGGCAGTCAGATAGAGCGGAATGAGCGGATAGACCATCTCGGAGGAGAGGTCGGCGAAGCAGCTGACCAAACCCAACAGCACGACGTTGCGCACACCGCTACGGGAAGTTTTATTTAATTCAGAATTCAAAATTCAAAATTATTCTGACGGACAAAAAAACGTTGGCGAGTAAAAATTCAAAATTATTCTGACGGACAAAATTCCGCAGTCGATACTTTGTAGCAAGGTCGAAACAGGCGAATAGGCGCAAGTTGTCGTTGGGTTAGCATTCAAAATTTTGAATTTTGAATTTTGAATTCCTACAATTCGCTCTCTTTGAGCCGTTCGGCGTTCTCGGCTACAATAAGGTGGTCGATACAGTCTTGAATGTCGCCGTCCATAAAGGCCGACAAATTGTAGATTGTGTAGTTGATGCGGTGGTCGGTGATGCGCCCTTGCGGATAGTTGTAGGTGCGGATTTTTGCACTGCGGTCGCCGGTCGAAACCATTGTCTTGCGCTTGGCGGCAATCTCGTCCATATATTTGGCATATTCGAGGTTGAATATGCGGGTACGCAACTCTTCGAGAGCCTTGTCGAAGTTTTTGAGCTGCGACTTCTGGTCTTGACACTGCACGACTATACCGGTGGGAATGTGGGTCAGACGCACTGCCGAATAGGTGGTATTGACACACTGACCGCCCGGGCCCGAAGCGCAATAGGTATCTTTGCGTATGTCGCCCATATTGAGGTCGATGTCGAACTCTTCGGCCTCAGGCAGCACAGCCACCGAAGCGGCCGAGGTGTGAACCCTGCCCTGAGTTTCGGTAGCAGGCACGCGCTGAACGCGGTGAACGCCACTCTCGTACTTCAAGGTGCCGTAGACGCTGTCGCCGGTAACCTTAATTACAATCTCTTTGTAGCCGCCAACAGCACCCTCCGAGAAGGAATTGATTTCGTAACGCCAACCCTTCGTCTCGATATATTTCATATACATACGCGCCAAATCGCCGGCAAACAGAGCCGCCTCGTCGCCGCCCGTACCGCCGCGAATCTCCAAAATGGCGTTCTTCTCGTCCTGCGGATCCTTGGGAATGAGCAACAACTTGATTTTTTCTTCCAACTCTACCGTGAGAGGTTCGAGTGTGGCGACCTCTTCACGAGCCATTTCGCGCATATCGTCGTCGTCCTTTTCGTTGGCCAAAATATCTTTTGCCTCAGCCAAACCATTGGTTGCGCGGCGATAGCGTTCGGCCGTTTCGACAATGGGTTTCAGCTCTTTATAGTCCTTGTTGAGTTGCACAAACCGCTTCATATCGGAAATAACTTCGGGGTCGGACATCTGTTGTCCGATCTCTTCGAATTTGAGTTTCAATCCGTCAAGACGGTCGAGTATAGCATTTTCGCTCATAAGTCAACTGATTTTAATGTGCAAAAATAGAAAACAATCCGCAATCCGCAATCCGCTCGTGCCATTTATTTACATATCTTTGCAGTTATGGAGTCAAAAGAGTTGACATTGTCGGAGCTTTTGGGCGGCGTAAAGCAGGCTGTTTCGGGCGCATTCCCACTCGGCGTGTGGGTCACGGCCGAGATTGGCGAGCTGAAAGTGAACCCCTACTCCGGCCATTGCTATATGGAGCTTGTCGAAAAGGGTTCGTCGGAGGGCGCACCAAAGGCAAAAGCGGCAGCCACAGTTTGGCGCAGCCGTTGGGGCGCTGTGGAGAGTTATTTCCGCGCCGCTACGGGCCGGAATCTCGCAGCAGGGATGCAGGTGTTGCTGAAAGTGACGGTGACATTCCACGAGATATACGGTTTTTCGCTCTCGGTGACCGACATCGACCCCTCGTTCACGCTTGGCGGCGAGGAGCAGCGTCGGCGCGAGACTATCGAACGGCTCAAAAAAGAGGGCGTCATCGACCTCAATTCGCAACTCCCCTTGCCAATGGTCGTGCAGCGTATTGCGGTCGTTTCGTCGGCCACGGCTGCCGGCTTGCAGGATTTCGGACGTCACTTGGAATCATCGCCCTATCGTTTTGAACCAACGCTTTTCGAGGCTTTGATGCAGGGAGCCGACGCCGAGGAGTCGATTGTGGCGGCGTTGGAGCGTATTGCCGACCGACAGGAGGAGTTCGATGCCGTTGTTGTGATTCGCGGAGGCGGTTCACGTAGCGATTTGGCCTGCTTCGACTCCTACTTTTTGTGCAACAACATAGCCCAATTTCCGCTGCCCGTTCTGACCGGCATTGGTCACGACAAAGATGTCAGCGTGGCCGACATTGTCGCCAACCGCTCACTCAAAACCCCTACTGCCGTAGCCGACTTTTTGGTCGAACTGGCCGACCGGTTCACGGCCGATAGCGACGAACTCTACTCGCGAATCACCGAACGCGCCGCCGAGCTTTTGGAGCGCAACGGGCTGCTGTTGCAACGCTGCGGGCTGGAACTTTCGAGGGCGGCGACAGCTGCAATCGCCTCGGCCCGACTTGGCAACCAGCGAGCTTCGGGATTGATTGGAGCAGCTGCTGCAAGTGCCATCGAACGCCGTCGGAACTCGGTTGAGCGCTGTTCGATGCTGCTTAGAGTGGGCGTCGAAGGAGTTTTGGCAGCACGCTCGGCACGTCTTGATGCCGCCAGCGAGACCGTTCGCGGCAACGACCCGCACCGCATTCTATCGCTCGGCTTTGCAATAGTACGACACAATGGCAAAGCACAACGACGAGCCGACACACTCACCCGCGGCGACGAACTCGAAATTGAACTCTCACAAGGCGAAATCAAAGCAAAAATATCATAACACAATGGCAACCAAAGAGATAAAATATGCCGAGGCAATGGCCGAATTAGAAACTATATTGGCAAAGATGAACTCGGCCGAAAACGACATCGACACCCTCTCGACGCAGGTAGCACGAGCAACGGAGTTGATACGCATCTGCCGCACGCGACTGAAAAAAGTCGAAGCCGACGTTAGCGAAATACTCGACGAAACCTCCCCGAAAGAGTGAAACGCGCCATTCGATACGCTCTGAACCACCTTTCGCGCCCCACCCTGCAAAGGGCGGCCAAAGTGGCTATGCCTGTGGTCGACCTCTTCTACCGCGGCAGTCGCTACGAATGCCCCGTCTGCGGCCAAAGATTCCGCAAAATGCTACCCTACGGATACGTCGTTCAGCGCCCCAATGCGCTCTGTCCGCACTGTATGGCGCTCGAACGTCATCGTCTGCTGTGGCTCTACATTGTGCGCGAAACCGACCTGCTCACCGTTCCGCACCGTATGTTGCACATTGCCCCCGAGAGCTGTTTTATCGGTCGGCTGCGCAAGGCAATGGGCAACAATTACGTTACGGCCGACTTGGAGAGCCCGCTGGCCGACGTGAAGATGAACATTGAGCAGATGCCTTTTGCTGACGAGGAGTTCGACGTGGTGTTCTGCAACCACATTTTGGAACACGTCGACGACGACCGCTGCGCTATTGCCGAACTCTACCGTGTGATGCGGCCGGGCAGCTGGGGCGTGGTACTCTCGCCTGTCAACCCGTCGCGTACAACAACCTATGAAGACCCGACGATTGTTTCGCCTGAGGCTCGACGCGAGGCTTTCGGGCAACCCGACCACCTGCGCGACTACGGCACCGACTTTGCCGACCGACTGCGCGAGGGTGGTTTTCGGGTCGACCAAATCGACTATTTCGCCCGCCTCACCACCGCGGAGCAACTCCGCTACGCCCTCCGCCCCGAAACTATCTACGTCGTAAAAAAAACGGGCGCTTAACTATCGACTTTACGTATGATACAGTGGAAGTCAAAGAAGCGCTATGGCATTATTCCACAACAGTAGAGGCTGTCCAAGATTTTGGGCAGCCTCTACTGTTTCTAAGGGAATATATTCCTATTTCACCTCGGCAATGGAGGTAATCAGCACGTTCATATAACGTGTCGATGAACCGGAAATGGAGGTCAAATAGCCCAATATCTCTACTTTTTTAGATGCCAAAGCAGTAACCTGATTAGTAAGCTCTGCGTTAGGCAGGTAGATAGAGCCTTGTGCGTTGGTAACGCCATCGACAGCAATATTGTAGTAGGTATCCGAAACCGACAATGTACCGGTCATCTTGACATAGGCAGCATCGGCAACGATATCGACGTTTTTGGTCTTGCCCTCCAAAGCAGCAACGTAGGCAGCAATGGCAGTAGCATCAAGCACCTTTGGAGTCGGATAAGTGTAGGTTGCGCCCGACAATTTCACTGCCAAATCGGGTATACCCATCTGTCCGCCAAAGTTGTAGACCGAAATTTTACCTACCAACTGCATCTTGTTGCCAATCTTAACCGAAGCATCGGGGGCGGCATTGAGGTAGACGAGCAACGAACCGGTCTCATCGGTAACAACATAGCCCTTCGAAGAGATGGCTGTAACGGTTGCCTCAATATGGGAATAGGCTTTTGTAGAGAGAGCCTCGGCAATAGTCACCTTAGCGGGGACATTGCCCTTCTGTGAGATTGCAACCGAAATGGTGGTCTTCTCTTTTTTGTCGTTATACGACGAGAAAGCTACTTCGGTCTCGCGTGGAGTCAGACCGGTGTTTTCGGCAACATTGAGCTTAACAATAGTCGAGTCGGCAGCTGCATTGAATGCAGCAAGTGATACCCAGTCGCAATCATCGGCGAAGTCGACATCGAGACCGGTGCCTTTGCTCTTGATGACAAGTTCGATTTGGGTAGCGGCTTTTTCGAGGTCAAATACTTTGGGCTCAATAGAGAGAATCGATTGGGTGTGCGAGAGGTATTGTGCGTTTTTAACTTCGAGCAATGTGCCATAGTAGGCTCTCGAATTGACAGCAGCCTGCAACTTAACTTTGTCTCCGACCGAGAGGCCGAGCGATGCAAAGTTCTTGCGGTTACCCTCTTTGTCGAGCACGCCGTAGATATAGACCGTACCGGTTGCATCGGCAATCCAAATATTACCGTATACATCATTTTCGATCGAAGTAATGACGCCTTCGAGAATGTAGGCCTTGGTAGCAGCAATCTCGTCGGAGTCGGCCAAATATTCGGCAATAGTAACAACCGACGGTTCGGGAACCTTCTTGTCGGGGTCGCCTGCCTGGGTAACCTTAACGGCAGCCGACTTATCGCTGACGCAGAAATTGACATTGGCTGTACGTTCGGCAGCCAAAGGATTGGAACCACCGTCTTCACCAACATAGAGGTTGTCTGTTACGGTAATGGTAACCGTTGCAGCACCCGAGCCGAAGGCAGGGGTAACTTTAATCCATTCGGGAGCCGTGGCGATCCATTCGCCATCGGCAGTAACCTGAACGGTTTTGGCCGTGGCGTTCTGTCCCTCAAACGTCAACTCCGACACATCGGTCGAAATATCGGTACCGAGCGATACAATCTCATCGGGGCCGCAGGAGGTCAAAATGAGTGCACCTGCTGCCAGAAATCCGAATATGCTTGAAATACGTTTCATACTTATTCTGTTTTTATTATTGTTCATATTCATTTTAGAAAGTCATTCGCAAACCGAGTTGGCATCTCCAACGCGAATAGAAATCGCTAACATACAATTCATTAGGCGAGAATTTGTAAGTCGGAGTATAGTTGCCGGCAGCATCGGGAGTAACAGCTGTAACGTTCAACACATTAAGCTTGTAGGTCGAGCTGTAATATATGCCCCAGTTGCGGTTGAGCAAATTACTTACGTTCAGAATATCGAAAGTGAGTTGCAATTTACGGCCGGTCGATTTGTCGTAGTAGAAATCCTGTGCCAAATGGAAATCAAAGTGGTGCTCAAACGGTGCGATACCTGCGTAACGCTCCGACCAGTTGCCACGATTTGACGAGAGGTAGTTGTCTTTACGGATAAAGTTCTCGAATTTTGCCGCATCGGTAGGATCGGCCCAATTCATCATACCGACCTCTTCCTGGGTAGGAATATACATCAGCGAGTTGCCTGCATAACCGTCACCGTTGAAATCGGCATCTTCGTCGAGCGTATAGCAATAACGTTGACCGCTCGTTGCCTCATAGGTCAGGGCGATGGTTGTTTGCAATCCGTTCATATAGACAGGGGTCTTGTAAGATACCATTGCCATCAGTTTGTGAGGGCGATCGAAGAGCGAGTACGAAAGCTCGTCGGAGTTGGTATCGACCGAATAGTTGTATTTCCAGTTCGAGAAGGCAACCGACGAAGTACCGTCGTTAACCGAATAGGAGTGACCGTAGGTGTACGATGCCATCAGATCGAGACCAAAATCGAAGCTCTTCTGAATCTGACCACTCAGCGAATAGGTGTAGCCTTTGTTGGTATTGCCAAGTGCGATTACGGCCGAGTACGATTTGTCGACAGTGTAGTAAGGAGTGCTCTGGTTCGGGTTGTTGGCAGCAGCGGCTGCATTGACACCGTAAACGACTGCACCATTAGTGTTGTTCAAAGCGAGGTTCTTGAAATAGACGTTGTTGAGAGTCTTCGAATAGAGTGCATCAAAAGTCACTTTCCAACCGTTGTCGAACTCGTGGTCCATACCAACATTTACACGGAACACCTGCGGATATTTGAAATCCTTCGAGAGGGTGTTGATTGTTGCTTTGCCGCCGGCCGAAGCGATACCGCTTTCAACAATGTCGGTATAAGGATTGCTCGACAGCGGGAAACCGGCAGCGGGCGAGTTGATTTGAACCGACTTTGCCTCCATACCCGTATTGTTATAGGCATTCGAGATCCAAACGAACGGAACGCGGCCCGTGAACAGACCTGCGCCACCACGAACGAGTGTTTTGTGGCTGTCGTCGGTGAAATAGCGGAAACCAACGCGGGGCGACCAAAGTATCGTTGCCTGAGGCGTTACGCCCACATATTGATTGTTTTCGGTAGCGATAGTGGTCTGATTGTATTCATCGTTCGATGATGGCTTGTTGAGAAGCATCGGCACATCGCCACGAACACCGTAAGTCAAAGTGAAGTTACGGCTTGGTTTCCACTCGTCTTGAACATAGAGGCCAAATTGAGCTGCATAGGTGTAGGCTGCCCAACGGGTTTCGCCACCGGTCAGACTCGGGTCTGCATAGCGGTAGTTGAACTGATTGATTTTGTTTGCAAAGAAATCGGCAACCGTATTGTAGGTATAACCGCCGTAAGCGTACTGCAAAAAGAGGTTGTTGAACTTGTAGAACTCGTTGTGAGTACCAATGGTGATGTTGTGATTACCTTTGAATATCGAGAAGTTGTCCGAAATTGTGAAAGTATCGGAGTTCATTGAGTTTGCACCCGAAGAGTACTCGGTACCGAGGTCGATAGTATAGGTATCCTTGATATACATATTGGCACCTGCGTAAGGCACCGTGCGGTTGTCGCGAACCAAAACGCCTGTGGCACGCAGTTCGTTCGACATCTCTTCGTTGATACGCGAGTTTAACTCTGCTACAAAGGTGTTGGTCTTGTCCGACATCTTATATGCCGAGTTGTTGAAATAATAGGTATTGCCGCCTGCCGAATATTTGTCGGAGAAAGCGTCCATATATTGGTAGCGAACCATAAGACGGTTGTTGCGGTTGATGTTCCAGTCCATACGGGCAAGGAAGTTGACAGATTGGTCGTCAATTTGGTGCTCGGCAATGGTTTCGCCCGAATTGGCAACACCGTAATTAGCCTCGTAATGTTTGATCATTGCGTTGGCCATAGCGTCGTTGAAATACCAACCGAGCGAATTGCCATCGGCATCAAAAACTTCGGCTTTCAACTTTTTACTATTGTATGAGCCGTTGGCAGGAGTGTAGATGTTGGGGCGCGATTTTTTGTAAAATTCGCCGCTCACGAACAGGAAGAGTTTATTCTTGATAATCGGGCCGCCGACCGTGATGCCATAGGTTTGAGCCATTTGGGTGTCGTATTTCGAGCGAACTGCAACATCGCCCGGGGTTGTACCAATCAGGTTTTGGTTGTTGTAGAAGGTATAGAACGAACCTTTGACGGCGTTTGTACCCGATTTGGTAATTGCGTTGATTGCACCGCCAGTGAAGCCCGACTGACGAACATCGAACGGAGCGATAACTACCTGCACCTCCTCAATGGCATCAATAGAGATTGGGTTTGCACCCGTCTGGCCACCATTGGTACCCGAAGCAGCCAAACCAAACGAGTCGTTGGCAATTGCACCGTCGACCTGAAAGCTGTTGTAACGGTTGTTGGAACCGGCAAACGAGATACCGCCGTTCTTGTTGACAGTAGCCTGCGGGGTCAGTTTGACGATGTCGTAGACGCTACGATCAATCGTAGGCATCGACTCAACTGTCTGTAAGCTGAAATTCTGCGCAGCACCTGTCTTTGAAGCATTGAAAGTGCGTTCTGCCACAACTACGACTGCATCGATTGCGGTAGTGGAGTTCATCACTGCCTCGATTTCGAACGGTTCGCCAAGTTTGAGGTAGACGTCTTTGTACTCCAACGTCGACATACCCAGATACGATACTTCGATCGAATAGGGGCCGCCGGCACGCATACCGTTGATGACAAAACGGCCTTCATTGTTTGCGATTGAAGCATACTGCGTACCCGAAGGGGTGTGCACGGCAACGACAGTTGCACCGGCAAGCGGTGCTTTCTGATCGTCAAGCACACGACCGTTCACGCTCGACGTAGTGACCTGAGCCGACAGGCTCGCAATAGCCAGAAGCGAGAAAATCAATGAGAAAAATTTCTTCATACGATTTGATTTTAATGATTTTAAGAAAGTTGATGTTTGAGTTTATTGCTGAAATATTTGTTCTGTAAACAATCGAGAGGGGCACATTCGCCAAGCGAATATGCCCCTCTCGTATGGTCAGGCGTCGGAACGGTAACCGTGCATATTTAATGCAAAGCCGTAATGGACGCAATATCGCGATGTTATGGAGAAAAAATACATATTTTACTCTTTAATCACCCGACAAACTTACAGCAAAGTGTCGGTATGCGCAAATTTTGCAAGTTAATTAATTAACAATTTTTCAACAAACTCTCAACGCGGCCATCGGCAGTCGCCAATGAAAGCCGACAGGAGAGAGGTAATTTTACTCCTGCTCGGGCTGTTGCGGGCCAAACATAGCACGCGGCAGCTCGCCCACGGCGTTAATCATCACAACCTCCACGCCTTTGGGAATCTTCAACGAAGAGCGTTTCATATAACCGCTCACCACTATGCGTTTGAAGCCCAATCGCGCCGCTTCGGCAATACGTTGTTCGGTACGCGGAGCGGGACGAACCTCGCCCGAGAGGCCAATCTCGCCGGCCAGCACCACCCCCTCGGCAATCGGACGGTCGAAGTACGACGAAATCACGGCACCCACAACGGCCAAATCCAAACCGGTGTCCTGAATGCGGAAACCGCCGGCAAAGTTCAGAAATACATCTTTTTGGAACATCTTCATTCCGACACGCTTTTCGAGCACGGCCAGCAGCATATTCATTCGGCGCACGTCGTAGCCCGTGGCCGAGCGTTGCGGAGTACCGTAGGCGGCGTTGCTCACAAGCGACTGAACCTCTATCAGGTAGGGACGAATGCCGTCGACCGCCGCGCCCACAGCCACGCCGCTCAGGGGCGAGTCGTAGTGCGACAGAAGTATCTCGGAGGGGTTGGCAACCTCTACCAGCCCTTCGGTCTGCATCTCGAATACCCCGATTTCGAACGTTGCGCCAAAACGGTTCTTCAATCCGCGCAAAATGCGGTAGACGTTGTTGTTGTCGCCCTCGAACGAAAGCACCACGTCGACAATATGTTCCAGAATCTTGGGGCCGGCAATGGTGCCGTCCTTGGTGATGTGGCCGATTATGATGACCGAGGTAGAGGTCTCCTTGGCATATTTGAGCAGTCGTGCCGCACAATCGCGAATCTGCGACACGCTGCCGGCAGCAGATTCGGTCAGGCTGCTGGTCATAGTCTGAATGGAGTCGATAACAATAAGGTCGGGCAAAATGGCATCGGCTTGGGTGAAAATGTTGTCCAAATCGGGTTCGGGATAGATGTAGCAATCGGTATTGTCGATACCCAACCGCTCGGCACGCATCTTTATCTGTTCGGCCGACTCCTCGCCCGAAACATAGAGCGTTTTGAGCGAGCCGCCCAGTGCAAGTTGCAGGCTCAGAGTCGATTTGCCAATACCGGGCTCGCCGCCCAAAAGCACCAGCGACCCACGTACCATACCGCCCCCCAAAACACGGTTCACCTCTTGTATGCAAAGTGCAGCGCGAGGTTTGTCGCTCTGCTCAATGGAGTCGATGCGCTGAGGTTTCGAATCGGTTGCCCTCACAGAGCGGTTCGAAGTGAGCGACGAAGAGGCAATCTCTTCGGTAAAGGTGTTCCACTCGCCGCACGAGGGGCACTTGCCGAGCCACTTTGGGGACTCGTAACCGCACGAGTTACAGAAAAACGATTTTTTGATTTTGGCCATTTCGAATTGGGTTACTTTGTTTCCGTCTTGTAAAATTAGTAAAAAAAATGATATCTTTGTTCCCTGATGAGAAAAGTTCACATAATCACCCCCGTAAAGAACGCCCCCGTCCGCACGGCAGAGACCATTGAGGCGCTCTACAACTCCTCGACTGCGGCCGACTGGCACTACACGGTCTACGACGATCGGAGCGATGAGCCAACTGCCCAAATGTTGCGCCGCGAGGCGGCTGCACGCGGTTTTGAACTTGTCACCGTGGCCGAACGCTGCACAACGCCCTCGCCCAACTACCGCCAAATTCTGATTTGGGCGCAACAAACGGCACTCCGCGACCGCGCCGACCTTTTAATTGTTGAGAGCGACGTAAAGGTCGCCCCCGATACCATCGAAAAAATGACCGTCTATGCCGACCATAACCGACTTCATACGGCAATGGTTGCGGCAATTACGGTCGACGACAGCGGCAATGTGAACTACCCGTATCTGTATGCACAAAAGCATATTAACGACGGCAAATTCAATCGTCACGTGAGTTTCTGTTGTACATTGCTGACCTACGAATTTCTTTCGTCGGTCGATTTCGAAAAGCTCGACACGAAAAAAAACTTTTTCGATGTTATGCTTTCACACCGAGCACGTCGAATGGGAATGAAGTGTCACCTTTTGGGCTCGACGCCGGTGGTTCACCACCCCAACTCGTCGCGACCCGACAAAGCCCTAAAACACAGTGAACCACTGAAATACTATTGGCTCAAACTGCGCGGCAAGCTCTACCGATAACTATTTTTCTTTTAGCCGGAACTCTATCTGATGCCTGCCGAATTGAGGGCAGCGGCATAACGGCGTGCGTTGCGGTTGTGTTCGGCGAGGGTTTTGGCAAAGAGGTTGCGCCCCGAAAAATCGTCCGCCGCGCAGAAATAGAGGTAGTCGTTGTGTTCGTAGTTCAGAACCGCTTCAATGGCAGCCTTCGACGGCATTGCGATTGGGCCGGGAGGAAGGCCTCGATTAATATAGGTATTGTAGGGCGAATCTATTCGGGTGTGTTTATACAACACTCTGCGCAAGCCCGGCTCACCCAAAGCAAACTTCACCGTTGGGCAGGCTTGGAGCGGAATGCCACGGTGTAGACGGTTCATATATACTCCGGCAATGCGCGGCATCTCGTCGGCCAGGGTGGTCTCCTGATATACAATCGACGCAAGGGTGTAGACCTCCGTTGCCGTAAGTTTCAGCTCTTTGAGCCTTTCGGCGCGGTCGGGGGAGTTCCAAAAACGGTCGTATTCGGTTTTCATTCGGTCTGTTAGCGCCTTGGGCGAGAGCGTCCACCACACCTCGTAGGTGTCGGGAATGAACATCGACAAAAATGTTTCGGTCGAGAAACCGTAGTTCTCGGCCGTTTCGGGCGCGAGCAGGTGTGCGGCTATGGTTGCAGAGTCGGCCTCGATTTGGGTCGACAGGCGTGAGGCCAACAGGCCGAGCGAGCCGACATTGTTGAAGGTTATGCGCACCGGAGTCTGGTCGCCCGAACGCAGACGGCCAACAAGCGAGCGCGGCGTTGCGTCGGTTCCAAAACGGTAGTTGCCACCTTTGAACGAGCTGTCGAGTCTGCGTACCCGACCCCAAAAGTCGACAACCCCGACCCTCTCAACTCCGCCGCTACGCAGCGAATCCAAAAGCGCGGCGTAAGTGGCATTGGAGGGGATACGCACCGTTGCGACACTTGGAACGCACTTTTGACGCACCGCCACCTCCACCGAGACGACACCCGCGAGCACCACGGCGACAACCGCTGCCACGCTCCACAACACCACTCTTTTTGACTTCCGACTCATATTAAGGCAAATTTTTTGCAAAAGTAAGAAAAATTCGTACATTTGCACCTCGGGTAAGTCTTATACGACCAGCTCCTGCTGAATCCCCCAGGCTTGGAAGAGAGCAAGGGTAGGTGGTTGTAGCGGTGCGATATAAGTAGCTTACCCTTTTTTTGTAAATAATTTTCCCACAAGTGGCAGAGCTGGTCAAAATATACGAGCAGAATCCCAACGAGCGTGAGATAGAGCGTATTGTAAAGGTTCTGGAAAACGACGGAGTGGTCATCTACCCTACCGACGGCGTCTACGCCTTCGGGTGTTCGCTCCACTCGGTGAAGGCTATTGACCGCATAAAACAGATTCGCTGTAAACGCGACGACGAGTTGACCATTGTCTGTTCGTCGTTCGGTATGATTGACCGTTTTGCCAAGGTCGACAACAGCTGTTTCAAGGTGCTCAAACGCAATCTGCCGGGTCGTTTTACGTTTATACTCGAAGCCTCGTCGCGCGTGCCCGACAAAGCTCTCGGCCGTCGCAAGAAGGTCGGCATACGTATGCCCGACAACGCCATTCCGCTGGCAATAGTCGAGTCGCTCGACTTCCCGATGGCTACCGCCTCGGTCAAAGACGACGATCAGGTGATTGAGTACACCACCGACCCCGAGCTGATTAAGGAGCGCTACGACCGACAGGTCGACATAGTAATCGACGGCGGCACAGGCGACAACGTTCCCACAACAATGGTCGACCTCACCGATGGCGAAGCCGTCGTAGTACGTGAGGGCGGCGGAGAACTTAAATAGAACAATTATTGATATAGATATAGATATGTAGGGATAAGTATATGGACAAGAAGAGTTTTTGGTACGAGGCACTCAAAGCCGGTACGATCATAGGTTTGGTTTTGGTAGGATTCGGCCTGCTGACCCAACCGCTCGACGCGGAGACGCAAAAGGTTTGGATCACGATTCTGAACGTCGCAGGGTGGACTCTGACAATAGTCCTGCTCTACGGCTTCACGCGAAAGGTTGCAGCCACAAGCATAACGCTTGCACCCAATCAGGGATTTTCGTTCAGTCGCGGTGTGGGTTTCATTGTTGCTTCGATGCTCTTTGCCGGGGTGATAATGGGGGTCTATTCAACCATTATGTCGAACTTCTTCATCAAAGAACAGGTACTCGCAACGGTCGACGACCTTATGGTTTTGTATCAGGATATGTTGCCCGACCAAACCTTCGACCAAGCCTACGCAATGGCTCGCCGTTCGGTGCTCAACCCATTCTACATAACTGTTTCGTCGGTTATTACCAACTGTTTTGTCGGGCTGCTGATTGCTCTGCCCGTAGCCTCGCTGACGCGCCGTGAAGCCAATCTGTTTTCTCAAAACAACGACTCTCAAACCACGTCTAAAAATGAATAAAACGGATATTTCAGTCGTCATTCCGGCAATGAACGAAGCGGAGTCGTTGGGCGAACTGACCGAGTGGATCGACCGCGTGATGCACGACCACAACTACTCCTACGAAATTATAATCATCGACGACGGCTCGACCGATGCAACGTGGAGCGTCATAAACTCCTTGGCACCCAAATTCCCGATTCGCGCAATCAGGTTTCGTAAAAACTACGGCAAGAGCGCAGCTCTCTACTGCGGTTTCGAACGCGCTGTGGGCGAAGTGGTTATCACTATGGACGCCGACTTGCAGGACTCGCCCGACGAGATTGCTGAGCTCTACCGTATGATTGTCGACCAAGGGTTCGATATGGTTTCGGGCTGGAAACGCCACCGTCACGACCCCAAGTCGAAGACACTGCCGAGCCGCTTTTTCAACCGCACCTGCCGCCGCGTGAGCGGAATCCGGCTCCACGACTTCAACTGCGGGCTGAAAGCCTACCGCAACAAGGTTGTCAAGAGCATTGAGGTCTACGGCGAGATGCACCGCTACATTCCGATTTTGGCCAAACGCGCCGGTTTCGGCAAGATTGGCGAGAAGGAGGTCTGCCACTATGCACGCCGCTACGGAAAGTCGAAATATGGCCTCGAACGTATGATGAAGGGCTATTTGGATTTGATAACCGTAATGTTCATCTCGCGTTTCGGGCGCTCGCCGATGTACTTTTTCGGCGGACTGGGGACGCTGATGTTTCTGTTTGGCATTGTGGCCGCACTCTGGATTGTCATCGAAAAAATAGTTTTGCAGTCCTCGGGTCTGCCCTACCGCACCGCAACCGACCAGCCGCTGTTCTTCTTGGCACTCACAGCCGCCGTGTTGGGCGTACTGCTCTTTTTGGCCGGTTTTCTGGGCGAACTCATCAACCGCAACGCGCCCGAACGCAACTCCTATTTCATCGACGAAGAGATTTCAAAACAGCAATAAATTATGTTTCAAAGGATTCAAACCGTATATATGCTTTTGGTGACCGCTCTGATGGCCACAATCTGTTTTGTTCCACTGGCATCTTACAGTGCCGACGGGGCCGACTACGCGCTTCACGCTTTCGACGTAGTGTGGGTCGGCGGACTGTTTGCACTCTCTGCCCTACTCTCGTTCGTTATTGTCTGGTGCTTCAAGAACCGCCTTTTGCAGATTCGGCTGGGCGCGGCCAATATAGTGCTGATCGTTGGCAGTCAGGCCTTTGCGCTCTTCTACGCAATTCGTATGTCGAACTCTGCCGCCGCGTTGGGAATGACGGTTCTCTCGACCATTTCGACCCCCGCATTCTTTCCTTTGGTCTGCATCATTCTGCAATGGCTCTCTCTCCGCGCAACCTACAAAGACGAAAAGCTGGTGCGCTCGCTCGACCGCATAAGGTGAGCGAACGTCTGAAAGTCGAAAAGTCAATAAACAATAGCCATAAGACCGTGTGGGGCTAAATGGCTTAAAGGAAAAAATTAAAAACCTTCCGTTTTTACCGATATATTGCTACTTTTGCGCCGAAGAACAATCGGTGTAAAACAGTCTATATTTTGATTTGCAACAATGAAGAGAACAATTAAAACCATCGGCCTGCTCACCTCGGGCGGCGATGCCCCCGGAATGAATGCAGCCATTCGCGCACTCACGCGTGCCGCAATCGTTGCCGGCTACCGTGTAAAGGGCATTATGCGCGGCTACAAGGGTCTGATATGTAACGAGATTATCGATTTCAACGCCGAGAGCGTCAGCAATATAATTCAACGTGGCGGAACAATTCTGAAAACCGCACGCTGTCCCGAATTTCTAATCCCCGAAGGTCGCCACACAGCCTACGATAATATGCGTGCCGCCTCGATCGACGCACTTGTAGTCATCGGCGGCGACGGCACCATAACCGGTGCACAGATATTTTCCGACGAGTTCGACGTACCCGTTGTGGCACTGCCCGGCACTATCGACCGCGACCTGGCGGGCACCGACTCGACAATCGGCTATGATACCGCTTTGAACACAATAGTCGAGGCGGTCGACAAGTTGCGCGACACGGCAACCAGCCACGAGCGCCTTTTCTTCGTCGAGGTAATGGGCCACACGGCCGGATATTTGGCTCTTAACGGAGCCATTGCAAGCGGTGCCGAAGCTGCAATAATCAACGAGTTGAACACCGGCGACGACCAGTTGCGGCAACTCATCGACAACGGTTTCCGCAAAAGCAAACACTCGGCCATAGTGTTGGTTGCCGAGAACCCCACAACGGGCGGCGCAATGGGACTTGCCGCACGTGTCGAAAAGGAGTACCCCGAATACGACGCGCGAGTGACCATTCTCGGCCACCTGCAACGCGGCGGCTCACCCACGGCGGCCGACCGAATTTTGGCCTCACGCCTTGGCGCACGGTGCATCACTGCACTCGGCGAGGGTCAGCGCAATATTATGGTTGGAATCCGCAACGGCGAGCTGGTCTACGTACCATTCTCGCAGGCTTTGAACCGAACAACCACCATAAGCCGCAACGACCTCGATTTGGTCAAAGTGCTGTCGGTGTAGGTTGGCGGTTGGCAAAAAAGGAAAAATAAGGTTAGTAAGGCGAATAAGGTGATTAATGATTGACCTAAGGGTCAATGGGAATGCAATTTCTGTCTTGTCCTGAAATAGGTTGACACAAACAGGACAAGAAAATGAAAAAGAAAGAGGTACAGAAGCGTCACTCGAAAGAGTTACGCGAGTTGGTGGTAGAGGAGTATCTGACCACCGAGAAGACTGCTCGCGAGTTGGGC
>JAXEIN010000016.1:0-109435 GCA_034102025.1 Tidjanibacter sp. | reverse complement strand
CATATTTTCCTGAATTCATTGCTTTGCATTTTCTAATGCAAAGTTACGTTTCATTTCAAATCAAAAAGTCAAAGAACGCTTATAAATATATATATGTCAATTAATTACAATGAAAAACAAAAAATTAACGCACCGGTAGTAATTAATGATTATGAAAAAGAATTATTTAGCATTATTTGCCATATCAGTATTTACATTATTTACGTCTTGTGAAAACAAGCCGTATGTCACAGATCCTATTATTAATATTTGGAGGACCGATTGGGTGACAAATTTCTATATGGCCTCATACAGTTGCGTGGATAGAGAGGTATTGTATGGATTGCAAGCCGAAAGTAAGTGATTCTACAGAAACGGATGCGATAACGACACGATAACAACAAATCATAATTTAGGCCTCGTTCTTTTTGCTGGGTATGATGAGGATTTTTCATATGTTTCAGATGATTATGTGTCTTGGTGTAATTCACCAGAACTAAGGAAATTGAGTGCTACTATTTCGTCAACACTCGATAGGTATTACCAAAACGACAACAGGAAATACAAATGGCCATACGCGGCATTCAACGCGATATATTCTTCGGTTACCGATTTGAAAATTTCGGCCGATAAGGTTCTTTTTGGTCGTACCGCAGGTGAAAATTTGAGCGACAAATTCCACATTAAGGCCTATATGCCCGATTGCGTCGTTTCGTATCCTCAGTGCGAAGTACTATACGACTACGAGGATAAGGGTAAACCGCTGACATTGGACGGCTGGGTAAAAAGTGGTGCTATGTTTCAGCCTATATTGATTATGTTCGACACCATTCCCGAAGAGAGCTACGACTCGATTACATTCTCGGCCGAAGCAACCATTTCGGACGGCCGTGTGCTTCCGGGTTCATTGGAAGTGCAATTCGGCGAGTACCGCCGCTAAGATTACTTCTAAGAAAACAGAGGGTGTCCGATATAAATTGTCGTACACCCTCTATTCTTTTTGACTGAGTGGCGTAAGGCCGCTCGTCAAAGCCAATCTATTTGTAGGTCTTGGCTTTGAGCGTGCCGTCCAAAACACGTACTGCATTCATTGCGAGTGCTTCGAGTTCGTTTTCGCCGGGCATCACAATCACCTCGCCAATCCAGCCGACCATCTCTTTAACGTAGGCACACAGGGTTTTGCTGTAAGCAATTCCGCCGGTCAGAATGATGGCGTCGACCTTGCCGTGCAGTACGGCGGCAGCCTGACCAACATATTTACCGACGCTATAAGCCATTGCATCGAACACCAAAGCCGCCTTTTTGTCGCCCTCGGAGGCACGACGTTCGACTTCGCGCATATCGTTGGTGCCAAGATGAGCAACCACGCCGCCTTTGCCGTTAATCAGTTTCGAAATTTGTTCGCGCGTGTAGTTGCCCGAAAAACACATATCGGCTAATGCGAGTGCAGGCAACGTGCCCGACCTCTCGGGCGAAATAGGCCCTTCGCCGTCGAGTGCATTATTGACGTCGACCACTTCACCGCGTCGGTGTGCACCGACCGAGATTCCGCCGCCCATATGGGCAACAATCAGGTTCATCTCCTCGTAGCGCCGCCCAACGCGCTCGGCGTAGAGCCTTGCCACTGCCTTCTGATTGAGGGCGTGGAAGATTGAGTGATGAGGCAGCTGCGGCAGACCTGTCAGGCGTGCTACGGGTTGCAGCTCGTCGACTACCACCGGATCGGCTATATAGGCTTTTGTCCCTGCCATAGCTGCTATCTCGGCTGCCAAAAGAGCACCCAGATTAGAGGCGTGTTGCCCTGTGGGGCGCTGTTTGATGTCGTCGATCATTGCCGCGTTGACTTCGTAGGTGCCGCTCGGAATTGGTTTAAGCATACCTCCGCGGCCGATAACGCTGTCCAACTCCGAAAGCTCAATGCCCGCAGCTTTGATTGCTTTCAGAATGACGTCGCGTCTAAAATCGAGTTGCGACAGAATGGTTGGGTAGCGTCCAATCTCTTCCGAGGTGTGGCGCAGCGTGGTCGAAATAAGTTCGATATCGTTCTCAAAGACTGCTACTTTTGTGGAGGTAGAGCCCGGATTTATGGTTAGTATTTTGTAGGATTTCATAGCTCTATCTCTTCACTGCAAGGCAGGCCAATGCTATGGAGTAAAGTTTGGTTTTGATCGAATCGCCGCGCGAGGTCAGCACGCAGGGAGCTGTTGGGCCGGCAACCATTGCTGCCAACTCGGCACCACCGAATTTGGCGCACGCCTTGAAGAAGACGTTGCCTGCCTCGATGTTGGGGAAGAGCAGACAGTCGGCATCGCCTGCAACGGGGCCCGACAACTTTTTGATTTTGACGCTCTCGGGGTCGATGGCTACGTCAAGAGCCAACGGGCCGTCGAAATCGGCTTTGCCCAACTGACCGCGGCTGCCCATAACCGACAGCAACGAGGCCTCGACCGACGAAACGACTTTGGGCAGAACCTGCTCGCTCGGTGCAATCAGGGCAATCTTCGGGCGCTCGATGCCCAGCGAGTTGGCTGTCTGAATCAGATATTTGGCAATGGCCTTCTTCTGGTCGAAATCGGGAGCCGGAATAACAGCAACATCGCTAACGGTCAGTAGTTTGTGGTACTTGGGAATCTCCAAAACGGTAATGTGGCTCAACGTTGCCTTCGGAGGCAGCAAACCCCACTCCTTGTTCAGAATGCCGCGCATATACTTGTCGGTCGGCACAACACCCTTCATCAGCACGTCGTACTTGCCTTCGTTGACAGCCTTGACGGCAATCTCGACTGCCTTTACGTCGCTCTTCTCGGGAATAATCTCGTACTGATCAATATCTACACCCTCGGCCTTGCACGATTTGGCTATCTCCTCGGGGTCGCCCACGAGGGTTACCGTCACAAGTCCGGCCTTGATTGCCATATCGGTTGCTCCAATCGAGTGGGTATCCTGACCATAGGCAACAATCATTTTGCGTTTGCCCTTAGCGGCAGCAGCTGCAACAATTTCTTCGAGATGTTTAATCATAGTATTTTTGCTTTTTTGTTGATGTTTATTTACTTAATTTGCTGACAATGTTGTAGGTGTCGGTAGCAATGACCAACTCCTCGTTGGTGGCTATTACGGCAACCTTAACCTTTGAGTCGGCCTTCGAGAGAATGGTGTCGCGGCCGCGCAGACCGTCGTTGATCTTCTCGTCGAAACTGATACCCATAAACTCCATATCCTGGCAGACCGTCTGCCTCATTACAAAGTCGTTCTCGCCAACGCCGCCCGTGAAGACCAGCAGATCCAGTCCGCCCATTGAGGCGGCATAAGCTCCAACTAACTGTTTAATGCGGTAGTAATAGGTGTCAAGAGCCAAACGCGCACGCTCGTTGCCGCTATTGGCTGCGGCAGTCACGTCGCGCATATCGGACGAAACGCCCGAGATGCCCAATACGCCCGACTCCTTGTTGAGCATATTCCAAATCTGCCTCATCGATTTATTCTCCTTGCTCGAGATGAAGTTCAGCGCGCCCGGGTCTATTTCGCCGCTGCGTGTGCCCATCAGCAATCCGTCGACAGGGGTAAGACCCATTGAAGTATCGACACTCTTGCCGTTCAGAATTGCGGTGATAGAACCGCCGTTGCCAACGTGGCAGGTGACAATCTTCGAATGGTTGTAATCGATGCCGGTCAGCCGGCAGGCCTGCTGTGCCACAAAACGGTGGCTCGTTCCGTGAAAGCCGTACTTGCGCACGCGGTACTCTTCGTAGTAGCGGTAGGGTATGCCGTAGATGAAGGCTTTGGCAGGCATAGTCTGGTGAAACGACGTATCGAAATTGGCTACCTGCGGAACATTGGGCAGGAGCTTCGAAATGGCATAAATGCCTTTCAGGTTGGCCGGAATGTGGAGCGGAGCCAACTCGGTGCAACCCTCAACCAATTCGATGACCTTTTGGTCGATCAGAGCACTCTCTTTGAAGGTTTCGCCGCCGTGGACAACACGGTGCCCGACAGCATCGAGCTTTTCGAGCGAGTCGATAACGCCCGATTGCGGAGAGGTGATTGCTTTGATTATTAGGTCTATGCCGACGGTGTGGTCGGGAATGTCGGTGACCGTAACAACCGGTTCGCGTCCGACAGGCTTGTGGGTTAATACGCCGTCGGTGATGCCGATACGCTCGACAAGTCCCTTGGCCAAGAGTTTGTTTTGGTTTTGGCACATCTCGATGACCTGATACTTGATCGAGCTGCTACCGCAATTTAGTACGAGAATAATCATTTTATTTTTTGTCTAAAAGTCTAAAAGTCAAATGCAACTAAGTCTAATAAGTCTTATAGGTCTAAAAAGTCATATAGGTCTAATAAGTCGGCTTTTCAAATAGTCAAATGCAACTATGTCTAATAAGTCTTATAGGTCTAATAAGTCTGTTTTTCGAAAAGTCAATTCTTAATTTTAATCCGCCTTCGGCGTCTTTTCCTCCTCCTTGCGAGGCATAGCCTGCAAGCAGTCTCTGCTCTCGCTTCGTTCGTCGGTTGAATTTTGAATTTTGAATTTTGAATTTTTAATTATTGGTATTTATACCCCACTCCCTTGATGGTGACAATGTGGTTGTCGCCGATTTTGGAGCGCAGTTTGCGAATGTGAACATCTATTGTGCGGTCGCCTACAACGACCTTGTTGCCCCAAACTCCGCTGTATATATCCTCGCGCGAGAAGACCTTTTGGGGTTTGGAGTAGAGTAGTGCCAGCAGTTGGAACTCCTTGCGCGGCAAGACCATTTCGCGGTTGCCGACCCTCACCGTGAAGCGTTCGCGGTCAATGGTAACACTGTCGTTGTTCGGCACGGCCGATTCCTCTTCGCCAATGGGAATGCGTTTGAGCATAGCTTTGATGCGGCTAACCAGAATCTTCACCTTTATGGGTTTGGTGATGTAGTCGTCGGCACCGTGCTCGAAACCATCGATTTGCGACTGGTCTTCGCTGCGTGCCGAGAGGAAAATGATGAGCGTATCTTTCAACTCACGGTGGTTGCGCATTGCCGTGCAGGTTGTCATACCGTCCATAACGGGCATCATCACATCGAGAAGAACAAGGTGCGGTCTGAGTTCGAGGGCTTTTTGGAGCGCTTCCCGACCGTTTGAAGCAGTGTAGACCTCGTAGCCCTCGCGCAGCAGATTGTAACTCACAAATTCCAAGATATCGACCTCGTCGTCGACCAATAATATTCTGTATTTCATCTTGTCGGTGGTAAGGTTCTTAAAAAACTCTGCAAGGTACTAATTTTAGGCCGAAAAAACCCTTATGGGTCAGAAAAAAAAGCAAACGGCTCTTTTTGCCGGCGAAAGATTGGAAAGTTTTAGGAAACCCCCTATATTTGTAAGTTGTCTTTAATATTAAAGATAGTTACCATAACTAAAAACCGAAGAGAGTATGGCTACCAAGAAGATCGAAGAGTCTGTTCCTGTGGAACAAGTCGGCATTGCCGAAGATGCGCAAAATGTAACTGCCAAAGAGAGCCCGGCCGAGGTCGGCCCTGCAACACAACCTACCGAGGAGAAGGTTGTCAAAAAACGTGCTCCCCGCAAACAAAAGGCCGCGACGACCACCGAAATGGCGGCCGAAGCAGTTGCCGAAGCAGTTGCCGAACCTGCTGCCGAACCTGTTGCCGAACCTGCTGCCGAGCAGGAGGTTGCACCAAAACCCAAACGTCCGCGTACGCGCAAGGTGGTTGCCGGGCCGACAGCCGAAGTTGTTGCTGCGCCGACAGTTGAGCCCGACAAAGAGTCGTCGGAGCCTAAGGCCGAGCTGGTTGCCACTCACGACGACGCCGAGCCGCAGGCAGAGGGCGTAAGTTTCAACGATGAAGAGGCTGCATTGGCAGCCGAGGCGCCCGAATTTGTGCTCGAAAACGATGAGATTTCGGAGGATAATGAAGACGAGGCGGTTGGCAAAGTGGCCGACACGTTGGCCGATATAGGCTCAATGTCGAAGTCGGAGTTGGTGGCCTATTTTGCATCGCTGTTGGAGAACAAACCCGTCCAGATGATGCGTTACGACGTTGAGGCCATCAAGGTGGCATTCTATCGTCAGCACCGCAACGATGTCGAGGCTCTGCGCAAAGAGTTCGTAGAGCGCGGCGGCAATGCAGAGGATTTTATCGCTCCGGCCGACAACGACGAGATTCGTCTGAAAGAGGCTTTCTCCCAGTACCGTCGCCGTCGCGAAGAGTATATGTCCAACTTGGAGCGCACCAAAGAGGATAACCTGAAAATCAAACAGAAGATTATTGAGGATTTGAAGGAGCTGGTCAACAGTAACGAAACGATGAACCAGACTTTCCAGTCGTTCCGTGAACTGCAACAGCGCTGGAAAGAGACCGGTGTTGTTCCGCAGCCCTACGTCAAGGAACTTTGGGAGACCTACAACCTTCACGTCGAGAACTTCTACAACTACATAAAAATCAACAAAGAGTTGCGCGATTTGGATCTGAAACGCAACTACGAAGCCAAGATTCAGCTCTGTGAGGCAGCCGAAGCGCTTGTTTTGGAGCCGTCGACGGTGGTGGCTTTCCGCAAGTTGCAGGAGCTTCACGAGCAGTGGCGCGAGATTGGCCCTGTCTCGAACGAGTATAAAGATTCGATTTGGGAACGCTTCAAAGAGGCATCGTCGCGCATCAACAAACAGCATCAGGAGTATTACGATACCATCAAAGAGGAGCAGAAACGCAACCTCGAACTGAAAACTGCGCTCTGCATCAAGGCCGAAGAACTTTCGACCGAGGTGCTCACTTCGCGTAAAGAGTGGAATAAGGCATCGGACCAGCTTGTCGAGATTCAAAAGGTATGGAAGACCATCGGTTTTGCCCCCAAGAAAGACAATACCAAAATCTACGAACGTTTCCGCGTGGCTTGCGACCACTTCTTTGAGCTGAAGCGTGCTTTCTACGGCAATGTCAAGGCCGAGATGACTCAGAACCTCCAACTCAAAACCGAGATTTGCGAAGCCGTCGAAGCGTTGCAGGATAGCGAACAGTGGAAAAAGACCACCGAGGAACTCATCGCTTTGCAAAAACGTTGGAAAGAGATAGGCCCCGTTTCGCGTCGTTACTCCGACGCCATTTGGAAGCGTTTCCGCACCGCTTGCGACAAGTTCTTCTCACGTAAGGCAGCCCACTTCTCTGGCGTCGATGCCGAGCACGACGACAATCTGGCCAAGAAAAATGCGCTGATTGCCGAGATTGAGGCCTACGACGGCAACTGTTCGTTCGACGATATCAAGGAGTTCCAACGCCGTTGGAACGAGATCGGTTTTGTGCCCATCAAGGAGAAGGAGAGTGTTCAGAAACGTTACCGCGAGGCTGTCGACCGTCTGTTTGCAACGCTCCGTTCGAGCGAACACGGACGCAATATGGATCGCTACCGCTCGAAGATTTCGACACTCAAAGGTGGCGGCGACCGTCGACTGAAAGTCGAGCGCGACCGTCTCTACAACAAGGTTAAACAGCTCGAACAAGATATTGCCACGCTCGAAAACAACATTGGATTCTTTGCACGCTCCAAGAATGCCGAGGCAATGATTCGCGACGTTCAGGACAAAATTGAGCACACCAAGGCAGAGATGGCGGCAACAATCGAGAAGATTAATCTTATCGACAAGGAGAATCAGGACAACTAACAGAGAACAGATATTCAATAACCGCTAAATTCAAATAGCCAACAGCTAACAAAAGATAGAAATGTTTGAGAACGAAACATCTAAGACAAAATATGTGTTTGTCACGGGAGGCGTTGCCTCGTCGTTGGGCAAAGGTATAATCTCGGCTTCATTGGCACGACTGCTCCAAGCGCGGGGCTATCGGGTGACCATTCAGAAGCTCGACCCCTACATAAATGTCGACCCGGGTACACTCAATCCCTATGAACACGGCGAATGCTATGTGACCGAGGACGGTGCCGAAACCGACCTCGATTTGGGTCACTACGAGCGTTTTACCTCGATTACAACCTCGAAGGCCAACAACGTGACAACGGGTAAAATCTACCAAAGCGTAATCAACAAAGAGCGCCGCGGCGACTTTTTGGGCAAGACCGTGCAGGTAATCCCCCACATCACCGACGAGATCAAACGACGCATTATGCTGCTTGGCAAGAATAAGGAGTACGATGTTGTGATAACCGAAATCGGCGGTACGGTTGGCGACATTGAGTCGTTGCCCTACATCGAGTCGGTGCGTCAGTTGCGCTACGAGCTCGGATACCAAAATACCGTCGTTCTGCACCTTACACTCATTCCATATATGTCGGCCTCGGGCGAGTTGAAGACCAAACCAACCCAACACTCTGTTAAACAGCTGTTGGAGAACGGTCTGCAACCCGATGTTTTGGTTCTGCGTACTGAGCGCGACCTCAATCAGGAGATTCGCCGCAAGGTGGCACTCTTCTGTAATGTCGCCCCCGAAGCGGTTGTGCAGTCGATCGACGTGCCGACAATTTACGAAGTGCCGCTTCTGATGCACGACCAACACCTCGACGAGGTGGTATTGGCCAAACTCGGTCTGCCATACGACACCGAACCCGACCTTTCGTCGTGGCGTGAGTTTGTCGACCGCGTTAAGAACTGCACCGATAAGTTGGAGATAGCTTTGGTGGGCAAATATACCGCCCTGCCCGATGCCTATAAGTCGATTGTCGAGTCGTTTATCCACGCCGGCGCGGTCAACAACGTGAAAGTCAAGGTGGTATATATCAACTCCGAAACCGTTACCAACGAGTCGGCAGCCGAACTGCTGGGCAATATGAACGGCATTTTGGTTGCCCCCGGCTTTGGACACCGCGGCATTGAGGGCAAGATTACTGCCGTGAGGTTCGCTCGCGAGCATAACATACCTTTCTTTGGAATCTGTCTGGGAATGCAGTGTGCCGTGATTGAGTTTGCGCGCGACGTTTTGGGCTATGCCGATGCCAACTCGACCGAGATGGAGACCCCAACCCAACACCCCGTTATTGACCTTATGGAGGGTCAGAAGGGCGTTTTGGACAAGGGAGGCACAATGCGTCTGGGCGCTTACCCCTGCGTGGTGAAACGTGGCACCCATATGTTCGATGCCTACGCTCAGGAGATAACCTACGAACGCCACCGCCACCGCTACGAGTTCAACAATGCTTTTTTGGCCGAATACGAGCAGCACGGAATGAAAGCCGTCGGCGTGAACCCCGATACACACCTTGTTGAGGCTGTCGAGTTGGAGGGGCACCCGTGGTTTGTGGGCGTGCAGTTCCACCCCGAATATAAGAGCACTGTGCGTCGTCCTCACCCGCTCTTTGTGGGTTTTGTTGCGGCTGCAAAGAAGTACAGAGATTCGAAACAATGCAAATAACAATTAATTTATAATCAGACGATTTTCTAATAAATGGATAAAAAATCTATCATTGGCCTTGTGCTGTGCGGCGTAATACTCTTTGGTTACAGCTGGTGGAACGGAAAGAGGGTCGAGAAGGCACAGGCAGCCTACGCCGAGGAGCAGTATGCCAAATTCAAGGCCGACTCGATTGACCGCGCCGAACACCCCTACAAATATCTTCAAAGCGTGGTCGACAACATTCAGGACGAACGCGAACGCGAGGCAGCAGCAGCGGCTCTGGCCGCCAAACAGCAACAGCAGTTCCAGACCAACATCGAACGCAACTTTGGCGGTACGCTCGTTGCGGCAATGAATGGCCAAGAGCAACTCTATACCTTCGAAAACGATGTAATGGCGGTTACCGTGTCGTCTTTGGGCGGCAAGGTTACCGATGTGACTCTCAAAGACTACAAACGTTACTCCAAAAAGGGTGATGGCGCGCCGATTCAACTTTTTGACCCCAAGAGCGTTAAGTTCGATTTGAGCTTCTACCTGCGCAAAGGTTACAGCGAGGCAAAGGTCAGCACTGCCGACTACTATTTCGATGCACAGCCGATTGAAACGCTCGAAATCGACGGCGTTGAGGCCAAAAGACTCTCGATGCGCCTGCCGATCGACACCAATGCCTACGTCGAATTTATCTATACTATGCGCCCGGGCGACTATATGATCGACTACGACGTGCGTTTTGTGGGTATGGAGGAGTGGATGCAGACCACCTCGTCGTTCGACATCGATTGGGAGAATACCTCTTACCAGAACGAAAAAGGGTTCCAAAACGAGAACCAATACACCACTATTTCGTACCTCTATCCCGAGGAACGCAAGTTGGAAAAACTGGGCGTTGGCGATTCGAAACGCGGACGCGGACACAAGGAGCAGACCATTACCACCACATTCGAGTGGTTCGATTTCCAACAACAATTCTTCTCTTCGATTATGATTGCCCCGAGCGGTTTTTCGAGCGGTGTGTTGGCCTACGATACCTACGCCCCCGGGAGCGGCTACGTCAAGGACTTCAAGGCAGCCGTTGCGGTGCCGTTTAAGAGCGACCAAAGCGAGTATAACTTCAAATTCTATTTCGGTCCCAACAAGTTTTCGATTCTGAAAAACTATGAGATTGGTTTGGAAAAGGTCGTACAGCTTGGTGGTTGGCTCGTGCGTTGGTGCAACCGTTGGGTGGTGATTCCGGTGTTCGACTTTTTGAGCAAATACATCTCGTCGTTCGGCATCATCATTCTGCTGCTCACGCTGTTCATCAAACTTGTCATCTTCCCGTTCACCTATAAATCCTATATGTCGTCGGCCAAGATGCGAGCCCTGAAACCCGAAATCGATGCCATAAACGCCAAGTATCCCAATCAGCAGGATCAGCAGGAGATGCTCAAGCGTCAGCAGTCGACGATGGATTTGTACAAAAAATGCGGAGTGAGTCCTTTGGGAGGCTGCCTGCCGATGCTCTTGCAGATGCCAATCGTTATTGCAATGTTCCGCTTCTTCCCAACCTCTATTGAGTTGCGCGGCCAACGTTTCCTCTGGGCCGAAGACCTCTCGACCTACGACAGCGTGCTCAATTTGCCATTCAATATTCCGTGGTATGGCGACCACGTGAGCCTCTTTGCGCTCATTATGGCTGTGACTCTGTTCTTCTACTCGAAGCTCACCTACGAACAGCAGAACACCGGTGGCCAGCAGATGGCCGGTATGAAGTTTATGACCGTCTACCTGATGCCGATAATGATGCTCCTGTGGATGAACAACTACGCTTCGGGTTTGTGCTACTACTACTTCGTTTCGCAGCTGATTACTATGGGTCAGACGTGGGCTTTCCGCGCTGCTGTCAACGACGATAAGATTCACGCTCAACTGATGTCTGCCTCGAAGAAAAACGACGGCAAAAAGAAGCCCAAGAGCAAGTGGCAACAGCGATTGGAAGATATGCAGAAAGAGCAGCGCCGTATGATGGAGGAGCGCGACCGCAAACAGTACCGCTCCAAACACTGATACTATCTTGATTTTATAACAAAAAATGTTGCAACACACACTGTTGCAACATTTTTTGTTATATCAACCACATATCGATCAAACTGCCCTGTGGCGGTAAAAATAAGTGAAACATTAATCGACAGCCAACACTCTCATCAATCGCTCGACTTCATCTGCCAATTTCGATGGGTTGGTTTGGCGCAGTTGACCGATGTTAATCTGTTTCCACTGCACTGACGGATATTTCTCAAATGAAGCATATTCGGAGGCTTTCCAATTGGGTTCACCTTTTTCGAAATCGACCAAAAATCGTCGGTCCGAACTGGTCATTACCTTATTAACCTCACGAATCAACTTACTGCGAGTAGTTTCGTACTCTTCATATGAAAACTCTACGTCGCTCATTCCGGCAAATTGATTTTTCATAGCATCGCGTTGGTCAATCTCTCTCGGAGAGAATGATTCGTAAATCGGGCGGTCGCTGCTGAGCAGACAAAAAATCAAACCCTCTTTAATGTCGTCCAATCCTAACTCCATATAGCGAACATCGAACATATCGCGCGGATGTTGTCGCGACAATGCTGCCGCTACTTTTCCACCATAGAGTTGCGGCATTGGAACAATGTCGGCCTCGCAATAGAGCCTGAATTCGTCTTGCGCTCGTTGGCACAATGGTTTTCTGACTGTTGGGCCGCAGACTATGCCGCGTTTTATTTGGTTGACCTCAATTTTAACTTTGCTGCCGCGGTAGTCACACAGTAATTTGCTCGTATCCCACCGCGGGTCAATTCTTACACCCTTTACCGCCTTAGTTATTCCGTCGGCAATGTGTTGTAAGTGCCGCGAGATATTGGCAAGACTTGTCGAACCGTTTTCCACTGGTATATATGTCAAATCAATATCGACAGAGTAGCGAGGCAGTTCTTTGACAAACAGATTTATCGCCGTACCGCCGTGAATAGCGAAACACTCTTCGGCTGTAATAATTGGGACGATTCGCAGGAGCAACTCCACGCGACTTCGATAGATGTCATTCATAGTCGTTCAGTTCTGTTGGAACGGTTATTCGATACTTTGCATTATATTGCCCGTTCGGAGCCAAAGCGCGTTTGCCCTCTCCCAAGTCGACGTTCGACAAATCGAGGGCACCAAACCAAGCGTGTCCTGATTTTTCGGCCATCAATAGGAATAACCGTTTGATTTTGACCGACGTACAAGATTCGAGCAGTTGTTGCACCAACTTCGGACGCAATGTTGTCAACATCTCCATTATGTAATAGATGTCCATTAACGAAAAATAGGTTGGCGACAGGTTCAAACACTCCATTATGGCGCGTTCGGGCGACGAAACCCACAACTCGTTTCCTGCCACCATAGTTGGCATAACGCCCAATGTACTGTCGCCGAATACCTTTGTGGTAGAATAGGCCACGGCCATATCCCAGTCGTGAAGCAAAAACCATTTTGGCAGGCGTTCGGCTTTGGTGGTGAATAGATAGGCTGTCGGTTTGCCCATTGCAACGAAATGTGAAAAACCGGCTATGTCGAGAGCCGTTGTTGCACCAACATAGCAATGTTTCCCTAACTGTTCGTTGTATGAAAATATTGACGAATAGAGTGTTGGCTTGTTGCCTCTACGATAATAGACACCTTGTGCCATACGGTCAATCCACTCTGAGCGCACATAGTTGGTTTGCTCTTTGGTCGATATTCCGTTAGCCGTCATATATGCCGAGAATACAAGCCCGCCGGCTGGTATTTTGGATAATAACAGGTTTATTTTGGTTGCCATTTGCATATATATTTGCCGCAAAAATAAACTAAAATAAACCAAAGAGCAAATTTATCAAATAATTAATTTGCTCTTTGGTGCAACCAATCCTTTACAGATTGGTGTTTGTCAGGCCAACTCCTCGACGATGCGGCACATATCGGCGTACTGCTGTTCCATACTTTGGAGCAGGCGGTACTGCGCACGTGTGCGCACAAGGTTGTGGTCGGGATACTTAATCTTGTAGTAGGTGTCGCCGTCGATGTAGTCCATCAAAAAGCGCAACACCTGCTCGAAGGTGATGAAACGGCCCGAAAATGCCAAATGGTCGATTTCGGATTGAGAGAGCGTGCCGCGGCGCTCCGAGAGATAACCATCTATGTAGGCGCGGAACATCTCAATACTCATTGAAACCTTCTCGAGGTCGGGGTCGTCCTCGGCGCCGGTGTTGGTGTAGGAGCGCAGTGCATCGCCCACATCGTTGAGCGAGGTACTGCTCATAACCGTGTCGAGGTCTATGGCACAAAGTACCTCCCTGCTATTGGCATCGAAGAGAATGTTGCTGATTTTGGTGTCGTTGTGTGTTACGTGAGTGGGAATAGTGCCATTCTCGACCTTCGCCCAGAAATCCATCATCTCTTGGCGGCGGCTCTCTATCCACGAAATCTCTTCGGCAAGGTCTTTCACGCGGCCTGCCTTGTCGGTCTTCACGGCTGCGTCCCACTGCTCGAAACGCCAGCGAATGTTGTGAAAGCCCTTTATGACCTCCGCAAGCGGACGGTCGAAATCGGCCAGAAGTGACTGAAAACGTCCGATGCCTATGCCGCCCTGACGAGCCAACTCGGGCGAATCGGCGCGGTCGTAGGTTACCGTGTTCTCAATGAAGATGCAGACGGCCCAGTATTCGCCCTCCGCGTCGCGGTAGTAGAGTTTGCCATCTTTGGTGGGCACAACTGTCAGCGTTTCGCGCAGCGGATCGGCTACTTTGTGTTTGATGTGTTCGGTGACTTGGTAGATGTTCTGCATCATTGCCGGAACGTCGGGGAACACAGCCTTGTTTTTGCGTTGCAGAATGTAGTTTGGTGCCGACCCCTCGGTGCGGACAACAAAAGTGTCGTTGATGAAGCCCTCGCCCAGCGGTTTGATTTCGGCCACCCGGCCCTCCAAGCAGAATTGCGAGGCAATGTTGTTGAGTTTCTCGGTCATTGTGATGTTATTTTTCAAATATTAATTCGCCAAAAAATTCGGGACGGTGAAAGTCGGGCGTCGGAACGTCAATCGGGCTCCAACTGACAAAATGGGGTACGGCAGTTCGGTCGCCGCACTTGTAGAGGTTGGCGTAGAGCCTCTCGGGACAAACGTTGCAGCCGATGACCTCGAAAGGAACTTCTATCAGCAGCGACCAGCGTCCGTCGGCCTTGTCGATTGGTTCGCAGGGGAGCGACGAACGGCGCACAATGCGGTCGGCTTGTGCCGCAGTGAATTTCCGAACATCGTCGGTGCGTGAGCGGCGACGTGCCGAAAGCCCAACGCCTATGCAGTTGGTTTCGAAGTTGAAGTAGTGGTCGTCATCGGGGCGGCGCACGAAAAATTCCACGCAACTATCCTCCCAAACCGAACCGTTGCTTTCGGTGCAGACCCCGCGAACGTTCTGCTCCTCGACAGAGAAGAGTATGCACACGGCAGTGTCGGTGTGGCCGATGCGGAACGTTGCAGTGGGCTTGTAGGGGTATTCTTTGGGCCAGTTGATGCACCCGATAATACCCGATGCCCCTATTGTTGCGAGCTCGTCGGCCGAACAAATTTTGGGAACTGTGAGTGTTTGTTTCATCATCTTAAAAATTAGTAGGTCGGATTCCACGCAGGAATCACAACCGGTTTACTGCTGTAAAGTCGCAAGATCTCGTCGTCGACAAAGCGCTTTTCGACCACCATACGGAAAAGGTAGCGTTCGAACCACTCTTGGCTCATCACAACAAATCCGTCCCAACCGCGTTGGGTACCGAAACTGTTTTCGATCAGCCACTTGACCGGTTTTCCTTCGGCGTCAAGTTTGACCCCTGCCACTGCTATTGCGTGAGCCGAACGCGATTCGCAACTCTCAATCATCTCGCGTTTCGACATTGAGGCATTGATTCCCAACGTCTTTTGATAGTCGAAAGTGTGCGTGTCGTAGACCCCTCGTTCGGCCATTGCATCGTGCGAGGTGTCGGCCGAAACGTAGAACATTCGCCCTTCACGCAGCGAATTTACGGCAAATTTCGATAACTTGTCTGTCGGCAGGTTGACAAAATGCCAATTTTCCAGTTCGTAGCAGTTGCGCGAGCAGTCGACCTCGTAGGTGCGGCCGTAGGGTCGGGTAGGGTCGTCCATAAAAATAATGTAGTCGTTTTCGAGATTGTGGCCGACAAAACGCTCGCGGAACGACTGCGGCGTATAGCTCTCGGTCGAGAGCGTGTTGCCGTTGCGGTCGGTCATTGTCCAGACGAATTGTTCGGGCGGCGTGCCGAGCGTGGCCGTAAGCAGTGAGTAGATTTCGGCCAAAGCCTCCTTTTTGATGTCGGCAATTTGGCTCTTTGGGGCTTCGCGCAGTTGAAGCCCGTAGCGGCGCAGAAGAGTCAGCACCAGACGCATCATCTCGGCATTGTCGGTGCTGCTGTATGCCTCGGGCATCACTTCGCGCGGAACCACGCCGTATTTTGTGATTACGTGGGCGGCGTTGGCAAAGTGGCCGCCGTCGCCAATGGGTTTATTGAAGAGCCATTGATTCATACGGCTTGTCAATGGTTTGCGGCGGTTGTCGACGACGTTTTCGAGAAAAAGGTTCGACTTTTCCAACACGTCCCAGAACTGCCCGTAGGTCTGCGAGAACTGAAAATTGCCCAGGTTGTAACGCTCAATCATCTCCGAGCGCAATATGTTGAGCGTCGAGAAGAGCCAGCAGCGGCCCGAGTTGCTTTGGTCGGTAATGCCCTGCGTGGCAACGCGGTAGGTGCACGTCGTGTCGGCGCTGTCGACCACTTCAATATCGGCCAGTACCTTGGCAAGGCTGTTGCTGCGCAGTTCGGGGTTGAAAGTTTGAGCCGCCGTTTGCGAAGCAAACTCTGTAATCATCTGCGGCGTCAGGGCTCTCTCTCGATGGGTGCACGAGGTCAAAATGGTCAACATAATCAATGGTGCAATTTGGCAGTATTTCATTCTCTTTGTGCGTTTTATGATTGGCTATTTTGCTCGGTTGTAGTCCAGCGGTGGTTTTCTGTCGCCCATAAGCGGCGAGAAGCGGAAATCTTTGCCGCGCCTGAGTTGGAACTCTTCGTTGATGCGCTTAACTGCCGCAGGGTCGTCGTAGAGCCTGCAAGCGGTCAGGCAGATTACGCGCGCGGCATTCAGCGCTCCCTTGGTGCCGATTGTGGTGCCGCCGCTCGAAGTCTGCTGCCAGCAGTGTCCGCTTCCGGCCGGAACGAAAGATGCTATGCGGAAGCTGCCCGTAGGTACGCTCCACGTCACGTTGCCGACGTCGCTCGACACCCACGCCGTGAGAAGGTCGTCCTCGGGCGGAGTGACCGTTCCGATACGCTGCATACGTTCCAAAGTGTCGCTGACGCCCGAATTGCGCATCATATCGCGTGCGAACTCCTCTTCGCGACGGTCGTAGCTTACGCCGCCGACCTTTTGGAGATTTTGGTAGACAATCTCGGTTAATGCCTCGTTGGGCAGGCGTTCGTAGTTGCCCGACACGATTTCGGATTCGAAAGTTGTGCCTGTGCCCAATGCCGCGCCCTCGGCAGCTTTCAGGGTGCGCTCCAACAGCTCGCCGACAATGGTTCGTTGTGGTGAGCGCAAATAGTAGAGCACTTCGGCACGGTCGGGTACAACGTTTGGTGCACGACCGCCGTCGGTGATAATGTAGTGAATGCGCGACGACGAGGGTACGTGTTCGCGCATCAGATTCATCATAAAGTCGAATGCCTCCACTGCGTCGAGCGCCGAACGTCCCTGCTCGGGTGCGCCCGAAGCGTGTGCTGCTTTGCCGTGGAAGACGAAACGAACCTGAACATTGGCCAGCCCTGTGTGGGTGTTGACCGTGTTTTGGGTGTCGGGGTGCCAGTCGAGCATCGCGTCCAGACCCTCAAAACAGCCCTCGCGCATCATATAGGCCTTGCCTCCGCCGCCCTCTTCGGCCGGACAGCCAAAGAGCCGTATGGTACCTGCGTGGCCCTCGGCGAGCCACTTCGAAACCGACACAGCACCCGCAACCGAACCGGTGCCAAGCAGATTGTGGCCGCAACCGTGACCTGCACCGCCGCATTCGGGTGCCTGCCGAAACGTGACGGTATCTTGTGCCATACCCGGCAGAGCATCGTATTCGGCCATTACGCCTATGACCGGTCGACCCTCACCGAATGAGGCGATGAAAGCTGTTGGCAGTCCGGCCACGCCGCGCTCAATGCTAAAACCGTTGGCTTCAAGATGTGCGCAGAGCAGTTCGGCGCTGCGATACTCGTTGTAGCCTGTTTCGGCCAACGAGTGCAACTGTTTTTGCAGCGAGTCGTAGAGTGTGAAATTTTGGTCTATGTAGGCAATGCCTGCGTTGGTCGTTTTGGGGCTTTTGCGGACGCGTGGGGCAGCGTAAACCGTCGCGCAGCAGAACATCAGGAGAAAAAACGAAAGAATCTGTCGTTTCATTTTCGGGGCGTTTTTTTGAACCAGCCGCGCAGTGCCGCATAGATCATTATGGCAGCGCCTGCCGCAGCACAAACTGCTATAAACACGCCCCCGTAGCCGTTGTAAAAGAGTATGGGCGAGAGCGAGACGAGAGCAATTTCGACCGGAGCGATATAGATGTAGGCGTAGGCGTAGTCGTCGAGACAACCACTGCGCGATTCGGGGTCGGCAATGCGCAACAGCGCAATACTCATTGCCATTGTACCCGTAAACCAGCCCCAAGTGAAAATAGACTTCTCGAATGTGTAGGAAATGTGAATGCGGCTGCCTATCCAAAAGACATAAAGGAGCGTAAAAATCAGCTTCCATTGAGTTGACCGATACTTTCAGCGGCAGCGCAATCCGCACTCAGTTGAGCGGAGCTTACAGCGGCACTGTTGCCACCGAGCCGAAAGGCAGGGCTTTTTGGTACACGGCGGTTTCGGAGTTTATGGAGGTGCAGGAGTTTTGAAATGAAGTTGGAAGAATAAGATTTTTCTCGGTTACACTCGCAAAGAAATGCTGTCAGAGGGTCTGAAAGTCTTAAAGAGACCAAAGGGGCCAAAGGGGCCAAATGGACAAAAAGGATAATTGTACACTTTCAGAAGCCATCTATCACTTTCGCCATTTTGGGCTCTATTGCCCCTTTGGACACTTATAAAACTATCGAACACCGGACATATTGGACAACTTCAAATTACAAATTATCGTATATGTTTGTCCAGACCGATTGCAGGCATTTGGCCGTTTGGGTTTGGTGGGCGGTGATGACCGTCACGGCACTCTTTTCGGGCATAATCAGTATGAACTGACCAAAGGCACCGTCGAAACGTGCACCGTTGTGGGAGCACCACATCTGGTAGCCGTAGCCCTGCGCCCAGTCGTCGTCCTTGGCTGCTTCCAACTCTTCGGGGGGGGGGTTGGTGCCTGCCGACTGCAAAATCTGCGGCGAGGTCATAGCGTCGATCCACTCGGCATTGAGTATTTGACGACCGTTGTGGTTGCCGCGGTGGAGCACAAAAAGGCCTGCTTTGGCAAACGACTCAGTAGTGAGGAACAGCCCCCAACCACCTGCCGTATAGCCTTGCGGCGACTCGTCCCACATATAATTGTCGATGCCTATCTGTTTGAAAAGCCGCTCGTTGAGGTAGTCGGAGAGCTTTTGCCCCGTAACCCTCGAAACGATTACCGAGAGCAGATAGGTGTTCATACTGTTGTAGGCGAAGCGTGTGCCCGGGCAGAATACCACAGGCAGGGCCAACGTTTCGGCCGCCCAATCGAAGTCGTCACCGCAACGTGCACGGCTCAAATAGTCTTTCGAGAAGCCCGACGACATTGTGAGCAGATTATTTATTGTCATTGCTTTGAGCCACTCCGAGGGCTCTTGGGGCAACTCGTTGGGGAAGAAGTCGATAACCTTGTCGTCGACAGTCAACAGTCCGTCTTGGGCAGCAAAGCCGACAGCCATTGCCGTAAAGGTCTTGCTCATCGACCAGGCAATATGCAACTCTTCGGGCGAGTGGCTGCGCCCCCAACGCTCATATACGACCGTGTCGTTCCGAACGACCATAAGGCTGTGAAGCTCGTTGCAGCCGATCGACTCAACGTCGCGGAAAACCCTGTCGCCGCAGGGCGCAAAGGCGGCCGTGACTTCGGCCGAACTGCGCGGAAGCTGTTGGGAAGTGCTGTTGCACGCCGTGAGCAATGCAAAACCGACTAATACAACAATGGTAATGTTTTTCTTCATCTGTTTGGATTATAATTGGTTGTTATTTTTGTCTACTTGGAAATCTTGTTCATAATGACCGCTATTGCGCCGTCGCCCGTGACATTGGTAGCCGTGCCGAAGCTGTCCATTGCAATGTAGAGCGCAATCATCAGTCCTATGGCCGTTTCGTCGAAACCGAGAATAGATTGCAGAATGCCTATCGAGGCCATTATTGCGCCCCCCGGAACACCGGGTGCGGCCACCATAGTGATGCCCAGCATAAAGATGAAACCGATCATCGTCAGCGGGTCGACAGGCATATTGCTGAGCATCATTATTGCCAGCGCGCAGGCTGTAATCTTCATCGTACTGCCCGAGAGGTGAATGGTTGCGCAGAGCGGCACGACAAAGCCGGCCACGGCAGGACGCACACCGTTTTTGATTGTCTGCTCGAGCGTTACGGGAATTGTTGCGGCCGACGACTGCGTACCCAAAGCGGTAACATAGGCCGTCAGCATATTTTTCAGAAGTTTCAGAGGATTCTTGCGCGCAACGATGCCTGCTATCGAGAACTGAATGAGCAGCAGAACAACAGTCAGTCCAAATATCATCACAATCAGTTTCAGGAAGACCGACATAACCCCTGCCACCTGATTGGTCACCGTCATCGTCAGGAAGATGCCGAAGATGTAGAGCGGCAGCAGTGGAATGATGATGCGCGAAATGATCAGCACGATTATATCCTTGAACTCGTCAAAAATGTTTTTGAGCCGCTCGCCCTTGACCATAGTGATGCCTATGCCAAGCACGAACGAAATCAGCAGTGCGCTCATTACGTTCATCACGGGCGGCATCTCGACCGTGAAGTAGGGGGCAAGAGCCCGACTGCCGGCTTCGACACCCAAGAGCGAATCGTTGCGCAACAGCCACGGATAGAGCTGCTCGCAAGCTCCAAAGGTGAAGAAACCCGAGAAGAGTGTAAAGGAGTAGGCCAACGCTGCCGTAATCAGCACCAATCGTCCTGCGCCGTGGCCTATGTCGGCAATACCGGGCACTATCAACCCGATTATAAGCAGCGGAATGATGAAGCTCAGAAAGTTGCCGAACAGCGAGTTGATAGTGATGAAGACGCGCGTCAGTGGGTCGGGAAAAAACAGGCCGCACACGATGCCGAGCGCTATGGCAATAATGATTTTCGGCAGCAGGCCGATTTTGAGCTTTTTGAGTTTCATTGTGTCGATAGGTTTGATATAGGTGTAATCGGCCATTTTTCGTGCCGATTACGCAAAATTACAACTTTTGGACTATGGCTCTTTCGGCCGAGGCCGATTTTGCAAATTTTATAGGGGCAAAAGGGGCCAAAAAGACCAAAAGGGAAAATGGGGGCTTGTCAACAAACTGTTAAAGCTGTCACTTTCGCCCGCGCTGCCGAATGGCTATTTCACTATCTCGGAGAACGATTTGGGCACGGGCGTTTCGAAGTGCAGCTCGCGGCCGTCGATAGGGTGGCAAATGTGAAGACGGTAGGCGTGGAGGCAGACGCGGCGCAACGGATTGGTCTGGGCGCCATACTTTTTGTCGCCTGCAATCGGGTGCTTCAACCACTCCAAGTGGGCGCGTATCTGATTCTTACGTCCGGTTTGGAGTTTCAAATCGAGCAGTGCGTAGCGGTTGCCGCTCGCGATGACCCGAAAGTGGGTGACAGCCTTGTCGCCCTCCTCGTCACGCGAGACCCACACCTTGTGGTTGCGGTCTTCGGTCAGAAAAGTCTCGATAGTGCCCTCGGGAGTGTCGGGTGTGCCCTCCGTAACTGCCACGTAACGGCGGTCGATGATCGTTTCGCGCCAACTGCGCTGCATCTTTTCCTGAATCTCCTCGCTCCTTGCAAAGACCATCAGTCCCGAGGTTTCGCGGTCGAGGCGGTGAATGATGAAGATGCGGTTCTGCGGGCTCTCGGCCTTGACGTATTCGCTCAGAATGTAGTAGGCGGTGCGCTGTTGCTCCTTGTCGGTGGCCATCGAGAGCAACCCTTCGCGTTTGTCGATAACAATGATTGCATCGTCCTCATAGACAATGCGCAACATATTGCTCTGAAGCTCGGGTTTGCCCTTTTGGCGGCTCACGCTGACGGTGTCGCCTGCCGAAAGCGCGTAGTCGAAACGGGTGGTCAGCGTGTCGCCAACCGAAACCTGACGATGCGTGAGATACGATTTGACCGTTGTGCGGCTGCGGTCGGGCATCTGCTCGAAGAGAAAGTCGAGCAGACGGCACTCCTTGGTTACTTTGAATTCCATCTATTTTGCTGTATTGAAAAGTCGTTTGTAGTGGCAGACAAGCAGTTGCTCGTTGTCGTCGTAGAGGTGCATACCGTTGCCGTGGCAATATTTGAAAACCTTGCAGTCGGCACACCCCTCCTTGCGCGTCCACTCGCGGTTGCGGTAGCGCTCAAAACGCTTCTGCCACACCTCCCAGAGGTTGTCGCGGTAGATGTTGCCCTGGTCGAACTGCCCCCTTATGGAGGTGCAACCCGAAATTGCGCCGTCGATTCTAATGCCGGCTATGCCGATTCCGGCCATACAGCCGAAGAAGTTGTCGCGCACCTCTGCCTCGTAGCTGCCCAAAAAGCCCTCGCAGCCGTAGCTGCAACCTATCCGCCCCTCTTTGCGTGTTGCGGCAATGAACTCCATAAGTTGGCGAAACTGCTCGTCGGGGAGTTGCAGACGTGGGTCTTCGGCTCCGCGCCCGACCGGAAAAACGGTGAATATGCGCCACGCCTTGACACCTTCCGAGATCAGAAACTCCTTGAAGGCGGGCAACGAGGCAAAATTGTCGCTATTGGCACAGGTGACAACGTCGTAGGTGATTTGGGGCGCACCGACAATGAGCCGTAGCGCACGCAGAGCATTCCGATAGCTCGCCGCGTTGCGGCGAATGTAGTTGTGCTGCTCTTCGAAACCGTCCAACGAGAGGGTTATTGAGTGCAGCCCTGCACCCAACAGACTCTCCATACGCCTCCGGTCGAGCAACATACCGTTGGTCACCATTCCCCACGGATAACCGCGGTCGTAGAGTGCGCGCCCGGCTTGTTCCAAGTCGCGACGCATCAGCGGCTCGCCACCCGTGAAGATGACCAGCATACGGTGAGGGTCGATGTGGGGCGTGAGCGTGTCGACGGCCTTCAAAAAGTCGGCCACGGGCATATCGGGCGTGTTGGCCACGGCCTTGCAGTCGCTGCCGCAATGACGGCAGTTGAGATTGCAGCTCAAGGTCGACTCCCAAAACAGCTCGCGCAAAATGTGCTCCTCGGCCATTTGGCGGTAAAGACCAGAGTAGAGGTCGAGTGCCAAACGTTTGCGTAATCCCAATCGGTCGCTCATAACGTTATTCGGATTTTTCCATTACTATTACCACCTGACGATCGCCGTCGGACGAGATTGTGCGCTTGGCCGTCAGATAGGTGCCGCCGTTCTGGTCGCCGTCGATGTCTTCGGCAGTCAGCAGTGTTGAACCGCAGGTTGTTATTCGGAAAGTGCCGTCGGCGGCGGTGATGACCTCGCTGTTGGCGATGTTTTCGCTCGTGGCCGACACGCGTATTCCGCCGATTGGATTGTAACTCTCGTCGGTAACCGTGCCGTTTACCTCCAACTCCGTATAGGGACAGCCGTCGTAAGCCACGCCATAGCAGGCCGTTAGCATTGGTGCAGCCGAAAAGCCCAACAATGCCAACAGTGTGTTTTTCACTCGTCTTTTCATATCCTTGTATTTTGGTTATTGGTCGCCGCTCTTCGTTTTATTATAGATGTCAAAGGTAGTCAATTTGTTGCATCTGTGCAAAAAAGTCGGATACATTTCTTGTCTGTTCGTTGATGATGATATATAGTCTTCATTGTGGGCGAATCACCAATTTCCAAAAAGTATAAATATTTTTTCGCGTACCGTTACGTATTCGCAAAAGAAACGGCCAATAATTTGCTACCTCAAAATATTAATTGCTATATTTGCAAATCCATTATCGTAAAACTTATGTTGCAAAAATTGTTTCAATGGTATATAGATAATCAATCGGAATTGGTCAAGAAGTATGATGGTAAAGTACTTGTTATCAAAGACGATTCGGTGGTTGGTGTGTTTAATACTGATGAAGAGGCCTATTTTGATGCTATTAAAAAGTACGAGAAAGGAACGTATATAATTCAGAAATGTTCCGTTGGTACGAACGATTATTCCCAGATATTCCATTCTCGCGTAGTCTTTGCATAGATGGCTGCAAATACCCATTCTTCCAAACAGGAGACCAAAATACACGCATTAACCAATTGCTATCCCGGTATTGCCAATAGCATTATTACACCCGTCGAAATCAAAAATCTTGAAACAGGCGAGGTCTATTCAACTAATGGTATTTGGGATACAGGTGCCTCTGGTTCTGTTATTACCAAATCTGTAGCCGACGCATTAAAATTAGATCCTAAAACTCAAATATATGTTAATGGGATCAGTGGCCCGATGCTTTCAAATGTCTATTATGCCGAAATTACCCTTAATAATAAAAATATTTCCATTTTCGCCAGAGTAACCGAGTGTGCAGAACTATCGACTGATAAAAGTGTCGGAATGTTGATAGGAATGAATATCATCAATAAGGGCGATTTCGTTATCACAAATTTCAACGAGCAAACCGTTATGAGTTTTCGAGTTCCGTCGATGCAAAAGGTAGACTTTGTTGAGGGATTGCACGAAAATAAACCTGCTATTGCGAACAGAACTCCACGTCCCAACGATACCTGTATGTGTGGCAGTGGCAAAAAATTCAAAAAATGTTGTGGCAAGAGATGAATTCTTTACCTCTATCAATCTGAGATATACAAAACAAAATACTGCCTCATAAACAAAATGGTTTTTTTACCATTTCGGTTGTGTGAACGAAATGTTTTTAACAATTGTTCTCACTTTTTTCTGCACGCTTCTTTGGCTTTGTAAATCATTGACACTAAGTTCCGTGGCTCTATTTGTGAGAGATTACGCCGCAAAGGGGGCAGCACAACTTTTGTGAAATGCAGGATTGCGCTGCAAAGGGCGCAGCGCTTTCCTGGGGGCCCCGATTGCTAACCTAAACGAAAATGTCAAAACGGCCACTTGTGGCCTGTATTTATTCAAAGGCCGATAGCTTTGTGAGTAAACTCCCATTCAATCGGCCTTTGAACAAACGAGCAATCCAAATGGATTGCTCGTTTTGACATTTTCGTTTGTCGGGGTGACAGGATTCGAACCTGCGGCCCCCTGCTCCCAAAGCAGGTGCGCTACCGGACTGCGCCACGCCCCGAACTAATTTGCGCTGCAAAAATACAACTATTTTTGAAACTTCATCGTCTTGCGTCGAATAAATCGTGTCGTCGCCGGCCCGAGATTTTGCAAAACGGGTATCCACAACCTGTTCCACCAGTCGGGAACAACGTAACGTCGGCCGCGAAACATTGCGCTGACGCTGCGCCGGGCAACATTGTCGGGCGTAATCAGAAAACCCAACTTCAACCCCAAACGCTGCATTCGGTGGCTCAATCCGTAGAGGTCGGTGGCCACGCCTGCCGGAGCAACGGCCGTAACCGTCACCCCACGGTCGCGTACCTCCTTGTCGAAGGCTATCGAGAAGGTCTTGACAAATGATTTTGTGGCGGCGTAGACGGCCAAACCCGGCAAAGGCATATAGACCGAATAAGACGAGAGGTTTAGAATGTGGCCGCCGCCGCACTTGGCCATATCGGCCGCAAAGAGCCGAGAGAGCATTGCTACGGTCGACATATTGAGCGTCATTATCTGTTCGATGCGCTCGGCGTCGCACTCCAAGACGTCGCGAAAGATGAACATACCGGCGTTGTTGACAAGAATCTCAATCTTGCGCCCTTCGCCGCACACCCTTTCGTAGAGCCGTTGAGCACTGCCTGAAGCCGAGAGGTCGGTGGCCACCGCCTCAATCTCGACCGAGGTCTCGGCGCGCAGCCGTTCGGCTGCCCACGAGATGTTCTTCTCGCTGCGGCTGACCATATAGAGGTTGTAGCCGCGCAAGGCCAATTCGCGTGCAATGGCAAAGCCTATGCCCGACGACGCGCCGGTGACCAATGCCCAGCTATTTATATTCGTTGCGTTCAATTTCGCGTTCGACTCTGCGCGGCAGTTTCTCGTCGCCCAGACATTGGTGGCACTTCATATCGATTGTGTACATTCGTCCCACGCAGTAGTTGGAGTGGGTGCAGCCTGCGCAATGATTTTCGTCGCCGGCCTCTTTCATACGGTTGACGAAATCGGGCTCGACAATCAGCGCACGCGCCATTTGGAAAAAGTCGAAGCCGCTGTCGAGCACCTTTTCGGCACTCTCGCGCGAGCAGACACCGCCAACATAGATGAGCGGAACAGAGGTGATTTCGGCGCGGAAACGTTTGGCATCTTCCAAAAAATAGCAATCTTCGTATGGCACCGTGGGCGAAACAATCTGTCCGCCAACGCGCACCCCTGCCGCGAGCCACCACATCTTGCGCGGCATATAGTAGGCCATAGCCTGCTTGGGGAAGTGGCCGCGCATAACGTACATTGGGGCACGCGACACGAATCCGCCCGTGAGCACCAGCGCGTGAGCACCCAGTCGGACAAGCTCCTTGGCAATCACAAGTCCCTCTTCAATGTCGTTGCCGCCGCGGAACCCGTCGCGCATATTGGTCTTAACAATCACGGCCATATCGTTGCCTGCCGCCTTCATCACCTGCTCCATACAGAGCCGCATAAAGTTCATACGGTTGTCGAGCGAACCGCCGAACTCGTCGTGGCGGTGGTTGGTGTAGGGCGAGAGGAACTGGTCGATCAGATAGCCGTGACCGGCGTGAATCTCGACTGCATCGAAGCCTGCCTCGCGTGCAAGGTTTACCGCCGTGCCGAAGGCCGTGGCAACCTCGTCAATCTCGGCGCGGCTCATACCGTGGACAAAGGTGGGGGAGTAGAGGTTGAAACCCGACGAGGCCGAAATGGGACGTTGGCCGCAGATTGAGCGGTGCGACATATTGCCGCAGTGGCCAATCTGAATCGACACCTTGGCGCCCAAAGAGTGAATGTCGTCGGTGATTTTGTGCAACTCCGGAACTATCTCGGGGCGCAACCACAGCTGCCGCTCGAACGAGAGTCCGCTGCGTGTTACGGCTGCATAGGCCAGAGTGGTCATACCAATTCCGCCGGCAGCCACGCTCTTGTGGTAGTCGGCCAACATTTGCGTTGGGCCGTTGCCCGAACACATACTCTCGAAAGCTGCCGAACGAATTGTGCGGTTGCGGAGAGTTATGGGGCCGATTGATGCCGGAGTGAAAAGTTTGGATTCCATAGTCTAATATATGAAAGGTAAGATTCGTTTGCGTTTGAGTTTTCGGAACTCGTCGCCGAACTCCTCTTCGTAGTGTTTCCTGATGGCGGCAGCGCGCGGAGCGAGGTTGGCAAAGGTCCAAAATGCAAAGACTGCACCCGACCACGACCAAGTGAGCACCGCAAACCCGATCCATTCGACCAGTTCGCCAAAGTAGTTGGCCGACGAAATGTAGCGGAACATTCCGCCGTAGGGGATATAGTGGCGGCGGTCTTCTGGCCCGTGGCGCAAGTCGCGAATGATTTGGTCCGACTGAATGTTGATGGACATACCTCCAACGAACATTATCGTGCCGGCAATGAACTGCGGCGAGCGTAGCCACTCGACCGTATAGAGCGTTTCGGGCGAGAGGTAGAATATCCAACCGCCCTGCATCAGAGCGTTGAGCACGTTGAACGTAATACCCATAGCTATGATGCTCAAAGGCATAGGCGAATTGCTGCGCAACAGCGACGGAAAGATAAATGAGCGTTGAAGGTAGTGAGCCTCGAAGAGCAGAAAGAAAACGAGCGGCGTTGGAGAGAATCGGCGCGTAGAGAGTATCCAAAGCACTGCCATAGCGATGAATACGGGTGCCTCCATAATGATCCAGCCGGCTCGATTCGAGACAGTCTTACCCCACTTTTTGCTGACAAAAAGACCGTAGCCGGCATTAACGCGGAAGAGGGCAAAAAAAACGATGATAGCCACTAACGTCATTATTGCCAGAAAAATGTAGAATTTTGTCAACGTCATAATTGCATTTTGGGTTTTGAGTGTCAAACCCACAAATATAATAATTATTAGTCAAATATTATACAGACTCTGCCATTTCGGACCAATTTCGACACCAAAAACGTAAAATTGGATAAAATAATTTGGAGGTTTCAAAAAATGGTAATACTTTTGTGATATCAAAATGATATTAGAATTTAACCCAAATCAAATAACAACTATGGAAAAGAAGGAGTTTACTTTCAAAGGTTTCAAAATGAGCGGTTTCGTCGCTTTGGCAATAATCATCTTGTTCTTTGTGGGCATCATACTCTCGGCAAGTTACGAGTGGAATACCGAGGTTGTCTGCCCGATTTGTGTGGTTCTGGCCTGTCTGATGATGCCCGGATTTACGATGTTGGAGCCCAACGAGGCTCGTGCACTGGTCTTTTTTGGCCGTTACAGCGGTACGTTCTACGCAACCGGTTTCTGGTGGCTCAATCCGTTCTACACCAAAAAGAAGGTTTCGCTCCGTGCGCGCAACCTCAATGCCGACGCAATTAAAGTGAACGACAATACCGGCAACCCGATAATGATAGGCTTGGTGGTGGTTTGGCGGTTGAATAATGTCTATAAGGCACTCTTCGAAATCGATTCGCAATCGAAAGCCCAAACCTCGGTCAACTCGCTGATGAATACGTTTGAGAACTTTGTCCGCGTGCAGTCCGATGCCGCGCTGCGTCAGGTGGCAGGCCGTTATGCCTACGACAATAACGGCGAGGCAATCGACGAACCTACGCTGCGTTCGGGTGCCGATGAAATAAACGAGTTTTTGAAACAGACGCTCAACGAACGCCTTTCGATTGCCGGAATAGAGGCTGTTGAGGCGCGCATCAACTACCTTGCCTATGCCCCCGAAATTGCAGCCGTGATGTTGCGCCGCCAACAGGCCGATGCCATTATTGCCGCTCGCGAGAAGATTGTCGAAGGGGCTGTTTCGATGGTCAAAATGGCTCTCGATCACCTTAAAACCGACAATGTTGTCGACCTCGATGAGGAGCGCAAGGCCGCAATGGTCAGCAATCTGCTTGTGGTGTTGTGCGCCGACGAGTCGGCTCAACCGGTTCTCAACACAGGTTCGCTTTATAATTAACGGTTCAGCAAAATGCCCAAAGATAACTCCACAAAGAGCTTCGTACTGCGCATCGATGCCGAAACAATGGACGCGCTCGAACGTTGGTCTGCCGACGAATTCCGCAGTATCAACGGACAGTTGCAGTGGATCATTGCCGAGGCGTTGAGGCGTAGTGGGCGACAAAAAAATAGTTCAAAAAACACAACTGTAAAATGAAAAAGGCTATTCGTTTTTCGATTGTCGTATGCTTGGTCAGCTGGCTCTCGGCACTTGTTTTCCACCTCGTTACGGGCTATACCGTCAACTCCGATCAAAACGCCAAATTGGTCTTCACGGCCTTCTGCACGGCCTATATGTTTCTGCCGCTTGTTTGCGGCCTGATATTGCAACTCTTTGACCGACAGAAGCCTGCTGCAACAGGGCTACTGCGTTTCCGTCCGCGCCGGTCGTGGCTGGTTGGGTGGCTGTTGGTGCCGCTCGTCATATTTGTGGCCATACTCTGCAACTCGCTCTTTGCCGATGTTTCATTCTCGGCCGAGAATATGCCTGCCACACTCGTTAGCGCTGTCGAGGCGCAGTTCGGCCAAATGTCGATGGGAATATTCGTTCTGTTGACCCTTGGCAGCGGACTTTTGGCCGGCGTGACAATCAATGCCGTTGCCGCCTTTGGCGAGGAGTACGGCTGGCGCAACTATATGGTCGATGCACTGCGCGGCGTGAAATTCTGGAAAGCGGCACTACTCATAGGCATCGTATGGGGTCTGTGGCACTTCCCAATCATACTTATGGGGCACAACTACCCCGTGCACCGCGTGGCAGGCGTCTTTATGATGTGCCTGATGACCCTTGCGTTGGGCGTGATTGAACTCTATTTTGTTCTCAAAGCGCGTTCGGTCTATCCGGCTGCAATTATTCACGGCACGTTCAACGCCCTGGCAGGTGCGACCTCGATGTTTGTCTCGGGTGGCAACGACCTGCTGAACGGTATGCCCGGCCTTTCGGGCGCCATTGCAATGACTCTGTTTGTGGTACTGCTTGTAATCTACGACCGCTACATCTCGCGCGAAAAGATTTTTAGTCGCACCATTGGAGAGAGCCTTGGAAGAGTTTAGAGTTGGTTTTGCATAAACTGCTCCAATTCCCCCGAATAGTAATAGGGTAGGTTGAAATGTCGGTAACGTTTGCCCGAACCGAGAGTGATTTCGGTATCGGACATCGGTTTCGACCAAAAACGAACCGCAGTGTCAACGGGCGAATACTGCATAAAGAGTTGAAGGGATTTGAGGTGGGCATTGCTGCCGCTCTTGACCTCGACAGGAAGCAGGCCATAACGACGGCTGTTGTAGAGAAAATCGACCTCGGCCTGAGAGTTGCGAGTCTCGCGAACCCAAAAGTGCCGCTCTTTTGAACATATTTCCTGCTTTTTATTTTGCCGTAAAAAACAATTAATGCACAAATCCAAACATACTTTGCTCTAAATTTGTTACAAATCCAAACATACCGAGGCTGAATGCTGCAAAAATCCCAAGTTATCCAAGGGGCCAAAGAGACCAAAGAGACCAAAGGGGGAGAAGGGCAGAAAGCAAAATGGCAGACGGGCAGAGGGCAGGAAAGGGCAGAGAGGTAGAGAGGTAGAGAGGTAGAGAGGTAGAGGGGTAGAGGGGCAGAGGTTTTATCTGCCAACAGTTCTATCTTTCCCTTTCGTCCCTTTTGTCCCTTTTGCCTCTTTTTTTGGCAACCTTGCGCATTATTATCGGTTTTATGGTATAAAAGCGCTGTTAATCAGTTTGTTGTAATTCGATTTTGTGACGAAATAGGTCAAAAAAGTGGCAAAACAGCCCTTTATTGTGATGAAATTTGCGAACGTTCAACGCCCGAAAACGGGTTATTCCGCCGAACGGATTAATTTTGCAACGTTTTATCAGCGAATACAAACGTCACATTTTATGAAAAATTTGAAGATTATAGTGTTGGCCAAGCAGGTGCCCGACACTCGAAGCGTGGGCAAAGATGCTATGACGCCCGAGGGAACGGTCAACCGTGCTGCTCTGCCGGCAATATTCAATCCCGACGACCTCTGCGCTTTGGAACAGGCACTGCGCCTGAAAGAGAGCAACGAGGGCTCGACCGTTAAGATTATCACTATGGGCCCGCCGCGTGCTGCCGAAATTGTGCGCGAGGGGTTATATCGCGGAGCCGACGGCGGCTATCTTTTGACCGACCGCGCATTTGCAGGTGCCGACACTCTGGCAACCTCCTATGCACTCTCCAAAGCAGTCGCCTATGCCGGCGATTTCGATATCATTCTCTGCGGTCGTCAGGCAATCGACGGTGATACCGCTCAGGTTGGGCCGCAGGTTGCCCAAAAATTGGGGCTGCCTCAGGTGACCTGCACCGAGGAGATTCTCTCGGTTGAAGAGGGAAAGATTACGGTTCGCCGCCGCATCGACGGTGGAGCCGAAACGGTTGTGGCACCAATGCCGGTGTTGCTGACGGTCGATGGTTCGGCCGCCCAGTGCCGCCAGCGCAATGCCAAGGCTGTTCAAAAGTATAAACGCGCGTGCGGCGCTTCGGAGGTAACTCCCGATATGCCCTACCGCGAACTTTTAGAGAGCCGTCCCTATCTCAATATTCCTGAGTTGAATGTGGCCAAGGTGGGCGGCGATACCGTCTGCTGCGGACTCTCAGGCTCGCCAACCAAAGTCAAAGCGGTCGAAAACATTGTTTTTGCCGCCAAAGAGAGCTTGTCGCTCACCTCGTCGGACGCCGACGTGGAGCGCCTTATCGACGAGCTTGTTTCGAATCACACAATCGGATAGCACTATGAACAACGTATTTGTATATTGTGAATATAACGGCAGCGGCATCGCTTCGGTGAGCTGCGAGCTGCTTACCAAAGACCGCAAACTGGCCGACACGCTCGGAGTAGAGTTGGAGGCAATCGTAATCGGAACCAATATGGGCGAGATCGAAAAAGAGATTCTGCCCTATGGAGTAGACCGGTTGCACATTTTCGAGGGCGAGGGTCTTTTCCCCTACACCACACTGCCTCACAGCAAGATTGTCGAGCGTCTGTTTAGTAGCGAGAAACCTCAAATCTGCCTTATGGGCGCATCGGTCATCGGACGTGACCTTGGGCCGCGCATCTCGTCGGCTCTGGGCAGCGGCCTTACTGCCGACTGCACAAGGCTCGAAATAGGCCCCTACGACGACCAGAAGAATCAAAAACACTACGACGGTCTGTTGTATCAGATTCGTCCCGCATTTGGCGGCAACATCATCGCCACGATTGTAAATCCCGATCATCGTCCTCAGATGGCCACCGTTCGCGAGGGTGTGATGAGCAAAGCTCTCTATGAGGGTAGTGCCAAAGGCATTGTGGTTCGCCACAGTCCGGCCGAATATACGGTCGATGCCGACTACGCGGTCAAGGTTATTGAACGCAACGTGGAGGCTGCACGCAACAACCTTTCGGGTGCTTCGATAGTGGTTGCAGGCGGCTACGGTATGGGTTCAAAAGAGGGTTTCGATATGCTCTTCGAACTTGCCCACGAGCTTCACGCCGAGGTTGGCGCAAGCCGTGCGGCCATTGATGCAGGCTACTGCTTGGCCGATCGACAGATTGGTCAGACCGGTCTGACGGTTCGCCCCAAGCTCTATATTGCTTGTGGAATTTCGGGACAGATTCAGCACCTTGCAGGTATGCAGGAGAGTATGATGGTCGTTTCGGTCAACTCCGATCCCGACGCTCCAATTAACGCCATTGCCGACTATGTTGTCACCGGGCGTGTCGAGGAGGTCATACCCAAGATGATCAAGTATTACAAGAAAAGTCAAAAATAGCAATTATGGCAAATTTTTATACCGATACACCCTCTTTGGCGCACCACCTTCACCACCCGTTGATGAAGCACATCAGCTCTCTTAAAGAGCGCAACTACCGCGATCGCGACGAGTTCGACTTCGCGCCGCAGGATTTCGACGACGCAATGGACTCCTATGAGCGCGTGTTGGAGGTAGCAGGCGAGTTGTGCGGCGATGTGATTGCCGCCAATGCCGAGAGCGTCGATCACGACGGCCCGACGGTTGAAGGCGGTCGCGTAACCTACGCCAAGGGAACACAATATAACCTCCAAGCAATGAAGCAGGCCGGCCTTATGGGTATGGCAATGCCGCGCCGACTGGGCGGTCTGAACTTCCCGATTGTCCCCTATATGATGGCAGCCGATATGGTGAGCCGTGCCGATGCCGGTTTTGAGAACCTCTGGGGATTGCAGGATTGCGTCGAGACTCTCTACGAATTTGGTACACCCGAGCAGCACGAGCGTTACATTAAACGCGTATGTGGAGGCGAAACAATGTCGATGGACCTGACCGAACCCGACGCAGGCAGCGACCTTCAAAGCGTTATGCTGCGCGCCACGTTCGACGAAAAGGCGGATTGCTGGCGGTTGAACGGCGTGAAGCGTTTTATAACCAACGGCGATGCCGACATTCATCTGGTTTTGGCCCGTTCGGAAGAGGGCACCAAAGACGGACGCGGATTGTCGATGTTTATCTACGACAAGCAAAGTGGCGGCGTCAGCGTGCGCCGTATCGAGAACAAGATGGGCATCAAAGGGTCGCCTACCTGCGAACTCGTCTTCAAGAATGCAAAAGCAGAGCTCTGCGGCAGTCGCCGTATGGGTCTGATCAAATATGTTATGGCACTGATGAACGGTGCTCGATTGGGCATTGCAGCGCAATCGGTGGGTATCTCCGAGGCTGCACTGCGTGAGGCCGAGGCCTATGCTGCCGAGCGTCGTCAGTTCTCTCGTCCGATCGAGGAGTTTGCTGCCGTGGCCGAGATTCTCTCGGTTATGCGTGCCAAACTCGATGCTTCGCGCTCGATTCTCTACCAAACGGCCCGCTTTGTCGACATCTACAAGGCCTTGGACGATATTTCGCGCGAGCGTCAACTCTCGCCCGAGGAGCGCGCCGAGCAGAAACACTATTCGAAGTTGGCCGACAGTCTGACTCCGCTGGCAAAAGGTTTGGGCAGCGAATATGCCAACCAAAACGCCTACGACTGCATTCAGATACACGGCGGCAGCGGCTTTATGAAGGAGTACACCTGCGAAAGGCTTTATCGCGACGCACGTATCACCTCGATATATGAAGGTACGACCCAGTTGCAGGTAGTGGCTGCAATTCGTTATGTGACAAGCGGTTTCTATGCCGAACAAATTGCAACAATGGACCAAGCGGAATATTCCGAGTCGACCAAACCGTTGCAGAAACGTTTACAGGCTATGACTGCCGACTTCCAAAAGGCGGTCGAGAAGATTGTTGCTGCTTCGGATCAACAACTGCTCGATTTGACGGCACGCCGTCTGGTCGAAATGGCAGGCTCGATTATTATGGGCTACCTGATGATTGACGACGCTTCGCGCAACCAGGAGCTCTTTGGCCGTTCGGCCCAAGTCTACATTCGCTTCATTGAGGCAGAGTGTGCCAAACACGCCAAATTTATAGAAAACATCTCGTCCGACGACGTGAAGATATACCATACCAAATAAGGTTATGGTATTTTAGGTTGGTATTTTGTGGAAGAGCCGCCCCGAACAAATCGGGGCGGCTCTTATTATTGGACTCTGTCGTCCCCGTTTGTCGTTAGACGCGCTTGGGGAGTGGCGGACAACTAACTATCCGATTATGCGGTAGCCACCGCAAGCGCCTCTGAAAGTTGCGCCGCATAGCTCTTCGATACCGGCAGGTGGCGCATTCCCTGATGTTTCAGCTCGATGTAGGTTGCTCCGCGATCGCTCTTGACAACCTTGATTTTGGCCACGTTGACGATGAACGAACGGTGGCAGCGAATGAGCGAAGTACCTGCTAAAGCCGATTCGAGCGTCTTGGTACTGCATCGAAGCATATAGTTGTGAATCTTGCCTTCGCTTTCGTAGTATATTTTCACGTAGTTGTCCTGCGATTCGACATAATAGAGAGTGTCGCTGTCGAGCGTCAGTTTGGTGTTGCCGTTGTAGTCGTTTAGATTGATGAGATGGTTGGTGGGGTGCGACAATGCTTCGGCGCGGCGTTGGTTGAGGTTTTCGTATCGTTCAATATCCAGCTCTTCGGCTTTGGAGCGATAGGCGGCATAGAGCGTTGCGATGGTGTAGGGTACAACCAAAATTGCAGCCACGCAGTAGAGCGAACGCCACCACGCGTGGTTGACAAACTCGCCGCCGGCGGCGTGGTGGTAGAGCGCCGTGAAGAGATTGTAGATTGAGGCAATCAACACAAATTCGGCCATAACCCACAGTATGTAGCGCGTCGAGGTGAAGAGTACTTTACGTTGAACTTCCGTGAGCGCCAGTTTGCTCAACAGAAGCAGCGTAACGGCCACCAGATAGAATCCCGTAGAGAACAAAAGCTTTGTGGAACTGTCAAACCCCATCCACGAAGTATCGGAAAATGGTGCGTAGATTACCATAAACAGAATGGAGAAGAGGGTGACGAACAATACGGTATAGAGAAGGTATCGGCGATCGAACAGAAACTTGGGTAAATCTTGGTTTTTCATCTTTTTGAGTTTTGCAGTGCAAAAATACCCACACTTTTATTTTGACACAGAATTTTGCCACAAATACTACGACGTTCACCACAAAATATTTTCTCTCGCCCCAAATCGTACCGACGGCCGAGATCGCCGTCATACATTTGCAGGGTCGATTTCCGGGCAGCGTCAGATTATGGCAGACGTTACGGTGGCAAACGACGCAAAAGTAAAACATAATAACACTCAAAAGAAGATGAAAATCATAGGAACAGGCCGGGCTCACCCCTCAATGGTCTTGACCAATTCGATGTTGACCGAATTCCTGAATACGAGCGACGAGTGGATTGTCGAGCGTACTGGTATCAAACAACGTCAGATTATTTCGAACGAACGACTTGAAGAGATTGCCATTGAGGCATCTAAGAAAGCGATTGAAAATTCGGGTATGGCCGCTGCCGATATCGACTTCATCATCTGCTCCAATGTGGTGAACGAATATGTCACCCCGTCGATGAGTTGTCTGATTCAAAACGGTATCGATACCTCTTGCCCCTGCGTCGACATCAACGCCGCCTGCTCGGGTTTCGTCTATGCTTTGAGTATGGCCGAGTCCTATATAAAAAGTGGTATGGCCCACAACATTCTGGTGGTCTGCGCCGAAGAGCCAACCCGAATGGTCGACTGGAAAGACCGTGGTACCTGCGTGCTGTTTGGCGACGGCGCCGGTGCAGTGGTTGTAACCGCAGGCGACGACCTGTTGAGCATCAAGCTCTCGTCGGTCGACCGTGGCGAGGTCCTCTACTACGAAAGGAAGCTCGAACCAACCCCCTACATCAAAAAAGAGGAGGGCGATGTGCCTCTGGTTATGAAGGGCCGCGAGGTCTTCCGTACCGCAGTCTCGTCGTCGATACGCGACATAGATTCCGTTATTAAATCGGCCGGAATGACTCCGTCCGACGTGACATATTTCCTTACACATCAGGCCAATATGCGCATCATTGACGCTATCCGCGAATACCTCAAAGAGCCTGAGAAGAAGTTCCCACACAACATCGAACGCTACGGCAACACCTCGTCGGCAAGTATTCCGATTCTGCTCGACGAGCTCAATCGCGAAGGCCGTCTGCATAAAGGCGACAAGTTGGTAATGAGCGCATTCGGTGCAGGTTTCACCACTGGCGCCTGCGTATTTAATTGGAGTAAGGAGTAACACTTAGAGTTTTTTTTTGAAACAGATGGAACACAGAGTAGTAATAACCGGTCTGGGGGTGATTACGCCCGTAGGTAACACGGTTGACGTTTTTTGGAAAAATATTACCGCCGGAGTGCTCGGCATCACGCCGATAGTCGGTTTGGAAGAGTATAATCTGCCCGTAAGTCTGGCAGGTCAAATAAAAGATTTTGTTCCGGCCGATTACGGCATCGACTCGGCAAGTGTACGCCGTAGCGACCTCTTCTGCCAATATGCAATGGCGGCAACCTCGCAGGCTGTTGCACAGAGCGGTTTGGAGAGCGGCTCGAATATCGCCCCCGAACGTTTTGGTGTCTACATCGGTTCGGGTATCGGCGGCATTCACACCTTTTCGGCCGAAAACTCGAAACTCGACCGCGAGGGAGCAAAGTGGGTTTCTCCCCTGTTTATCCCGATGATGATTTCCAACATTGCTTCGGGCAATGTGGCCATAAAATACAACGCTCAGGGTGTTTGTGTGCCGGTAGTTACGGCTTGTGCCACCGGAACTCACTCCATAGGCGAGGCCTACCGCGCCATTAAGCACGGCTATGCCGATGCCATTATCAGCGGAGGTGCGGAAGCCTCGATTCACCCCATTGCAATAGCCGGATTTGCCAACAGCAAGGCACTTTCGCGCAGCACCGACCCTACGGAGGCTTCGTTGCCTTTCGACCGTCGCCGCGGTGGCTTTGTCATTGCCGAGGGCGCCGGCATAATGGTGCTCGAAGAGTATGAACACGCAGTAAAACGAGGCGCCACAATTATAGCCGAGATGTGTGGCTATGGCAATAGTTGTGACGCCTACCACTATACGGCACCGCGCCCCGACGGCACGGCTGCTGCACGAGCTATTTCGGAGGCACTCTCCGAGGCTGCCTACACAAGCAGCGACAAGCTCTATATCAACGCACACGGTACGGGTACGCCTCTGAACGACAAGTCCGAAACGGCCGCCATTAAGATTGCTATGGGCGACGCGGAGGCACACCGTGCAATGATCGACTCCACAAAGTCGATGACCGGCCATATGTTGGGCGCTACGGGCGGTGTGGAGGCTGTTGTTGCCGCACTCGCCCTCAGAGACGGCATCGTTCCGCCGACCATTGGTCTGACTGAACCCGACCCCGAGTGCGACCTTGACTACACGCCACTTACGGCGCGCCAAGCTCCGCTGACGGTTGCAATCTCCAACTCGCTCGGTTTTGGCGGCCACAATGCCTGCATTGCACTCCGTAAATTCTAAACCGCAAAATATACAATGAACAGAGAAGAGATTAAAGAGTTGATTCCGCATCGCGAGCCGATGCTGTTGGTCGACGAGATGAATATTGACGGCGATTGGGTCAATGCCAAATACCACGTCACGGGCGAGGAGTTTTTCCTCAAAGGCCACTTCCCGGGTCACCCAACCGTGCCGGGTGTGATTCTGTGCGAGATTATGGGGCAGTCCTGTACGCTGCTTGTGGGCGAGTTTCTGAAAGGCAAAACCCCGTTCTATGCCGGTCTTGACCAAGTGAAATTCAAAAATTCGGTGCACCCGGGCGATACCGTCACGGTGCGTGCCACAATTACCCAAAGGCGCGGTATGGTATTCTTTATCGACGCTACGGCCAAAGTCGACGACAAGGTGGTCTGCACAGGCAAACTCTCCTTCATTCTCGTGCCGAACGAGAAACTCGATTCATTACAGAATAACGAAAAGTAGAATATAACTTATGGAATTACTCAAAGGCCGCGTGGCACTCATCACGGGTGCAGCCCGCGGAATAGGGCGCGCAATAGCCCTGAAATTTGCATCAGAGGGAGCCGATGTCGCTTTCACCGACCTCGAAATCGGGGAGCAGGCTCAGCAGACCGTTGCCGAGATTGAGGCAATGGGAGTTCGTGCCAAAGGTTATGCCTCCAACGCCGCTTCGTTTGAGGCTGCTCACGAGGCAGTGGCTCAAATTATTAAGGATTTTGGGCGCATCGATATTTTGGTCAATAACGCCGGTATAACTCGCGACGGACTGTTGCTGCGTATGGACGAGAAACAGTGGGATTCGGTCATCACCGTAAACCTCAAATCGGCCTTCAATTTCACCCACGCCGTAGTGCCGCAAATGGCGCGTCAGCGCGTAGGCTCGATTATCAATATGTCGTCGGTTGTGGGCGTTTCGGGCAACGCAGGTCAGTGCAACTACTCGGCTTCAAAAGCAGGTCTGATTGGTTTGGCCAAGAGTGTAGCCAAAGAGATGGGTTCGCGCGGTATTCGCGCCAACTGCATCGCCCCCGGTTTCATTTTGACCGATATGACTGCGGCACTCTCGCCCGAGGTACGCAGCGAGTGGGAGGCCAAAACTCCGTTACGTCGTGGCGGTACGCCCGACGACGTGGCCAATGTGGCCCTGTTTTTGGCAAGCGACCTGTCGTCGTATGTCTCGGGACAGGTTGTGCATTGCTGCGGCGGAATGAACTGCTAACGACAGCCAAAAAGTTTGAAAGAGGCCGGCCAACAAGTAATTTAGTGTTGGTCGGCCTCTTGAATTGCATTATGAATTGTTAATCAGTAAATCGACGGTAGAAGCGGACAATGGTTTCGATGCCGCGGTAGAAGCTATCGAGTCCGAAGCTCTCGTTGGGCGAGTGAATTGCATCGCGCGAGAGTCCGAATCCCAACAATATTGATTTCATTCCCAAAATACTCTCGAATCCGCTGACGATAGGTATGCTGCCGCCCGAATAGAAGGGTAGCGGTGCACGGCCAAAGGTATCGGTCACGGCTTGTTCGGCAGCTTTGTAGGCTTTCAGGTCGGTGGGTGATACGTAGGGCTGTCCGCCGTGGAGCTTTTTAACTTCGACGGTGACCCCTGCCGGTGCAATCTTCTGAACATAAGCGGTGAAGAGTTCGGCAACGCGCTCCCAATTTTGGTTGGGGACAAGCCTCATCGACACCTTGGCCGAGGCGTGTGACGGAATTATGGTCTTGGTACCCTCGTCGGTGTAGCCGCCCCAAATGCCGTTCACGTCGAGGGCAGGACGTATGCCTGTGCGCTCAATGGTGGTGTAGCCCTTTTCGCCGGCAAGAGCGTCGACTCCGATAGACTTCATATAGGCCTCTTGCGAGAATGGGGCGCTGTTGAAGGCGGTGCGCTCTTGGTCGGAGAGCACCCTGACGTCGTCGTAGAAGTGAGGAATGGCAACGCTGCCGTCGGGCTTTTTGAGTTTGGCGATGATTTCGGCCAAAGCGTTGGCAGGGTTGGTGACAGCGCCGCCGTAGAGCCCCGAATGGAGGTCGTGGTTGGGCCCTTTAACCTCAATCTGCATATAGCAGATGCCACGCAGACCGCAGGTTATCGAGGGGGTCTCCATCGAAATCATACTTGTGTCCGAAATGAGTATCACGTCGCCCTGCACCAACTCACGGTTCTCGCGGCACCACTCATAGAGATTCGACGAACCGATCTCCTCTTCGCCCTCCAACATAAACTTCACGTTGCAGGGGAGCGTACCGGTGGCTACGAGCGTTTCGAAAGCCTTGACGTGCATAAAGAGCTGCCCTTTGTCGTCGTCGGCTCCACGGCACCAGATTCGCCCCTCTTTTACAATAGGCTCAAAAGGCGCGGTCTGCCACTCGTCGACGGGGTCGACAGGCATAACGTCGTAGTGACCGTAGACCACCACAGTGGGTTTGGCGGGGTCAATCAGCTTTTCGGCAAAGACAATCGGGTTGCCTGCCGTACGCATCACCTCGGCACGATCGGCACCCGCGGCGAGCAGCGACTCTTGCAGTTGCTTGGCCGCCGAAAACATATCGCCGCGATGCTCGCTCTGCGCGCTTATCGACTCTATGCGAAGCAGTTGAAACAGTTCGCCCAAAAAACGCGATTTGTTCTTCTCAATATACTCTTTACTCTTTTCCATATTATTTAAGGTTCGTTACTTAATATTTTCACTATATTTGCATAATTGATTCGTCGAATCAAGAGTTACAAATCTACAAATTTTGAATCGAATCTGAAAACTATTACGTAATATTATGAGAATTATTCCATCTTCTGAGCTGGTAATCAACAGCGACGGCTCGGCATTTCACCTCCATTTGAAGCCCGAGCAGTTGGCCGATACCGTTATTTTGGTTGGCGACCCGGGCCGTGTGGCTATGGTGGCCGAGATGTTCGACAGCATCGAGTGCGAGGTTTCGAGCCGTGAATTTCACACCGTAACGGGCATCTGCCACGGACGCCGTATGAGTGTCGTTTCGACCGGCATCGGTACCGACAACATCGACATTGTGGTGACCGAGTTGGACGCATTGGCCAACATCGATTTCGCTACCCGAACAGTCAAAAAAGAGTTCCGTCGACTGACCATTCTGCGACTTGGAACCTCGGGTGCCATTCAGCCCGATATTCCTATCGGCACATTTCTGTTTGCACGCACTTCGGCCGGTTTCGACGGCTTGCTCAACTACTATGCGGGGCGCAACGATGTCTGCGACCTCAAAATCGAGCAGGCTTTTATGAAGCATACCGATTGGAATGAACTGCTCCCGAAACCCTATTTCATCGACGCCGACAAAGAGCTCTTCGAGCATTTCAAAGACGTGACCACCGAGGGCATTACCATTGCAGCTCCCGGGTTCTACGGGCCGCAGGGACGTTGGGTGCGTCTGCAACCTGCCGACCTGCAACTCAACGAGAAGATTGAGTCGTTCCGCTACGAGGGCCGCCGCATCACAAATTTCGAAATGGAGTCGTCGGCCCTGGCCGGACTTTCGGCGCTTATGGGTCACCGCGCCGCTACTATTTGCACCATCATTGCACAGCGTGTCAACAAGGGTATGAATACCGATTACAAACCCTTTGTGCGCAAAATGTTGGAGATGGCACTTGTCAAGCTATCAGGGTTTTAACATTGCCTATATAAACAAATGGCGGATATAAAGTAAAACTTTATATCCGCCATTTGTTTTTTAATTATTCGTATAGCGCCTCTACGCGAGAAATGACCTGTTTGGGGTCGGCATCTTGGCCGAAAATATAGCTCGGTTTCAGATACGTTATTTGTCGGCCGTTGCGAAATTTCTGTTCTCCGCCTCCCGTAATGTTGAGTGCAATCGTTTGGTCGGGGGTGATGTCGCCTCGCTCGGCAGCCTGCAAAAGCGATGCAACGGTTACCCCTGCCGCAGGTGCTATGTCGATGCCCTCTCTCGATAGAAAGAGTTGCTGAGCTGCCCTGAGTTCGGCGTTTGTGACCGAGTAAACCTCACCGCCGCCGGCCGAAAGAGCGTCGAAAAGTCCGCCTTTGACGCCATAGGGCGGCCGTCGGTTTGTCAGCACTTTGGCCTCGGTTTGTTGTGCCAGACCGCGTGCCTGTTCGGCCGCCACCTCGGCAATGTTGGGCTCGCGTCGTTGCCAAGCCTCGTAGATTGGCCTGAATGGGGCATTCTGCGAGAGCATCAATCGTGCTATGGTGCTGCCGAAACGCCCGTCGCCTATCAGCCTGAGGTTGGCCTCCCACGCGGCAATAGCCCCCGTACCGCTCCCGACGGCTTGAAAGTAGCAGTCGGGAATACCTCCGGCGGCAAATGCGGCGGCCAGAAACGATGTTGCCATACCGTCGCGCCGAGCCACATTGCGCGCACCTCCCTCGGCAATGAACCTTTTGGAGGCCAACACTTTGCCGCTTAGTTCAATAGCGTCGTAATAATCGCTGCCCGACGGGGTACAGATGAGCCTGACGCATTTGTCGATCGGACGGTCGAACCATAGCGCCCCGATGTTGTCGGCAGGCACCGAGAGCAGTAGTGGAATATGGTTGTCGGAGCAGACCTTCGCAAAGGCTCGTGCCGTATTGCCGGCCGAGGCAACGACCAATATGCGGCCGTCTTGCACGTTAAAGCGGCTGCAAACCGCATAGGCTTCGGTCTCTTTGAACGAGCAGGTAGTCATCTGTCCGCCGCGGTTTGGAAACCACCCGTTGAATACAATGAAGAGTCGATTGAGTCCGATAGTTTCGGCCAGCCGTCGGCTCTTCCACACCGTGGGCGAGGTGGCACCGCTTAAACGCCGTCTGACGGGCAGCCAATCGGAGTAGCGGTAGAGCCCCGTCTCGTCGCGCAGGCGGAGTTGACGGACTTTGTAGTCGGTTCGCAGCAAGGCATTGCTCTCGCAGCTGTCTTCGAGCATAGTGCCGTCGTCGTCGAACGAGCAGGCGCAACTCGAAATTCGGTAGGTTGTAGGTGAAAAGTTGAGCATCGTATCGAGTGTCGATTAAGAAATAAAGTCTGTAAACAGCATCTGCCTCACGACCGCTTCCGTTCGGCGAGCAAGGCGAAACCATACAGTGTTGGGGTATGGCAACCTCTCTTGGCCGAGCTGGGCGCAAGTAAAAGCAATCTTCTGTTTACAAACTTTTTTCTTACGACATTCGACCCTTATAGTCCTCGTAGCCGAACTCGCGCACAATTTGTACGCTTCCGTCGGTGTGGAGAATGGCTATCGAAGGGTGTTTGACGCCGTTGAACATAGTCGTTTTGACCATTGTGTAGTGAATCATATCTTCAAATACCAACCGTTCGCCAACCTTTGGCGTGCGGTCGAAAGCCCAGTCGCCAACATAGTCGCCGGCAAGGCAGCTGTCGCCTCCAATGCGCCAACGCTCCTCACCCTCGGCGGGGTCGTGAGCGCCAATAATGGCCGGTTTGTAGGGCATTTCGAGGCAGTCGGGCATATGGCAGGCAAACGATACGTCGGTCATCAGTGTGCCGACTCCGCCGTTGCGCACAATATCTTCCACAGTGGCAATGAGGTAGCCCGTGCGCCACGTAAATGCGCTCCCGGGTTCGAGTATTACCCTCAATCCGCGGTGACGGCTCTTGAAGTCGCGCAGAATTTCGATCAGCTTGTCGCAATCGTAATCCTTATGCGTCATCAGATGTCCGCCCCCCATATTGAGCCACTTGATTTTGCCCAAAAGGTGTCCGAAACGCTCTTCGACAGCTTTCAAAGTCCCTTCGAGATCTTCGGGGCGCGACTCGCAGAGCGAGTGGAAATGCAACCCTTCGATACCTTCGGGTAGGCTCTGCAAATTTTCGGCCAAAATGCCCAAACGGCTCCCGCGAGTGCAAGGATTATAGAGTTCCGTTTCGACTGTCGAATATTCGGGGTTGATGCGCAGGCCGCACGAAATGCCGTTTAGGAGTGCACGCTGCCCAAAACGCTCGTATTGCGAGAGCGAGTTGAAGGTGATGTAGTCGCTTAGTTGCGTCAGCTCACCGAAGTCGCGCTCGGTGTAGACCGGTGCGTAGGTGTGGGCACGGTGGCCGTACTCCTCGGCAACCAACCGAGCCTCGTTGAGCGAACTGGCCGTTGCACCGTCGGAGTGCTGCGCCAAGAGCGGAAATATCGACCACATTGCACAGGCTTTCAGTGCGACTATGATTTCGACCTCTGCTTCGGCACGCACACGGTCAATCACGGCGAGGTTCTCGCGCAACAGCCGCATATCGAGCAGATAACAGGGCGAAGGGATATTGTTTAATTCAAAATTCAAAATTCAAAATTCAAAATTATAAATTCAAATTAAAGTCCTTAAAGTCCTTAATGACCATTTTACAGTTCCAAATCGATGTCGTGCAGCTCGACCCAAGGCAGGCCTTGTGTGCCCAATTCGGCCAAGAACGGATCGGGATCGAACTCCTCGACGTTGTGTACACCTGCCTTGCGCCACAGTCCTTTGGCAAACATAGCGGCTCCCAATGCGGCAGGAACGCCCGTGGTGTAGCTTACGGCTTGCGTGCCGGTCTCTTTGTAGGCGGCTTCGTGGTCGCAGTTATTATAGATGTAGTAGGTGTGCTCCTTGCCATCTTTTACTCCGCGTATGCGGCAACCTATGGAGGTTTGGCCGTGGTAGTTGCTGCCAAGGCTCTTCGGGTCGGGCAACACCGCTTTGAGGAACTGAATGGGCACGATTTCGACACCGTTGTAGATTACGGGGTCGATGCGGGCCATACCAATGTCTTGAATCACACGCAGGTGGGTGAGGTATTCCTGACCAAAAGTCATCCAGAAACGCGCACGGCGAATGGTCGGATAGTTGAGCACCAGGCTCTCCAACTCCTCGTGATAGAGCAGATACGATTCGCGCTCGCCGATGTTGGGGTAGGTGAGCGGCTGGTGGATTTCGAGCGAGCCGGTGGTGACCCACTTGCCGTTCTCGAAGTAACGACCCTTCTGTGTGATCTCGCGAATGTTGATTTCGGGGTTGAAGTTGGTGGCAAATGCCTTACCGTGGTTGCCGGCGTTGCAGTCGACAATATCAAGGTAGTGAATCTCGTCAAAGTGGTGTTTTGCGGCATAGGCGGTGAATATGGCCGACACTCCCGGGTCGAAACCGCAGCCGAGTATGGCTGTCAGTCCGGCCTTCTCGAAACGCTCGCGAAATGCCCATTGCCACGAATACTCGAAGTGTGCCTCCTCTTTCGGCTCGTAGTTGGCCGTGTCGAGATAGTTGACGCCGCACGCCAAACAAGCCTCCATAATTGTGAGGTCTTGGTAGGGGAGGGCAACATTTATGACAATGTCGGGCTTGACGCTCTTCAACAACGCGCAGAGCTCTTCGACGCTGTCGGCATCGACTTGTGCAGTGCGCACGCGGCCGCCGCCAATGGCCTTTGCAATGTCGTCACACTTGCTTTTGGTGCGACTGGCGAGTGTCACCTCGGTGAATACTGGATTTGCGGCGACTTTGTATGCAACAACGGTGCCCACACCGCCTGCTCCGATAATAAGGACTTTACACATAGCAATACCTATTTATTATAATTTTTCAAAAATGAACGAAACGAATCAACAGACAAAGATAATATTTTTTCGGGTGAGCTGTAAAAAAAGAAAAAAATAGCTGTTGAAAGATTGTAAAAACAAAAAAATGCTCTATATTTGCACCGCTTTTCGAAGCAAATCAACAGATGATTCGTTAGCTCAGCTGGTAGAGCACAACACTTTTAATGTTGGGGTCCTGGGTTCGAGCCCCAGACGGATCACAAGAAGAGCTAGAGCAATCTTTCGGGCAGAGGCGATTGCGAAGCAAAAATAAGTTCAGAGAGTCTATATCAAGTTTACTTGAATATAGACTCTCTGAATTTATTTATTCCCGTAGGGAACGCCTCTGCCCGAAAGATTAGATTGCCGAGCCGCCGCAGTGAAAGAGCGTGTTTACACGCTCAATCACAAGGGTTTGTGTGCGATTGAAAGCCAAGCGCAGCGCAGTCAATCAGAAGCGAAGAGACGACCCTTGGAAATTTAGGTATGTTGCGCACCCAATTGCTTTCGATAGTCGATTGCCGAGCCGCCGCAGTGAAAGACAAGCGCAGCGCAGTCAATCACAAGGAGTTGTGCACTACGATGAAAGTTCAGCAACGTATGCTTTTACTTACGACAACAATGGAAATATGCTATCAGACGGCAAAGACAATGGCACAATCATCGAAACAAACGATTACTATCCGCTCGGGCGCAATTATCATCGAAACCACTTTTTCAGTGGGGGGGCGACTATGTAATGTTTATGGCCGATAGGTCGGTTATGATATTATCGTGCTTCAATCTGCAAGGTGGCCGGTTCAAGTCCTTCGGACGATGCCGTCAGATTAATCGTACCTACCGACCCCACACTGCCTACAATCAAGGTGGCTGCTCCGCTAAACAGAGCAATTTCGGGCACCCCAAACGGGAAGAGTGAAGTTGGGTCGCCATTGGCAACCGCACGGAAACGACCGGCCCCCTCAACACCGAAATTGACGAGGTTCGATGCAATGGGAACCTCGTTCCCAAACCGATCGACTACCGTAACCTTTACAAAGGCCAAATCATCGCCGCAAGCATTAAGAGTGTTGCGGTCGGCCACAAGTCGTAGCGCGTAGGGTTCAGATGCGGTGCGTACAACTTTTTGCTCGGCAATGTTGCCGGCCGAATCGTAGGCAACGACACGCAGCTCACCTGCCTCGTAAACCACATCGTTCCACATAAGCCTAAAACGTTCCATAACTGTCGCGTTACTCTTTGTCCTGACACCCTGACTTTTACCGTTGACAAACAATTCGGCAGAAGGATATGAAGTGTAGACAAATACGGGTGTGATCTCTGCTTCGCGGCCTTCCCAGTTCCAGTGTGGCAACACGTGTAAGGTTGGCTCGTTTGGATTCCACAAACTGCGGTAGAGGTAATATCGATCCTTGGGGATTGAGGCGAGGTCGATGATGCCAAACAGGCTGCTGTGGCTCGGCCACGCATCGGTATCGTAGGGCGAGGGTTCGCCAAGGTAGTCGAAGCCCGACCAAACGAACTGGCCGATCTCCCACCGATAATCTTCAGCCATAGCCAGGTCGTAGTCGGGCATATTTGACCACGAACAATACTCGGTGTCGTAACTCGACGATTGGTGGTCGGAATATTTTGCATCGGCACGTGGTGAAACCGGAAACTTGTAGACACCTCGCGAAGAGACGGTTGACGAAGTTTCGCTTCCGAGAATCAGTTTTTGAGGTAACCGATCGTATGCGTCGAGGTATTTGTGAACTCGGTAGTTAAAGCCCGGAATATCCAATGCGGCGGCAAAACCGTTTTGCAGAACAGCGTCGACTTGGTCCATACCGCAAGTGACAGGCCGTGTAGGTATGATTACAGTGATTATGGGCTTCGTTCGACAGCGTAGCGAGGACAAATTCAGATACCCGAAAGATAATGTTATAATTAACTAAGAAGTTGCGCATATGAAATTTTTGATAATCGGTTTGGGAAATTTTGGCCGTACTCTTGCCGAAGAGTTGACGGATCGCGGTCACGAAGTGATTGGAATCGACACCAATGAACAGCGTGTCGACGTACTCAAAGACCGCATTGCGGTTGCCTATATTATGGACGCTACCGAGCATAACGCCCTGAGAGCATTGCCGTTGGCCGAAATCTATTGTGCGGTTGTGGCAATCGGTCACAGTATGGATAATTCGCTGCGTACCGTTGCGGCGCTCAAAGAGCAATCGGTACCGACAATCTATGCGCGTGCGTTGGATAACACACATCAACAGATACTTAACGCGATGAATATAGCATCGATTTTTATCCCCGAATCGCTTGCCGCCACAATGCTCGCTGCCAAATGGACGGCGCCAACGCCCGAGCCGCAGGCACCGACCGCTCCGGCCAAATAGTTGGGCCAAAGTTCCGATAATTTGAATTAATTATTTATATTTGCTCAATTAATTGAGCATTAATTATTAAACTATAATGAAACACATCTTGATTACAGGCGGAGCGGGATTTATCGGTTCCCACGTTGTGCGCCTAATGGTAAACAAATACCCCGAATATACAATCGTAAACCTCGATAAACTTACCTATGCAGGCAATTTGGCCAACCTGACCGACATAGAGCAGAAACCCAACTACCATTTCGAGAAGTGCGATATTTGCGATTTTGACGCAGTTCTTAAAATTTTTAATAAATACGACATCGACGGCGTTATTCACCTTGCCGCCGAGAGCCACGTCGACCGCTCCATCAAAGACCCATTCACCTTTGCGCGCACCAATGTTATGGGCACGCTATCGATGTTGCAAGCGGCCAAAGCCTATTGGAACGGCCATTGGGAGGGCAAACGCTTCTACCACATTTCGACCGACGAGGTCTATGGCGCGTTGGAGTTGACCAACCTTGCAGGTGGTGACGAGCCGGGTGGCGGCCCCTTTGGCGACGAGTTTTTCCGCGAAACCAACAAGTACCAACCCCACAGTCCATATTCGGCTTCGAAGGCATCGAGCGACCACTTTGTGCGCGCTTTCCACGACACCTACGGAATGCCGACAATTGTTACGAATTGCTCCAACAACTACGGCCCATACCAATTTCCCGAGAAATTGATTCCTCTGTTTATCAACAATATCCGTCACTCAAAACCGCTGCCGGTTTATGGCAAGGGCGAGAACGTGCGCGATTGGCTCTATGTTGAAGACCACGCGCGTGCGATTGACCTCATTTTCCATAAAGGCACGACGGCCGACACCTACAACATCGGCGGCTTCAACGAGTGGAAGAATATCGACCTTATTAAGGTTATTATCAAGACCGTCGACCGCATTTTGGGCAACCCCGAGGGCACTTCCGACCACCTGATAACTTATGTTACCGACCGTGCCGGCCACGATTTGCGCTATGCAATCGACTCCACCAAACTCAAAGAGGAGTTGGGCTGGGAACCGTCGCTGCAATTCGAGGAGGGCATCGAGCGCACCGTCCGCTGGTATCTCGACAACCAAGCGTGGATGGACAACATCACCTCGGGCGCTTACGAGCGTTACTACGAGGATATGTACGCCAACCGATAACAGACTCTATTGCCGGAGAGTGTAGCGATTTATTCGTTTGCAGCGATTTCGCCCACGGTGGCGGCGGTGAAACGAATCAGGTCGTTCGGTGCGATTTTGAGTTGCAGGCCGCGAATGCCGGCACTGACGTAGATTGTCGCAAATAGTGTTGCCGAGGAGTGAATGAAAGTAGGAAAGCGACGTTTCATACCTATGGGCGAGCAACCGCCGCGAATGTAACCCGTAACGCCGAGCAGATCTTTCATCGGTATCATCTCGACCTTTTTGTTGCCCGAGAGTTTGGCGGCGGCTTTCAGATCAACCTCCATATTGCCCGGCACGACGCACACAAGGCAGCCGTTGCGGTCACCGTGTAGGACGAGGGTTTTGAAGACGCACTCAACAGGCTCGCCCAGCGAGTCGGCCACGTGTCGTGCGTCGAGGTTCTGCTCATCGACCGTATAGGGGATAAGCGAATATGCTATTTTTTCGCGGTCGAGCAGCCGTGCCGCATTTGTTTTATCGGTGTTCTTTGCCATAGGTCTTTACATATCGTCCATCGACAGACAGCCGTAACCAATTGAATATTTTGCCATTACCTTTGCTTTGAGGTGGGCTACTTTTTCTTGCATTAAAGCAGCGTTGTAATTCCTGCCGTTGCGTTTTACCTCAAAAGCAAATGCCGTGTTCTTTTTCTCGCCAATGGCCACGATATCAATCTCCCGTTGGTTCTCTTTGTCTTTCGGATCCCACCAAGAGTCAATCTCGCGATAGAGCATACTCTCGGCCAACTGTTGTTTGAAATAGCGTTCGAGAGAAAGCCCGGAGTAAGTAGGATAGTCGTCCTTAATAATTTGTCCGAGCAATCGATAGTTGCCAATCTCAATCATCGCACGATTGCGGTTGATGTATTTGAACCAAAAGCGGAGCAGATTGTCGTTTATCTCGTATCGAACCGATTGCGTTCCCTCTTTGCTCATAATTGGTCGTACACGCCGAATAACGTTGTAATCCTCAATCAACCGTTTTAGATTGCCGCCGATACTCTTCCCTCCCATTGCTGCCTCGATGGCCGATTGCGTATTGATACCGCCTGCTATTGAGCCGAGAATAGAAAAATAGGTACCGTAATCCTTGCCAAACTCCTCGATAAGTATGTTTTTACCCTCGTCGATAAACATCGAGTTCTCACGAATCATAAAGTCAATCATAGCATCTTTCGTTAGGGCGTTGTTGTCGCAAAACTGTTCGATGTATTTGGGCACTCCACCTGTAAAGGTATAGAGAGCAAGCAGGTCTTCGGCAGTATAATCGGGCGCATAGTCGTGTAATATCTCTTTGAGCGTCTCGGTGCTGAATCCCGACAAACACATAATTGCATCGCTCCGTCCGAACAACGGCTCTTTTTCGCTCTCAAAAATGCGCGACATTAAAGAATATACCGAACCGCTGACAATAAGATTCATTTTTGTCTTTAATCGGTATTGGTCCCAGATGTTTTGCATATCGCTATATATGCTCGGATTGATGTTGAAGAACTCTTGAAATTCGTCGACAATCAAGTTGAACGGCATTGTTTGCGCCGTCTGCATCAAGAATTTGAATAACGATGCGAATGAAGATATCTCTTCCGGAACGTATATGCCCAAAGCCGTTGATACGTCGGCTACAAATCCTCTACATAGCACTGCTTCGTTACTACGCGAGACAAACAGATATGCCGTAGGTTTGGCCTCGCAAGCACGAGTAATCAAACTTGTTTTTCCGATTCTTCGTCTACCTGTAACGACCGTTAGACGTGAATGGTCTTCCATAGCGAGCCGCTGAATGCGTTGTAATTCGGCCAACTCTGCTCTTCTGTCGTAAAATTTCATGGTCTTAAAATAATATAGTAACAGCCGTTACCGTAACCGCCGTTACAAAAGTAGTTATTTATTTCCAAATAAGCAAAAACAGATTTATGCAATTCATAAGTCTATACTTAATGTACAAGACCTATGGTGAATTAAGGACAACAAAAAAGCAGGTTTTTGATACCTGCTTTCTGCGTTTGGCGATTATACGTTTTCTTTGAAGAGTGGATTCTGCGCTGTGGCAACGGTTTGCCGTGCAGTGCAATCTCCTCTTCGCGGCTTGCCTTGCGGTTCGCCTTGATGTAGTCTTGTTGGGTGATTCTTAGTCGTTTCATCGTTTCGTCTTCGAGCATTGTATAATGTAATAACAGCGCAAAAGTACAAATTATTTCGTAAGGCAGAATGTATCGATTAAATAACCAATGCAGAAAAAGAAAATTATCTGTTATACTTACTTGCTCCGTGACAATTAATATAATCCTTTCCACTTCCGCACGGACATTTTTTATTGCCGTGTTTGATTTGAGACTGAGATATTTTTAAGTACCTATTGTATTCTGAAATCTCGGCCACAAAATCGACCTCTTCAAGTGAGGGAACTCTGAACGACAGTGTTGTCGAATTGAAATTTGAAATATGCAAATCCCCTAAACCAATGATGTTCATTCCAATTAGCATACCCACACTATTGTCGGCCGCCAATTCATCACATTCCGTAACAAACGATACTACGGTAATATTTTGATTGTTAAGAGTAATACCGGCTTTATACACGGGCACAATTTTAGGCCCGTGTACACCTCGTACTTCGGCCATCTGCAAAATATTCATTTTGAGGCTTTCGGCCACTCTCCTGGTGATAACGGAATTAGTCGCTCCGGTATCCCAAATCCCAAGCGTTTCTATTTGCTCACCCGAAAAGGGTTCGTGATAGTAACTGGCGTAATAAGTCGGTCAACAATAGTTGTATCTCTGTGGGTTAGCGCGTTTACCATTGTTATGAAAAAATGGCTCTCGAAAGAAATGTTTGCGTATATGCACTATCTCCTTCTGTGCATTGTTGAATTAAAAAGGTACCGACTACCAAATTGTTTTTTGTTGCAATGTTCAAAGCCTCATCAAAAGAAGGTGCGGCAAATAATATGTTTTTGTCTTTGATAACCACAAACATATCACGATACTTTTCAAGTATTTCACTATGATTATCAGTAAAATACCTAAAATCATCTCTTAGTATGTCCTTATTGTTCTCCATATTCTTCTTGCAAAAATACCATTTCTTTGAGAATAAGCAAATATATAGCCAGGAATTATTATTTGTTTATACATTAGTATGTTGTACTATTCCCTATTCTCTGTTTCTTACATACGTTTGTGTATCGTTTATTGCACTGTAACAGGCGTGTGGCCTTGTGCGTAACCAGTTGAAGATATGGGTATGGTAAACATTTGCGAAAGAGTGTAGTGGGGAATATGGCTGTTTCGCTGACAAATGAATCTCAATTCCGTAAGTTCGCCCAACTGTCAGGAATAGGTGTACCCGATAGGGTATATCTGCGGCATCTGAATATGAAATTATACCCGAACGGTTGCATTTTGGAATATTTGCACCCAAAAGGGTATAATATGAATGCGGTATCTTTGTCTGAATATGTGAAGTCGATGCGCCGAGAACACGGCTTGACGCAAGTGGCGCTATCCGAGAAATCGGGGGTTGGGCTGCGTTTTGTGCGTAAACTCGAACAGGGCAAGGTAACCCTGCGCCTCGACAAAGTCAATCAAGTGTTAAACCTCTTCGGTGCAATGGTGGGCGTTGTTCCGATGACCAAATCCGACAATCAATGAGAGTGGCGGTTTAGAGGCTAAAATCATCGAAAATTTGTTCGCAAAATTCGAGAGAGCAGTGGGCAAATGGTTTACATTCATTGATATGTCGTTCCTGCCCAACGAAATCGAAGAACGCTATAAACCAATCATTGCAGACAAGTTGGCGGTATTGGGGCGTTAGCCTGACTTCCGATTGAGAATATTGTTCTCTATCCTCAAAAGAGTAGGGCGAGCTTATTTCAGGATATGGCGGAGAGCCATAATTGGGTGAATGAACAGCAGCCTCGGGCCTGCGTAGCGCATCACCTGCCTAATCTGCTCGCGGTGAACGGAGTCGTAGCAATGGATAGGACACTTTTTACAGGTGGTTTTCTTTTCGCCAAGCGGACAGGAATCGACCCTTGCCGAGGCGTAGCGCAGCAACTCCGCGCAAGCGTCACACAACCATGCCGTTTTGTGGTGCGCGTTGCAGTAGATGCCTATCATAGTGCCAATCACCCGCTTGTCGTAATTATTCTCCATATCCGTGCCTATATTTTAGACTAAATCTGTCGTGTGCTCTTGCTCTTTTCGCCACTCGGAGGGGGTCGTTTTCTCGCAGCGCTTGAATACCGTGCTGAAATACGATTTGCCCGAGAACCCGGCGCGTTCTGCCACCTCGTCCATTGTTATCAATGGGTCGTCGATCATCATTCGCTTGGCATCGGCTATACGCAGCTCGGTAATCCAATCCCTGAAAGAGATATTCAGGGTGTGGTTGAAATATCCCGATAACGTATTGCGGTTCAAGCCCATAAATTTGGTCAGGTCGTCCATCGTAATACCCTGCGTTTTGTAATATTCCGCCTTAATCCACTCCTCCAATTTCGTATTCATCTCTTCGTCCGACAATAGGCCCGTATCTTTTGGCGGTGCATCGGACAGGCGTTCGGTAACGGCTACGCCGACCTTTTCGCAGTTTAGCGAATAGTTGAGCAGCGAGATGAAGATATAGACGAACATACAGATTCCGCCGCACATATAGATTGCCACCGCCCACTTCGGAGCGAATGCCATAACGGCACCAATAAGCCCGAAGAACGAGATGCCGAAGATGCTGTGGTATATCCAACGGATAAAGGCCTCGGTATTCTCTGAATAGTAATTATCTATCTCACGAACAGCCTTGCGGTAGGTGCTGAAAAATATCCAAACAATGCGTACCGTATCGCCCAAAAAGAAAAGAGCAGCGGCAATCAATACAATGTATCTTGACCTCCCTTCAAGCAGGAACGATGCGCTCCATACGACTACGCACACCGCGCCCCATTTCGAAAAGTCGCTTATCATCTGACGCCTGGATATATACCTCTCGTCGAGCAACGAGGTGTAAGCCATTCCGAAAAGTATGGCTCCCAAATAGTAGCACGTGATATTTAGTGCCGAAGCGATGTATGGTGCCTCAGTTCTGAAATTGAATAACCATTGCAACAGAATGTGCACAGCCCATAGGAACATAGCAATGGCGAGTATCTTCCGAGTTTTGTTGTATGAACGGTAAATCTCGGTTTTGGGCACTTGCCCGAATAGCAGAATGAACGAAAATATAAAGAGAACTGCCCACGCAATGGCAAGAGAATTATTATATAATGAATCGAGCATATCGGTTGGTTTGGTTTTGAACTCTGCAAAGGTAATAAAACATTCAATCCATTTTTCCTGCGCACCAAACAAAATCATCTTGGCAAACGGCTCTTTTGGGGCGAAAAGATACCTCGGTTTCGATTTTGCACGACGATTATGACGTTTTCGAAACTTTGTTTGCTGCCCGAAGCACTATTTTTGCGCACGAAATCCGGACACAATAATTGTTATTATTAAAATATTTTATAAATGAAGAAAACTGTTTACGCTACACCAGAAATTAGAGTATGCTCGGTTTCGGTCGAGGTCGGGATTGCATTCTCGATCTATGGCACAGAGATTAATTTCGACGACTTTACTGACGAAGATTTGTAGAACCAACCACTAAAACAAACACAAAACTATGAAAAAGATTTTCTCTATTATTGCTTTGGTGGCTCTGACTTTTGCAGGCTGTTCCAAAGCTGATGTCGATACCATAACTGCCACTATGGAGGGTACCCGCACCGTCAGCATCACCCTCGTGGGCGCAGACGATACCGCAACCCGCACTACACTCTCGAACGACTCTTCGCTAACTTGGTGCGAAGGCGACCAAATTGCCTATTTCATCGACAAAGGTACCCGCCAAGTTGCCACTGTCAACGCCGACGGCACTTTCAACATCTCGCTCGATGCAGAGGCTCACACTGTACGCGTAAACTATCCCGTTGTGACCGACCCCGCTTACAACAACGCTCAATACTACACTTACCCCAACGCATTATCAACAACACAAACTCAGCCTACCTTAGGCGTTTTTGAGGGCAAAAATCTGCCTTTCTTAGGTTCGGTAGCAGTTGCGGCAGGCGAGGAGCCCACTTCGGTAAAAGCAACCTACGCAATCAAAAGTGGCGCGGTAATGAGTTTTCTTATCAAATGCGACAACACCCAATACTTGACCGAAACGCTCACTTCTTTAGTCTTGACGGCCGACGGAAAACCCACCTACACGGTTATTTTGCCAAACGATAAGACCATTGCCGACGCGGTGGGCAAAAAAATCTATTGCGTAATTGAGAAGGGCACATATTCCAATCTTTTGGTTACGTTGAACACCACCACTGCATCATATCGTTGCTCGACCGATTTGGCAACCAAAAATGGCGGAACTATCGCAACAGGCGACCACGACAGTTTTTCGCTGAAAATCGACAAATCCGAAACTGTACATCGCGCCTCGGCAGGCCTCAGCATTAAGGTCGGTACAGGCGAATTGACCGACTGGAACGGAACAACCGAAGGAGCACAAGCAGCAGGACTTACCTCCGGCGCACTATTGGGAACAGATGCCGAACCCGTGGTAGTAAAGATTGTCACAGGTGGCGTAACCACTATGACCAATGCCTAGATGAAAGCCTTGACTGCCGCTATTTATGCATTGGACAATAATTCGAGCATCGTGCTCGATATGTCGGCAGTAAAGGCAGTCGCCACAACCGTTGAATCACAAGAGTTATTATACAATGCATTCCGTGATACCGGGTCTTTGGAATCACCTGCTTTGAAAGAGTTTGTCTTCCCGACCGACCAGAGCAATATCACTTCTTTGAAATATACATTCTACAAATGTCCAAACCTTACCTCGGTATCGCCACTGCCCTCGGGAGTGAAAACTCTGTCTAATACATTCAATTCGTGTTTGTCATTCAATCAGCCGATAGAGATTCCGTCGAGCGTTACGGATATGGCCGGTACATTCCAGTCGTGTTCGTCATTCAATCAGCCGATAGAGATTCCGTCGGGGGTGACAACTATTACGTATATGTTATATTCGTGTAGATTATTCAATCAGTCCATAACCATTCCTGCGAGTGTTACTAATATATCGATGGCTTTCAAAGTCACTGCAATAAGCGGAAAGACAATTACCATTAAGAGCACCAAATTCGACGTCGGTGGTGTGCAAGGCACAAATACTTTCGAGACGTATAATACACCCACAATAGACCTTGTGTTGAGTCCGGCATTGTATGGCGCAATTAGTGCCGAGAACCTTGCCGCAAAAATATGGGAAAAAGCAACTTGGAAGTCGATAACCCAAGCGCAATAGTTCGGCCCGTAAAACAAATCCAATAATCTCATTAATGGGAGTCTCTAACGCAGTTGTTAGACACTCCCATTTTCTTGGAATGTCCATTTGGTTCCTGTCAGACTTTCTGTGAGTGCACTATTGGGTTTTGCCAAAGGTATCGCCCATTTCGACCTTATTGTCGGCACAGAGGACGATGTCGACCGTTTGACCAAGCGGTTGCGCAACGACGGCTTTGTTGTAGCGAGTGAGCCGCGTCGTACGGGCGACGGCTATTACGAATCGGGCATTTTGGATCCAGAGAGCAACTATATTGAACTCTCGGCCGTGAAGTGAGTATTCTTATCGCCTACGGGGAGTTTGAAGAGGTGTTTTGTGCCTCACGCGTAACAATTCCGATTAATATTTAATATTTTTGTTAGTCAAAACATATCGACAAATATGAATCAGTCTGAATACAAGGTTGTTGACTTACAACGCTACTACCGCAAAGCTGTCTACGATCGTTTTACAAAACAGTGCAAGTGCTCGGTTTCGATCACCAACAGCATTGATGTGACTGCGCTCTATGATTTTTCCAAAGCGAGCCGCACGAAATTCTACATCAACTTCCTCTACCTGCTTTCAAAGGTGCTCAATTCGCGCGAAGACTATCGGTTGGGATATCTTTTTCAGACAGATCAGGTTGTGCTCTATAATCAAATCAATCCGACGCACTATATTTTTCACGACGACACCGAAACCTGCACTCACGTCTATTCGCTCTATTACCCCGATTACAAGCAGTTCTACGAGGCGTGCGAGCAGGATATTGTACGCGCCAAACAGACGCGCGAGCTCAATTTCGACGAGCCTCGGCACCCAAATTGGTTCGATGCCTCCTATATCTCGTGGCTCTGCTACGACTCGTTAAATATCGAGTTGCCGGACGGATACCTCTACTATACACCCATTATCAACTGGGGCAAATATCGTAAGGAGGGCGACCGCCTTACGATGCCCGTCACGGTCAGAATGAACCACGCGGTTGCCGACGGCTATTTGATTTCGAAAGTTTTTCTGCTGCTTGCCGATGCCATAGCGGAGTTTACCGCGGCACGCACATAACCGTTTAAGCCACTCCGAGCTCCGAGCAGCTGAGGGTTGTGTTGCTATTCAGACGAGATATCCTAATTTTTCAGGCAGCCCAATGGGATTATCTTTACTCCATCATCTCTTGTGTAGGCCATTGGGCCACCCGTCAATACAACCAACAAATCGGGTAACCTTATTTGATGCTCAGGTTGTTCATCATTCTTTTTTTTAATAATGTTTTTCAATTCGATAAGGTGTTTGGCACCTTCTTCTATGTCGTGGCTGCCGAGTTTGCACTCAACGAGTGCAAAACGGCCATCGTCTAAATGCAACACGGCATCAGCCTCCAATCCATTCCTATCGTGATAATATGAAAGATTGCCACCTAATGCCTGCGAATATATCCTTAAATCTCGCAGACACATACACTCAAAAATAAAACCAAATGTTTTTAGATCCAGCTCCAAATTACCGGGAGAAGTTCCTAATGCTGCAATAGCAATCGATGGATCCGTAAAACACCTTTTTTTGCCGGTTCGAATGACTGTTGCCGAACGAATTGCCGGACTCCACGCTTCGATATCTTCGATGACAAATAATTTTTCCAGACTACTGACATAATCGTCAAAAGTAGTCATAGATGTGCCGTCCATTTGAACCGACACATCGGCCAACATACTTGTTTTTTTTGCCAACGTACAAATATTTCGTGCATATGAACGCAAAATAAGCCTTGCCAATATCGGATTACGCTTTACTCCGTCAACTTTTGATATATCCTCATCACAGATAGCATTTAGGTAATCTTTGGCTATCAATAGTTTCGCTGCGGAACTTATACCCGTGTCAATAGAAGCCGGCCACCCACCTCGACACGCGGCGAAAATAATATCTTCAATAGACAAGTTTGATGCAATGCCGTCAATCTCCAAATCTTTGTTGTCGAAGAGTTCTCCCAACGATATTGAGCCATTAGAGTCTTGCGATTCGTATAAACTCATAGGATACATCGACATCTTAGAGATTCTGCCGGTTCCGGTGTGCATAATTTTATCGTCGTTAATTATCGTTGAACCTGTCAATATAAATTGTCCCCTGAGATGTCGGTCGTCGACCGCGTGACGAACTGCGTCCCACAAAACAGGAGCGACCTGCCACTCGTCAATCAGCCTTGGCGTTTCACCTTTCAGCAACAGAGATGGTTTTGTGTTTGCGGTGGCCAAAAAACCTTCACGTGTGTCAGGATCCTGCATTTTGATTACGCTTTTTGCGTGCCTTTCGGCCGTTGTGGTTTTGCCACACCATTTGGGGCCTCTGATCTGCACGGCACCAAATGCCTCCAACTGTGTTTGCAGCAGATTATCTGCTATGCGTTCCAAGTACCTCATATTATCCATATTTTGTGAACAAAGTTAATACTAATTTTGATATTTCAAATCACATTTTGTGTTTTTGAGGCAAACCACTTGGTGTTTTTGAGGTAAATCGCTTTGTGTTTTTGAGATTGATTTATTGCACGCGCACTATCGATTAGTGCCGAAGTGAAGTGCTTAAAGCAATGAAGCTGTCAAATAAGCTCTTTTCTGCGTTACGCCCGCCCTTACGATGCTCATTTACGCCGAGTAAACTCCGCTTGCTCGGGCATCGCAAGCCTACAAACCCGGCTTATGATACAACTTCTAAAAATGTGGGAGTGTTTAACGCACTTGTTAGACACTCCCTTGCTCATTACTTTGGGCTTTTGGGCCTCTTTTGCCCCTATCGGAATTATGCTATTGTAGTCCCACCGGGAATCGAACCCGAATTTACAGTTTAGGAAACTGTCGTTCTATCCATTGAACTATGGAACCGTTAGGAAAATTCAAAATTAAGAATTCAAAATTCAAAATTAAGAATTCAAAATTGTCTTTCAGACATTTAGTCTTTAAGTCGCCAATTTGAAATTTGTAATTGGAAATTCTTAATTTTGAATTGGCCACTGGCTCTCTGCCAACAGCCGTCAGAGATTGGTGAAAGCATTTTTTAGGCTGTCGACATAGCCCGAACGGATACTTTTCTCGGTCTGCAACACCATATTTTTCAGTGCGTAGACCGACGAGGCTCCGTGTCCGATGATAACCACGTCGTTGACCCCCAAAACGGGCGTTCCGCCCATTATTTCGTAGTCGAGTCGATCGAGGAAGTTGTCTTCAATGCGGCGAGCCTTGGCGATGTAACGCAGGCTCTCGGAGAGTTTCAGCAGCACATTGCCCATAAATCCGTCGCAGACAACAACGTCGGCAACGCGGCCTGTGAAGAAATCTTTACCCTCCACATTGCCCACAAAGTTATAGAGTTGGGTGTCCTCCATTATTTCGTAGGCGGCTTTGGTCGCCAGATTGCCTTTGGTGCGCTCCTCGCCGATGTTGAGCAGTGCCACGCGCGGGTTATCCAAGTGCCAGAGCGACTTGGCATAGATGCTGCCCATCAGACCGTATTGGTGCAATACGTCGGGTTTGCAGTCAACGTTCAGTCCAACGTCGAGAATAAGCGTGTAACCGCCCGTGGTATTGGCTATTGCGGCCGAGATTGCAGGCCTGATTACGTTCGGTATCGAGCCGGTGGCGAATGTCACGCCGACCATCATTGCGCCCGTCGAGCCTGCCGAGGTGAAGCCGTCGATGCGTCCCTCTTTGAGGTAACGGAAGCCGACTCTGATGCTCGAATCGAGTTTGGTTTGATAGGCTTTCGCAGGGTGGTCTTCCATTGTAATCACCTCGCTGGTGGCTACAATCTCCAATCGGTCGGAGGCAAAATTCTCCTCTTTCAGAAGCCGCTCCAAACGACGACGGTCGCCAAAGAGCACAACACGGCTCTCGGCGTCCAAATAGTCGAATGCCTGAACGACACCTTTAACAACGGCATCGGGGGCGAAGTCGCCCCCCATTGCGTCTATACCGATTCTCAGCATACTTTGATGCCTATCGTCTCCTTGTCAAAGGAGGCTATTCTTCCGAACTTTTTTCGATGGCGAGTTTGCCGCGGTAGAATCCGCATTCGGGGCAAACACGATGGTATTGTACGGGTGAACCGCAGTTAGAGCAAACTGCAACTGTCGGAACGGCAGCTACATAGTGAGTTCTTCTTTTGTCGCGTCGGGTTGACGAGATCTTGTGTTTAGGATGTGCCATTTTGAATAGATATTAAAAGTTATTTGTTTTCCATCTTGTGTTTCAATCGTTCGAGAGCAGTTGCAGCACCGCTTTCGCCCAGTGTTGCGTGTGGTTCGGCAAGTTGGTCGAACTCCTCGGCGCTGACTATTCGGAATCGGGCAATCATATCGGGATTGCACTCTTCCAACGTTGGGTGAACCCTCTGCGAGGGGCCGTACAACTCGATAGTCCCCATCAAAAAATCGGACATATCGAACTCGCCTTCGTCGGGAGCAATCCACTCAATCTCTTCTTCGGGGTCGGGCTGTTCCGAAACCTTTGCCACGAAGTGGTCGTCGGCCTCAAAGGGGAGCGTCACGTCTTCCAGGCAACGGTCGCAAGCATATGTGGCCTTGCCCGAGAGGTGCAAGTCGGCCTCAAAACTGTCGTTGCGTTTGTCGATTGTGGCCGAAACCTTAATCTCCAACGTTTTGATATCGGGGCAGTTGTAGTGTTTGGCAAATTCGTCATCAACCTCGTAGTCAAGGTGGTGAATACCGTTTGACAAGCCCTTCCAAGGCACCGAATATCGTCCCGAGAACAACATTTCACTCTCTTTTTAGCGCGCAAATTTATACAATATTCGGTGATTTGCAAAGTTTTTTGCAACAGTTTTTCGGTTACCTCGTCATTAAGTCGGCAAGTGCCAACGCGAGTACCGATTCCACCACGACCTCTCCTCTCAGGCAGATGCAGCCGTCGTGACGTCCGCCAATCGAAAAAGTCGTCATTGAGCCCTTCGTCAGGTCGATGCTGCGTTGTTCGCGCCCGATGCTTGGCGTGGGTTTGAAAGCCGCCCTGAGGACAATCGGGTTGCCGTTCGAGATGCCGCCCGTGATGCCGCCGTCGTGGTTGGTGGCGGTCGTTCCGTCGGTGTCGATTATGGTGTCGTTGTTTTGGCTGCCGCGCCTGCGTGCCGCCTCAAAACCGCTACCGAATTCGACCCCTTTGACAGCCGGTATCGAGAACAGCAGGTGTGCTGCGACGCTCTCCACCGAGTCGAACCACGGCTCGCCCGTGCCGACGGGTACACCTTCGGCTGTGGCTTCGACCACTCCGCCCACCGAGTCGCCCTCGACCACGGCTGCGGCAACGATTTGCTCAAACTCTTGGGGATTGGTCGAACCGCCAATTTCGGTAATGCGACTCGAAAATTTCACTTGCGGTATCATTTTTTTTGCTACAACGCCCGCCGCAATAAGCAGAACGGTGAGCCGTCCCGAGAGGTGTCCGCCGCCACGCGGATCGTTCATCGAGTCCCATTTGCGCAGCGCTGCAAAATCGGCGTGCGAGGGTCGGGGAGTGGCTTTCAGGTCGGTATAGTCCTGCGAACAGGTATCGTCGTTGTGAAAAGCTATTGTCAGCGGCGAGCCTGTGGTATGGCCCTCGTAGATGCCCGAGAGCAGAATGGGTTTATCGGCCTCTTGGCGCGGCGTGGTGCCGGCGGCTCCGGCGCGTCGGCGTGCCAAGTCCTCTTCGAGGTCGGCCTCCGAGAGCGCTATGCCCGACCTGACGCCGTCGATTGTGATGCCAACAACCCGTCCGTGTGATTCGCCCCAGACCGAAAGACGCAGACTATGACCTGTCGTGTTCATATATTGCATTGGGTGTGATTGACGACAACGCCTGCCAGAAATCGGGATACGATTTCGAAACAGTGTCGGCGTCGGTTATGGTTACTCCCTCTTCGGAGATAAGTCCGGCAATGGCAGCCGCCATTGCTATGCGGTGGTCGCCGCGCGAGCTGATTGTGCCGCCGCGAATCGGGCCGCCCTCGACTCTCATAGTGTTTTGGTCGGCCAAAGAGACCTTTATGCCTATCGAGGTGTACTCCTCCAAGATTGCTTCGGCGCGGTTGCTCTCCTTGTGAATGAGGCGCTCAACGCCGTGAATAATCGAGGTGCCTTCCGAGGCCGAGGCCAGTACCACCAAAACAGGAAAGAGGTCGGGACAGTGCGCAATATCGGCTTCGAAAGCGTTTAGTTGTCGTCTTGTGACCGATATTTCATTGTCCTCCGAGACTATTTCGGCACCTGTGCGCGAGAGTATGTCGACAATCTCCAAGTCGGCCTGCAATGAGAGCATATTCATATTACTTACCCTCACGTGGCCGGCCACAGCGCCTGCCGTGAGCATAAACGCCGCCGAACTCCAATCGCCCTCAATGGCGGTGTCGATGGCTGTGTAGCTCTGTCCGCCGCGAATGAAAAACTCGCGCCACTGGTTGTGTTCTATCTTGATGCCGAAACGTTCGGCCGTGTCAACGGTCATTTTAATGTAAGGCTCGCTTTGGAGCTTGTCGACGTGGAGTATGGAGTCGCCTTTGGCTACCGGAAGCGCCATAAGCAGTCCGCTAAGAAATTGCGAACTGACGTAGCCGTCGACATCGGTTTGGCCGCCTTTGAGCGGGCCGGTGACGGTTATGGGCAGAAAGCCGTCCGATTTGACCTCGACGCCCAAATTGCGCAGTGGAGCTATCATCATACCCATCGGGCGGCCGATGATGCTCTTCACACCTATTATAGATATCGGCTCGTTGCATAGTGCGGCTATGGGGGTGAAGAGCCGTGCCCCAAGTCCCGACTCGCCAATGTTGAGTACCTCGCTGACAGGGTTCAGCCCGCCGGTGATTTCGACCGAAGTTTCGCTTGTGTGGAGCACCTTTGCGCCCAAGTGAGTAATGGAGCACAGTGCCGAAATAGTGTCGTCGCACATTTGCAGATTGGTGATTCGGGTCGTGCCCGTCGAGAGCAAAGCGGCTGCGAAGGTGCGCTGTGCGTAACTTTTCGAACAGGGAGGGACTATGTCGCCTTCGACCTCCGACGGCTGAACGGTTATATCCATAGCTTTTAGCGGTCGAGTTTGAAGTCTTGTCCCAGATAGACGCGGCGTACCTCGGCATCGTCGGCCAACTCCTCGGCAGAACCCGATTTGAGCACGCGGCCTTCGAACAGAAGGTATGTACGGTCGGTAATCGAGAGCGTCTCGTGGACGTTGTGGTCGGTGATAATCACCCCGATGTTCTTGTCTTTCAGGGTTGCAACAATGCTCTGAATATCCTCCACGGCAATGGGGTCGACGCCTGCAAAAGGTTCGTCGAGCAGAATGAATTTGGGGTTTATGGCCACTGCGCGTGCAATCTCGGTGCGTCGGCGCTCGCCGCCCGAGAGCTGAACGCCCTGATTCTTGCGAACCTTTTGAAGTCGGAACTCCTCGATGAGCTGCTCAACGCGCTCGGCCTGATACTCTTTCGAAAATTCGGTCATCTCCAACACGGCTTTCAGGTTCTCTTCGACCGTCAGACGGCGGAAAACCGAGGCCTCCTGTGCCAGATAGCCGACACCCATTTGGGCGCGTTTGTAGACCGGCAACTTTGTGATCTCTGTCACCTCTTCGCCCTCGCGCAGAAATATGCGGCCTTCGTTTGGCTTGATCAACCCCACTATCATATAGAAGGTTGTGGTCTTTCCTGCACCGTTTGGACCGAGCAAACCAACAATCTCTCCCTGGTTTACATCTATTGATACGTGGTCGACCACAGTGCGGCTTTTATACTTCTTTACAAGCGCGTCGGTATACAGTTTCATCTCTTCTGAAAAAATATTTCTACAAAGTTAGCGGTTTTTCCGAAAAAACATTATATCTTTATAAAGTAATTGAGAAAGATAGTTTTCAGATATGTCCCAATACTATACACAAAAGTTGCTACTCGATCGTCTTAAAGAGTATTTTGGATTCTCTTCGTTCAAGGGGAATCAGGAGGCCGTGATCAGGAATGTTCTTGAAGGTCACGATACCTTTGTACTGATGCCGACCGGCGGAGGCAAGAGCCTCTGCTATCAACTGCCCGCACTGATTATGGAGGGGGTTGCAATCGTCATCTCGCCACTGATCGCCCTGATGAAGAATCAGGTCGATGCAATGCGCACATTCAGCACCGAGGACGGCATTGCCCACTTCCTCAATTCGTCGCTCAACAAGGCGGCCATAACCGCCGTCCGTAACGACGTGCTGAGCGGTAAGACCAAACTGCTCTACTTTGCCCCCGAGTCGCTCACCAAAGAGGAGAACGTTTCGTTTCTCCGCAAGATAAAAATTTCGTTTTTTGCAATCGACGAGGCTCACTGTATCTCGGAGTGGGGTCACGATTTCCGCCCCGAATACCGCCGCATCAGGCCAATCGTCAACGAAATAGGCCGTGCCCCAATCATTGCTCTGACCGCTACCGCCACCCCCAAGGTTCAACTCGACATTCAGAAAAATCTGGGAATGATGGACGCCGAGGTCTTCAAATCGTCGTTCAACCGTCCGAACCTCTTCTACGAGATACGTCCCAAGAACGATGTGAACCGCGAGATAATCAAATATATAAAGCAGAACGAAGGCAAGTCGGGCATCATCTACTGCCTGAGTCGCAAAAAGGTCGAAGAGTTGGCCGAACTGCTCGTGGCAAACGGCATCAAGGCGTTGCCATACCACGCAGGTATGGACGCGCAGTCCCGTTCCAACAATCAGGACTCTTTCCTTATGGAGGAGGCCGACGTGATTGTGGCTACCATAGCATTCGGTATGGGTATCGACAAACCCGATGTGCGCTACGTGATTCACTACGATATTCCCAAGAGCCTCGAAGGCTACTATCAGGAGACGGGGCGTGCCGGCCGCGACGGTGGTGAGGGTCACTGCATCACTTTTTACAGCTACAAGGATATCCAGAAGTTGGAGAAGTTTATGCAGGGCAAACCTGTTGCCGAACAGGAAATTGGCAAACTGCTGCTACTCGAAACCGTTTCCTACGCCGAGAGCTCCATTTGCCGACGCAAGACGCTGTTGCACTATTTCGGCGAGGAGTATCCCGACGAGAACTGCGGCGCGTGCGACAACTGTGTCAATCCCAAACCCAAGATTAGCGCTCGCGAGCAGATGGTTATGGTTCTCAAAATGCTCAAAGATATCGGCCCGAAGTTCAAAATCGACTATATCACCTCAGTGTTGGTGGGCAAGAACAACTCTATGATCAAGTCTTATGGGCATAATCGTTCGGAGTGGTTCGGTGCAGGTGCCGAGCACGACGAGCGCTTTTGGGGGGCTGTGATTCGTTTGGGCCTGATTATGGGTTTGATAGACAAAAACATAGAGAACTACGGCTTGCTCTCCATTAGCCCCAAAGGCGAGGAGTACCTGTTGCTTCCCACGCCCGTGAGCATCACCCTTGACCACGACTACGACGAGGTCGACGACGACGAATCGGCTGCTGCGGCTGCTGTCGGGCGCGGTGGCGCTGCCGACGAGGAGCTCTTTGCTATGCTGAAAGATTTGCGAAAGAAGGTGGCCAAGAAGAATGACCTGCCGCCGTTTGTGATTTTCCAAGACCCCTCGCTCGAAGATATGTCGGTTCAGTACCCCATAACTATCGACGAGTTGCAGAATATCAGCGGCGTAGGTGCCGGCAAGGCTAAACGTTTTGGTGCCGAGTTTATCGACCTCATCAAGCGCTATGTCGACGAGAAGGAGATTACCCGTCCGCAGGATATGGTCGTAAAGAGCGTTGTCAACAAGAGCGGCAACAAAGTATTTATCATTCAGGCCATCGACCGCAAAATGGATTTCGACGATATAGCCCACGCCAAAGACCTCGATTTCGACGAACTTATGACCGAAATAGAGTCGATTGTATATAGCGGAACGAGGCTCAATATCGACTACTATATCGATCAGGTCATCGACGAGGATAAGGCTGCCGACATCTACCTCTACTTCAAGGAGGACGCCAAGAGCGATTCGCTCGACGAGGCTGTCGAGGAGTTGGGCGGCGACTATACCGAGGAGGAGATACGTCTGGTGCGCATCAAGTTCCTCTGCGAGCAGGGGAATTAGGATAATTCAAAATTCAAAATTAAGAATTCAAAATTAAGAATTCAAAGTTTTGTCTTTCAGAAATTCAGACTTTTTTATGCAAAACAACTATACGGGCGGACGGGTTCGCCCAAAAAAATCACTCGGACAACACTTTCTGACCGACCAAACCATTGCCCGACGCATCGTCGATGCCATTGGGGGTGGCAAGGTTTTGGAGGTAGGCTGTGGTATGGGGGTGCTGACGGGTTATCTGTTGCAGCGCCCCGATGTCACGCTTTGGGGAGCCGAGCTTGACCCGGAGAGCATTGCCTATCTGCACGACCATTTTCCGGAATTTGCACCGCGACTCATTGAGGGCGACTTTTTGGCTATGCCGCTTGCCGAGCGTTTCCCCGAGGGGGTGCGCATCATAGGCAACTTCCCCTATAATATCTCTTCGCAGATATTTTTCAAGGTTCTCTCGTGCCGCGACCTTGTGCCCGAGGTGGTCGGAATGGTTCAGCGCGAGGTGGCACAGCGTATTGCCTCGCCGGCAGGCGGCCGCGACTACGGCATTCTGAGCGTGCTGCTCCAAGCGTGGTACGATATTGAGTACCTATTCACGGTCGACGAGGGCGTTTTCAATCCTCCTCCCAAGGTTAAGAGCGCCGTTATCCGACTGCGTCGCAACTCCGTTGGCCGCCTCGGGTGCGACGAGCAACTCTTCACAAAGGTAGTCAAGGCGGCATTCAGTCAGCGCCGCAAGATGTTGAAAAATCCTTTGAAGAGTGTCTTTGGCGATTTTGGCGGTGCCGAGAGCCGCTTTTTCACCCTCCGCGCCGAGAACCTCACGGTAGCCGACTACGTCGAACTCACCAACTGGGTGGCAGAAAGAATTCAAAATTAAGAATTCAAAATTCAAAATTAGGGTTTTGCTGTCAACGCGCTTCATACACCAACCAAAATCCGCCAACTTTTGTAGAACAATACACGCTACTAATCGCTATTAAAAATAGCATTTTGCATTCATAATTCTTAATTTTGAATTTTTAATTCACCTCAGCGGTGAATCCGATTCGGCGGCCATTTCGCGATAGTAGATTTTGTCCAGCAGCCGCGTCGCGACAGGTTTTAGCAGTAGTGTCAACCTACCTTCGTACTCCATAGTGAGCAGTCGGCGGCGGTGCTCGATGCCGCGGATTATGCGCCCCGCAACCTCGTCGGCACTCATCATTCGTCCCTCGTTGCGAGGCGAGCGGCCTTGTTCGCTGCCGTCGGCCATCATTGAGTGCAGTCTGACCTCGGTGGCGGTGAATCCCGGGCAGGCAATCATCACGTGAACGCCCTTTTTCAGATTCTCAATACGCAGGGTCTCCAAAAAGCCCGTCATAGCATATTTTGAGGCCGAGTAACCCGTGCGGCAGGGCAGGCCGTGCAGTCCTGCGACCGACGAGATGCCCACAATCGTTCCGCGCGAGCGTTGAATATGAGGTAGCGCGGCCTTTGTGGTGTAGACCGTACCCCAAAAGTTGGTATCCATTGAGCGGTGCAGAACCTCCAAATCGACCTCGTCGAAGAGTGCGCGCATCGAAACGCCGGCGTTGCACACCAATACGTCGATTCCTCCGAACTCTCGTACGGCCGTTTCGACCAGCGCGCGGCAACTCTCCGGGTCGGTTACGTCGGTGGTCGTAAAAGTGGCACGTCCACCCGCTGCCGAATTGATTTGTTTAGCGATATGTTGGAGCTTGTCTGTGCGACGTGCACCCATTGTGACGTTGGCACCACGCGCTGCAAAGGCTTTTGCGAGCGCCTCGCCGATTCCCGACGAAGCCCCCGTGATGACTACCGATTTGGCTCTCCAATTCATAGATTTATAGTTGTAAAAGTCCCATTCGCCGCATTTGGTCCCACTTTTTCGAGGAGTAGAACTCAATGAACGGACGCTCAAAATTCTTCTGCCACACCTCTTCGATATCGCCGAACGAGTAAGTTTCGTCGAGATTGCCAACCTGTTCCATAATCGAGGCCATAAATTCGGCCTCCTCTTCGGGCAGTTTCACTTCGCGTTGTTCCGACGAAGTGCGTACCAACAATCCCTCGTCGGTCAGTGCGGCATCGCCACCCAACCACACTATCCGTGCCGAAGGGTCGTAGATGCGGCAACGGTCGGGCTTTATGAGGTGGTCGGTGATGAGCGACGGAGCTATCGACGTGGGCGGTACTTTGTGTTCGAACCACTTGTTGACCGGCTTTTCGAGCCCTTCGCCGACCAAATAGTTGGCAAGCGAGAGCGTTAGCGCGTCGCCCACCTCGTCGAGCGAGTAGCCACGGTTCTCGGCAAAAGCCACCTCGTTGTTGGCAAACGGGTTCGACAAACGGTCTTTGCGGCGCACACCAAAGTGCTCTGGTTCAATACCCGACGGGCTGTGGACGGTCATCGCATAGCGGTGCCAGAAGGCCGAGCCAATCAGTTCGGCACGAAACATCTGCCGCACCACTTCGAGTGCATCAATCGACTCCTGCAACGTCTCGGTCGGCAGGCCGTACATCAGGTAGGTGTGAACCATAATGCCTGCATAGTAGAAGTTGCGCATAGCTATGGTGGCCTGCTCAATGTCGATGCCTTTGTCGATAACTCCGAGCAGTCGGTCGCTTGCAACCTCCAAACCGCCCGAAACGGCAATGCAGCCGCTGCGAGCCAACAGTTCGCACAAGTCGCCCGTGTAGGCCTTTTCGAAACGTATGTTGGTCCACCACGAAAAACGTTTGCCGCGGCGTAGAATCTCCAAAGCCACATCTTTGAGTAACTTGGGCGGTGCGGCCTCGTCGACAAAGTGAAAACAGTATGAGCCTGTCGTTTTGGCAATCGACTCCATTTGGTCGACAACCTGTGTGGCCGAGAGAGGGTCGTAACAGCGAATGTAGTCGAGCGAGGTGTCGCAAAACGCGCAACGGTGGTGGTAGCAGCCGTGGGCCAACATAATCTTGTTGTGGCGTCCGTCGCTCCAAAGGCGGTGCATCGGGTTGAGTACCTCGACGAGCGAAAAGTATAGCCCCATATCGAGCCCCGAGTAGTCGGGACAACCGCGGTCGGAGTGGCTGATGTGGCTGCCGTCGCCCTCGGTGTAACCCTCGGCCGAGTAGGTGTGAATCAGCCCGCCGCCGCCTGCGATGCGTTCGAGCGCAAGTTCGCCGTCGTCCAAAACCACGTAGTCGACATAGTTGAAAATCGTGCGGTCGGTCATCGCACGCAACTCGGTGGTGGGGTAGCCGCCGCCGATGATGATTTTTATGCTCGGGAAGTTGGCCTTCAAATACTGTCCTATGCGCAATGCCGCAACCAAATTGCCCGGAAAAGGCACCGTGATGCCCACATAGTCGGGAGCAAACTCCTCAATCTTGCCGCGCAGCAGATCGCACATCACGGTTTCGAGAGCATTGCAGGGCTTTTGCAACTCCTGCTCAATGGTCGAGAACTCGGCAATGGCCATAGCAATCTGTTCGTCGTACCTGACAATCTCGAAACCCTCACTGACGGTGGCGCGCAAAAAGTCGCTCAAATCCTGCAAGTAGAGTGTCGAGAGATATTTGGCGCAGTCGTGGCGACCCATTGTGCCGAAGGCTTCGGCGGTGTCGGCCACTGTGTCGAAGCGCGAGCCTCGCGGCAGAAAGTCGGGCATACAAATCAACTCCGAGGCCGCCTCGTCCTGCCCGTGCAGGAATCGCATAACGGTGTCGACAGAAGATAGATAGTCGCGACGAAGTGCGTAAATCTGTTCAATGTTGTCGTCGCCCGAGTGGTCGTAGAGCGCGAACATATCGCCCAAAAACTCCTTTGAGAAGATTTTGCAAAGCACCTCTATCGAGAGGTCGCTTTGGGCAACCTCGTAACCTTTGCGCCGCAGGTAGCCGCTGAGGTAGGCTGTGGCAGGGTAGGGCGACGAAGGCTGCACAAAGGGCGGAGTCAGAAGTAATATTTTGGGTTTCATCATATTTCGATTTTTAGTCCGTCGTAGGCAAAGGCCATTCCTTCGGGCAGTTTTGGGTTCTCATTGGCGTATAGCCCTATTTGGTGCGACATATGGGTGAAGAGGGTCTGTTCGGCCCCCACGCGCCGAGCGAGTTCGATTGCCTCCGAGAGAGAGAAGTGCGATATGTGTTTCTGCTCGCGCAGAGCATTGATTACAAACACTTTCAGCCCTTTGAGCTTATCAATCTCCGTGTCGGCAATGGAGTTGAAATCGGTCAGGTAGGCAACCCCGCCTATGCGGTAGCCCGTCACAGGCAGCAGGTAGTGGTTGCCGCGAATGGGAACGATTCTTAGGTCGCCAATTTCGAAAGGCTCGTGGTCGACACTGCGGAGCGAAATTTCGGGCGCACCCGGGTATCGCTCCTCGGTGAAGGCGTAGTCGAAATCTTTGCGCACCACACGCGCTACGCGGTCGGTGCAGTAGATTGGTACGCTCTGCCGTTGGAAATAGTTGTAGGCGCGCACGTCGTCCATTCCTATAATATGGTCGGTATGTTCGTGGGTGAGCAGTATGGCATCGATTCGGTCGACCCCTTCGCGCAGCATTTGGTAGCGGAAATCGGGGCCGCAGTCGACGATGATGCGTGTTTTGTGGCTCTCAACCATTGCCGAGGAGCGCAGGCGGTGGTCGCGAGGGTCTTGCGAACGGCAAACCTCACAACCGCAACCTATCATCGGCACACCCTGCGAAGTACCCGTTCCCAAAAATGTAAGTCGTAACATTCTGTTTCTTATAATTTGCCCAAAGATACAAAAAGAAAAACGGGGTTGCAAAATCTTTTTTTACAACCCCGTTTGCATTTATGCCGAAAATGTGATTAGCATTCGGCAGTGGCTTTTTCGAGCTTTTTCATCATAGAGAACATAAATACTGCCGAGATGAGGCAGAGAGCAATCAGCACGCTCCAAACAGCCCACAAAGGCAGGCCGCCCCAAATGTAACCGATGATTGCTACCAGATAGTTGCCTATGGCAGTTGCGGCAAACCAGCCGCCCATCATCAGACCCTTATACTTGGGAGGAGCAACTTTCGAAACGAACGAGATACCCATCGGGCTCAACAGCAACTCGGCAAAGGTAAGAATCAGATAGGTGCTAATCAGAACGTTGGGCGAAACGAGCGTATCGCTCACACCACCCGTTGCGGCCAACTGGTCGGGTGTGGCAAGTCCAATCGAGCAGAGTGCCATAACCGTGAAACCGATTGCGGCAACCAACATACCTAAACCAATCTTGCGCGGAGCCGACGGCTCTTTGCCGCGACGTGCCAATGCTCCGAAAATCGCCAACGATACGGGCGTCAGGGCTACCACAAAGAATGGGTTGAACTGTTGGAATATCTGCGGGAGAATCTTGACTTCGGCGCTCATTCCGCTGTAAATCGACCAAACGCCAAGCAGGGCGGCGGCAAAGATTACGAACGAAATGATCTTGCCACTCGTCTTTTTCGACTGGAAGACGCTGAAAATAGCATAGACCGCAATGGCTATCAAGGCCAAATTAAACACATTGAATCCAATTCTGGTGGGACCCGAAACGACGTTCTGCGTGTAGTCGCGCGCGAAATATGTGAGTGTCAGACCGTTTTGGTGGAATGCCATCCAGAAGAAAATCACCACTGCAAATACGAGGCAGAGTGCAACCACGCGCTCTTTTGTCTGCTTGGGAGTGAGTTCGGCGGGGGCGGCCACACCGCTCGATGCCTGTTTGACGGCCAGCTGTTTCGAGTTGTAGTCGGCGTGTTTGAAGGTCTTGCGGAAGGCAAAATAGATCAAAACCGAGATAATCAGCGAGAGGCAGGCAACACCGAATCCGTAGCTGTAAGCGTTCGAGAGGGTGTCGATGTATTGTTGTCCAAAAGCTCCCAAATCGGCCAAATTGGCGCCTTGTTCGGCAGCCAGCGAGGAGAATTTTTCGAGTCCGTCGGGTTTGATTGTGCCGTCGATGAATTGGTGTGCAAGTGCCGGAATCTGTGCGTTGTAGGTAAAACCGCCTTTGGCAAGCACAAGGTTTGTCACTTTGGTTGCGGCCGTTGGGGCAAAGAGTGCGCCAAGATTTATGGCCATATAAAAGATGCTGAACGCATTGTCGCGCTTGCCTTTATATTCGGGTGCATCGTAGAGGTTGCCCACCATAACTTGCAGGTTGCCTTTGAACAGACCTGTTCCGAGCGCAATCAGAAATAGTGCGGCAAACATCATTACCAAAGCAGCCTGGCCGTTTGGTTGCAGGAATAACAGCAGGTAGCCGAGAAACATTACGCCGATGCCTATCGTTACCGTCTTGCCGTAACCGAGCCATTTGTCGGCAATGAAACCGCCAAGCAGAGGCATAAAGTAGACAAGCGCAAGAAATCCACCAAAAATGGTCGACGTCTCAGCTGCCGTAAATCCGAATTTTGCCTGCAAAAAGAGCGTAAAAATCGCAAGCATCGTGTAGTAGCCAAAGCGTTCGCCTGTATTGGCAAGTGCAAGGGCATACAATCCTTTGGGTTGACCTTTGAACATACTTTTATATTAAATTAGATTTGAGTGATAGTGTCGTTTTTTGGTTCGCAAAGGACAAATATAGTAATTTTTCGGCAGGCAAATTGGCAGTTACGACAAAAAATCGTAATTTTATAAACTCAATCTTGCAGTTATTATGGCTAACCGTTTGGAAATCATCAATAAAGACTCGTGGCTCGAACCCGTCGAGGGCGAACTTAATTATCGCTATAAGCGCTATACCGACCGTTTGGCCGACATTGAGGCCTCGTCGGGCTCGATTGTCGACTTTGCCAACGGCTATCGCTATTTCGGCTTTCAAAGGGACGATGATGCCCACGGCTGGTGGTTCCGCGAGTGGCTGCCCGAAGCCGCCGAAGTCTTACTGACCGGCGATTTCAATGGGTGGAGTCGCGACAGCCTGCCTTTGAGCAAGAATCCGGGCACGGGCGTTTGGTCGATTTTTCTCTACGACGGCGACTACCACATTGCCCACGGTCAGCTCTACAAGATGATTGTCAAAGGGGCAAACGGTACCCACGACCGCATACCGGCTTGGACTCGTCGCGCCGTTCAGAACGAGCAGACCAAAGATTTTGCGGCACAAGTGTGGTTGCCTGCCGAGCCTTTCGACTGGCAGGACGACGGTTTCGACATTGCGGCTTTGGGCGAACTCTTTATCTACGAATGCCATATTGGTATGGCGCAAGAGAGCGAAGGGGTCGGAACTTATGCCGAATTTACGAAAAATGTCTTGCCACGCATTGCGCGCGACGGCTACAACGTCATTCAGATTATGGGCATCGCCGAGCACCCCTATTATGGCAGTTACGGCTACCACGTATCGAGTTTCTTTGCCCCCTCGTCGCGTTTCGGTACGCCCGAAGAGCTCAAAGAACTTGTGCTGACGGCTCACCGTATGAACATTGGGGTGGTTATGGATTTGGTGCAGGCGCACTATGTGAAAAACCTTAACGAGGGACTCAACGAACTCGACGGCTCCGACCATTGCTACTCGCTCGCGGGCGAGGCCGGTTACCAAAAATATTGGGACTCAAAGCTCTTCGACTACGGCAAACGCGAGGTGACCCACTTCCTGCTCTCGAACGTAAAGTATTGGCTCGACGAGTTCCATTTCGACGGCTATCGTTTCGACGGTGTGACCTCAATGATTTATCATCATCACGGCTACACCGAGTTCGATTCGCGCGAAAAATTTTTCGACGACTCGGTCAATCGCGATGCGCTCACCTATCTCACCCTTGCCAACCGTCTGATTCACGACTTCCGCCCACGGGCCGTTACCATTGCCGAAGATGTGAGCGGTATGCCCGGAATCTGTATTCCAATCGAAGAGGGCGGCATCGGGTTCGACTACCGTTTGGCTATGGCCATTCCCGACTTTTGGATTCGTATGCTCAAAGAGGTGCCCGACGAGCAGTGGAACATTTGGGATATTTGGAACATAATGACCAACCGCCTGCCCGACGTGGGTACGGTTGCCTATTGCGAGTCGCACGATCAGGCTATGGTGGGCGACAAGACTATCGCTTTCCGACTGATGGACAAGGCTATGTACTCCGATATGAACACCGAGAGTGCCAACATTCTGATTGACCGAGGAATGGCACTGCATAAGATGATACGGCTCGCCACGCTCTCGCTCGGCGGACAGGCCTACCTCAATTTTATGGGCAACGAGTTCGGCCACCCCGAGTGGATCGATTTTCCGCGCGAAGGCAATAATTGGAGCTACCACTATGCTAGCCGTCAATGGTCGTTGGCCGATAATCCTCTCTTGCGCTACTCTATGCTCGGCGAGTTCGACCGACAGATGATTGCCTTGGCCAAACGATTCAACATAATGGGGCAGGGCTATGCCTACCGTCTTGCAATGAACGAAGCCGACAAGGTTATGGTATTCAGCCACGGCGACCTTCTGTTTGTATTCAACTGGAACCCCTCGCGCAGTGTGCCCGACTACATCGTTCCCGTACCCGAGGCAGGCAGCTACCGCATAGTGCTCTCCACCGACGAGGAACGTTTTGGTGGTCAGGGGCGCGACGACCTTGGCACCGAGCATTTCAGCTATTCGCGCCGCAACGACGACGGCAGTGTGGGCAACTATATGAAAATCTATACCGTATGCCGCACCGCCACCGCCTATCGCAGGTGTGGAAAATGCAGCCCAAAAGCCTGAAAGACAAAGCTAAACACTATGTCGAATACAATTAAGGTGAATAAGGTGAATAAGGTGAATAAGGTGGTTAAGGTGGTTAAGGTGATTAACGGCTCTTATAATTTTGAATTTTGAATTTTTGAGTAGTTTATTGGCCAAAGGCCAATAAAATACTAAAAATAGTTCTACCCGTTCGGCGGCTATGTACCAAACGTAACCCTCGGGGTTGGAATAACCCATTTGACGCAGCAGGTTGAGGTATTGACCGACTTGTTCGGCGTGCCGAGGTGATGGCAGTCCGAATTTGTAGTCGACCACAACGGCTCTGCCACCGTCAATCATCACTCGGTCGGGTCGGAAGGTGTGTCCCTCGGAAATGATTTCGTTTTCGTTCTTAATCTTCTGCCAATGGCCGTCGAACCACTCTGCCACTATTGAATTCTCAAATGCTCGGTCAATGCTGCCGCGCAGTGCTGCGGCCTCGTCGGGAGAGAGCACGGCGTCGGCCGCCATACGGTCGATTGTGGTGGCAATATCTTCGCGTGAGCAGGCACGCTCCATTGCGCGGTGCATCAGAATGCCGCTCTGGCGCGGCGAGAGAGGGTAGTTGCCATCTTCGTTGTAACGTTCGTGGTCGAATCTGACGGCCACCTTTTCCGACGGACGGAAAGTGCCGAAGGTGCTTTTTGAGGTCTCGGTAACGGTGCGCCCGACGGCCTCGGCGGCGGTGCCGAATTGTTTTACGGTGCCGACAATTTCGCCCCCCTCCATTGCGCCTATTGCCTGCTCAACAATTTGGCCAATCGAGTTGGTAGCTTTTGGGGCACTATCGGGCATCATTATGTGAAGCTCCTCGGCGGCTCTGGTTACGGCCACGTAGAGTTCGTTGAGCGAGTCAATCATACCCATCGTACGCTCTTGGTAGTAGTCTTTGGAGAAGATTGATTTCGACATATCGTCGTTGAAATGCACCGGAAACGGGTCGATTTTGGTCTGTTTGTACTCTTCGCTCGGCGAGGCCCATACGACATTTCGCTGGGTTGGATAGAGTGCCCACGAACAGTAAGGCAGAATGACAGTCCGAAATCCCAATCCCTTGGCCTTGTGAATGGTCATAATGGTTATGGCGTTGCCGCTCGGGGGCATAGGTATCGATTTGGTCGAACCTTTCTCGTCCCAATATTTCAAAAAGAGCGAGGTGTCGGCAATCTGCGACTTGCAGAAATCGAGTATCTGTTGGTGCAGAGCCTGCAAGTAGGGTATCTCTTCGGAGAGTTGGTCGAGCGAGTGGGCGACGACAATCTCTTCAAAAGCCTCCTCGGGGGTACGGAATGCAATCTCGGTGAGTTGTGCCGACTCGTCGGCAGGCAGCTCGCAGTCGGGCATACGGCCCAGATAGCAGTTGTAGATTGCCCGTCCAATCGAGTCGTTGGGGTTTATGGCGATCGACATTGCCGCCACCACAAAACGTACCGCTTCGGACGACGACACCGTGAGCGCCTCCTGCGTGATAACGTCGAAAGAGTAGGGCGATTCGGGGTTCAAACGCTTGTATTCGAGCAGCAGAGAGGCTATTTCGGTCGCCTCTTTGTTCTCTCTGACGAGTATGGCAATATCCGACGGTCGGTAACCTCGCGCCTGCAAATCCTCTGTGCGGGCTATGACGGGGTGAACGGCATCTTTGGGGTAGCTCTCAAAGGTAACATAGCCGAGTTCCCGTTTGTCGGCCGGATTTTGGAGGTAGTCGATATAGGCTTCACCAACCATTTCCCCTAACCTGTTGTGGAGTTCGGGCGAGAGCAGATTGTCGGCCAAACCTTTGTCGAGCGATGCTTTCAGTGAAATTTCGAAACTGTTGTTGCACTTTTTGATGAGGTCGTTGTTGAACTCCACCACACGCCGCCGCGAACGGTAGTTGTCCCTGAGGGCAACTTTGCGGCTATTGGGGAAACTCGCTGCAACACCCTCCGAGAGCAGCCGCCAGTCGCCACCGCGCCAGCGGTAGATCGACTGCTTCACGTCGCCCACCACCATAACCGGCTCGTCGTCCGATTGGGCAAGCGCGTTGCGCAAAAGCGGCACAAAGTTGTTCCATTGCCGCCGCGAGGTGTCTTGTGCCTCGTCAATCATATAGTGGGTATAGCGGTTGCCGCTTTTCTCGTAGATGAAAGGGGCGTCGTTGTTTTCTACCAGCGATGCTATGATGCCCCCGATTTCGGCCATAGGGACAATCTCCTCTTCGCTGCAAATGGCCTTCATACGGTCGTGCAGGTCGGCCAAAAGCCCAAAAGAACGATAGCCGCCGCCGATTATTTTGGCGGTTGCATTGAGTTTTTGGGCGCGGCTGAGCAAAGGCTGCATACGGCGCAGAATATCGCCAAACTGCGTCGCGAGCGAACCGATTATGGCCGCTTTTGGGGTATTGTTCTTGCACCATATGCCTTTATTCAATGCGTCGGATACGCGTATTTTGCCCTCTTCCAACGAACCCGATGCAGCTTTCTGAACAAAACCGGCAACGCCATTTTTGCCATAAATGAAGTCGGTGTCCAATAGTGCATTATCGTTCATTAGCTTAATGAAAGATTGAGCCTCTCTCGCATAGTCGTCGATTGCATCGTCGGCTTTTTTTCGCAATCTGAATGCCATTGCTTGCAGCCGGCTTTTGTCGTTCGGCGAGAGCGCTGCGCGCCCGGCCTGCTCTTTGAACAGTTCGGCGCCAATGGTCACCAGATGCGATTTAATCTCCCAACTCGTACCTGCCTCAATATTCTCGCCCATATAATCCATAAGCCACTTGCGCAAGGTTGGGTCGGTTGGCAGATCTTCTATGAGTCGGTCGGCTGCACGCGAGAGCAGTGTGTCGGTTTGCAGTTCGAGGTTGAAGTTAATGTCGATGCCCAACTCTTTGATGAACGAGCGCAAAATGCGCTGAAAAAACTTGTCGATAGTCATCACCGAAAAGTTGGTGTAGTCGTGCAGAATGTAGTTGCGAGCCTCCTCGGCGCGTTGCCGTATGGCTTTGTCGGTAAGATTGAGGTCGTTTTGCAGACGCTCCGCAAAGTCGGGATTGCTGCCCTTGGCGAGCGAGTTGAGTTGGAGAAGTATGCGCTGCTTCATCTCGTCGGTCGCCTTGTTGGTAAAGGTCACGGCGAGTGTGTGTCGGTAGTCGTCGGGATTATTGACCACCGTGCGTACATATTCGTAGGCAAGGTTGTAGGTCTTACCCGAGCCTGCCGAAGCGCTGACTATTTTTACTCTTCCCACTTTGAATCGGTATAAATTTCGAATAAAAGTAGTGAAAAAGGCTGTAACTACAAAATTAATTCGTAATTTTGAGTGATGGAAACCTTTTTGCACTCGGTAGCGGCCGATTTATTCGATCGGTTGGGTGAGGAGTTGTCGGACTGCATGATAGTGATGCCCAACAACCGCTCGCGCATCTTTTTTGTCGATGCCCTTTCGGAGGTGGCAGGCCGTACCGTTTGGTCGCCGCAATATGCCTCGCTCGACGAACTTATGTCCACTATTGCCCACCTTGGGGTGGTCGACGGCGTGCGTGCATCGGTCGAACTCTACAAGGTCTACTCGCAGTATCACACCGAGTCGTTCGACTCGTTCTACCATTGGGGCGAAGTTATGCGCAACGATTTCGACGCTATCGACAAATATATGGTCGATGCCGACCGCCTTTTTGCCAACATTGTCGACCTGAAAACTTTCGATGCCGACCTCTCTTACCTCACCGAGGAGCAGATTGCGCTTGTAAGAGAGTTTTGGAGCTCTTATGAGGGCGGCCGCGACTCCGACGAGAAACAGAAATTTTTGGCTCTTTGGCGTTCGCTTCCCAAGATTTATCACTCTTTCCACGAGTCGATAGAACGTTTGGGCGTCTCGACTGTGGGCGGCGTGCAACGTCGTGCGGCCGAGCTGATTAGGGCAGGTTATGAAGAGCCTCTTCGCCGCCGTTATGCCGTGGTTGGCTTCAATGCGCTCTCGCAGACCGAAAAAGAGTTTTTCGGTTACCTCAAAAAGCATCACGACACCCTCTTCTATTGGGACTACGACCACTACTATTTCGACCAGAAGCGTCAGGAGGCAGGTCTGTTTTTGCGCGACAACGTAAGGGATTTTCCGGCGCCCGAGGGATTTGAGCCGAAAAGCGACTTCTCCGCGCCAAAGCAGATAAATGTCGTGTCGGTGGCCTCCGACTCGTTGCAAACCAAATATGCGGCCGACTTTCTGCGCTCCATTATCTCGCGCGAGGGGAAGGTCGACTACCGAACCGCCATAGTTCTGACCGACGAATCGCTACTCTCGCCGCTGCTCTATTCGCTGCCCGACGAGGTCGGCAAGGTCAACATTACTATGGGCTACCCAATCAAAAGCTCGCTTGCTTACAGCTTTGTGGAACGGTTGCTGCTCTTGCAGAGCCGTGCACGACGTTCTGCCGCCGGCGAGGAGTCGTTCTACCACGCCGACGTTACGGGTCTGCTGTCGCACCCCTATCTGACCTCGTCGACCGACGGCCCTAAATACGAACTCCTGCGGCTCTCGCTGCTCAAAGAGGGACGAATCCGTATTGCTTCGTCGCGTCTTGCATCGGTGACCGAGTTGGCCGACGCGCTTTTCCGCATCGTCGAGGGGCGGCACTCGCTCTCCGACTACCTTATTGAGGCACTTTCGAAGGTCGATGCTCTGTTGTCGCAAACAGCACAGAAAACTTTTGTCCGACGGCTCGAAAAAGAGATTTTCGAATTGTTTGTCGAACAAATTTTGGCACTCGACAAGTCGCTGTCGGACTGCGGAGTAGAGATAGAAAACTCAACCTATACTTCACTTTTGCGCCGAATGTTGCAATCCCTGCGCATTCCTTATAGTGGCGAACCGCTCAGAGGGGTGCAGATAATGGGCATTTTGGAGACGCGCAACCTCGATTTCGACAATGTTATGATTCTCTCGATGAGCGACGACGTTTTCCCGTCGAGCCGTCTGACCGACCTCTCGCTTATCCCCTATAATCTGCGTTTTGCCTACTCGTTGCCTACTCCGCAACGCAGCGAAGGTGTCTATGCCTACTATTTCTACCGCCTGCTGCAACGCTCCAAGCGGGTCGATTTGGTCTATTGCTCGGTTGCCGACGAACGTTCGTCGGGCGAGCAGAGCCGTTACATCTACCAGCTCGACTACGAATCGCCCCACAAACTCACCCGTTGCGACAAGGGACTCGATGTCAACCTTGCCGCGGCCAAGCCTCTGTCGATTCGAAAGTGCGGCGAGGTTGCCAACAGGTTGCAGGACTTTTTGGCAGGCGGCGGCAGTACTATTTCGCCCACTGCACTGAACGATTATTCGACCTGTCCGCTGAAATTCTACTTTGCCCGTGTGGCACGCATTCGCGTCGAGGATCAAATCACCGAAGAGGTCGACGGCTCAATGTTCGGCAATATTCTGCACTATGCCATAAGGTGCCTCTACGAGCCGTTGAAAAACCTGCCCAATCCGCAACAGTTAATAGCCCGGATTACCAAAGAGCAGATACTCGAAGCGGTCAACAAGGCTATTTCCAAAGAGTATTTCAACTGTCAGACTGCGCCTGCCGATTTCGACGAAAGCGAACTTGGCGGTCAAATACTGATGGTTCGTGAGAGCGTGATGCACTATATCGGCAATAATATTTTGCCCTACGATGCCGCCCGAATCGACGACTACCAAGTGGTGGCGCTCGAAGAGACGATTGGGGCCGAGGTGGAGTTTGAGGCGGGACGAAAGGCTCGTTTTTCGGGTAAGGTCGACCGAATCGACCGCACTTCCGACGGCCGACTGCTGATTATCGACTATAAAACCGGCAGCGTAAAGGACGACTTCAAAGGCATCTCTTCACTACTGCCCTCGCTGCCTGCCGAGCACAATGGCGCAGCCTTGCAAACACTCGTCTATTCGATGATGGTAGAGCGTAACCTTGGCCCGAACGACACTCTTGCAGTCTGCCCAATGCTCTACTATGTGCGTCATTTGGGCAATCCCGATTATTCGCCGCTGTTGAACGATAAAACTTTGGGACGAGTCACTTCCTATGCCGACTATGCCGAGGAGTTCGAACAACAGCTTGCCCTGCGCTTGATAGAACTGTTCGACATCTCGCACGACTTCGAGCAGACGGCCGACCGAAAGAGCTGCGAGTGGTGCGATTTTGCCAAAATCTGCCGCAGGTAGACGCCATATTGTTTTTATTCCTATATTTGCAGACCGAAAACCCTAAAACTTCAATTTTTTCATTGCTATGGACAACTATTCAGTTCACCCTAATCCGTTGGTGAGGTATTTGAAAAAGGAACCTCGCGAGTTTACCAAAGCCGATATTGTGCGCTACATTGTCGAGAACAACATCGAAATGGTCAATTTCCGCTATGCTGCGGCCGACGGCAGGCTCAAAACGCTCAACTTTGTAATCAACGACCTTGGTTACCTCAATACGGTGCTCACCTTTGGCGAGCGTGTCGACGGATCGAGTCTATTTCCATATATTCAGGCCGGCGCAAGCGACCTCTACGTTATTCCGCGTTACCGCACCGCGTTTCTCGATCCGTTTGCCGAGATTCCGACCATCGACCTTTTGTGCAGCTATTTCGACAAAGAGGGACGACCGCTCGAAACCGCACCCGACCAGGCACTCCACCGTGCCCACAACGAGTTCAAACGGTTGACGGGTATGGAGTTCCACGCAATGGGCGAATTGGAATACTATGTTGTCAGCCCTGCCGAAGGGCTCTACGTCACTCCCGACCAAAAGGGTTACCACGCCTCGTCGCCTTTCTGCAAATGGGGCGCAATGCGTGTCGAGTCGATGAAGGCCATAGCTTCGTGCGGCGGCAAAATCAAGTACGGACACTCCGAGGTGGGTAATTTTACTCGTGAGGGTAAGATGTACGAACAGAACGAGATAGAGTTCCTGCCCGTCGATGTTGAAGAGGCTGCCGACCAACTTATGGTTGCCAAATGGATTCTGCGCGAGGTGGCCTATCGCCACGGTGTGCAGCTCACCTTTGCGCCGAAGATTACCGTCGGAAAGGCAGGCAGCGGTCTGCATATCCATACCAAAGTGGTCAAGGACGGCCGCAATATGTACCTCCAAAATGGCGAGTTGACCGATACCGCCAAACGTGTGATTGCCGGAATCTTGGAGTCGGCCGCATCGCTAACCGCTTTTGGCAATACCAACCCAACCTCCTATATGCGCCTTGTGCCGCATCAGGAGGCACCGACCAACATCTGTTGGGGTGACCGCAACCGTTCGGTCTTGGTGCGCGTGCCGCTGGGCTGGACTCGCGGTGCCGCACAGATGATTGGCGAGGCCAATCCGTTGGAGACCCAAAAGGTGGGCGAGTGCAACGATAAGCAGACCGTCGAGTTCCGTTGTCCCGACGGCTCGGCCGACATCTACCTGCTTTTGGCCGGTCTGGTGTGTGCCGCTCGTCGCGGTTTCGAGATGAACGACCCTCTGAAATATGCAGCCGACCGCTACGTCGGGGTCAACATCTTCGACGACGAGAATCGCGCGGTGGCCGAACGCTTGGCCCATCTGCCCGATTCGTGCGCTGCTTCGGCCGATGCGCTCGCCGCAGGGCGCGAGGTCTATGAGGCCAAAGGGGTATTCGGAAAAGCACTGATCGACGGCTGGATTGCCTCGCTCCGACGCTACGACGATGCCGATTTGCGCGAACAGATGAAACTTCACCCCGAGTTGACCGCTCAACTTGTGGAGCGTTTCATCGACGCAGGATAGAGAATTGTAAATCATAATGATATGAAACGGTTGGTAGTTTTTACGGGGGCCGGAATGAGTGCCGACAGCGGCATTCAGACCTTCCGCGACAGCGACGGATTGTGGGTCAACCACCGCGTCGAGGATATTTGTACCCCCGATGCCCTGACGTGGAATCGCCCCGAAGTGATTAAGTTCTACAACGAACGCCGAGGGGAACTACTTGCCGCTCAGCCCAATGCAGGCCATAAGGCCATTGCTGCTCTGGAACAGTATTTCGAAGTTGAGGTGGTTACGCAGAACATCGACGACCTGCACGAGCGTGCCGGCTCTTCACACGTCACCCACCTGCACGGCGAGTTGCGCAAGTTGTGCAGCACGCTCAATCCTGCCCTTACCGTCCCCATTGAGGGTTGGGAACAACCGCTCGATGCCAAAGCGCCTGACGGCTCGCTGCTGCGTCCATTTGTGGTCTTCTTTGGCGAACAGGTGCCCAACTTCTCTTCGGCCGCCGAGATTGTGCGTTCGGCCGAGTTGTTCGTGGTCATCGGCTCGTCGCTGGCGGTCTATCCTGCCGCGTCGCTGGCTCGCTACACGCGCCCCGAAGTGCCTGTCTACCTGGTCGACCCCGTGCTGCCCGCGGGCCACGGAATTGCCAACCTTAGAAAATATTACCCTATGCGCTCGGCCGAAGGTACGCCATTGCTGGCTTCGGAGTTGATTGCGCAATACGCCTGAAACTTCACCTAACAATAACAGAACCTTGAAACTATGAAAGAACTTGTCGTTGTGGCTTTCGGAGGCAATGCCCTGCTTCGTAAGGGCGAAAACCTCAGTTACCGGCAACAACTTCTCAATGTCGAGCAGATTTGCTCGCAACTCTCCAATATGGCCCGCACGGCCAATTTGGTCATCGGTCACGGCAACGGCCCGCAGGTGGGCAATGTACTGTTGCAACACGAGGCAGGCCGTCAGGTCTTCGGCTTGGAGGCTATGCCGCTCGATTTTTGTGTGGCCGAAACGCAGGGCGCACTTGGCTATATGATAGAGCACGGTATGCGCAATATGGTGGCCAAAGAGGGTATCGACCGCCGTGTGACAACGCTGCTAACGCAGGTTGTTGTCGACGCTGCCGACCCTCGTTTCCACAACCCCACAAAGCCCGTCGGCCCATTCTATTCCAAAGAACAGGCCGTGGTATTCACGCAAAAGAAAGGCGAAGTCTACCACGAAGACCCCAAGGGGCGCGGCTGGCGCAAGGTGGTGGCATCGCCCGAACCGCTCGAAATACTCAATGTCGAACTTATCCGTCAACTCGCTTTGGAAGGCAATATTGTGATTGCCGTAGGGGGTGGCGGCGTGGCAGTCGTGCGTGAGGGCAACCACTACCGCGGCGTTGAGGCCGTAATCGATAAAGACCTTGCGTTGGCAACAACGGCAGTCTCGATAGGTGCCGACGAATTTTATATTCTGACCGACGTGTCGAAGGTCTGCCTGAACTTCAATACTCCGCGCGAGGTGCAACTCGACCGCATCACCGTTGAAGATGCCGAACGCTATTTGGCCGAGGGCCACTTTGCCGAAGGCTCAATGGCGCCCAAGATACGCGCTGCGGTGCGCTACGTGCGTGGCGGTGGTCGGGAGTGCATCATTACCGATGCCACCGAGTTGGGCAACCCCAACTGTGGAACACGCATAACCGCCTGAGGGCATAATACTTAAATAAAACAGATGAAGAGAGCAAAGAGTGCAGAACCAAAGCCGCGTTTCAGTCGCGCATTTTGGGTGGCCAATTTTTCTGAGATGTTCGAACGTGCCGCCTACTATGGCGTATTTGTGGTCATAACGCTCTATTTGAGCAATATTATTGGCTTTTCGGACATTGAGGCCGGCCTTATTTCGGGTATCTATGCCTCGTTGCTCTACTTCCTGCCGCCCTTTACGGGTGCTTATGCCGACCGCATAGGTTTCCGCCGTTCGATGTTGCTGGCATTCGGATTGCTTACCGTCGGCTATGCAGGATTGGCTCTGCTGCCCACGCTGCTCCAATCGACGGGACTGGTCGAATACGGCCGTCAGACAACCTTCAACGGCCTGCCGCAGAGCAGTTACCGCTATCTGATAGTGCCCGTGCTGCTGGTGCTCTGCGTTGGCGGTTCGTTCATCAAGGGCATCATCAGTGGCAGTGTGGCCAAGGAGACCGACCAAAAGAACCGCGCTCGTGGTTTCGCCATATTCTACGCGATGATCAATATCGGGTCGTTCTCGGGCAAGTTCATCATTGAGCCTTTGCGCCGAGGTATGGGCGACCGTGGGCTGATCTATCTCAACTGGTTCTCGGTGGCGATGGTGGTAGTGGCTCTGTTGGCCATCTTCTTTTTCTACCGCAGCGCCAACGCCGCCCCCGACCGCTCGAAGTCGATGCGCCATATTTGGCGCTCGTTTGCCAAACTCTGTACGAATTGGCGTTTGGTGGTGTTGATTCTGATTGTCAGCGGATTCTGGACGGTCTACTACCAACTCTACGCCACGATGCCAAAATATGTGATACGTCTGGCAGGCGAGGAGAGCGCCATAGGGTGGTACACGATGCTCAACCCTCTGGTGGTGATTCTCTGCGTCGGGTGGCTGACCCGTCTGCTCGGCAAACGGCCGGCACTCTTCTCCATTATGTTGGGTATGTGCGTCATTCCGTTTTCGGCGCTGCTGATGTCGAGCGGACAAATGATTGGGCACACGATATTGGGGCTCAACCCGGTGGTTTTTATGATGTTGGTTGGCATTGTCTTTCAGGCTTTGGCCGAGTGCCTCATCTCGCCGCGCTACTTGGAGTATTTCTCGTTGCAGTCGCCCAAGGGCGAAGAGGGGCTCTATTTGGGCTTTGCGCAGTTGGAGTCGTTCGTCTCGACGCTTGTGGGCTTCGGTATGTCGGGCTGGCTGCTCGACAAATACTGCCCCGACCCCAAGAAATTTGCCACCCTTGCCGAGTGGCAGGCGGCTTCGGAGAATGCACATTATATATGGTACTACTTTGCGGCTATTGCCGCGGTTGCGGCCGTGGCGCTTGTTGTCTATCAGATAGTGGTCAAACGGTTAGATGCGAAACAATAATTTAATTCAAAATTCAAAATTAGGCGAACAACCGTCATTACAGTCAATAAACTCTTTTGGCACGAGAGGGCCAAACCAATAAATGGAACGCAATTTGCTCTTTGGGCAGGTTGAGTTCCATTTTGTTTCTTTAATAATTATTGATTCTATGAAAGGTGAAGGTTTGTTGATGTTTTTGGCAGGTGCCGCGGTAGGTACCGTTTTAACAATGCTCTACGCCCCAATGTCGGGACACGATACGCGTGGTAAACTTAAATCGTTTCTCGAAAAGGAGTTGGACGACAAGTTTTGTCACTGTGGCGAACACGCCCACGAAAAAGGAGTGATGGACGAATGATACTCCTCAGACTGTTGACAATCGGCCGCCGCATTATGGAGGAGCGGTGCACCGAGGCCAAGGTGCGCTTTGTGCGCATTGCCGCTTCGGGCGTCTCGTGTGCGGCGGCTATGCTCTTTGCCGCTCTGTTTGTGGCTGTCGGGGCACTCTTTTTGGGGGCGGCACTGACAATGCTGCTCGCCTCGTGGTTCAACTCTCTCATCTGGGCGATAACGGCCACAGGCCTGTTGGCGCTGATAGTGGCGCTGATTATTTGGAGTTGCCGTCGTAAGATGCTTTACCGTAGAGCCGTGCGCTCAATTCTGAGCCGGTTGGAGAGCCACAAAATCTAAAAGGCAAACGACAACCCGCAGCAGTACGATACAAAAAGGCGGTGCTCGTCGTAATATGTGTCGTGAAAGTAGAGGCTCGGAGTCAGTTGCCAATTAATTGTTGGCGCGATGAAAAGCCCCACGCGCCCCATCTTGGCCGTTGCACGCAGCCCGAAGTCGGCCGAACAGCTGAACCCTTCGCGAGTCAGAATATCACCAGTGTAGTAGGTGCGGTTGTCGTTGTAGCACCCGACGTAACCGGGCGAGATGCCACAACTTATCTCGAATCGTTTGGGCAGAAAGGCGACAATTGCACCTGCCACTATATAGAACATACTCTGCTCAAAGGTCTCGGCCTCGACAGCCATAGTCCAAAAGAGGTCGTCGAACAGGTCGAGCCCCACAAACCACGGTACGTCGAACCGCCACGAGGCCTGAATCGGCACGCTTGCAAAGACGCTGCCGGAGTAGGGTATCTCGGCGTAGTTGACGCCTATGCCCAGTCCGCCGCCCCAGTCGTTGAATCGGGCGACCCGAAAACCGTAGTAGGGGACTGTTTCGCCGTGGTTGTAGTTGGTGGTCAGAAATCCGTAGCTTAACCCTATCTCGCGGTTGTAGACTTTGGTTTGAGCACCCAACTCGCAATTCAGGGCAAATAGTGCAATTATAACTAATGTAACTTTCTTCATAGTTTGGACGCGGTGGGTTGTATTTGCTGCAAAGTTAAAAAAAAAGTTGGCGACTAACAAGTGGCAATCTGCTTCCTTCGTAGGTTTTTATAACAATACTCACATACGTATAGTATGCTCCGTTTGTTCTAAAAACCAGAGCGTTGCATCTCGCCACTTCTTAATCGCCCAAAGTGGCTGACCAATGAATGATGACTTGTTGGTCAGCCCCCAAATCTATTTTGATTCAGACTGATTCTACCAATTCAGAATCTTTATAAAGTCGTAATCCTCAGGACGCTCCACATAGGCGCGTGCTGCCTCATAGTCGGCCGGTGTGATATAGTTCAGAATGTTGTGAACAATACCTTGGAACTGGTCGCCGTCAGGGTTGACCAAACGGGGAGGAATCTTGCCCGTAATGGGGTCTTGCAGGTCTTTCAGATAGAGCTGACTGATTTCGCCCTCTTGGTTGACATAGACCATACAGCCTGTTTTGCCCTCCGAGAAGAGTTTGTAAACGCCCATACCCAGCGTGGTGCAGTAGACCAAGTCGTAGGCAATGGGGGTCTGGCAGCGTACCTCGTAGCCGATTTCGACCGGACGCGATTTGACTTTCAGTTTGATATCTTTGAGTCTGTTTTCGAGTATCTCGTTGAAGATGTGAGCCTTCGAAACCTTACCCAACTCTGGGTGTCCGTGTTCGTCATACGACAAATGTACGCCCGTCTTCTTGATTTCGTCGCTGCTGAGTTCGTGGAAAACGCCCTCCGAAATGATAGCTGCGCCGTAGTCCATACCCATAATCTTGCGCTTTACGATAGCCGAAACCACAAGGTTCACAATTTTGTCGACCGTAATTTGGGTCTTGTTGAACATCTCTGGAATGACAATCATAGGGTATTGGCAGGCAGCACCAATGCCGCAGGCAAGGTGGCCGGCCGAACGTCCCATAGCTGCCAAAATGAACCAGTTGCCGCTGGTACGTGCATCGGAGTAGACTGCGCGTCCAATCACTGCGCCCTTATCTTTAGCCGATTCGTAACCGAAGGTCGGTGTGCCGGCCGGTAACGGAAGGTCGTTGTCGATAGTCTTGGGGACGTGAATGTTGGCAATGGGGTATTTTTTGGCTTCGAGGAACTTTGCAATGCGGTTGGCGGTTGAGGCGGTGTCGTCACCACCGACCGTTACCAACAGAACAACGTTGTTCGACTTGAAGAAGTCGAGGTTGAAATTCAATTCGAAATCCTCGTTTGTCGGTTTGAAGCGGCTCATTTGGAGGTACGAACCGCCACGGTTGAAGATGTCGTCGGCAAGTTTGTAGTCGATGTCTTCGTGGCGCGGATTGGGTCGGAAAAGACCCGTGTAGCCCTCGTGAAGACCTATTACTCTGTATCCTTTGTTTAAGAATGTTTTGGCGACCGAACCTACGACCGTGTTCATACCCGGTGCGGGACCGCCACCGGTGAGAATTGCTATGGCTTGCTTCATAATTATTTGATGTTTAGTTTGATGTAACCATTTCTAACCTTGCGTATATTGAAAAACGCACACAAAAGTACAACTAATTTTCAGAAAACCACTTAATAAATGAGATTTATTTGCGTTATATTTGTGCCGTATAATCAGTCCGTTTCGAACAATGCGCCTGTCGACAATCATACTCGCTTTATTGCTCCTTTTGGGGAGCCGAAATGTTGTTGCCCAAAGCGAGCCCAAGCGTCCAAAGCAGAAGAGCCTCTTTGAGCAGTACCGCGGAGGCTATATGGCAGGCTACGAACTTTCGAACGATGGCGATACCACGCGCATTTGCCGGGTGACCGATGTGGTGGTTTACAGCAATATAGGCGACATACGCAAACAAAAACGATTGATTCGCAACGTTAAACTTGTCTACCCCTACGCAATGGACGCACGCCGCTATTTCGATTCGCTTAACGAACGTGTCGAACAATGCCGTACCCAGCGCGAACGCGACCGTATCACCAAAGAGGTTCAGAACGAAATTCTCGAACGCTATACCCCCATTTTGCGCACGATGACCTATTCGCAGGGCAAGATACTCATTCGCCTTATTGACCGCGAAACCGAACGTACCTCCTATCAACTTGTAGAGGATTTCCGCGGACGTTTTGCGGCAAAGTTTTGGAACACCATAGCGCGTATGTTCCGCGCCAACCTTAAAGCCGAGTACGACCCTTCGTCGGGCGAGGACAAGATGATTGAACAGATCATCAATCTCTATGAAGCAGGCTTAATTTGAGCCTCAAAAGGGCCGATTCGTTAAAATTTTTTCGTATTTTCTCAAAGGTGTTGTTTTTTACAACAATTATTTCTATATTTGTCCCCGACGAGGCATTGTTATGCCGTCGTGGCGCGTAGCGAATACTCAAACAACGTCGGACAAATGAACTAAAACTACATACAACTATGTCAAAATCAATTACTTTACAGCAAGCCGTCGATATGGTAAAAGACGGTATGACGGTAATGGTCGGCGGATTTCTCTCCTGCGGTTCGGCCAACACCATTCTGACTGCGCTCTCAAAAACGGGAGTTCGCAATCTGACAATGATTTGCAACGATACCGCCTATCCCGATCGCGGCAACGGCCAACTGATTGTCGGCGGTCAGGTGTCGCGCGTGATTGTTTCGCACATTGGCACCAACCCCGTGACGGGCGAAAAGATGAACTCCGGCGAGTTGAAGGTCGACTTTGTGCCTCAGGGTACGTTGGCCGAGGCAATTCGTGCGGCAGGTGCAGGTCTGGGCGGAGTGTTGACCACTACCGGTTTGGGCACCATTTGCGCCGAGGGTCACCAAATTGTGACTGTTGACGGACGCGATTATCTGCTCGAAAAACCTATCCACGCCGATTTGGCAATCATTGGAGCCTCGGTGGCCGACACTGAGGGCAATTTGGTTTATAAGGGCACGACGCAGAATTTCAACCCGCTGATGGCTATGGCAGCCGATAAGGTGATTGTCGAGGCCGATGAGGTGGTTCCTGTCGGCTCAATTCCTCCCGAACAGGTGCACACCCCCTCGATTTTTGTGGATTACATCGTTAAAAAAGGAAACTGATAATTATTAAAGTCCTTAAAGTCTTTAAGGTCCTTAGAATTTAATTTGCTATGGAAAAATCAATGATAAGAGTCCGTATGGGTGCCGAAGATGCACACTACGGCGGTAATTTGGTCGACGGAGCACATATGCTCCACCTCTTTGGCGATGTTGCCACCGAGCTTCTGATTATGCACGACGGCGACGAAGGGCTCTTCTGCGCCTACGACAATGTTGAGTTTCTGGCACCTGTTCACGCCGGCGATTTCATTGAGGCCACGGGTACGATTGTCAAGGTTGGCAACACCTCGCGCCGTATGGAGTTCGAGGCTCGCAAGGTGATTACTCCGCGTGCCGATATTTCGGATTCGGCGTGCGATGTTCTTTCGGAGCCTGTCTTGGTCTGCCGTGCAAGCGGCACCTGCGTGGTTCCCAAACAGTGCCAGAGGAAATAACAATTTAGCTCATTAAAGTCCTTAAAGTCGTTAAGGTCATTAAGGTCGTTAAGGTCATTAAGAAAAAAGGTATGGAAAAACTTATCATAACAGCCGCAATTTGCGGAGCAGAGGTGCTCAAAGAGCACAATCCGGCCGTGCCCTACACTGTTGAAGAGTGTGTGCGCGAGGCCAAAAGCGCCTGTCAGGCCGGCGCAAGCATAATTCACCTCCACGTCCGTGAGGACGACGGAACGCCCACTCAATCGAAAGAGCGTTTCCGCGTCATTATGGAGGCCATTCGGCGCGAGTGTCCCGAGGCGATTATCCAGCCCTCGACGGGCGGCGCGTGCGGTATGACCAACGACGAGCGCCTGCAACCCACCGAGCTGATGCCCGAAATGGCAACGCTCGACTGCGGCACGCTCAACTTTGGTGGCGACGACATCTTTGAAAACACCGAGAACACCATAAAGTATTTCGGAGAGCGTATGATTGAGCGCGGTATTAAACCCGAGTTGGAGGTCTTCGACAAGAGTATGATCGAGATGGCTCTCCGCCTCTATAAAAAAGGGTTTATCGTCAGCCCTATGCACTTCGACTTCGTGATGGGTGTCAACGGCGGTATCGGTGGCGACCTGCGCGACTTTGCATTCCTGCGCGGCAGCATTCCGGCCGATGCGACCTACACCGTTGCAGGCGTGGGACGCTACGAATTTCCGTTGGCAGCAATGGCAATCATCGACGGCGGCCACGTGAGGGTCGGTTTCGAGGATAACGTTTACCTCTCAAAGGGCGTTTTGGCACGCTCCAATGGCGAGTTGGTCGAAAAGGTCGTAAGACTTGCCCACGAGTTTGGCCGCGAGGTGGCCACTCCGGCCGAGGCTCGCAGAATTTTGAATCTCAAAAAACAATAAAAATCACAAAATCATACAACTATGCAAAAACACGGAAACAAGTACGGTACTCACCGCGTAATCTCACCCAAAGGCGTTCTGCCACAGCCTGCCGACCTTTTGGACAACAATATGGACGAAATCTACGACAACGAGATTTTGATCGACGTTCAGACCCTGAACATCGACTCTGCCAGCTTCACCCAAATCAATGCCCAAGCAGGCGGCGACAAAGAGAAGATTGCCGAAATTATGCTCGGCATCGTGGCCAAACAGGGCAAACACCGCAACCCCGTGACGGGTTCGGGCGGTATGCTGCTCGGCACGGTCGAGAAGATTGGCGACGCTCTGAAAGGCAAAATCGACCTGCGTGAGGGCGACAAGATTGCCACGCTCGTATCGTTGTCGCTCACTCCGCTGCGTATAGACAAGATTAAGGAGATTCGCCCCGACGTAGACCAAGTCGACATCGACGGCAAAGCCATACTCTTTGAGAGTGGCATCTATGCCAAGATTCCTGCCGACCTGCCCGAAAAACTGGCCCTCTCGGCTCTTGACGTTGCGGGCGCTCCGGCTCAGACCGCCAAGTTGGTAAAACCCGGCGATACGGTTCTGATTATCGGTGCCGGCGGCAAATCGGGTATGCTCTGCTGCTACGAGGCCAAAAAACGCGCCGGCGTGACCGGAAAAGTTATTGGTTTGTGCCATAGCGAGCGCTCGACCGAACGACTCAAAAAACTCGGTTTCTGCGACGTGGTATTTGCTGCCGATGCAACCAAACCGGTGCCTGTTATGGAGGAGATTGCACGCCTCACCGACGGCAAGATGGCCGACGTTACGATCAACAACGTAAACATTACCGATACCGAGATGACCTCGATTCTCTGCACCAAAAACGACGGCGTGGTCTATTTCTTCTCAATGGCCACCTCGTTTACCAAAGCCGCTTTGGGTGCCGAGGGCGTGGGCAGCGACGTTACGATGATTGTGGGCAACGGCTACACCAAAGGCCACGCCGAGATCACGTTGCAGGAGTTGCGCGAGTCGAAAGAGTTGCGCGACATCTTCACCGAACTTTATGCTTAAAGTGATGCAATCGCGCCGAAAAGAGCTCTTTCCGTCGGTTACCGATGCCGAGTGGAACGATTGGAAGTGGCAGGTCCGCAACCGTATCGAAACGCTCGAAGAGCTGCAAAAATATATCAGCCTGACCGAAAGCGAGGCCGAGGGGGTGAGGGTTTCGCTCCAAACTCTGCGTATGGCCATTACGCCCTACTACCTGAGTTTGATTGACCCCGACGACCCCAACGACCCTGTCCGCCGTCAGGCCATTCCGACCGCGGCCGAGACCCACATCACCGCAGCCGACCTGTTGGACCCTCTCCACGAAGACGAAGACGCTCCCGTGCCGGGGCTTACGCACCGCTATCCCGACCGCGTGTTGTTCCTTATCACCGATATGTGCTCGATGTATTGCCGCCACTGTACGCGTCGCCGCTTTGCCGGTCACCAAGATGCCGAGATGAGCTCCGATCGTATTGAACGTGCGCTGAAATATATTGAGGAGACCCCCGAGGTTCGCGACGTGCTGCTCTCGGGTGGCGATGCTCTGATGGTCAGCGACGAGCGGCTCGAATACATTATTCGCCGCCTCAGGGAGATACCTCACGTCGAGATTATCCGCATTGGTACACGTACCCCCGTGGTCTGCCCTCAGCGCATCACTCCCGAACTGTGTACGATGCTACACAAATACCACCCTATATGGGTCAACACCCACTTCAACCACCCAAACGAGATTACCGACGAGAGTACGGCCGCTTGTGCGCGTCTGGCCGATGCAGGTATTCCGCTGGGTAACCAGTCGGTGCTGTTGCGCGGGGTGAACGACTGCCCAAACATTATGAAACGTCTAGTGCAGGGATTGGTCAAGATTCGCGTAAGGCCTTACTATATCTATCAGTGCGACCTCTCAATGGGGTTGGAGCACTTCCGCACTCCGGTGTCGAAGGGCATAGAGATTATTGAGGCTCTCCGAGGTCATACTTCGGGTTTTGCCGTGCCCACCTTTGTGGTCGATGCCCCGGGTGGCGGCGGAAAAACCCCCGTTATGCCTACCTACATCATTTCGCAGGCTCCGGGCAAGATTGTGTTGCGCAACTTTGAGGGCGTCATTACGACCTATACCGAGCCGACCGACTACCGCAACGAGTGCAACTGCCCCGACTGTCGGGCTGCTCGTCGCCACGAGGGCGTGGCAGGCCTGTTGGAGGGAGAGCAACTCAGTCTTGAACCTGCGCACCTGCTTCGTCAGGAGCGTGCGGCGCGTTACCATAACAAGCATTAGCGCCGTGTTGCCGATAGATGTCATAGCCTCGTCGGGTACACTCTCGATTGTCGGGCTCGAAAAGAATACGGGTAAGACCGTCTGTCTGAACCATATTCTCTCGCGCCTGCCCGAAGAGTTGACCGTTGCCGTGACATCTATCGGCCTCGACGGCGAACAGACCGACAGCGTAACCGCCACTGCCAAACCCGAAATTGAGATTCGGCGCGGGACACTTTTTGCCACTTCGGAGAGCGATTTCGCCCGACGAGGAGTTTCGGCCGAGGTGCTCGACGTGGGTTCGCGCAGTGCAACGGGGCGCGTAATCACATCAAGGGCGCTCACGGGGGGCAAAATCCGACTTTCGGGGCCTTCGTCGGCTGCCGAGTTGTCGCGCTGGATAGAGTTGGCCAAAGGCTTTGGTGCCAAGTTGACCATAGTCGACGGCGCTCTGTCGCGCCTTTCGTCGGCTTCACCTGCGGTGAGCCGTGCGATGATTCTCTCGACAGGAGCCGCGCTCTCGGCCAACATTCCGACACTCGTGCGCCAGACGGCTTGGGCGGTCGAGAAGATACTTTTGGAACAAGATTCCTGTTCGACCGATACCGTTGTTGCCTCGTTGGCCGACAAGTTGCCGACCGATGTGGCAGGCAAGAGGGTGGAGGTTGCCGGAGCGTTGACCGATGCAATGCTCCGTCGAATGATTTCGTCGGGTGTTGGCCGTATTGTGGTGGCAGATTTTACACGTATTTTCTGCTCGCAGTCGGTCTATCGTACTTTTTGCGAGGCAGGCGGCAGTGTGGCAGTACGCCGACGCAGCCGTTTGTTGGCCGTTACGGTCAACCCGACCTCGCCTTCGGGCATCAGGCTCGATTCGGCAAAGCTATGCCGGGAGTTGGAGCAGAAAACCAACATTCCAACCTACGATTTATGTAAAGAGGAGTAGAGAGAGATGAAGAGATTTTCCGATATGGTGGCGATGCCGTTTGGCGCAAAGTACCTGCTCGACGAATTGGAACCGTCGAGCCCATCGACTCGCAGCTATGTTATGGAGCGCGAGATGATGACTTCGCACAAACAGATTGAGGCCTATCGTCGTCGCTACGACTGCATCGTTAGTTCCGACGCAGTCCGCATTGCCGCTCGTCTTTCGGGGCTCAAAAACATCACCCACACACTCGACCGCCTCGCCGTGGGCGAGGTGTTGGACGAGGTCGAACTCTTTGAGGTGAAACGGCTGGCTATGATTTCGCGCGATGTGTCGGCAATGATTGTGGGCACGGCCGTATCGCTGCCTTCGTCCGAGAGAACAATCCGTCTGCTCGACCCCGACCATACGGGCGTCGGGTCGTTCTATATTTATGACAGCTATGACGGACGTTTGGCCGAGTTGCGCCGCCGCGCCGTCGACCCCGAGGGGGTTGCCGCCGTTCTGACTGTCGAACAGCAGGTTCGTGAAAGGCTTTCGACCGCATTGCAACCCAAGGCCAAAGGGCTGAAAACAGCCTTGCAGAGCCTTTTTGAGATAGATTTTATGCTCGCCGTAGGTCGTCAAAACCTGCGCGAGGGCTTTACGATGCCGAAGTTGGGCAACCGTACACTTCTGCACCAATTGGTTAATCCCAAGGTGAGAGCCGATTTGGACGGACGCTTTCAGAGTGTCGACATTGGGTTGTCGGCCCGTCCGACGGTGCTTGTGGGTGCCAATATGGGCGGAAAGAGTGTCACGCTGCGTTCGGTGGCGCTGGCTCAAACGGCTTTGCAGTTTGGGTTCGGTGTGGCCGTGTCGGACGATTCCGAGATGCAGCTTTTCGATGAAATATGCTTCGTGGCCGACACGACCGAACGCGGCTACTCGTCGTTTGCTGCCGAGATGAGGGCTGTCGACCGTGTGGTTCGTGCAGTCAGTGGCGGTGAGGCGGTGTTGGCTCTCGTCGACGAACCGGCGCGCACTACAAACCCTGTTGAGGGACGTGCTTTGGTCGAAGCGTTGATAGATGTTTGCCGCTCGGAACGCTCGCAGTTGTTTGTGGCAACCCACTACAACCTCACTCATATCGACTGCAACCGTCTGCGTGTCAGAGGACTTGTGGGCGGAACAATGAACTACGAAATCGCCGCCGCACAAGAGGGCGAACGTCCCAACGAAGCTCTGGCAGTGGCCGAGCAGTTGGGGGTAGACATTATTTGGATAGAAAATGCAAAAAATAGAATAGAGAATGAATCAAAAGAGTAAATTGGGATTGGATTTTGGCAAGGTCGACCACGCCCGTTCGGTGGCAGGCCGCATTGCTCAGTCGGTAAAGGAGTTTGCCGACCTCTACACCACTGTGGCGGTTGAGCGCACGCTCTGCCGTTTGTTGGGAATCGACGGCGTCGACTCAAACGGCGTTCCGTTGCCCAACGTGGTGGTCGAACAGTTGCGTTCGGCAGGCGTGCTGGGCGAGGGGGCACTCTACTTCCTCTCCAACGCCATTGTAGCAACCGGGTTTACTCCCCAACAGATTGCCGAGCAGGCAGCCTGTGGCAAGTTGGACATCACACGTCTTTCGGCGTGCGGCAAAGCCGAGCGCGAACGTGCAGTCGAACCCTATATTACTGCAAGCCTCGAACGCATAAAGGCTCGCCGCGCACGCCGCGAAGAGTACCTCTCGACCATTGGCGAGGGGCCGAAACCCTACCTCTATGTGATTGTCGCCACGGGCAACATCTACGATGATGTGGTTCAGGCCGAGGCCGCTGCACGTCAGGGGGCCGACATCATTGCCGTGATTCGCACAACGGGTCAGAGCCTTTTGGACTATGTGCCCTACGGCGCAACGACCGAGGGCTTTGGCGGCACCTACGCCACCGAGGAGAACTTCCGCATTATGCGCTCGGCGCTCGACAAGGTGGGCGAAGAGGTTGGGCGCTACATTCGCCTTTGTAACTACTGCTCGGGACTTTGTATGCCCGAGATAGCCGTTATGGGTGCTTTCGAGGGGCTCGATGTGATGCTCAACGATGCGCTCTACGGTATTCTGTTCCGCGATATCAATATGCAGCGCACGCTTGTTGACCAATATTTCTCGCGCATTATAAACGGCTACGCAGGCGTGATTATCAACACCGGCGAGGACAACTACCTCACCACTGCCGATGCCTACGACGAGGCCCACACCGTTCTGGCCTCCGACCTTATCAACGAGCAGCTTGCACTGCTTTCGGGCATTCCCGAGGAGCAAATGGGACTCGGCCACGCATTCGAGATGGATCCGACGCTCGAAAACGGTTTCCTCTACGAGCTTGCGCAGGCACAGATGGCGCGCGAGATATTTCCACGTGCACCGCTCAAATATATGCCGCCGACGAAATTTATGACCGGCAACATCTTCCGCGGCCACATTCAGAACGCACTTTTCAATATCATAGGCATCTGGACTCAGCAGGGTATTCAGCTGCTGGGTATGCCCACCGAGGCAATCCATACCCCGTTTATGAGCGACCGCTACCTCTCGATTGAGAATGCGCGCTACATCTTCTCCAATATGCGCTCCATTGGCGATGAGGTGGAGTTCCGCTCCGACGGCATCATCTGCCGCCGCGCGCAGGAGGTTCTCGACCACGCCACAAACCTGTTGGAACGAATCGATGCCGAGGGCTTGTTTTCGGCGCTCGAAAAGGGTATCTTTGCCGATGTGAAGCGTCCGCGCGACGGAGGTAAAGGACTTGAAGGGGTGGCATTGCGTTCGGCAAACTACTCCAATCCATACGTTGAACTGATGATAAATCGCAAATAAAGATGAGCGGAGGACTATATTCAATGGAGGCGCGCGACTATGACCGCACCCTCGATACAACAAACGTAAAGCCCTACGGCGATACGATGAACGACGGCAAGGTGCAACTCAGCTTTACGCTGCCTGTTCCCTCAGGCGATGAGGCTGTCGAAGCTGCCAAACAACTCTTGCGCCGTTGGGGTTTCGAAAATCCGCTTGTGGTCTACTACAAGGAGCTGACCCCGGGTTTCACCTTTCTGAACTGCTATGGCTCGTCGAGCGTTGGGGTCGACTACTCGTCGATTCGCGTCCCGAAGGTCGAGAGCTCGGTTATGTCTATGACCGAGACCGACGACTATATCCGCACCTACATAGGCCGCAAACTTGTGGTGGTCGGTGCAAGTACCGGAACCGATGCCCACACGGTCGGAATCGATGCCATTATGAATATGAAGGGCTTTGCAGGCCACTACGGACTGGAACGCTACGAGATGATTGAGGCCCACAATCTGGGCAGTCAGGTGCCCAACGAGGAGTTTTTGGCCAAGGCTATCGAACTGAACGCCGACTGCCTGCTCGTTTCGCAAACCGTCACCCAAAAAGATATTCATATCAAGAACCTCACGGAACTCATCGAACTTATGGAGGCCGAGGGGCTGCGCGACCGAATGGTCATCGCTTGCGGAGGCGCACGAATCACTCACGAGCTGGCCAAAGAGTTGGGCTACGATGCCGGCTTCGGTGCCAACACCTTTGCCGACGACGTGGCTTCGTTCTTCGCCCAAGAGTTTGTTGCACGTGCCGAAAACATCAATAAATAGCAGAAACCAAAAAACTACATAACTATGGACAAAAATCAAATACGCGAGGTGATAGCACGCCGTGCCGCCCTCGAAATCAAAGACGGTGACGTCGTAAACCTCGGAATCGGACTGCCTACCTCGATTCCGTCGTTCCTGCCCGAGGGCGTGCACGTGACGCTCCAAACCGAGAACGGAATGCTCGGTATGGGCCCTGCCCCCGCAGAGGGAGCCGAAGACCCCAATATGGTCAATGCCGGCGGCGGCTACATTACCGCTCTGCCCGGTGCCGCATCGTTCTCGTCGGCCGATTCGTTTGCCATTATCCGCGGCGGACACGTCGACATCACTTTCCTCGGCGCTTTGGAGGTCGACCAAAATGGCGATTTGGCCAACTGGATTATTCCGGGCAAGAAAGTCCCCGGTATGGGTGGTGCAATGGACCTTTTGGTGGGTGCACGCCGCGTAATTCTGACTATGGAGCATACCGCTAAGGGCGCCCCCAAGATTCTGAAAAAGTGCCGTCTGCCGCTCACTGCCGCAGGTCAGGTCAATATGATTATCACCGAGATGGGCGTTATGGAGGTGACTCCCGAGGGGTTGGTTCTCACCGAACTCCACCCCGAATTTACTATCGAACAGGTCAGAGAGGCCACCGAGGCTGACTTTACCGTTTCGCCCGAACTTAAACCTATGCGCACGATATGATTAAGGCAGGCGATACCTACACCCACAAAGTGACCTACACCCAGCAGCAGGTCATTGAGTTTGCCGAGGCGAGCGGCGACCGCAATCCCATTCACCTCGATGCCGAGTTTGCAGCCACAACCCCCTTCGGACGTCCCATTGTACACGGCTTTTTGGCCGCAGCGGTATTCTCAAAGGTCTTTGGAATGTTGTTCCCGGGAGCAGGCACAATCTACCTCTCGCAACAGATGAAGTTCTTGGCTCCGGTCTTTACCGGCCAAGAGTACACTGCCGAGTTTGAGGTCACCGAGGTCGATACCGTCAAACACAACGGATTGGTTCGCACCGTCTTGCGCGACCAGAATGGTCAGGAGTGCATCGTGGGCGAAGCAAAACTGAAACACAAAACGCAATTCGTATAAAAAGTAACTAACGATAAAACTCAAAAATAATGAAAAGACTCGAAAACAAAGTTGCCATCATCACGGGTGGAACAGCAGGAATCGGCGCCGCAACGGCAATCCGTTTTGCACAAGAGGGTGCCAAGGTTGTAGTTTGGGCTCGTAATGCCGAGCGCGGAGCAGAGTTCGTGGCCAAAGCCGCCGCTCTGGGTCTTGCAATAGCATTCGATAAGGTCGATACGGCCAATTTTGCCAATGTAGTTGAGGCTGCACGCCGTGTTGCCGACCGATTCGGACGAATCGACATTCTGATTAATAACGCAGGTATCACCAACGACTCGTCGCTCAAAAAGATGACCCCCGAGATTTGGCAGTCGGTAATCGACGTCAATCTGACAGGAACATTCTACTGCGTCAAGGCCGTTTCGGAGTATATGCTCGCAGCAGGTTACGGACGTATTGTCAACGCTTCGTCGGTTGTCGGACTCTATGGCAATTTCGGCCAAACCAACTACGTTGCTACAAAGGCAGGCATCATTGGTATGACCAAGACGCTCGCTCGCGAGTTGGGTCGCAAAGGTATCACGGTCAACGCCGTAGCCCCCGGTTTCATAGCTACCGAAATGGTGGCCAAGATGCCGGCCGAGGTGCTCGACTCGATGAAGGCCAAAGTACCCGTAGGCCGCCTGGGAACACCCGACGATATTGCCGCAATGTACCTCTTCCTCGCTTCCGACGAGGCCGCCTACTGCAACGGAGCAACGTTCAGCGTCGACGGCGGTATGACGGTTTAGTAAATTATTTGAAACAGACATAATTATGAATTTCGAATTAACCAAAACAGACCTGTTGTTTCGTCAGATGATACGTTCATTTGCCGAGAACGAGGTCAAACCCTTGGCTGCCGAGATTGACGAGGAGGAGCGCTTCCCGGTCGAAACGGTTCAGAAAATGGCCAAGTTGGGTATTATGGGTATTCCCGTACCCAAAGAGTACGGCGGTGCAGGCGGTACCAATCTGATGTACTCCATTGCCGTCGAGGAGCTGTCGCGCGTGTGTGCAACTACGGGCGTGGTCGTTTCGGCTCACACCTCGCTCTGCTGCGCACCGATTTTGGAGAACGGCACCGAAGAGCAAAAACAACGCTATCTGCCGCGTTTGGCTTCGGGCGAGTGGCTCGGCGCTTTCGGCCTGACCGAACCCAACGCCGGAACCGACGCTTCGGCTCAACAGACCACCGCTGTCGAAACTCCCGAAGGGTGGGTGCTCAACGGCAATAAGATATTTATAACCAACGCCATATATGCCGACGTGTATGTGATTTTTGCTATGACCGACAAGTCGCTTGGCACAAAGGGCATAACCGCCTTTATTGTCGAGAAGGGTATGGAGGGCTTCTCCTTTGGCAAGAAAGAGTCGAAGATGGGTATCCGCGGTTCGGCTACTGCCGAGTTGATTTTTACCAACTGTCTGGTTCCGAAAGAGAATCTGTTGGGCAAGGTTGGCGGAGGCTTCGGCATTGCTATGAAGACCCTCGACGGCGGCCGCATAGGTATCGCTTCGCAGGCACTCGGCATTGCACAAGGTGCTATGGACGAAACGGTCAAGTACGTCAAGGAACGCAAACAGTTTGGACGCTCGATTGCCGCCTTCCAGAACACACAGTTCCAGATGGCCGACTTGCAGACCCGTACCGAGGCCGCCCGACTGCTGGTGCGCTCGGCTGCCTGCAAGAAAGACCTGAAACAACCCTATTCGGTCGACGCTGCAATGGCCAAACTCTTTGCGGCCGAAACTGCTATGGAGGTGACTACCAAAGCCGTTCAGTTCCACGGCGGCTATGGCTACACGCGCGAATATCCCGTTGAACGTATGATGCGCGATGCCAAAATTACCGAGATATATGAAGGCACCTCTGAGGTTCAACGAATGGTAATTTCAAGTAAACTTTTCAAATAGTCGAGTGTTATGATGAATATAGTTGTCTGCATCAAACAGGTGCCCGACACCACCGAAATCAAGATAAACCCTGCCACGGGAACGCTCATCAGAGAGGGCGTGCCGAGCATCATCAATCCCGACGATAAAGGGGGATTGGAGTTTGCCCTGAGGCTCAAAGAGTCGGAGGGAGCAACTGTGACCGTCGTTTCGATGGGCCCGCCGCAGGCCGATATGGCTCTGCGCGAAGCACTCGCTATGGGTGCCGACCGTGCCATATTGCTCTCCGATATGCGTTTTGCAGGAGCCGATACGCTGGCCACCTCCAATGCTTTGGCAGGTGCGCTCCGCACGCTCGATTGGGATTTGATTATTGCCGGCCGTCAGGCTATCGACGGCGATACCGCACAGGTTGGGCCCGAAATGGCCGAACACCTCGGAATCCCGCAGATTACCTACGTGGCCGATTTGCAGTTCGACGGCAAGGAGTTTACGGTGAAAAAAGAGGACGAAAACGGTTTTCAGATTCTCAAAGTCGTTCCGCCTTGTCTGGTTACCGTGTTGGCTTCGGCCGTTAAACCACGCTATATGACCGTGGGCGGTATTGTCGATGCCTACACTCGCGAGGTTGAAGTATGGAATGCCGACCGTATCGACGTGGGTGCCGAAAAACTGGGTCTGAAAGGTTCTCCCACCAAGGTGCACTCGTCGTTTGCCAAAGGCGCAAAGGGTGCCGGCGAGGTGCACGAGTGTACTCCCGAAGAGGCTGTCGACCTGATAGTTGCACGTTTGAAAGAAAAATTTATTATCTGACCGCGCTATGAATAAACAAGATTATAAAGACGTTTTCGTATTTGCCGAGCAGCGCTGCTGCGCGGTTCAACCGGTGGCTTTGGAGTTGTTGGGCAAAGCACGCGAATTGGCCGATGCGCTCGGCGAACGGGTTGTTGCACTGCTTTTGGGCCACAATATTGCCTCTCGTGCTCAGACTTTGATTGAGTATGGTGCCGACCGAGTGATTGTTGTCGACACTCCCGAACTGGCCGACTACCTCACCGAACAGTACGCACAGGCTATGAACTGCATTGTCGACCACTACAAACCGGCCATTTTGCTCTTCGGGGCTACAACCATTGGCCGCGATTTGGCTCCACGTCTGGCCGCACGACTCGAAACCGGACTTACGGCCGACTGTACAAAGCTCGAAATCACCGAGCAGAAGGAGTTTTTTATGACCCGTCCGGCTTTTGGCGGCAACCTGATGGCCACTATCAAGTGTCTTGAACACCGTCCGCAGATGTCGACCGTACGCCCGGGCGTGATGCGCAAATTGCAACCCGACCACTCGCGCAAAGGCGAAGTGGTTGAGTTCAAACCCGAGTTCGACAAGTCGCGTTTTTCGGTACGTCTGGTCGAGAGTGTCGAGAAGTGCGGCTGCGCCTGCGATATTGCCGATGCCAAGATTTTGGTTTCGGGTGGTCGCGGCGTGGGCAACACGGAGGGCTTCGAAAAGTTGCGCCAACTGGCCGACGTGCTTGGCGGCGAGGTTTCTTCTTCGCGTGCTATGGTCGATGCAGGCGTGATGCCTCACGAGGTTCAGGTAGGGCAGACCGGCAAGACGGTGCGTCCTGCGCTCTACGTGGCTTGCGGTATTTCGGGTGCCATTCAGCACTTGGCCGGTATGGAGGAGTCGGACTACATTGTGGCTATCAACAAAGACAAATTTGCCCCAATCTTCTCGGTGGCCGACTTGGGCATCGTGGGCGATCTGAACAAGATTGTTCCGCTGCTGACCGCAAAGATTAAAACGGTAAAGGAAAAATAGCTATTCATCAGGAGTGTTTAACGTACAGTTAGACACTCCTGTTTATTTGTTATTTAGGGGCCAAAAGGGCAATAGGGCCCAAAGTGGCGAAAGGGTTAGATGAAAGTGTTTGTTTTCCCCTTTGGCCCTTTTGTCTTTTTTGGCCTCCCCCGGTCTTTTATAAAGATTTGTATAGTTTCCATTGTGAGGCTTTTCTGTAATTTTGCATTACTTTTGCAAAAATGGCTAAAAATCAGACTCAATTATAAAAAGTTTCTACTTGCCGATTGCTCTTTTGATGTCGATATTGGGGCTGGCTGCGTGCAACCCTTCGTCCGAACCCAAAGATCCACTATTCATTACGGTTTCGCCCAAGGCTATGACCTTCGATGCCGCCAATCCGTCGGCCAACGTCGTGACCGTTTCGTCGAACAGCGGTTGGTCGCTGACTGTGAGCGATTCGGCGCTGAGGGTCGACCGCTTGTCGGGCAACGCAGGCGATACTCCTGTTACTGTTACCGATATGCCTGAGGGTCAGGCAATGACTATCACTTTCACCACCGACGACACCGACGCAGTTGGCAATAAGCTGACTGCTCGCACAACTATTACACGTATGGTGAGCGACGGCGACGGCGATGGCGAGACTTTTACCCCAGAAGTGATTTATTACGATGATTTTGGTACGGGCGCAACCACCAACACCAACGCATCGAACTATACCGGCTGGAACCCGACCGGAGCAGGCGCGTCAACAGTCGATTACCTCTTTTCGACCAACTCGCAGATGAAAAACGATACCTACGGTTCGTCCGGTCGCTATACGGGCGCTTCGGGCGGCAACTATGTGCGCACTTACTACGACAAAGGCATTGGCCGTATTGTAATCCGCAATATCACTCTGCCCAATGATGTGCTCAACTATACACTCTCGCTCGGCACGGAGTTTACCTCTACCGAGGGAACAATAGCTTTGAGCTCAGACGGTATAACTTTGGTACCGCTCACCTTTACAACATCGGCTGCCTATGGGCGCTGGGTAGCTGTCACTATCGACTTTTCGCTCGCCAAAGCGGTCGACCGACTTTTTATCCACATCGTTGCCAATAATGCGACAGCCGCCTACGGTATCAATATAGACGATGTGAAACTTATTACCTCCAACAAGAGTGGCCAGAGAGTCGATTTTGTTGACGCAGTAAACTATCGTTGGGCCGAGCTGCCTGCCGCAGTCGAGAACTCCGATTATGCCTACAATACCTATTGGACTACCACGGTCAAGTCGCGCCAGGTGGTTCGCAACTACTCCTACTGCTACGACAAACGTTGCCACAACCCCATTTGGGTGGCATATCCGCTGCACGAGTGCTATCGCGAGGGTGGTTACGGCCGTACAAATCCCGACCCTTGGCACAAAGCCGAAGAACTGGCGCAGAGCGAGCAGTCGATTATCTACCCAATTGAAGAGAATGGCACTACCTACCAGTATTGGACCTACGATATTCTCTATCAACGTTCGTGGACGCGCGGTCACCTCTGCCGTTCGGCCGACCGTGGCGGAGCTAATACCGAAATCAACATTCAGACATTTGTCCCCACCAACATAGCACCGCAGGCCAAAGGACGTTTTTCCGAACTGTGGGCCGATACTGAGGCATTGGTTTCGGGTGGCGACGATGCTTTCACGGAACAGATTTGCTCCGATACGCTCTATGTAGTGGTCGGTTGCCACTATCAGAACGACAATAACTACGTCTATGATGCCTGCGTGGGTAGTACTACCAGTACCCAATCGAAACAGTGCATCGTGCCGACACACCAATACAAACTGCTGCTACGTACTCGCAGTGGTTCACTCGGCAAGCCCGTTCAGGAGTGTTCGGCATCGGAACTCAGGGCTATTGGTTTCTGGTTCGATGCTGTCATTGACGACAGCGACACCCGAACGCTGAAAGATTTTGCAAAGTCGATTGACCAAATTGAGGCATTGACCGGAGTCGATTTCTTCCCCGATGCTCCTGCCGAGGTAGAAAGTTCCTTTGCCTTATCCGATTGGGGATTATAAGTGATTGATAATTAAGTCTGAGTGGCCAAAGGGGCCAAAGTGAATGAACATAGGCGGTTATTCAACAAACAGTTCTATCTATCCCTTTTGCCCTTTTTGACTCTATCGCCCCTCTGGGCACTTGCAAAGCAAAGACAAATGGGAGTGTTTAACCGGTTTGGTTAGACACTCCCATTAATTTGGCCTTAGGCCGACTGGCCTAAAAATTCTCTTTGATAGGCTCAAAGTAGGCCTGCGGGTGCAGGCAGGCAGGGCAGGCTTTGGGTGCCTCTTTGCCAACATAGACAAAACCGCAGTTGCGGCACTGCCACGTGATCTCGTCTTTGCGCAAAAATACCTCGCCGTTCTCAACACGTGCGAAGAGGGTGCGGTAACGTTTCTCGTGATAGGCCTCGACCTTAGAGATGTTGCGGAAAGCGAGCGCAATGGCTGCAAATCCCTCTTGCTCGGCTACTTCGGCAAAGTTGGGGTAGAGTTCGCTCCACTCCTCTTTCTCGCCGTTGGCTGCTGCTTCAAGGTTGGCTGCCGTGTCGCCAATGATGCCTGCGGGGAACGAGGCGGTAATCTCGACCATTCCGCCCTCCAAGAACTTGAAGAACCTTTTGGCGTGCTCTTTCTCCTGCTCGGCGGTCTCCATAAAGATTGCTGCGATCTGCTCGAAGCCATCTTTCTTGGCCTGACTGCTGAAATAGGTATAACGGGTGCGTGCCTGACTCTCGCCGGCAAATGCTTTGAGCAGATTCTGCTCGGTGCGTGTTCCTTTCAATGTTGCCATAATTTCTCTTTTTTATAGTGTTTTACATCGTTTCTACGGGACAAATATAGGGTGAACTTTTGAATTCGACGCAAAAGTTGCCATCGTATTTTTTGATACCGCCATAAGCAAAAACTATGCTGCTACCAAGCAAACAGAGGATAAGCGGCCATCATTTCGTTGACCTCTTTGCGGACGGCAGCTACCGTTTGCTCGTTCTCAACGTCGGAGAGTACGCGATCGATGAGTGCTACAATAGTATCCATCTGATCCTCTTTCAGTCCGCGAGTGGTGATAGCCGGTGTGCCGAAACGCAGTCCCGAGGTCTGGAATGGCGAACGGCTGTCGAACGGAACCATATTCTTGTTGGTGGTAATGTCGGCCGAAACAAGCACCTTCTCGGCTACCTTGCCGGTCAGCTCGGGGAATTTTGTGCGCAGGTCGACCAAAATAAGGTGGTTGTCGGTGCCGCCCGAAACAATCTTGTAACCGCGCCGAACAAATGCTTCGGCCATAGCTGCCGCATTCTTCTGAACCTGTGCCTGATAGAGCTTGTATTCGGGTTTGAGCGCCTCGCCGAAAGCTACTGCCTTGGCGGCAATCACGTGTTCCAGAGGGCCGCCCTGAATGCCCGGGAATACGGCCGAGTTCAACACCGCCGACATCATTTTGACCTTTTTCTCGCCCTTCACGGTGACGGTTATGCCCCACGGGTTTGGGAAATCTTTGCCCATCAGAATGATGCCTCCACGTGGGCCACGCAGTGTTTTATGGGTTGTCGAGGTGACAATGTGGGCATATTTTACGGGGTTGTCGAGCAATCCGGCGGCAATCAGACCGGCAGGGTGAGCCATATCGACCATAAGCAGTGCGCCCACCTTGTCGGCAATCTCGCGCATACGTTCGTAGTCCCATTCGCGCGAGTAGGCCGAAGCGCCGCCGATAATCAGCTTTGGCTTGTGCTCCATTGCAAGTGCCTCCATTTGGTCGTAATCGACGCGCCCTGTCTCGGGGTTGAGTTGGTAGCCGACGGCCTTGTAGTTGATGCCCGACATATTGACCGGTGAACCGTGCGAGAGGTGACCGCCGTGCGAGAGGTCGAGACCCATAAATGTGTCGCCCACTTTCAGACAGGCAAAAAAGACGGCCATATTGGCCTGTGCGCCGCTATGGGGTTGAACGTTGGCATACTCGGCACCGTAGAGAGCCTTCAAGCGTTCAATGGCGAGAAGCTCCACTTGGTCGACCACTTCGCAGCCGCCATAATAGCGTGCGGCAGGGTAGCCCTCGGCATATTTGTTGGTTAGCACCGAACCCATAGCCTCCATAACCTCGTCGCTGACGAAGTTCTCCGAAGCGATCAGTTCGATTCCTTTGGTTTGACGCTCACGCTCTTTGGCTATGAGTCCGAATAGTTGAGAATCTCTTTCCATTGTCTGAGTGATGTTATTGTTTGTTTTTAGAAGTTTCGGGTTTCATCACACAAATGTAACTATTATATTTCGAATAATTTTGATTTTTGAATTTTGATTTTTGAATTATTCCCTATCTTTGAGCAATAAATCAATAAAGTTATCTCTATGGAATTACTGAAAGGTAAGGTTGCGCTCATTACAGGTGCGGCGCGCGGAATAGGCAAGGCGGTGGCTTTGAAGTTTGCCGCTGAGGGGTGCGATATAGCATTTACCGATTTGAAGGTCGACGACCAAATCGCCCTCGACACCGTGTCGGAGTTGGAGGCTTTTGGTGTGCGTGTGAAAGCCTACGCTTCGAATGCCGCCTCGTTCGACGAGGCTCACCAGACGGTAGACCAGGTGAAGGCCGATTTCGGACATATCGATATTCTGGTCAACAACGCCGGCATCACGCGCGACGGGTTGTTGCTGCGTATGGACGAGAAGCAGTGGGACTCGGTAATCACCGTCAACCTTAAATCGGCTTTCAACTTCACTCAGGCCATTGCGCCGGTGATGTTGCGCCAAAGAGGCGGCTCCATAATTATGATGTCGTCGGTTGTAGGCGTTGGCGGCAACGCCGGACAGTGCAACTATGCCGCCTCGAAAGCCGGTATGATTGGCCTTGCCAAGTCGGTGGCCAAGGAGTTGGGACCCAAAGGCGTGCGTGCCAACTGCATTGCGCCCGGGTTCATCGTTACCGAGATGACTATGCAGCTGCCCGACGAGGTGCGTGCCAAATTTGTCGATAACATTCCGTTGCGTCGCGGCGGCTCACCCGACGAGGTTGCCTCGGTGGCTCTCTTTTTGGCCAGCGACCTCTCGTCCTATGTCTCGGGGCAGGTGATTCTTTGCTCGGGCGGTATGTAGCCTCACATACGACGATGTTTGAATATTCGCTCGACTTTCTTGACCGCCTGAGAGTCAACAACAATAAACCGTGGTTCGATGCCCACAAGGGCGAATACCTCACGGCCAAAGAGGAGTTTGAAACCTTTGCCGAACAACTTATCGTCGGCCTCTTGGAGGTTGACGGCTCGGTCGCAGGGCTGACCCTCAAAGAGTGTACCTACCGTTTCTATCGCGATACCCGTTTCTCGCCCGACAAGTCGCCCTACAAAACCCATTTCGGGCTTTTTGTCGCCCCTCGTGGCAAGAAGAGCGGCTACGCCGGTTACTATTTTCACATAGAACCGCCCAAGGCAGGCTATCTGGGCGGCTCGCTGCTCTGCACGGGTAACTATCGTCCCGAGCCCAAGATTTTGAAGAGTCTTCGCGAGGAGATGCTCGATGCCGGCGCCGAGTTCGAGGGGGCAGTGGGCCGTGCCGAGGGTTTCCGTTTGGACGAATCGGGCTCGCTGCGACGCACTCCGCAGGGTTTTCCGACCAACTCGCCCTACGACCGCTATCTGCGCCTGCGCGACTTTACTCTGATGCGCGAGGTCGATGCCGACTTTTTCGGTCAACCCAACCTTGTGGAACGCACTGTGGCCGAATATAGTAAGACAACAGATTTTCTGGCGATTGTCAACCGCGCCACACGCTACGCATTGGAAGAGATGTAGCCCTTCCAATGCGAGCCACAGGTGTGGGCTGCATCACGACTAAACTTTCGACGAAGAAGAGTTTAACGTTTATAGTTTATGGTTTAATGTTTAACGGAATGTATCGTCCTGAAAAAAGTTGACAGATTTTGGTTAATGTCCTGCTAAGGGTTGACAGCGGAAAAGTCGTCCGTCACAGGGTTTACAGTTATTGGTTTTGAATCTACATTCGGCAAGGTAGCGATTTTTTCGTTGCCCTGC
>JAXEIN010000015.1:0-155908 GCA_034102025.1 Tidjanibacter sp. | reverse complement strand
CAAGTTTACTTGCGGAAGGCTGTGACAAATAAAAAAGGTATGTTCTTGGGCATTGTGCCTCAATTCTTGACTTTGATCCCCATAAGGAGATAATGGGATCACGGAACGAAGTGACGTAATCCCATATTCAACGCAATGTGCAAGTTTACTTGCGGAAGGCTGTGACAAATAAAAAAGGTATGTTCTTGGGCATTGTGCCTCAATTCTTGACTTTGATCCCCATAAGGAGATAATGGGATCACGGAACGAAGTGACGTAATCCCAATTTCAATAACTCTTTATAAATTTTGTCAAGCTGTTTGGTGTAGTCCATTTTGCAATCGTTTTATTATACGGCAAACATAAACAATACACTATGAAACAGCAAGTTAAATAGGGCGTGTACAACTTGTTTCCATTGTTGGCGCAATTTTACTTCCATTGTTTGCTACAATGTTGATTACTTCCTGAAGCTATTCTCAAAATTAGCAATGGTCCGTACAGTGTGTTTGCTTTTGCAAAAGTGAAATATTGTCATAATTTTGCTTTTGTAAAAGTAATTACTATATTTGCATCAATTAAACTTCAACATTATGGATAGTACAGATATCAAACCGTTGGTTACGGTATATCACAGAAAACTGGCAACTACAAGTCTCGCTTTCAAACGTTACTTGTACAATATAATCAATTGGAACGTAAGACTTGTGGGCATTAAGGGCGCACGTGGAGTCGGCAAAACCACGATGCTATTGCAGCGAATCAAGGAGACCTTTAATAATGTCGATGATGCATTCTATGTCTCGTTGGATAATTTATGGTTTGACCATTATTCGTTGATTGATTTGGTAGAATATCTGTATACTCGTGGTATAACACATCTCTTTTTCGATGAGGTTCATAAATACCCATCTTGGATTGTGACCTTGAAGAATCTGTACGACAACTACCCGGACCTGCAAATAGTATATACGGGATCGTCAATGCTCGACATAGACAATTCAAAATCAGACCTTTCAAGACGGCAGTCATTGTACACATTGAACGGGCTGTCATTTCGTGAATATTTGGCATACGAAGATGTTCTATCGGTTGAACCTATTGAGTTTACAGAACTGCTATCTCGGCACGTAGACTATGCGATGAACGTTACCGGCAAAATAAAGGTACTTAAACATTTCGATACATATCTTCAAACCGGTTATTATCCGTTTTACAAAGAGGTGGATACCGACTACTATATGAGATTAAACGAAGTTGCTCGCTTAGTCATAGAGAATGATTTGCCATCTGTTGAAGATGTTACATTCGCCACTATTCAAAAAACAAAAAAGCTGTTGATGATTCTTGCTCAAAGTGTTCCACTCGTGCCTAATATCAGCCAGTTGTGTGGTCAATTGGAGGCAACAAGGGATTTGTGTTTCAAAATGCTGTATGCGCTCGACAAAGCCGGAATACTTTATCTTTTGACCGACAAAATCAAAAGTTATAAGCAACTTGCAAAACCAGCAAAAATTTATTTGGCAAATACCAATCTTATGTATGCTTTGTCAACCAACGTTCCGAAAGGAAGTGTCAGAGAGACGTTTTTTGCAAACCAGGTCAGTGTTGATTATTCACTGACTATGCCTCGGGCTGGAGACTTTCGAGTAAACGATAACTATCTTTTTGAAGTTGGTGGCAATAGCAAGACATTTGACCAAATTGCCGATGCCCCCAATAGTTATCTTGCTGTTGCCGATGTAGAAACAGGATACGGCAATCGTATTCCTCTTTGGTTGTTTGGAATGCTGTATTAAACGCGCAAAGCCTCAGATTATTTGAGCATTATTTGCTTATCACAAATAGTGATGCCATATTTGCAGTTGAACGGTCAGGGTCGCATAGTTCTTTGAAAGCCTGTGTGAAAGCGCAGGCTTTTGGTTTGATGCGGACGTCGCAAACTCGCATACACGTGGCTATATGGCCAAGTTTTTAGCAGGTTCAATGGCTCTTTGTTCGTCGGTTCTCTTAATCTTGTCGGCCGAAGGTTTCGAGGTCTTGCGCAAGGGCCGATGAAAATTTGGTAGACCAAATTGTAGAGCGACTGAATAATCAAGCTCAACACACACGGTATAGCAAACCTTAGCAACAGTTTGCTCTCCTTTTCAACCCCAAGAAAATTGTTCGATGCCATACTAACCATATACCTAAAAAATAAAAAAAGTGCTGCGCGGTAAACCGGATTTACGCGCGCAGCACTACGTGTTCAACAATTAAATTACAAATTTCTTTAATTAAGGACTTTAAGGTCTTTAGCGACGTTAAGGACTTTAAGCTCTCTATTTCATACAACCTATTGATAAAGATTGCTTTCGTATGTCAAATAACGGTGTTTCCACACAATCGGGAAACGTGGCAAAATTACTTTTTTTGCGCCAACTGCAACTGTCGGGGTCGAAATTTTTTTCTCCCGAGCGCATTGGTTGGCCACCTGCTGCGGAGTAAAACCACGCTCACTATTCGGCATCCTTCACGCAACGCACGGGATAAGCATTGGTGAAATCCGAAGAATCAAACGTGTAGCAATTATAGTTGTTAGAGGAGCTAAACCTCACGTGTTTGCCGCTGCCGGTGTCTACATCAAGACTACTCCAACAATACCCACTATCCCCGACACCATAAAAGGCACCATTGCGGGAATAATCGCGTTTGGCCGAAAGAAGATAGAAGTCGGTATCTGTCGTTTCTGTATTATAATAGAAAGCGCAACCTCCATCACTTCCTTGTGACCCGGAATCTGCTGCATTGACAAGATAACTACTTGTTGCAAAGTAAATAAAAATTCCTCCTGGGGCAACCTTGTATCCTGCTGGACACGGGTCATAAACCGACTTTCGTATTTCGCTGTTCAAGCAATATTGATTGGTGGTGTTCACTCTGGGGTTTCCCCATAGTTTCTTGAAATTTCCAAACCAAGGACCTGCATTTGTACCTCCGTTATCAATATACTTCATCGGGTTTTTAGTGACGTAATCTACCATAAATGGATTCCTGTCATCTCCTGTAACACCTCCAAGTACATCGTTCCTGACTACTTTCTCTGTTGCCCAATCGACAGATGCCCCAGAGCCGTCAACTGTTGCCGCATAGTTGCTCTTGCTGAGAGTAGTGGAGCCGCTGGTAAAGTCCTGAACGGTTTCCACGCGCCCCAGAGGATCCTTGCGCCCCCACTGATAGTAGAGACCTATGCCACGCGCCTTTTCGGGTATCGTCATACCTGCTGTCACAACACTTGTCGCACCCAACATCATTGGCATCACCTTGAAAGTCTGATAAACACCCTCGGTGTTTGTACTGGCCCTGTTGTAAGTAAGCAACCCCGTTCTCGGGTCGGTTTCGGGCACCCAGATGTGGTACGACCAAAGAATGTTGTTGTCGCTATCCTTAATGGCTACAACGGCGTTGCCCGTACCGCTGCCGACTGCGACGGTGACTTTTTTGGTCGACGAATCATAGTTAACGCCGCTAATTACGAGTGCCGTCTCACGCCACAGCAATGCTGCCGAGGCGACCGCCGTGGCAGCGGTACTCACATTGTTTTCGGCACTATACCGCGGCGAGGTGGTGTAGTAGGGTGCTGCGTCGAACGCAACCGATTGTCCGCTCTCGACCAATATGCAGTTGGCCGTACCGTAGTAGGTGGCAGTTGCGGCATCTTCGGGGGCGCAGTTTACCGACCCGACGTTCGAGATTCTGCCGCGCGTAATTGTGACCACGGTTGCGCTGCTCTTGGTGTAGGAGGCCCCGTAATCGTCTTCAAATGTGATTTTTATGCCGTTCATCGTGCAGGGCGGCAGCACCACATAAAAGGTGGCGCTCGTCGAGCCGAGAACTACACCTGTCGACGACACCAGCTAAACGCTTTTCGTCGAGCAGGTCATTGTCAGGGTGGGGCGTTCGTCATAGGTCATCGCTACTGTTCCCGCGCCTGCAAGCACAGTAGTTTCGTCGCCCGAGGTTACGGTAATCTTCTTGATTGTCTTGCTGCCCGTTGCTGTAGCGGTGAATTTCAGTGCACCGCCAAGCATCGACATACCAAATTCCTGCGTGGCACCCCGGCCGACCGTAGTGAGCGCCGCAGGGTCAATATTGCCGTCAATCATAGTCTGCTCCGACTTTATGGCATTGGCGAGCGACAGCGTCGTGCCGCTCATCGAAGCTGCGCCGGAGGCGTATGGGAAGTAGGCGTAATAGGTGCTGCCGGTCTCGGCCGTGCCGCTGAAATCGGCCGTTGCGCCGTTCAGGTTTGTTGAGGTGAATTGGGCATTTGCGGTGGCTCCGGCAAAAACGCCGATTGCATCGCCCGTGTCCCAGTTCACGGTCAGTCCGTCCGCCGCGAGCGAGCTTTTTGTCTGCCCGTCGGCAATGAGTGTGAGGGTGGTGGCCACGCCGTTGTCGGGCTTTGCGTCCTGCCTTTCTGTGGTATCGTCCGTTGCACAGCCTGCGGCCAGCGACACGATTAACAAAAATGTTAATGATTTTTTCATAATAGATTCAGGATTAAATGGTTGTTACAATGTAAAGTTGTCTTCCCCGCCGAACCCCTCCGTCTCTTTCGAGGGCAAGGTTCCGGCAATCCCAATCTCCACTTCAAACATTTTCGTTTCGGTGAGAGGAGCGCAATACTTGTCCCCTATTTCGTTCTTCATTTTCATAGTATAATATTTATTGGTAAGTGTCTAATTTGTAGTGGCACAAATTTGAATACTAAACGCAATAAATACCCGGTCGGTTTGTACGTCTGTTGTGATAGACGCTTCAAAGATAATGCGAAAAACGCATAGTGCAATCGTTTTCGCCCGATTTATTTTACAAGTGTCTGCTAAAAACAATCAAGGTAATTTGTTATAGACGGCATACCTTAATATTTTGTCTTTTTGAGCCTATTTCAGCAGGTCGGCAACCACAAAGCAGCTGCCGCCGATGAAGATTACGTCGTCGGGCGCAGCGGCTGCACGTGCACGTTCGACTGCCTGCCCGACACCCTCAACCACCTCGCCGTGAAGACCCGAGGCGGCAAATCGTGCGGCCAACTCCGCGGCAGGCATAGCCCTGCGCACCGAGGCGGCGGTGAAATAGTAGTGTGCTTCGCGGGGCATCAGACGCGCCACGGCATCGACGTCCTTGTCGGCAACCATACCCCAAACAATGTGAAGTGCGGCAGGGTGCAGGTCGGCGAGTTGTCCTGCTATATATTTGATTGCGTGGGCATTGTGGCCTGCGTCGCAAATAGTCAGGGGGCGTTCGCCAATCTTCTGCCAGCGACCGCGCAGCCCTGTTGTGGCGGCAACCGAGGCCAGCCCTGTGAGCAGCGCACGAGTCGAGATGTTGAGGTGCGTCTGGTGGCGCAGCACACTTATGGCGGTGCGGATTGTCACGATGTTGCGTGCCTGACACTCGCCTTGCAGGTCGAAATCAATCTCCTGCGTGCGTCCGTCGCGCGGACGTTGAATCGAGTAGCGGTCGTGGTCGGCATAACGCACGCGCTCCATAACCGTCCACTCGCAGTCGGCAAAAACTATGGGTGCCTCCATTTGGCTCGCTTTGGCCATAAACACCGGACTGCTTTCGGGGTCGCTCTCGCCAACAACAACGGGCACTTCGTGTTTAATAATGCCTGCTTTTTCGGCTGCAATTTCGCCAATCGTATCACCCAAAAACTGCATATGGTCGCGGCCTATGTTGGTGATAACAGACAATATGGGGGTGATGACGTTTGTGGCATCGAGCCGGCCGCCCATACCCGTTTCGATTACGGCTACCTCCACATCGGATTCCGAGAAATAGTCAAATGCCATTGCCGTTGTCATCTCGAAGAACGACAGCCCGAGCCGCATCATTTCGTCGCGGTACCGCGCCACGAAGTTGGTCACGGCCTGCTCCCCAATCATCTCTCCGTCGACACGAATACGCTCGCGGAAGTCGACCAGATGCGGTGAGGTGAAGAGCCCGACGCAGTAGCCCGCCGATTGCAACACTGCGGCTATCGAGTGAGCCACGCTCCCTTTGCCGTTGGTTCCTGCCACGTGAATGGTGAAGAAGTTGCGTTCGGGGTTACCCAGCAGAGTGCACATTGCGTTGATGTTGCCGAGTCCCTCCTTGTAGGCGCCAGCACCGATATTCTGGTAGAGCGGAAAGGAGTTAAACAGAAATTCGATGGTTTCGGAGTAGTTCATATTTGTTTTTTAGATGTTTGTATTCTTAGTCGACGAGTCGATCGCGTCGGCGTATGCGGTAGGCGAGAAAGTAGAGTAATCCAAGCATCAGCACGTAGGTTGCAATGCGTGCTATGTAGTCGCCGTAGCGTACATAGAAGGTCTCGTCGCGGCGTGCATAGACCGTTTCGGTCAGCGTCCCGCGCTTGTCCCAGCCAAGTGTCTGAGTAACATTGCCGCGTGGCGAGACGAATCCGCTGATGCCGGTGTTGGCTGCTCGCGAAATCCAGCGCCGAGTCTCGATTGCACGCAGACGCGAGTAGGAGAAGTGTTGGCGGTAGCCCTCGGTGTCGTGCCACCAGCCGTCGTTTGTTATGACAAACATCAGCTGTGCGCCGTTGCCGACAAATTCGGCAAAGTGCTGACCATAAATAGATTCGTAGCAGATTGCGGCTCCCGAACCAACACTGTACGGGTGTCGTGAGTTCTGCATCGTAAAGGTGTGGCGTTTGAGGTCGGTACCCAGTTCGCCTGTGGTTCCGCCAAGGTCTTGAATCAGCCCCATAATGGGTTTGAGCAGATTCATATAGGGCATCTTCTCGACTCCGACAACCAAACGCGACTTGTGGCTGATGCCAACTCGTGTGCCGTTCATGGCCAGTGCACTGTTATAGCGGTCGATCATCATTCCGTGGCGGCTAACGGCCGTGCGCGGAGCATCTTTGGGTGAAGCGTAGCGTCGGAAGGTCATAGCTCCCACCACGAATTGCGACTCGGGATAATTGGCTTTGCGAAACTCTTCGAAACGCGTAAACGAGTAACTGCCTGCAATATTGTTCTCCCAAATCTGGTCGCCCACGTCGCCTATGACTGTTTCGGGAAAGACCACAAAATCGGCCGCTTCGGGGGCCTCGGCCGCCAAGGAGAGCATAATTTCCAACTGACTGTCGAGCGGAAGAGTGTATTTTTCGGTATAGGGTTCAAAGTTTGGCTGAACGACCGTGACCGTTGTCGGCTCGCCGCGGTCGGGACTGAGCGAAAAGTAGATGATGAGCGATGCTGCTATGGGAACAACAACAACCCCCGTTGCCCACGCTGCCGTGCTGCGGCTTTTCCGCCTTATGGTTTCGAATATCAGCACATTGGAGAGTAAAACCCAGAGTGAGCCACCAAATGCCCCCGTCAGTTCGTACCACTGAACCGCCCAAACGTCGCGTGCAAAACCGTTGCCCAAAACAAGCCACGGGAACGAAACCTCGCCGTTGAGGTAGAGGTGTTCGGCCCAAATCCAGCCGCAGATGAGAATCGTGTAGGCCAAAACCGGTTTGGCGCGCTTCGAGACATAGTGGTAGAGCATAAAAATTCCGCCAAACAGAAAGATGCTGATCATTGTGGCGGCAATCGTTCCAACGGCGGCGGCATACCATATCCACCAGACAGTCACGACGGTCCAAAGTCCGAGAACCAAGGCCACCCAGCCGAACATACGCCAGAAATCGCGCCTCGACGAGCCGAATGATTGCGAAATCATCATCAACGGAACAAACGCCACAAGCAGACCCATTCCGCTGACACGCAACCAGCCGAGACTCAACAGCACCGTACTCAAAACGGCAAGCGTTATTTTTCGTCCTGTACTCAAAAGAGCTGAATTTTATGCAAAGATAAGGTTTTTAGTATGGATTTTGGGTGGTAGGCAGAATAAAAAAAGGGTTGTAGCCGTGGAAAAGACGAAAGCAACGCGAAAAATAGTATCTTTGTAATCTGTATAGCTTTTCGAATTTATGTGGATAAAGGTCTTCATTGGCGGAATAATGGTTGGCTTCTTGGCCTCCATACCCCCCGGCCCCGTGGGCATTATGTGCATTCAGCGTACCCTGAGCAAGGGTTGGCGTTCCGGATTCTTTTCAGGATTGGGCGCTGCCACTTGTGACACAATCTTTGCCAGCATAGCCTTTCTGTCGCTTGCATTCGTCACAGAGACCATTGAGAACAATATGTTGCTTATCAAGGGACTTGGTGGCGTGGTTATCGCCATTGTGGGGCTGAATATCTTTTTCAAAAATCCGGTTATGCAGATTCGCCGCAGCCGTTCGGGACAGGGCTCGTCGGATTGGCAGGACTGCCTCTCGGTCTTCCTGCTGACACTCGCCAACCCTGCCTATATTTTGGCATACGTTGCACTTATTGCTACTGTCAAGGCCATTGGTTTCACTGCTCCCGAAAGCTCGCTGCTCTACAATGCCGCCACTATTGTGGGTATCTTTGCAGGTTGTTTGGGGTGGTGGTTGCTGCTCTCGTCGGGCATCAATATGATTCGTTCGCGATTTCGTCCGCGCCACTTGTTGTGGCTTAACCGCATATCGGGTGCAATAATAACTCTGATTGGTCTGGCACTGATCGTGTCGATGATCTCAAATTTCCAAATCAATGAACTCGTCATCACAAAATAGGGTAGTCATTGCCATCGACGGTTATTCGTCGTGTGGCAAGAGTACCTTTGCCAAGCGCATAGCCTCCCGTTTGGGCTACATCTTCATCGATACGGGCGCTATGTATCGTGCCGTGACGCTCTATGCAATCGAACACGGCGTGTTCGACGGCGGAGCGCTCGACGAGCGCCGTTTGTTGGAGCAGTTGGACGACATCTGTATCGACTTCCGTTTTAACCCCTCGCGCGGAGCGAGCGACATCTACGTCAATGGCGAGTGGGTTGAGGGCAAGATTCGTACGGTTGCGGTAAGCAACTGCGTCAGTGCCGTCAGTTCTATTCCCGAGGTGCGCAGCCGTTTGGTTGCAATGCAGCAACAGATGGGCCGCTGCAAGGGGGTGGTTATGGACGGGCGCGACATAGGCACCGTGGTCTTCCCCGATGCCGAGTTGAAGATTTTTATGACTGCCGACAATAGTGTGCGCGCCGAGCGTCGTTACAAAGAGCTGATAGCCAAAGGCGAAGAGGTCACAATGGAACAGATTGCGTCGAGCATCATTGCGCGCGACCGTGCCGATACAACCCGAGCCGTCAGTCCGTTGCGCAAAGCCGACGATGCCATAGTGTTGGACAACAGCCAAATGACGCTCGACCAGCAGATGATATGGTTCGACAGTTTGGCCGATAAAATGGGTATAAAACCTATTACCAAATAGATGCGTGTTGAGGTAGACGATAAATCGGGCTTCTGTTTTGGCGTAGTTGGTGCCATAGAGGCCGCCGAACGGCTTGTCAAAGAGGGCCGTGGCGTCTGCTCTTTGGGCGATTTGGTCCACAACGACCAGGAGATTGCCCGATTGAAGGCGCTCGGGGTCGAAACCATAGGCCTCGAAGAGCTGCACACGCTCTCGCCTGCCGACGGTAGGACGGTGCTCATTCGTGCTCACGGGGAGCCCAAAAGCACCTATCGACTGCTTCGTGAGCGCGGTTTGAACTACGTCGATGCCACCTGCCCTGTGGTGTCGCGGTTGCAAAAACTTGTCGAACAGGCCTACTCACAAATGCAAAACGTGGGCGGACAACTGTTGATTTTGGGCAAACGCGGCCACGCCGAGGTGGTCGGGCTGAACGGTCAGATTGGCGACGGAGCGTTGGTCATCGAGAGCGAGGCCGATTTGGAGGCGGTCGATTTTTCACGCCCCATATACCTCATTTCGCAGACCACGCAGAGTGTTGCGCTCTTCAATCGTGTGAGCGACATCATATTGAATCGTGCCAAAGACCCTTCTCGGGTCACGGTGCACAACACGGTTTGCCGTCAGGTGGCAGGCCGCGAGGAGCATTTGGCGCAATTTGCCGCACGCTTCGATGCGGTGGTCTTTGTCTGCGGCAGCAAAAGCTCCAACGGACAGGTGCTCTTCGAAGTCTGTGCCCGAACCAACCGCAACAGCCACAAGATAGCCTCCGCCGCGGAGTTGCGCCGCGAGTGGTTTGCCGAGGCCGAGAGCGTCGGGGTCTGCGGTGCCACCTCAACCCCACACAACCTGATGAAAGAGGTGGCCGACAAAATTTTGGAAATAAAATAACGTTGATTATATATGAACGCAGGACAATATATTCTACATTCGCTCAAATACCTTGTGAAGCTGCTTTTGCTGCTGGTGGTAATCTATTTTCTGATGTATCTGACCGGCACTCTGGGCATTTCGAAGGCCGAACTTTTGGGCAGCCGCGGCGTGATTCTGCTGGTATCGGTGGTGGTGCTGGCCGCCGCTTACCCCTCGTTTGGCTTTGTGCGCCGCACGGTGGCTGCCGACTACCTGACAGACCGTGAACTAATCCGCAAGGCCTTCGTCGAGAACGGCTACGCACTTTCGAGTGAGTACTCCGACCACCTTGTTTTCAGGGCTTCGAGTATCGGCAAAAGGCTCTGGACACTCTGGGACGACACCCTGACGGTGTGTCCTTTGCCCACGGGCGGCATCAAGGTCGAGGGGCTGCGCAAAGAGGCGGTGCAGGTGGTTTTCCGTATAGAGAGTTACACGAAATATCGTTAGAATGAGAGTTTTCAAGAGATTAAAATATGTGATGGTTGGTGTTGTTGCAACGCTCGGCGTGCTCTTTTTGGGTGCTGCCGCAAAGAGCAACACCTTCGATTTGGGCAAAAATATCGAACTTTTGGTGGGAATGTTTCGCGGCGTGGAGTTGTTCTATGTCGACGATGTTGAACCCGACAAATTGATGAACGCAGCTGCCGAGGGTATGTCGAGCATTCTCGATCCCTACACCGAGTTCCTTGCAGGCGACAAGATGGAGCAGTTTACCACACTCACCACAGGGCGTTACGGCGGCATCGGGTCGCTCATTCGTGCCTCCGGCGACTACGTGAAGTTTGCCGAACCCTACGAAGGTTCGCCGGCCGACCGTGCAGGCATACGCCCGGGCGATAGAATTGTGGCAATCGACGGTCGCGATGCCAAAGGCTATACGACCGATACCGTCAGCCTGCTCTTGAAGGGCGAGCCGGGGTCAATTATAAGGCTTACCGTCGAAAAATTCCCCTCGGAAAAGCGTGAAGAGTTGAAGTTGCGTCGCGAAACAATCAATCTCCCGGGCGTGCCGTACTACGGTTTTGTGGCCGACTCGATAGGCTACATCAAGCACGACGACTTTACGGAGGATTGCAGCCGCGATATGCGCAAGGCCTATGAGTCGTTGCGCAGCCAAGGCATAAAGGGTGTCATACTCGACTACCGAGGCAATGGTGGCGGCATCTTGCAGGAGGCAGTCAAGATTCTCTCGATGTTTGTGCCAAAGGGGACCGAGGTGGTCAGTACCCGCGCCAAAGATGCCCGCAACAACATAGTATTTGCAACCGAAAACGAACCAATAGACCTTTCGACGCCGATAGTGGTTTTGACCGATAGCGGTACCGCCTCGGCTGCCGAGATTGTTTCCGGAGCACTTCAAGATCTCGACCGCGCCGTGTTGGTGGGTCAGCGCACTTTCGGCAAGGGACTTGTTCAGACCCCTTATCCGCTTGGTTACAACTCCTATGTGAAGATTACCACGGCCAAATACTATCTGCCCAGCGGTAGATGTATTCAGGCCATAGACTATGCTCATCGCAACGAAGACGGCAGTGTGGGCTATGTGCCCGATTCGTTGGTCAGAGAGTTCTCCACACGTGCCGGACGCAAAGTCTTCGACGGTGGCGGCGTGGTTCCCGACCGCAAGACGGAGCCGCGCTATATAGGCTCTTTTGCGGTGGCGCTCTATGCCGCAGGGCTGGTCGACGACTTTGTGGAGGATTACTGCCGTCGCCACTATGAAACTCTCCGGGTGGTGCCGACCGAGTATGTTTTCGACGATAAGGCCTACGCCGAGTTTGAGACCTTTATGACCGACAAAACCGTGCCTTGGCAGAGTGAGGCTGCCGCTGCCTGGCGCAGATTCAAGACCGCCGCCCAGCGCGAGCGCCGCACCGAGGATATTGAACAGAATATTAAGGCCATCGAGGAGAACCTCGATAGCGATACGCGTGAAAATCTTGCGTTTTATAGCGACGAGATCGGCGACATTATCGAACAGGAGATAGTTTTGCGCTACAACTACAACAGTGGCGCGATTCGTCACCACATTGCTTCCGACAAAGAGGTCGCCGAGGCTGTGTCGATACTGAACCAACAACCACTCTACGACCAAATTACAGCCGCCGATAAAGTTCCCGAGAAGTGAAAATTCGCCTCATACAACGCTCCGTAAGCTATCGCAAACGCATAGCCATCATCTCTGTCGGGTTGGTGATTGGCTTTGTTTCGTTGCTCTTTTCGGCCAATATGTCGAAACAGCTTCGCGAGAAAGAGAAGAGCGAGGTGGCTCTTTGGTCCTACGCAATGGAGCGCATAGGCGAGGTCAACACGGCCGATCCGCTGGTCTACCACATTCTCAACAACCAAAAGATCCCGTTTATGCTGACCGACGAGAACGGCAACGTTGAGGAGTCGCACCTGATTCCCAACAAAGTCCTCTCGCACCCCGACTTGAAGATGAAGATGATGATTGCGCTCTCACGTCAGAACGAACCGCTCGAAATCAACGCTTGGAACGGCCGCAAGTTTATGCTGTTTTATGGCAACTCGCCGCTGCTCAAATGGCTCATATACTTCCCATACGGTCAGATACTGGTCATCGCCATCTTTTTTGCATTCGGATTTATCACCTTCCGCACCTCGAAACAGGACGAACAAAACCGTGTTTGGATAGGTTTGGCCAAGGAGACCGCCCACCAGTTGGGTACTCCTATTTCGTCGTTGCTCGGCTGGATGGAGTACCTTCGCGGCCAAAATATCGACCCGACGGCCATCGACGAGATGAGCAAAGACCTCACCCGATTGGTTAAGGTGGCCGACCGTTTCTCGAAGATTGGTTCCGAAACCGAACTTTCGCCTGCCAACATCAACGAAGTTGTGGGCAGCTGTGTGCAATATTTCCTCTCCCGCGTACCCAAAAACGTGACCCTCACCTACAACGGCCTTGCAATGGCGCCCGTCAGGGCACGCATCAATTCGGCCCTGTTTGAGTGGGTTGTCGAGAATTTGCTCAAAAACTCGCTCGACGCATTGCAGGGGCAGGGTAGCATCGACGTGCGCCTTTCGGACGACAACAGTCTGGTATTCATCGATGTTACCGATAGCGGCAAAGGCATTCCCAAGTCAAATTGGAAACGCATTTTCGAACCCGGATTCACCACCAAAACACGTGGTTGGGGTTTGGGATTGTCGCTCTCAAAACGCATAATTGAAGAGTACCATAAGGGACGAATCTATGTCGCCGACTCGGAGATAGGACGCGGAACCACCATTCGCATAGAGGTTAACAAGAGCGACGACTGATGACCACACTCTTGCAAATAGCCGCCGATTCGACGCTCTTTCAAACCATTTTTGGTTCGACGGCCACTATTGCCGCCGCCGTGCCGACCGAACTCGCCGCAACCGCCCTTTTGACCCAAACCACGGTTTACAATCTCTTTGTTGTGTGGCTTCTTGTGGGTTACAGCATTATGTTGCTTGCCCACGGCGGCGAAACGGGCAATATGTTGAAACTGATTCTGAACCCCAATATCTCGTTGAGGGTCTCCGAAACCAACAATCGCAGCTACTCTTCGGCGCTTCGGTTCGGGTCGTTTTTGGCGGTGGTGGCGTTGGCGGTTGGAGTTGTGAAGGCTTTGAGCCTTGCTGCTGTTGAGCCAGTCGGAGTGTCGCTACAATGGGTTGTTCCGCTTGCTACGGCCTCATTGTTAGTGTTCTACGGCGCAGGAATGCTTCTGGTCGATTTGTTTTGCCGACTTACCGAACGTTACGATTTGGCACAGGGTTTGGGGACTATTTTGGCCACCATACTATCGTTGCTCGCAGTGGTGGCAACGCCGTTTGTCCTGCTTTTTTCGCTCAACACAAGCGGCTTGTCAATAGCCTTTTACGTCTGCTTTGTTGCTTTTGTGGCGGTGGGGGTGATTGCTTTTTCGGTCAAAACATTCTTGTTCTTTACGGAACAAAAAATTTCAATTTTGTTTTGGTTTTTGTACCTTTGCGCCGTCGTAGCGCTGCCAACAGGGACGCTTATGACAATAATTTATAGGGTTTTACTTGCCCGTTAATGTCGAACAATAAGCCATAAAGAGTTGGAAGTTAAGAAAATATTGGTTTCACAACCCGCTCCTGCGGTACCCGAAAAATCGTCGTTTTACGAAGTCGCAAAACGACTTGAACTCGATGTGACCTATCGGTCATTCATCAGAGTTCAGGGCATTTCGCTCAAAGAATTTCGCAGTCAAAGAGTCGAAATACTCGATTATTCGGCCATCATCTTCACGAGCCGCAATACTGTCGACAATTTCTTCCGCATAGTCGAGGAGGCACGTGTCAATATTCCGGAGTCGATGAAATATTTTTGCAACACCGAGGCTGTTGCCCTTTATCTGCAAAAATACATAGTCTACCGTAAACGCAAAATCTTCTTTGCCGACGGCCAGTTCAACAACTTTATGGAGTTGATAATCAAGCATAAGGAGGAACGTTTTGTGCTTGCGTTGAGCGAACCACACAATCCCGAGATTCCACTCACGCTCGAACGGCTCAAAGTGCGTTTTGCAAGCGTGATTTTCTCGCGCACGGTAGCCGCCGACGTAAACGATCTGAAAATGAACGACTACCAGATAGCTGCCTTTTACAGCCCCTCGGAGATTCTTTCGCTGGTGGCTGCATTTGGTACCGACAACCTTCCTATGATTGTCACTTTTGGCGAGACAACCACCAAAACTGCTGTCGAAGCCGGCATCAAGGTCTACGGAATGGCTCCGTCGCCCGCCGCACCAAGTATGGTCAAGGCCGTGGAGTTGCTCACCACCGAAATACGTGCCGGACAAGAAGTTACGCCTATCGAGGTGAGTGTCAGCCGCAAGGCCGAGGAGTTCATCAAGGCGCAAGAGGCCAAGCCGGTCAAAAAGTCGCGCGCCAAGCGTAAGCCTGCCGCCTCGGCTAAGACCGCGTCCAAAACCGACAGGAAGACAACCAAGGAGTAGACAGAATAATTGGTGGGCGACTAACAAGTTGGTTAAAGACTCCGATTCTCAGAAGTTGTATAATAAGAGACTTTTCAAGGCTTGCGAAGCCCGAAAAAGCGGAGTTTACTCGGCGTAAATGAGCATTTTGAGGGCGAGCGTAACGCAGAAAAGACCTTATTAGACAGCTTCTTCAATATCAATAATAATGACTGAGTTTGGGTTAAGAAAAGCAGAGCGCCTTTCGGGTGGAGCCGTCGACCGGGTGTTCGACGGTTGCAGTCGTGCCTTTGCCGACCCTTTGCGGGCTTTCTATAAGATTGCCGATGCTGCCGAGGGTGTGCCGCCGGTCAGAGTTATGGTCTCGGCTCCCAAAAAACTCTTCAAACGTGCCGTGCGCCGCAACCGCCTCAAACGCCTGATGCGCGAAGCCTATCGCCTGAACAAGACGACACTTTGCCACGCGGCAGCCGACGCAGGCAAACAGATCGATATTGCAATCGTTTACGGCGCGGCAGAGGTTGCCGACTATAAAATAGTTGAAGATGGAATCAAAAACATTCTGGCACAAATCGGCCGTCGTCTGTAAAAAGGTCTTTGCCTTTCCGTTTGTGGTGCTGATAATGTTTTATCGTCGCTGCATCTCGCCGCTGACGCCTCCTTCGTGCCGTTTTACCCCCACCTGTTCGGCTTATGCGCTCGAAGCCCTACGCAAATACGGCCCAATAAAAGGTTTGTGGCTTGCTGTGAAACGCATTTTGCGCTGTCACCCGTGGGGCGGCAGTGGCTACGATCCGGTTCCCTAAGCCTCTGTCGGCAGCTTGTAGCGGTCGAAATAGCGCACCAAAAGTCGGTTTAGCAAAAAGGCGGTCAACAATCCGAGCACAATCCCAAAGATTATTTGCGAGAGAAAGTGTACCCCCAAATAGATGCGTGAGTAGCAGACTGTCAGAACCCAAACGGGGATAATAATCTTGTACCAGCGGTTTTTTATTGCGTGACCTATCACCGCGGCTATGGTTGTGACCGTTGCGGCGTGTGCCGAAACGGTGCCGTAGAGACCGCCCACGTAGGGCAGGCGGTTGTGGGGCGAAACGACCGTATGAACCAGATCGGAAATTGTCCCGTCGTGGGTGGGGCGCATCATCTGAAAGGTGTGTTTGAAGTAGTTGCAAATCTGGTCGCTCACCACAACTCCGACGATGGCGGTCGCTAAGACGATTAGCATATATTTCCAACCGAAGCGACGCCACAACACATATATTAATAAGAGGTACAGCGGCAGCCACGTGAGTTTTCCGGAGGCAATCCACATTATTCGATCCATAACCGCTCCACCATCGAAGTTGAGCCAAAGGGTCAGAGTTTTGTCGAGCGAATTCATTGTTTGGGTTCGGTAGCCTTGGCGGTGATTAGTTGCGCCGCGAGCCAAGTCCGACGTAGTAGAACAGAACGGCTATTGCACTGATTGCTGCTACGAGATAGGTGCGTGCGGCCCATTGCAGAGCCTCTTTTGCCCCCTCCATTTGGGTTTGGTTGAGCATTCCGCTCCGATCGAGCCACGCGAGTGCGCGCGACGAAGCGTTGTATTCGACAGGCAGCGTGATGACCGAAAAAATTGCCGAGAGAGCAATCATAGCGATGCCGACCCAAAAGATTGCCGGAAAGGTGTTTATCAGCATCAGACCAACAATCACCACCCATACGGCCCACGACGAGGTGAGCGTGATGAATGGAACCAGACTCGAACGTAGCGAGAGCGGAGCGTAACCGAAAGCGTGTTGCACTGCGTGGCCGCACTCGTGGGCTGCTACCGCTGCGGCCGCAACCGAATTGCTGTTGTAGACCGCTTCGGAGAGGTTTACAGTCCGTTTGCGCGGATCGTAGAAGTCGGTCAGCGAACCGCGTGTAGGCACTACCTTCACATCGTTTATGCCGTTGTCGTAGAGCATTTTCTCGGCCACTTCGCGTCCGGTCATACCGCCTGCGAAGGGTTCGCGCGAATATTTTTTGAAAACCGACTGCATTCGCGACTGCACGATGATGCCGGCCAGACCAATTACTATTATCAGAATAAAATAGGCGTTCATTGTCTTATTGTTTTAGTTGTCTAACGTACACCGTCGGCCTACTATTGTTGACGAATGGTGTGAAAAGCGTCGGCTTGGGCAACAGGTGTGATTACAATCTCGTTAATGTTGACGTGGGCGGGTTGTTCGACAGCCCAGAGTATGGCTGCCGCAATGTCGTCGCCACCAAGTGGTTGCAATCCCTTGTAGACTCCGTCGGCGCGCTGCTGGTCGCCGTGGAAACGTACCACCGAGAACTCGGTTTCGACCATTCCGGGTCGAATTTCGGTAACCTTTATGCCACTTTTCAAGAGGTCGATGCGCATACCTTGACTCAGGGCGTGCACGGCGTGTTTGGTGGCGCAGTAGACGTTGCCGTTCTCGTAGACCTGCGTGCCGGCCGTCGAGCCGAGGTTTATGATGTGGCCGCCGCAACCGCGTGCAACCATCTGTTCCGAGACTGTTCGGGTGACATAGAGCAACCCTTTGATGTTGGTGTCGATCATAGCATTCCAGTCGGTTGCCGAACCCTTATCGATGTGTTCCAGTCCCGAGGCAAGCCCTGCATTGTTGACCAAAATATCTATTTCGCGAAACTCTTCCGGCAGGGCTTCCAACGCTGCACGGCACATTGCCGCGTCGCGCACGTCGAACGAGGCGATGGCCACCCTTGCGCCATACTTCTCTTCCAACAGGGTCTTCAATGCTTTGAGACGCTCGGCACGTCGGCCGGTCAGAATTACGCTGTAGCCCTTCTGAGCAAAGGCTTTGGCGGTAGCCTCGCCTATTCCCGAGGTGGCTCCCGTGACAAGTACACTCCTATTCATAACTGTTCTCTTCGGTTTGGATTGATAAATGTGTGGTAAAAATACCGAATTTTTCTTACTTTTACGCACTGAAACCGTTTTTTATGAGAAAAGCATCGACGGAGCTGTTTTTGGCCCGCAAAATATCGGACGGCAGTGGAGCCAATCGCTCGCTGTTGGGGGTGGCCTCGGCTGCCGTTGCGGTCAGCACGGCGGTGATGATTGTCACCTTTGCGGTGATTGGCGGCTTCCGACGCGGCGTGACCGACAAGCTGACCGGTTTTTTGGCCCACATACGTGTCGAACAGCTTCAAAGCGCCAACGTGGCCGAACAATCGCCGATAGTGCGCGACGAGGCCTTCGAACAGGAGATTGCGTCGATTACCCACGTGGCCTCCATTACTCCCTACGCTTCGAAACAGGGCCTTGTCAAGAGCTCAACGGCAATGGAGGGCATCTCGCTCGACGGCGTTACCACCGGCTACGACTCTCTTTTCTATAAACAATATCTTGTCGAAGGACGCTTGCCGCGAGTTGGTGGCGCGGAGCGGCGCAAGGAGATTCTTGTTTCACGCTCACTTGCCAACCTGCTTCAAGTGGGTGTTGGCGACCGCGTTGAGCTGATCTTTTTGGGGAGCGACCGCTTGTCGGTCAGACGTGACCGTATGGCCGTTTCGGGCATCTACTCCTCGGGTATGGAGGAGTTCGACCGTGTCGTGGCGCTCACCGATATGCGCAATGTGCAGCGGTTGAATCTCTGGAATGCCGACCAAATTTCGGGCTACCGCATTATGGCTACATCGCTCGACCAAGCTCCCGAGGTGGCAGGCGAAGTGCGGGTTGCAGCGCTCTATGCCGGCGGCAACGACGCCGAAAACCTGTGGCGCACAAGCGAGGTACACACCTCCTATCCCTACATCTTCGATTGGTTGGCGACCCACAATGTCAATGCCACGGTTATTGTCGTAATAATGCTTGCTGTGGCGTTGTTGAATATGATTTCGGCGCTGCTTATCACCCTTTTTGAGCGCACCCGAACCATTGGCATACTCAAAGCGTTGGGTATGCGCGACCGTCCGATTGGCAACATCTTTCTGTTGCGTTCGGGCGTGGTCATTGGGCGCGGAATGTTGTGGGGCAACATTGCCGGTCTGGCCGTTGTTGCCATTCAGGGCTTTACAGGTTTGATAAAGCTCGACGCCGAAGCCTATATGCTTTCGTCGGTGCCTGTGGCCTTTGGGTGGGGTTGGTGGCTGGTGCTCAATGTGGCAGTTCCCGTGGTGCTGCTGTTGCTGCTCTCGTTACCGGTCAGGATAATCTCGCGCATAGAACCCGGGCAAACACTCAAATATCAATAAACAAGATGAATCCATACAACGATACTGCCCCCAAAAAGAGTCAGGTCAAAGAGATGTTCAATCGGATAGCTCCGCGTTACGATGCACTCAACAGCCTGCTCTCGCTTGGGCGCGATGCCGCTTGGCGAAGAAAATTTGCCGAAATTGCGGCCACTTCTGCACCTCAAAATGTGCTCGATGTGGCAAGCGGTACGGGCGAGGTTGCCTTTGCGTTGGTGCGCCGTTTGCCCGAGGTGCGCGTCTTGGGTACCGACCTGTCGGAGTCGATGATCGATGTTGCACGAGGCAAATGTCGCGGCAAAGGTTTTGGCGACCGACTGCGCTTTGCCGCCGGCGATGCCGAAAAGATTTCGGCCGACAGCCGCAGTTTCGACTTGTTGACTGTCGCCTTTGGGGTGCGCAATTTTCAGAATCGCAAGGCGGCGCTCGACGAGTTCTACCGCGTTGTGCGCCACGGCGGGGCGTTGATGATAATGGAATTTTCGGAGCCGAAAGGAAAATTTTTTGCGCCGCTATACCGTTTCTATCGCAGACGTATTATTCCTCTTGTGGGGCGCCTGCTCTCCGACGGTGAGGCCTACCGCTACCTTGCCGAGTCGATTGCCGAGTTCTGCTCCGAGGTCGACCTGCGCGAAGAGATACGCGCAGCGGGTTTTGCCGACATTGAAACCACGCGCCTTTCGCGCTCAATAGCAACAATATACTTATGCAAAAAATCCTGAAAATACTCTTTTCGCTGTCGCTGCTGCCCCTGTTGGCGAGTTGCAACCTCGTTCGGTTGGACGACTTTTCACTCGTCGACGCCTCGGTGGTCGAGTTTGAAGGTATGTCGAAGGCACGTTTGGAGCTGACCATCGAGAGTCGTGCCTGTTTGAAAGTCAGAGTTACGGAGGGACACCTCGATTTGATGGTTCGCGGCGAGAAGGTGGGCGAACTCACACTCGCCAACCAAATTGTTTTGCCCGCCCGAGAGACAACCACCGTAACGGTCGACGTCAACCTCTCGTTCGCTTCGCCGCTTTCTGCACTGCGTGCGGTTAAGACGCTTATTCGCAATCCCGAGGTGGTGAGTGTTTCGGGTTATGGCGAGGGGCGTATTTGGTGCTTCCGCCGACGAATTGTCCGAGAGAATGTGCCGATCTCGAAATTTATAGATATCTTTGGGCCTGCATCGAACTATTTTACAGAGTTATGAGAAACCTTATCGCCATATTGATTGCCATTTTGTCGCTATCGCAAGGGCTTAGTGCCCAAGAGGTTGTGGCTGTCGATGTGCAACAGTTGGCCGATACCGTTACGGTCGCTGCCATTTTCAACCGCATTCCGCTGCGGCAGAGGTTGGAGCAGCCCGATTCGGTTTCGGGAGCGCGCGTAAGAGTTGTCGAGCACGGCACTGCCGCTGTGGCTGTGGCCGAGTTTGCTGCTGCAACCGATTCGCTTCATACAACCGACGGCTATCGTATCCGTATCTTTGCCGATAACGGCCAGAGTGCACGCGCTGCCGCTTTTGCTGCACAAAACCGACTCAACGAGAGCTATATTGTTCCCTCCGATGTGGTCTACGAGAATCCTTATTATCTTGTGACCTGCGGTAATTGCGCCACCAAAGAGGAGGCGTTGCTGTTGCTGTCGCAAATCAAACCGCTTTTCCCAAAGGCATTTATCGTCAGCAGCCCCATTTCGCTATATAAACTCTGACCCTGTACTAACGAACGCTGCAACGAGAAACAAAAAATAAATTGGCGCCAAACTGAACACAATATGCGTAATATTGATATTTTTGCACCGATAAAATGTAATAAACACTTTTTACCAACAACTAAAAGTTAAAGAGATGAAGAAAATTGTTTATGTATTGGCAATCGTAGCCGCATTGGCTATGGTTTCGTGTGGTAACAAAACCAAAAAAGCAGCTGCTGAGGCAACTGCTACCGAAGAGGTTGCAACCGAATGCACCGGTGAGTGCGCAACTTGCCCCAATGCTGCTGCTGAGGGTCAGGCTGCTGCCGAGACTCCTGCCGAGACTCCTGCCGAAGCTCCTGCTCAGGCTGAGTAGGCTTCAATAGAAGCAGAAGAGGCCCCCACATTTGCGTGGAGGCCTCTTCTATTTTTGTATAAAGCCGTTGTCGGCTTTTGTTCGGCTTAACCCTTGTTTACCACTGAGTAAGCGCCTTGTAGATTCCCTCGGCGTCGTAGCCGCAAAGGGATTTTAGTTCGGCCACGGAGCCGTGTTCGACAAATCGGTCGTCGATTCCGAGCAGTTTGATTTTGGGCGAGAGGTTGTGGGTTGCAAAATATTGCACAATGCCACTGCCAACCCCGCCGTCGACAACTCCGTCTTCAACCACCACCACGCGCGAAAAATTGCGGCCAACCTTTTCGAGCATCTCCCTATCGAGCGGTTTTGCCCAACGCAGGTCGATGTGGCAGACCGAAACGCCCTCTTTTTCGGCACGTTCCGCCGCAACTGCGCCATCTTTTGCGGTATGTCCCAAAGTGAGCAATGCCACATCGCGGCCCTCGTGCAGTAATTCGGAGCGTCCGATTTCGAGCGGTTGCATTTGGCGCTCTGTCGCCTCTGCGGCGCTGCCGCGCGGATATCGAATGACCATTGGCGAAGGGTTTTCGAGCGCAGTCAACATTGCGTCGCGCAGCTCCTGTTTGTTGCGTGGAGCGCAGATTATAAGGTTTGGAATCGGGCGGAAAAAGGCTATGTCGAACTCGCCGTGATGTGTTGCGCCGTCTTCGCCCACCAGACCGGCACGGTCGAGACAAAATACCACGTGCAGGTTTTGGAGTGCCACGTCGTGAATAACGTTGTCGTAGGCACGCTGCATAAATGAGGAGTAGATGTTGCAGAACGGTACCATTCCCTCGGCGGCCAGACCTGCCGAGAAGGTTACGGCGTGGCCTTCGGCAATGCCCACGTCGAAGCAACGCTCAGGCATTGCGGCTTGCAAGATGTTCATCGAACAGCCTGTTGCCATTGCGGGAGTAACCCCCACAACCCGTTTGTCGCGCTGAGCAAGTTCGAGCAGGGCGCGTCCGAATACGGATTGATATTTTTCGGGCTGACCCACGGGCGCCGTGGCGCGTTCTCCGGTTTCGAAATCGAAACGTCCCGGGGCGTGCCAGATTGCCGAGTTGCCGTTTTCGGCCGGAGCATAGCCCTTACCCTTGACAGTCATTACGTGAAGCAGTTTCGGCCCCTTGATCTCTTTCAGGTCGAAGAGTACGTGAATCAGCTCCTTGACATTGTGTCCGTCGATAGGGCCGAAATAGCGGAAACCGTAGGATTCGAAGAGGTTGCTCTGTTGCAACACCGAGCGCTTGACGGCGCTCATACTTTTTTGTATCCAGCGGCGGAAGTGCGGAGCAAAGCCGAGCAGATCCCACAGCTTGGTTTTCATTGTGTTGTATCGGCGCGACGAGGTCATACGCAGCAACTGTTTGCGTAGCGCACCGACATTGGTATCGATCGAGCAGCGGTTGTCGTTGAGGATAACAAGCAGGTTGGATTTCGACACGCCGGCGTTGTTCAGCCCTTCGAAAGCGAGTCCGCCGGTCATTGCGCCGTCGCCAATGACGGCAATAACCTGATCGTTTCGTCCCTCCAACTCTTCGGCTTTGGCAATGCCGAGTGCTGCCGAGATGGAGACCGACGAGTGGCCGCCGCCAAAAGTATCGCCCTCGGCTATGCGCGGAAAGCCGCTGATGCCGCCCAGTGTGCGTTGAGTTCGGAAGGCCTCGCGTCGGCCGTTGATTATTTTGTGGGCGTAGGCCTGATGACCCACGTCCCAAACGATTTTGTCGTTCGGGAAATCAAAGACGTAGTTCAGTGCCGTGGTGAGTTCTATGGTACCCAAACTCGAAGCCAAGTGGCCCGGGTTGATCGACGTACAGCGCAGAATATAGTCGCGCATCTCGGCACAAAAAAATTTCAACTCTCCGTTGTGCAGCGTTTTAAGGTCTTGTGGCGAGTTGACTTCTGTAAGATATTTGTAATCGGGTTCGGTCACGACTGTTGTGTTAACTATGCAAAGATAAGAAGAATCTTCTGTTGATTTTGATTTTTTCGGGAAAAAAGTCGTATATTCGTGCCTCAGAGAGAGATGACTTCTCAACCGAAATCTTAACACAATGAAATACAAAAGAATATTACTCAAACTCAGCGGCGAGTCGCTTGCAGGAGAACAACAGCACGGTATTTCGACCGAGGTGCTTGCCTTGTATGCCAAACAAATCAAAGAGGCTGTCGACCGGGGCGTGGAGATAGGCATCGTCATAGGCGGTGGCAACATCTTCCGTGGTTTGCAGGGGGTCGGCAAGGGTTTCGACCGCGTGCGTGGCGACCAAATGGGTATGCTGGCTACCATAATCAACTCGCTCGGATTGCAGTCGGCGCTCCAATCGGCAGGTGTCAAAACCAAAGTATTGACCTCAATCCGTATGGAGCCTGTGGGCGAATACTACTCCAAGGAGCGCGCCGTAGAGTATCTCGAAGCGGGCTATACCGTCATCATAGGTGGCGGCACCTCGAACCCCTATTTCTCTACCGACTCGGCCTCGGCACTGCGGGCTGTCGAGATTGAGGCCGACGTGTTGCTCAAAGGTACGCGCGTCGACGGTGTCTACACGGCCGACCCCGAGAAAGACCCTTCGGCAACTCGTTTCGATAGCATCTCGTTCGACGAGGTCTATGCCCGCCACCTCAAAGTAATGGATCTGACGGCCTTTACGCTTTGCAAGGAGAACGGTATGAAAATAGTAGTCTTCGATATGGACTCGGAGGGCAATCTTGCCAAGGTGCTCGACGGTGCCGAGATAGGGACACTCGTATATTGAACAAACAACAGCTAAATAACCGAAAACAATGAACGACGAAAAAGATTTGATTCTTGATGATGCGTCGGAGCAGATGACCAAAGCGGTCGAACACCTCTCCGAGGCATTGCTCGGAGTTAGGGCAGGCAAGGCCTCGCCGCACGTGCTTAAAGGTATTACGGTAGAGTATTACGGTTCACCTACCCCTTTGGAGCAGGTTTCGAGCATAACCATTCCCGATTCCAAGACGATAATTATTCAGCCTTGGGAACGCAATATGATTGCCCCTATTGAGAAGGCAATTTTGGTGGCCAACATTGGTTTGACCCCTTCGAACAATGGCGAGCATATCCGTCTGACCATTCCGGCACTGACCGAAGATCGTCGCCGCGAGTTGGTCAAGCAGGTGCGCACCTATGCCGAGAACGCAAGAGTTGCTATGCGCAATGTTCGCCGCAATGCAGTCGACGACCTTAAAAAAGCGCAAAAGGAGGGTATGCCCGAAGACGTTGCCAAAGACGGCGAGGCCGACATTCAGAAGATGACCGACCGATTCGGCAAACAGGTCGACGAGGTTGTGGCAGCCAAGGAGAAGGAGATAATGACCGTCTGATTGCGTTAATTAACAGCATTTTAGTCCTAATATTATATGGCAGTCGTCGTCCGCGTCGGGGCGCGATTGCAGGGTGAGTTTTGAAAACGATGGAAATCGACAAAAAAGAGATTACGGTTTTGGAGTCGAAGACGGCACAGTGGCTCTATGGCAATTTTGCTGCCTCAAAAGAGGTGGTCGATTTCGACTGCCGACTGCGTGCACGCGCTATTGCCGATGATTGCCGCTGGGCAAACATTGCCGAGTTGTGGCTCAACGACCCTGCCAAATGGCGTGCAATGCGCGCCGCAGGTGTCGACGAGCGGCTCTGCACCGACCCCGAGGCCCCTGCCTTGGAGCGCTTCGAAGCGTGGGCCGCAACCTTAACCGCCATTATAGGCTCGCCTCTCTATGTGCTGTCAAATATGGAGTTGCGTCGACTGTTCGATATCGACGAACCTCTATCGGCCAAAAATGCACACGAGATATTCGACCGCTGCAACGAAAAACTCGCCACGCCCGAATTTTCGATGCGCGGCCTGTTGCGCAAGCAAAACATTGGGGTTGTTTGTACCGAAAACGACCCGTCGGACAGCTTGGAGTTTCATATCAAAATGGCCGCCGAGCCCTTCGAAACCTCCGTTTTGCCGGTATGGACTCCCGACCGCCTGTTGGCTGTGGGCGATCCCGTGGCATTCAACTCCTATGTCACGCGCCTTGGTGCCGTTTCGGGTGTCGATATTGCTACCTTCGACGACTTGATAGAGGCATTGCAGGTGCGCCATAACTTTTTTGACCAAAATGGCGCAAAAATCACTGTCCAGCATATGGAGCAGATCAGCGCAGCCGAGTTCCGACGCTCGGAGGTGGGACGTATCTTTCGTAAGATTGCCCGCGGCAAACGACCGCTCTCTGCCGACGAAGCCGCCAAGTTCCGCACTGCTATGACTCTGGAACTGGCGCAGATGGATTGGCGCTCGGGTTGGAGTAGAATTTTGCGTTTCGGCCGACGAGCCGATGTCAACAGCCGCTGCTTTGCGCAGTTGGGGCGTTCGACGGGGTTCGATGCCATTACCGAAACGCCCGTTGTGGAGCCATTGTTGAGGCTTCTCGACCGACTTGATTCCGACGATCACCTGTGTCGCACTATGCTGTGTGCGGCCGACAGCTCGCTCGATTACCGCCTTGCAACATTGGCCGGTTCGTTCCAAAACGGACGCTATGGCGGTTGCCGCATTCAACTCGGGTTGGAGGGCGATTCCTTTGGTTTGGCCAAACAGGCGGTCGACCGCCTCACGGTTATGTCGGACACGGGATTGTTGTCGGGTTTTGCGGGGTTTGCTTCGCAAAGCAACAGCCCTGTGGGTTTTGTTGCACACGACCTCTTCCGCCGCACGCTCTGCAATGTGGTTGGAGGGGGTATTGAGGCGCAGCATCTGACCGACGACGAAGCCGCCGCGGTCGGTTCTATGATTGAGAATATTTGCAGCCGCAATGCACGCAACTTTTTTGGAATCTAAAAACTTGAAGTGTATCGGCAATAAAGAGCAAAAAATTCCTTATGTTTGCAACCGCTTTGGCGGCAAACAAATCCAAACGAAGAAGAGATTTTTATGAATAGAGTAATTGGCATTGGCAATGCCCTGACCGATTTTTTGGTCAATCTTTCGGGTGACGACACACTGTCGCACCTCTCGTTGGGCAAAGGCTCGATGAACCTGGTCGACTCCGAAGCTCAGCGCAAGATTCAGGAGGAGACGGCCGACTTGCCCCATACTCTCTCGCTCGGAGGCTCGGCAGGCAACACCATTCGTTGTATGGCACGCCTCGGGGTCGACGTTGGCTTCATAGGCAAGGTGGGCAAAGATTCGACCGGCCGTTTTTACACCAAAGCACTGGCCAATCTGAAAATCGAACCCTTTATATCATTAGGTACACAACGTTCGGGCCGCTGCCTGTCGCTCATCACACCCGATGGCGAACGCACTATGGTGACCTATCTGGGCGCCGCACTCGAACTCTCCGAAACCGATATCACACCGACCGAATTCGACGGTTACGACTGCCTCTATATTGAGGGTTATATGGTTCAGAATCACCACGTCATACGCCACGCAGTAGAGACCGCCAAGCGTTGCGGCTTGAAGGTTGCCATTGATTTGGCGAGCTACAATGTGGTGCTCGACAACCGCGAATTTCTGCTCGATTTGGTCGACCGCTATGTCGATATTCTCTTTGCCAACGAGCAGGAGGCGGCAGCTTTCAGCGGCGAACCCGAACCTGTCAATGCACTCGAATTCATCTCCAAGATGTGCGATACGACAATAGTCAAAATCGGTACTCGCGGTGCTCTGATAAAACACGCAGGCGAGGTGATACACGTCGGTATTATGGCCGCCGCCAAGAGGGTCGACACAACCGGCGCGGGCGATTTCTACGCCGCAGGCTTTTTGGCCGGTATGTGCAACGGGCTCTCGCTGCGCCAGTGCGGCACCATTGGAGCCATAACGGCAGGCAAGGTTATAGAAGTTGTCGGTACCACCTTTGGCGAGGAGGCGTGGCGCGAGATATTTTCGCTCGTCGAGAGGGTGAAATCGGAAAAGTATCTTTTTTAATTCTCATTTGAAGATGATAGTCGAATTAGAGCTTGAAAATATGGAGTTCCACGCTGCACACGGTTGCTACGATTTGGAAAAAAAGGTTGGCAACCACTTCTCGGTCGACCTTCGTATTGCTGCCCAGGCAGGCGATGCGCCGCAGCGCGACGAATTGTTAGGAACTATCAACTATGTAGATGTTTACAAGTTGGTATCTCGCGAGATGTCGAAGCCTTCAAACACGCTCGAAAACGTTGCATCACGCATTGTAGAATCGCTTTATAACACATATAACCAAATAGTTAAGGTCACAGTCAGGGTTGCCAAGTTTGCGCCTCCGGTCGAGGGTAAGGTTGGCTCTTTTGCCGTAACGATAACTAAATAAAAGTGTTAGCATCATTGTTGATAACCTGTTAATAACTCTGCGGCTTTACCCCCAAGCGTTCCAATAAAAAGCCGTAAACTTGTAACTGCGCTCACACGCACTTCACAAGAAGCATAAACACGATATAATATTCACATTTTTTGCACTATGTCTGAAAAGATAGAGAACTCTTCCGTCGCCCCTAAGGCCGAGGCAATCAAGTACGAAGAGGTTTTGGCCGCTACCAAGGAGTATTTCAAGGGTGACGATTTGGCCGCTATGGTATGGGTTAACAAGTATGCCCTGAAAGACTCGTTCAACCGTATCTACGAGCATACTCCCGATGAGATGCATCATCGCATCGCCGGCGAGATTGCCCGCATCGAGAAGGGGTACGCCAACCCAATGGACGAACAGGAGGTTTTCGACCTGCTCGACCACTTCCGCTATGTCATTCCGCAGGGCGGCCCAATGACGGGCATAGGCAATAATCTGCAAATCGCTTCGCTGTCGAACTGCTTTGTCATCGGACACAAGCACCCTGCCGACTCCTATGGCGGCATTATTCGAATCGACGAAGAGCAGGTTCAGCTGATGAAACGTCGCGGAGGAGTAGGCCACGACCTCTCGCACATTCGTCCGGCCGGCAGCCCTGTTCTGAACAGCGCCCTCACCTCGACAGGTATAGTTCCCTTTATGGAGCGCTACTCCAATTCGACTCGCGAGGTTGCCCAAGACGGCCGCCGCGGAGCACTGATGCTCACCCTGTCGATCAAACACCCCGATGCCGAGCACTTCATCGACGCCAAAACGGTGCAGGGCAAGGTTACGGGAGCCAATGTCTCGATCAAAATCGACGACGAATTTATGCACGCCGTTATCGACGGCACCAAATATCACCAGAAGTTCCCTATCGACTCCTCGACGCCTATGTACGAGAAGGATATCGACGCGCGTGCGCTGTGGAACAAAATTATTCACAATGCGTGGAAGAGTGCCGAGCCAGGTTGCCTGTTTTGGGATACCGTAATTCGCGAGAGCATTCCCGATTGCTATGCCGAAGAGGGTTTCCGCACCGTTTCGACCAATCCTTGCGGCGAGATCCCTCTCTGTCCATACGACAGTTGCCGACTGATTGCCATTAATCTTTACAGCTACGTCGACGACCCCTTCACGCCCACGGCCCGATTCAATTTCGAAAAGTTTGCCGCACACGTTGAGAAGGCTATGCGTATGATGGACGACATCATCGACCTCGAACTGGAAAAAATCGATACCATATATAAGAAGATAGGCAAAGATCCCGAAGAACTCGATGTCCGCCGTGTTGAACTCTCTCTGTGGGAGAAGATTCGCGACAAGGCCGTCAAGGGCCGCCGTACGGGTCTGGGCATCACCGCCGAGGGCGATATGCTTGCTGCTTTGGGCATAACATACGGTACTCAGGAGGCAATCGACTTTGCCGTTGAGGTTCAAAAACAGCTCTGCCTGAACGCCTACCGCGCATCGGTCAAGATGGCCCGCGAGAGGGGCGCCTTCCCAATGTACGACAATCTCAAAGAGGTGGGCAACCCGATGATTGAACGCATCAAGCAGGCCGACCCGCAACTCTATGCCGATATGATTCAGTATGGCCGCCGCAATGTGGCAATGCTTACCATAGCCCCAACCGGTACCACTTCACTGATGTCGCAGACTACAAGCGGCATCGAGCCGGTGTTCCGTCCGGTCTACAAACGTCGCCGCAAGGTTAATCCCACCGACCAAAACGTCAAGATCACCTATCGCGACGATGTGGGCGACTGCTTTGAGGAGTATTACGTCTTCCACCACAAGTTTGTCGATTGGCTGCGTATAACCGGCCACGACATCTCGCACCTCGACTCACTTTCAGATGCCGAGATGGACGCTTTGGTGGCACAATCGCCCTACAACCACGCCACCGCCAACGATATCGACTGGGTGGCCAAGGTCAAGATGCAGGGCGCCATTCAGAAGTGGGTCGACCACTCGATTTCGGTCACCGTCAACCTGCCGAACGACATCAGCGAAGAGATGGTTGGCGAGGTCTACAAAACCGCTTGGGAGAGTGGTTGCAAGGGCATCACGGTCTACCGCGACGGCTCGCGCAGCGGCGTGTTGATCGACACCAAGGGCGAGAAACGCAACACCCCCGACGAATACAAACCCCCAATCAAACGACCCAAAGAGTTGGAGGCCGACGTGGTTCGTTTCAAGAACGGCAAGGAGGAGTGGATTGCACTTGTGGGCAACTACAACAACCGTCCCTACGAAATATTCACCGGCCAACTCGACGAGGAGGAACTCTTCATTCCCAAATCGGTCAAACACGGCTGGATTGTCAAGGAGGTGCAGGAGGACGGCACAAAGCGCTACGATTTCCGTTTCAACGACCGACAGGGCTATCCGCACGTAATCGGCGGCATCAACCGCCTCTTCGATATGGAGTTCTGGAACTACGCCAAACTGATTTCGGGCGTGCTGCGCAACGGTATGCCGATTGTCGATGTGGTCAATTTGGTCGACTCGCTCCAATTCACCTCCGAGGCCATCAACACTTGGAAAGCAGGCGTGGCCCGTGCGCTGAAAAAGTATATCAAAGACGGCACCAAGTCGAAACAGAAGTGCCCAAACTGCGGACAAGATACACTCGTCTACCAAAATGGTTGTCCCACCTGTCACTCTTGTGGGTGGAGCAAGTGCGGATAGAGCGGCGATAGGCCGGCATCTGCCTCCCCTGTCAAACCGATTCTAAAAGATTTAGGGGCTGACCAACAAGTCATTTTTATTGTTGGTCAGCCCCTTTGGGTGATTAAGAAGCGGCGAGATGCAACGCTCTGGCTTTTAGAACAAACGGAGCATACTATACGTATGTGAGTATTGTTATAAGAACCTACGAAGGAAGCAGATTGCCACTTATTAGTCGCCCACTATCTGTATTATAGGTTATTCTCGATTATAGCTCGGGGTGTTCGGCAAAATACTCTGCCACGGCCTTGCGGAAGTTGTTGGCGGTCTCTTTGAGCGAAACGAACGACTTGCCGCCTGCGGCATTCTTATGACCGCCTCCGCCAAAGTAGCGGCGTGCAAAAAGGTTTACGTCGACCTCGTCGCCACGCGAACGCAGCGACACGCGAATGAACTTGCGGGTCTCGATAAAAAGTGCCGAAATCTTGACGCCCACAATCGTGAGTGGGTAGTTGACAAAACCCTCGCTGTCGCCCAACTTGAAGTTGAACCGACGCATCTCGCTCTCCGACAGCGATATGTAGGCAGCCTTACCCTTTTCGAGAATAGTCATTTTGTTACATAGCGAATAGCCCAGCAAACGCACGCGACTCTCGCTGTAAGAGCAGTAGACCGAGGTGTTGACCTTTGGAATATCCAATCCGTGTTCGAGCAGAACGGCCACGCTCCGCATCAGGTCGGGGGTCAGAAAACTAAAAGCAAAGTTACCCGTATCGGTCATAATGCCTGCGTAGAGGTTCTCGGCAATCGGTTTGGTTATGAAATTCTCGCCCAAAACCTCAATAATCAGCCTGAGGGTAATGAACGATGTGGAGCAGAGGTCGGGGTAGGAGAACTGCAAAAAGAATTGGTCGGGTGGCGAGAGGTGGTGGTCGATAAGTATCCGTTCTGCCGAGGTGTTGGCTTCCAGTGCCTCCGACATAGCGTCGAGTCGATCGATGTTGTTCAGGTCCATTACAAAGACCGTTTCGGCCTCGGCAATGGCGGCAGTTGCCCGTTCAGGCTCATCTTTGGCAATGACCATTCGTTCGATGCCGTCCATCCAGTCCAAAAATGAAGGGTAGCGGTTCGGCACCAGGCAGGTGACCGTATGGCCAAGGTGTTCCAACACTTCGGTCCAAGCCAAAGTAGAGCCGATGGCGTCGCCGTCGGGGTTGGTGTGGGTCACTATAACCATCTTGCGCTGCGGGCCGCAAACGATGGCTTTCAGGGCTTCAATTTTCGAAAACTCGTCCATATAGAGAACAAAGATAAGAAAAATATTCGGGATTGCTGTCTGCCGGTTTGGATATTGGAATTTTTAACTTATCTTTATGGGCTATTTTTCAGGTATAATAGATTAATCACACTAATAAAACTACAAATGAAAAACTATCAAACATCTGAAATCAGAAACATTGTTCTGGTCGGCGGTTCCGGCTCTGGAAAAACTACTCTTGCCGAATCTCTGGCCTTCGAGGGAAAGGTTATTGAACGCAAGGGTAGTATCGAACAAGGAAACACCCTCTCCGACTCTTCCGAGTTGGAACAGAACCAAAAACGCAGTATTTACAGCACATTACTCTACACAGAGTTTGGCGGAGCCAAGTTCAACATCATTGATGCCCCCGGAATCGACGATTTTTGCGGTGGTGTTTTTGCTGCCTATAAGGTTAGCGACATTGCAGTTATGCTCTTCAATGCTGCGGCAGGTTTTGATGTAGGTGCCGAGATTCAGAGCCGTTATGCTGCTCAGGCAAAGATGCCGGTAGTCGGTGCAGTCAACTGCCTTGATAAGGAGACCGCCTCGTGGGAGCACACCTTTGAAACCATCAAGGCTTTGTCGCCCATCAAACCAATAGCCGTGCAGTATCCCGTCAACCCGGGTCTTGGTTTCGATGCCATAGTCGATGTTTTGACAATGAAGATGTATCGCGCCAAAGACGACAACGGCGGCGTAGAAGAACTGCCCATTCCTGCTTCGGAGGCCGATCGTGCCGAGGAGCTTCACGGCGAGTTGCTCGAAGCTGCTGCCGAGAACGACGAGGTGTTGATGGAGAAATATTTTGAGGTTAACGACCTCACTCCCGACGAAATTCGCAAGGGTCTGCGTTTGGGTGTAGCCAATCGCGACTTTATGCCGCTCTTCTGCCTCTCGGCCAAGAAGAGTTTCGGCCACAAACGCCTGTTGGAGTTCATCATAAACGTCTGCCCCAATCCGCAGGAGGCCAAAGCAATGCAAGATGTCGAGGGTAACGATGTACCGGCCGACCCAAAAGCCCCTGCTTCGATATTCGTCTTCAAGACTGCCGTTGAGCAGCACGTGGGCGAGGTGAGCTACTTCCGCGTTGTTACCGGCAAGATTGCCGAGGGCGTTGAGCTTATCAATCCGCGCAATGGCAACAAGGAGAAACTCTCACAGATATTTGCAGCTGCCGGACGCAACCGCGCCAAGGTGAACGAGATGTCGGCCGGCGATTTGGGTTGCACCGTCAAGCTGAAAGCCACCAAGACCAACGACACATTGGGCGTGAATGCCAATGTTGCCGAGATAGCACCCACCAAGTTCCCTGCACCGCGCTACCGTTGCGCAGTCAAGGCCGTCAACCAGTCCGACGAGGAGAAACTGGGCGAGATTCTCAACCGCGCAAAATATGAAGACCCAACCTATTTGGTCGAGTATTCCAAAGAGTTGAAGCAGACCATTGTTCAGGGACAAGGCGAATTGCACCTCAATATTCTCAAATCGATTATTGTAAACAACAATAAGATTGATGTGGAATATGTTGCCCCGAAGATCCCTTATCGCGAAACCATTACCAAAATTTCGGCTGCCAACTACCGCCACAAGAAACAGTCGGGTGGTGCCGGTCAATTTGGCGAGGTTCACCTTGTTATTGAGCCATACATTGAGGGTATGCCCGAGCCGACCCGATATAAGATCGACGGCCGCGACCTGATTGTCAGCGTCAAGGCGAAAGAGGAGTACAACCTCGAATGGGGTGGCAAGCTCCAATATTACAGTGCCATTGTGGGTGGTGCAATCGATGCTCGTTTTATGCCTGCCATTCTGAAAGGTATTATGGAGAAGATGAACGAGGGCCCTCTGACGGGTTCCTATGCCCGCGACATACGCGTTGTTGTCTACGACGGTAAGATGCACCCCGTCGATTCGAACGAGATCTCCTTCAAACTTGCAGGCCGCAATGCCTTCAAGGAGGCATTCCGCAATGCAGCCCCGAAGATTATGGAGCCTATCTACGACATTGAGGTTCTTGTTCCGAGCGACAATATGGGCGATATTATGAGTGACCTGAACGGCCGCCGTTCGACCATTATGGGTATGCACGCCGACGGCGCTTACAGCCGCTTGCAGGCACGCGTTCCTCTGGCCGAGCTCTACCGCTATTCGACCACCCTGAGTGCCCTGACCAATGGCCGCGCCAACTACACTATGAAGTTCTCCTCCTACGAGCAGGTTCCGGCCGACGTGCAGGATAAACTTTTGAAGACCTATCAAGACGAGGACAAAGACGAATAATCTGGTTACCTTATAAAAAAGGGAAGTTGTCTAATAAGGTATTTTCTGCGTTATGCTCGCTCAAAAATGCTCAATTACGCTCTGTAAACTCCGCTTTTTCGAGCTTCGCAAGCCTTGAAAATCCTCTTATTATACAACTTCTAACAAATGGGAGTGTTTAACTTAATTGTTAGACACTCCCTGATTTTTGTTAATAATACCAATTAGTTCTTCATCACCAGTTTGTCGCCCTCGACACCGATCGTAATCGGGTGCTCTTTGTCGACCCTGCCCGAGAGAATCTCGGTTGATAGGTCATTAATGACATAGTGCTGAATGGTGCGTTTCACGGGTCGCGCACCGAACATCGGATCGTAGCCTCGGCGTGCCAGCCAGTGTTCGGCCTGCTCGCTGACGTTGAGCGTGATGCCGTTTTCGGCCAAGCGCTTGCCGAGCGAGGAGAGTTGCAGCCCGACAATCTCGCCAACCTGTTGCAGGGTTAGCGGCTGGAACATTACTATCTCGTCGATACGGTTCAGAAACTCGGGTTTGAGCGTCTGCTTCATCAGCTCCAACACCTCGTCGCGCGTGCGGTCGACCACCTCTTGCGAAAGTGTTCCGCCACTCTCGGTCGCCTTTGTGAAGTTCTCCATAATCAGATGCGACCCGAGATTCGAAGTCATTATTATAATGGTGTTGCGGAAATCGACCGTGCGCCCTTTGTTGTCGGTCAGTCGGCCGTCGTCGAGCACCTGCAACAAGATGTTGAATACGTCGGGGTGAGCCTTTTCGATCTCGTCCAAAAGCACCACCGAGTAGGGTTTGCGTCGGACGGCTTCGGTCAGCTGACCACCCTCGTCGTAGCCCACGTAGCCCGGAGGCGCGCCTATCAGTCGCGATACGGAGTGGCGTTCCTGATACTCGCTCATATCGATACGTGTCATCAGGTTCTCGTCGTTGAAGAGGAACTCGGCCAGCGCCTTTGCCAGCTCGGTTTTACCCACGCCCGTGGTGCCCAAAAAGATGAACGAACCGATCGGTCGGTGAGGGTCTTGCAGTCCGGCACGCGAACGTCGAACGGCATTTGCAATGGCCTCAATGGCCTCGTCCTGCCCCACAACACGTTTGTGAAGTTCGGTTTCGAGGCGCAGCAGCTTTTCGCGTTCGCCTTGCAACATACGGCTTACGGGTATGCCTGTCCAGCGCGAAACGACCTCGGCAACATCTTCGGCGTCGACCTCTTCTTTGATCATCGAACCCTCAGCGTTGGCAGCAGTCAGCTCTTTTTTGAGCTTTTCGATAGTGCGTTCGGCCTCTGTGATTTTGCCATAACGTATCTCGGCCACACGTCCGTAGTTGCCGTTGCGTTCGGCCTCGGCCGCCTCGACCTTGAAATCCTCTATCTCCTCTTTGCTCTTTTGGATTCGTTCGAGTATCGACTTCTCGTTCTGCCATTTGGCGCGTTTGGAGTTGCGTTCGGCCGAGAGGTTGTCGATCTCCTTGTCGAGTTCGGCAATACGCGGTTTGTCGTTTTCGCGGCGAATGGCTTCGCGTTCGATCTCCTTTTGGCGTATCAGACGGTCGAGGTCGTCGATTTCCTCAGGCACCGAGTTCATTTCGAGCCTCAGATGTGCGGCGGCTTCGTCGATAAGGTCGATTGCTTTGTCGGGCAGAAAACGGTCGGTGATGTAGCGCGACGACAATTCGACGGCAGCCACAATGGCCTCATCGCGAATACGCACCTTGTGGTGGTTCTCGTAACGCTCTTTCAGACCACGCAGAATCGAAATGGCATCTTCGGGCGAAGGTTCGTCGACCATAACCTTTTGGAAACGGCGTTCGAGCGCTTTGTCCTGCTCAAAATATTTCTGGTACTCGTCGAGCGTGGTAGCACCAATGGTGCGCAGTTCGCCACGTGCCAGCGCCGGTTTCAGAATGTTGGCTGCGTCCATTGCGCCCTGACTCTTGCCTGCGCCTACCAGAGTGTGAATTTCGTCGATGAAGAGCACTATCTCGCCGTCGGCCGCCTTCACTTCGCCCACGACGGCTTTCAGACGCTCTTCAAACTCGCCCTGATACTTTGCACCGGCAATCAGTGCGCCCATATCGAGCGAAAAGATCTGTTTCGATTTGAGGTTTTCGGGTACGTCGCCGTCGACAATACGGTGGGCCAAACCCTCGGCAATGGCCGTCTTGCCCACGCCGGCTTCGCCAACCAGAATAGGGTTGTTTTTAGTACGCCGCGAGAGGATTTGCAATACGCGGCGAATCTCGTCATCACGCCCAATCACGGGGTCGAGTTTGCCGGCACGCGCCATCTCGTTGAGGTTTATGGCATATTTGTTCAGAGCGTCGAACTCCTGTTCGGCGGTCTGGGAGTCGACGGTCTGCCCCTTGCGCATCTCGCGCACGGCAGCAATCAACTCATTCTCGGCCACGCCGAACTGTTTGAGAAGTTTCGACACCTCGCCGCCGTCGGCCAACAGACCCAACAACAACTCTTCTACCGAAGCGAACTTGTCGTTGAATGTTTTGGTGTAGTCGACCGCCTTCTGAATGGCACGCGACGAGGCCTGCGAAAAGTATTGCTCGCCATCGGTGCCCGAAACTTTGGGCAGCGAATCGAGGAGCGAATCGACCGCACCGCGTATGCCGCCAACCTCGGCGCCGGTACGCGAGAGCAGATAGCTGCCCAGCGAGTCGTCCTTTTCAATCAGCGAGGCAAGTATATGGGCAGGTTCGACCGCCTGATTCTGCCTTTGAGCGGCAATCGAGAAGGCCTCTTGCAGCGCCTGCTGTGCTTTAATTGTCAAAGTGTTGATATTCATAATCTGTTACTCCTTTCATTTTGACCAAATAGCAAACAAATTATTTGCCAACCTCTGAATGTGGCTCGTTTGGCACTCTTTGTCACTGCCCGATTGACAAACCGAGCCAATTTGACCGCAAAAGCGCCATTATTTCAGTGACGAAAATTCATTTTCCAACCTAAATGTGCTATCTTTGTCGGTAAGAAAAAGGCGGAAAATGGAAAACTTTATTGTATCGGCTCGCAAATACCGTCCGGCAACATTTGAATCGGTTGTGGGTCAAAGCCATATCACCTCGACGCTCAAAAATGCCATTTCGCGTGGACAGCTTGCTCACGCCTACCTGTTCTGCGGCCCGCGCGGAGTCGGCAAGACCACCTGCGCACGTATCTTTGCCAAGACAATCAACTGTCAGAATCCAAACGCTGCGGGTGATGCCTGCGGCGAGTGCGAATCGTGCCGCTCGTTCGACGAGGGACGCAGTTTTACAATTCACGAGCTCGATGCCGCCTCCAACAACTCGGTTGAAGATATCCGAAACCTGACCGAGCAGGTGCGAGTGCCGCCGCAAGTGGGACGTTACAGCGTCTACATCATCGACGAGGTGCATATGCTCTCGCAGTCGGCCTTCAACGCTTTTCTGAAAACCCTCGAAGAGCCGCCAGCTCACGCCATTTTCATTTTGGCCACCACCGAGAAGCACAAGATTATTCCCACGATTCTCTCGCGCTGCCAAATTTTCGACTTCAACCGCATACGTGTCGAAGACGCGGTGGGTTACCTGAAACAAATTGCCCAAAAAGAGGGCGTTGTCAGCGACGACGAGTCGCTCCACCTGATTGCCCAAAAGGCCGACGGCGGTATGCGCGACGCACTCTCGATGTTCGATAAGGCCGTTTCGTTTTGCGGCGGCCGTCTATCTTTCCGCGACGTGGCCGCAACACTCAATGTGCTCGACTACGACACCTATTTCACTATGACCGATACGATCCGCCGAGGAGACTACCGCACTGCACTGGTGGCGTTCGACGAGATTCTGAAAAAGGGTTTCTCGGGGCGCACCTTTGCCGCCGGTTTGGCTTCGCATTTTCGTGACCTGCTGATGTGCAAAGAGCCGCAAACATTGCCTCTTTTGGAGGTTACGGGCTCGGTCTTGGAGCGCTACGGCCGTCAGGCAACCGATTGCGACAGTGCTTTTCTGTTCAGCGGAATAGCCCTGTTGCAGAATCTTGATGCCGGCTATAAGACTGCCACCAACAAACGTCTTCACGTGGAGCTTGGCATTATGCGCCTGTGTGGCTTGGGAGAGCAAAAAAAAAGTGAAAGCCTGAACGAGGCCGCACCGCTGCACGAGTTGCAAAAACAACCTGCCCGGCAGTCGCAACCACCCAAAACCGAGCAACCCACACCTCCGAAAATGAGTCCGACTGCCACTGTCGTGGCGGAGTCAAACCCTCTAAAATCAACCGATAACACCACAGCAGACAACTCGGTGACCGAACCAACTGTCCGGCCGACAACGGTTGCACCACAGTCGGCACCCATTCCCGAGGAGCCGTCGTTGCCGCACGATAATCGGTCGGAGGATAGTAAAACCGCCGCGGTTCGTAAGCCTGTTTTTGGTGGATCAATTACTGCAATTCTCAGCGGAGTGCAACAAGAGGTTGAAGGCGAGGGCGGCGAGGAGCCTTTGGAGGTTCACTACGACCCCGAGACGGAGGAGAAGATTGAGCGCAACCGTGCACAGTTTCTCGCCGAACTTCAAAAGGAACGTCCGCGAATTGCGCCTGCAATGGCCGATATGATTGTCAGCGGCCACACCGTTTCGACTATGGTCTACACCGAGATGATTCGCGAAGAGATCCTTCACAACCGACGCGAAATGGTCGATATCTTCCGCCGCACGTGCGACTTGAAGGGTGAGGTCGACTTCGATATCACCGTCAACCGCGACCAGAAACGCCAGCTGCCCGTCAAAGCCGAAGACCGTTTCAAGTTTTTGGCCGACAAGAACCCCGAGATGCTCAATCTTGTCAAAGAGCTCAATTTGGATATAGATTAATACCTTAATTATAAAGTAACGATGAATTTTGTAGAAGAACTCTCTTGGCGTGGAATGATCCACGACATTATGCCCGGAACCGAAGAACAACTCTCCAAAGAGATGACTACCGCCTACGTGGGCATCGACCCGAGTGCCGATTCTCTCCATATAGGCCACTTGGTCAGCATTATGATGCTTCGCCACCTGCAACGTTGCGGCCATCGTCCGATTGCTTTGGTGGGTGGTGCTACGGGTATGATAGGCGACCCTTCGGGCAAGTCGCAAGAGCGCAATCTGCTTAACGAAGAGACTCTGCGCCACAATCAGGAGTGCATCAAACGTCAGCTTTCGAAGTTGATAGATTTCGACTCCACGGCGCCCAATGCGGCCGTTATGGTCAACAACTACGACTGGATGAAGGAGTTTTCGTTTCTCGATTTCATTCGCGACGTGGGTAAGCACATAACCGTCAACTATATGATGGCCAAGGACTCTGTGAAGAAACGCTTCAATGGCGAGGGCGACGGTATGTCGTTCACCGAGTTCACCTACCAACTTGTTCAGGGTTACGACTACCTGCATCTTTTTGAGGCCTACGGCTGCAAACTGCAACTCGGCGGAAGCGACCAGTGGGGCAACATTACCACCGGAACGGAGTTGATACGTCGCAAACTGGGTCGCGACGATGCCTTTGCGCTCACCTGCCCACTCATCAAAAAGGCCGACGGCACAAAGTTCGGCAAGACCGAGAATGGCAACATCTGGCTCGATGCGCGCTACACCTCGCCCTACCGATTCTACCAATTCTGGCTCAATGTGAGCGACGAGGACGCAAAGAGCTACATCAAGATTTTTACAATGCTCGGCCGCGACGAGATTGATGCCCTCATCGCCGAACACGAAGCAGCACCCCACGAGCGCAAGTTGCAAAAACGTTTGGCCGAGGAGATTACCGTTATGATTCACTCCAAAGAGGAGTACCGCAAGGCGGTTGAGGCCAGCGGTATTCTGTTTGGCAACGCCACGAGCGAGCAGCTCCGCAACCTCGACGAAGAGACGCTTTTGCAGGTCTTCGACGGCGTGCCGCAGTTCAAGGTGGCCAAGAGCCTCATCGAACAGGGTGTCGACTTCTCGGCTCTGACGGTCGAACATTGCGCCATCTTCCCCTCCAAAGGCGAGGTGCGCAAGTTGGTGCAGGGTGGTGGCCTTTCGCTCGACAAAGAGAAGGTCGCCGATCCGTTTATGACAATCACGGCCGATTCGCTGATCGACGGCAAATACCTGCTTGTGCAGAAGGGCAAAAAGAATTACTACCTGATAATCGCAGAGTAATGAAGCGTTTGTCGGCGTTATTTGCGGCAGTGGTTATTTCGCTGACCGTTGTGGCGGCGCAACCCTCTTCTTTGCGCGAAAGGCTCCAATACCATATCGGTTTTTTGGCCTCCGATTCGCTGCGCGGACGCGCGGCAGGCTCGGCCGAGGGTATCAAGGCGGGCGACTACATTATGGCGCAGATGCAGTCTATGGGATTGCACGTCAATACTGCCGCCCTGAAAGCCGACGGCAAGGAGTTCCGCAACATTGTCGGACGTATCGATGGCCATTGCGACTCGATGATAGTCATAGGTGCCCATTACGACCATTTGGGGGTTATCGATCACCGCATCTATCCGGGTGCCGACGATAACGCTTCGGGTACGGCAGCACTTATTGAGTTGGCGCGCAACCTCGTCTCAAACGGTAGTACACCACGATACACCATTTTGTTGGTGGCTTTCGACGCAGAGGAACCGGGGCTCTACGGCTCACGCCATATGGCCTCCAACACGGCTGTCGACAAGATTAAGCTTATGATCAGCCTTGATATGGTGGGGTGGTACAACTCCGAAAACAGCCTGACGATTATGGGAACTGGTACGCTCAACGGCGCCGACCACTTGTTGAAAACTGCGGCTGCTGAGAATGGCATTACTCTGAAACGTAAACCATTTGAGACTTCGCTCTTTACCGCAACCGACACCCAATGGTTTGCTAACGAGGGCGTTCCGACCTTTGCCATTACCACCGGCACCAAGTCGCCATACCACAAACCCGAAGACACGGCCGACAAAATCGATTACCGGGGGCTCGAAAAGATTGTGGGATTTATGACCTCTCTTACCGAGCAGATCACCTCCGCCGACAATATGATTGCTGCCAGCGGACGGCGTTCGTTCAAGCACGGCGGAAGTAAACGGTTTTCGGGTGGCGTCACCTTCGGCGCAGGCAGCAACTACCACTATTATTCCGAAGGAGCATTGGTAGGCAAAAGCGCTTTTGCCTTCAATTCGGGCCTTTTTGTTCAGTATAATCTCTTCGATATGTTGGCGTTGCGTATGGCTGCCCTCTACGAGGAGCGTTCGGCCGAGATGCCCGAGAAGAGCGATATTTTTGGGTCGAGCCGCCGTCTAAAAGAGCGAACCATTACCGTTCCGCTTGACTTGATGCTGACAACCTCCAACCGACAGCCGGTCTACGCGGCGGCAAGTTTTGGCGGTTACTGCTCGCGCGTTGTTGGTGCGACGCTCGACGGAACGGGACTCAACCTCGCTAACGAAAAGATAAATCCTGTGGAGTACGGCATACAATGGGGCCTCGGCGTAAACATCTACAACCTCTACCTCAGCTCGCAGATGCGCTATGCCCTAACCGATGTCTTCGGCGATGTGAAGGTGAGCAATCGCTCGACCTATTTTACGGTCGGTTTCTGCTTCTGACTCATAAAGTTGTCTAATCGGCTTTGTCCTTCATTTCAATAGCGCCCAATGGGACAATAGAGCCTAAAAGGACGAAAGTGAGAGATGAAACTGTTTGTGGACAAGCCCCACGTCTTCCACTTTTGCCCCTTTTGCCCCTTTGGTCTCTTTGGACACTATTAGAGATGGGGTGGCCAACAAGTCATTTATTGTTGGTCACCCCCTTTGGGGTGATTAAGAAGTGGCAAGCTGCAACGCTCTGGTTTTTAGAACAAACGGAGCATACCATACGTATGTGAGTATTGTTCTAAAAACCTACGAAGGAAGCAGATTGCCACTTATTAGTCGCCCTCACCGAATTGGTCAATTCTGTTGACTAATAATACTTGACAGGCTTCTCTTCGATTGCCGAGATAAGGTTGTTGGCGAGCGAACTTGCGCCTATGCGCCAAAGTTGCGGCGAGCACCACTCGGCGCCCAAAATCTCGTGTACAATGGTGTAGAACAGAGCGGCCTCTTCGGCAGTGCGAATGCCGCCGGCGGCCTTGAATCCAACCTTGCGGCCGGTCTTTTGGTAATAGTCTTTTATGGCCGTACACATAACCACAGCAGCTTCGGGAGTGGCGGCAACAGGAATCTTGCCTGTCGAGGTCTTCACGAAATCTGTTCCGGCGAACATAGCCAAAAGCGATGCGCGACGAATCAGTTCGGGCGTTTTGAGTGCACCCGACTCAATGATAACCTTGAAGGTCACATCGTCGCCGGCCTCCTGACGCAACATCTCTATCTCGGCAGCCACTGCGTCGTAGTCGCCCTCCAACATCTGCCCGACGTTGATGACCACATCAATCTCGTCGGCTCCGCTCTCCACAGCCATAGAGACTTCGAGCATCTTCACCTCAATGTAGGTCTGCGAGGCAGGGAAACCTGCTGCAACGCTCGTCACACCAATGTCGGTATTATCGACGCCCAAGCCCACAACGTCGACAAAGAGCGGATAGACGCAAATTGATGCGACGTTGGGAATTGAGGGGTAATGTTTGTGAAACTCTACAGCCTTTGCAACAAACTCTCCAACCGAGCGTACCGAGTCGGTCTCGGTCAGCGTTGTGAGGTCGATAGTGCTGTAACATAGTTTGTAGACCTCTTTGGTTCGATTCTTAACCGACAGTTCGCGCATCTGTTCGACGGTTGCGGCAACTTGCTCCTCGGTCATAGCCGGAGCGTAATCGTTCAGAAGTTTCGAGTATTCCATATCTTTTTCTGTTTTGTTTTCTTTCGAATATCGGTGCAAGGTAGCAAATTTCTTGCTCAAACGCAATATTCATACCTTACTTAATACCAAAAGAGAGGTGCTGCCATTGAAGGCGGCACCTCTCTTTTGGGTGAATGATGTTCCGAACGATTACTCCAAAGAGTTGGTTTTCAGAAGGTCGTAGAACTCTATGTCGTTCTCGGCTTTGGCTTTGAACGAAGCGTCGGTTGCAATTGCGCTTTTCAGGTAAGCGATAGCTTTGTCGCTGTCGCCCTCGCGGTTGGCGATGATAGCGCGAACGTAGTCGGCATCGGGGCCTTCAACATTGGCGATAGCACTCTTTGCACCGGCGATATTGTTGTCGCAAAGCTCTGCAACAGCCAGATTATAACCGCTCAGGTTGGCTTTTGCCTGCTGATAGTTACCCTCTTGCAACGAGATGATACCGGCGCTCTCTTTCGACTCCTTGTCACCTGCTGCGGCCAGATATTGTTTGGCGGCGGCGATGTCGCCCTGAGCCAAAGCCAAAGCGGCCAGATTGTTGCTGATGACGGGGTTAGCCTCTATCGAAGCAGCTTTCTCGAACGAAGCCTTAGCCTCGTTGAGTTGGCCTGCATAGACTTGGTAAACACCAAGATTGTTCAGTGCGCGAGCGTCGTTGTAGTTCTGTGCGGCAAATTGGTAGATGACCAGGCGATCGGCATCGGTTTTTGCCAAAGTTGCTGCGTGGAGCAGGTGCTCAACATCGAGTGACTTGTCGCCTGCAAGTGCGGCTGCCAAAATCTCTTCGTCGGTCAGACCCGAATAGACGGCCTCAACAGCGAATTTGGTGCGGCGCAGTTGCGGCAGGATATCTTCGGCCAAAACTTTGAACACGGCCGACATATTTTTGATTTCGGCGTCGCGTTCAACCGGCGACGAGTACATTTGCAGAACATTCAGGATAAGGTCTTTGTCCTCGATGTTGGAGTTCTCGACCAGAGCTTTGAAACCCTCCCAGTCCTCGCCGTATGATGCGATTTCGTAGTTGAGGTCTTTGTTCTCTTTGAGCTCTTTCTTTATGGCTTTTGCACCCGATTTGCTACGGGCAGCCGAAAGAGTGTTGTTGAGTTTCTCGGGGCCGTCGGGCGAAGCGTAGCCCGAAGCGTAGACCGAGCCGAGAGTGGTGCGGTCGGCGTTCGAGTTGGCAGCGATAAATTCTTTGAAGAGTTGGATCTGCTCTTGCGAGAGTTGGTTCTTGCGAACGTCGGAGCTTTGGATCTTATAGAGGATCTCGGCCGACTGTGCGAGCGTCGAGCTGCGTTGGAAGTTGCCCTCCAAGAGTTCAAAACTGCTCTTCTCGATTTGTGCACCGCCCTGTGCGCCTTTGGCAATGCCGCGAGCGAGGTTCTGAACCGAGCTGACACCCTTTGCTGCGGGTATTGTAGCTATGGTTACAAACTCTTCGTCCTCTTTGCATTTTGCCTCAACTTTGAGTTCGAGGGTGGCAACACCGGGTTTCTCGAAGGGGAAAGATATTTTCTGCGAGTAGCTTCCGCCGTTGGCTTTGCTGATAACCGTGTAGTTGTCGGCAACCTTCTCGCCTTGGAGATATTTTTCGGTTTCGGTCTTCTGTCCGTCCTCATAAACGAGTACCGGAGTAATCTTAACGATTGCCTTTGCATTGAAATACTTTGCAGGGAAGTTGACCGTAATCTCGGCATCGACAGTCGAGCCTTTGAGAGTGAGCACTTCGGGGACGCAGGTTACCTGAATCTGGTCCTGACCCTTTTGCATCTTGTCGTAGCAGTTTCCGCAACCCGAAGCCAAAGCGGCAACGGCAACGATAACCATACTTGCGATAGCTAATCTTTTCATAAGTTTATTTGTTCTTAAAAATTTAATATTTTGAATTTCAATTGCTTGCGTTTATTTTTCTTCATTTGTCCGATGCAGCAAATGTTGACTGCATCGGACAAATTTAGATAAATATTTCGAAAGCACCAATTCGGCCGTCGATTTTAGGGTGTTAATCCTGCTTTTTTTCTTGACGGTCATCGCGGCGGTCATAGCGGCGGTCGCTGTGACGGTCATCGCGGCGGTCGCCTCGGCGGTCACCTCTACGGTCGTCGCGGCGGTCTCCATGACGGTCGTCACGGCGCTCGCGAGGCCTCTCCTCCGGCTCTACATAACCCTCCGGCTTAGGCAGTAGTGCCTTGCGCGAGAGTTTCAGTTTGCCGGTCTTGGGGTCGGCACCGATGAGTTTGACGGTGATCACGTCGCCCTCTTTCAGTCCGGTCTCCTCCATCGTTTCGAAACGTTTGTAGTCTATCTCCGAGATGTGGAGCAGAGCGTCTTTGCCCGGCAGAATCTCGACGAAAGCACCGAATGTAACGATCGATTTGATCGGGCCGGTGTACTCTTCGCCAACTTCCGGAACTGCAATGATGCCCTTGATGCGTGCCAAGGCAGCGTCCATACCCTCTTTGTTCTCGCCAAAAATGTCGACGATACCGGTGTTGTTCTCCTCGGTGATGGTGATGGTTGTGCCGGTGGTCTTCTGAATATCCTGAATGATCTTTCCGCCCGGGCCTATGACGGCACCGATAAAGTCTTGCGGAATGACGATCTGTACGATGCGCGGAACAAACGGACGGAAGTCCTCACGCGGCTCGGGCAGACACTCGGTCAGAATGTCAAGAATGTGCATACGACCGATGCGTGCCTGATCGAGTGCTTTGGCCAGTACCTCGTAGGAGAGACCGTCGCACTTGATATCCATTTGGGTTGCAGTGATACCGTCGCGGGTACCCGTAACCTTGAAGTCCATATCGCCAAGGTGATCCTCGTCACCCAAGATATCCGACAGAATGGCGTAGCGGCCACCGTCGGCAATCAGGCCCATTGCGATACCCGAAACGGGTTTTTTGAGTTTCAGACCCGAGTCCATCAGAGCCAGCGTACCGGCGCAGACGGTTGCCATCGACGACGAACCGTTGGATTCGAGAATATCACTTACCACGCGCACTGCGTAGGGATTCTCCTGACCTACGGGAACCATAGGTTTGAGTGCCCTCCAAGCGAGGTTGCCGTGGCCGATTTCGCGACGCGACAGGCTTCTTGCCGGTTTGGCTTCACCCGTTGCAAACGGCGGGAAGTTGTAGTGCAGAACAAACTGCTCGCTGCCTTGAACCAATGCCTCGTCGATCATCTTCTCGTCGAGCTTCGTGCCCAGCGTCACCGTTGCCAGTGCCTGAGTCTCGCCGCGAGTGAAGATTGCCGAACCGTGGGCGCAGGGCAGAGGGCCTGCTTCGCACCAAATCGGGCGGATCTCGTCGGTCTTGCGGCCGTCGAGACGTTTGCCTTCGTCGAGTATCATATTGCGCATCGCTTTTTTCAGCACTTCGTCGTGGAAATAGCGTGCAATCATCTTCTTCTTTGCGGCCAGCTCCTCTTCGGTGAACTGTGCGCAGAACTCCTCTTCGAGAGCGTCGAAAGCGTCGCTGCGTTCGTGTTTCGAGCTGCCGGCGGTAGCTATGGCGTAGGCCTTGTCGTAGGTCTCGGCTATCACCTTCTTGCGCAAATCTTCGTCGTTCTCCTCGTGGCAGTATTCGCGTTTAACATCTTTGCCCAACTCTTTGGCCAGCTCCAACTGTGCCAGACATTGGGGTTTGATTGCCTCGTGAGCTGCTTTGAGTGCGTCGAGCATCTCGGCCTCCGAGACCTCTTTCATCTCGCCCTCGACCATCATAATGTTGTCGTAGGTTGCGCCAACCATCAGGTCGATGTCGGCACACTCGTTCTCCGAGAACGTGGGGTTGATGACAAATTTGCCGTCGATACGCGAAACACGGACCTCCGAAATCGGGCATTCGAAAGGAATGTCGGATACGGCCAGTGCAGCCGATGCTGCCAAACCTGCAAGTGCATCTGGCTGAATGTCTTTCGAGGCCGAGATGAGGTTTACGGTTACAAATACTTCGGCGTGGAAGTTCGATGGGAAGAGCGGACGGAGTGCGCGGTCAATCAGGCGCGAAACCAAAATTTCGCTATCCGAGGGACGAGCCTCACGTTTGAGAAAACCGCCCGGGAAACGACCTGCGGCTGCATATTTCTCTTTATACTCTACCGAGAGAGGCATAAAATCGCAATCGTCTTTTGCCTCTTTTGCGGCAACCACGGTAGCCAACAGCATCGTGTCGCCCTCTTGCACTACCACAGCGCCGTCGGCCTGCTTGGCAAGTTTGCCTGTCGAAATGGTGATTTCACGTCCGTCGGGAAGCGCTACCACCTTCTTAATTTCGTTGTACAACATTTTTTTTATTTTTTTTCCTTCTGAAATGTCTTAACGTAAAGCAAAGGCAAGTCCGACGAAAATCGTGACCTTGCCTTTGCTGTTACTCATTCTCCTTCGAGCCGCACTATTTACGAATGTTAAGAGATTTGATAAGCTCCCTGTAACGTTCGATGTCGACCTTTTTGAGATAATCGAGCAGTTGACGGCGTTTGCCGACCAGACGCAAAAGTGCGCGCTGCGTACCGTAGTCGTGATGGTTGGCCTTCATATGCTCCGTAAGGTGGTTGATACGGTAGGTGAACAACGCTACCTGGCTCTCAGGCGAACCGGTATCGCTCTTTGACTGCCCGTACTGGCCAAAAAGCTCTTGCTTTTTTTCGGTTGTTAAATAACTCATTTGTCAATTATTTGAGTGTTCCGCTTTACGATGAATCCGCCTTATTCGAATGTCACCAAAGCGTGGCGCAAAGATAATCGTTTTTTGACTACTAACAAGCGCCATATCAATTTTTTTGCCCTTTTTGGAACTATGCCGCTCCAATTACTATCTTTGCGAGTAGAATTCAACCGATTTTTAAGCAGATGAAAACCACCAAACGCACCACCGCCGCCATCATAATTTCGGTAGTTATTGTAGCCTTCGCAATAGCAACCACACTATTCCGACGCGGCAACTCTGAACAACCTGTAGCCGCACTTGGCGGAACGGCGCTCGGTACATTTTACAACATAACACTCGTTGGCGCCCTTCCCGAGGGGTTGCAGGGGTCGCTCGACTCGCTCTTTACGGCTGCCAACGCCTCGATGTCGGTCTTCGACGAGAACTCCACCCTCAGCCGCATCAACCGTGGCGAAACCGATCTGGCCGACCCCTCTATTTTGCGCTGTCTGACCATTACAGAGCGTGTCAGCCGACTGTCGGGCGGGTTGTACGACGTGACCGTTGCTCCGCTGAGCCGTGCGCTCGGTTTTGGGCGTGGCGAGGCGGTCGAGAACCCCAATATTGACTCTATTTTGCAATTTGTCGGTTACAAAAAACTCACCGTTCAGGGAGACCGCATCATCAAGGCCGACCCGCGCATCGAAATCGACCTTAACTCGGTCGCCAAAGGTGCCGTAGTGGATATGGCTGCCGCCTTGGTCGAGAGCTACGGCATCGAAAACTATCTGGTCGACATTGGCGGCGAGATCTTTTGCCGCGGCAAAAACAGCCGAGGCGAGCGGTGGACGGTAGGCGTCGAAACCCCCTTTGAGGGCAACTACTCCGTTTCGGGCGAATATATCGAAACCACCGTCAGGTTAAGCGGTCGAGGGTTGGCAACAAGCGGCAACTATCGCAACTTCCGCACCGACTCCGCCGGGCGCAAATATACCCACATAATCAATCCGCTAACGGGCGAAAACACCCAAAGCAACCTCCTATCGGCCACAGTTATAGCCGACGATTGCGCCACGGCCGACGCGCTCGGCACGATGTGTATGGCCGTTGGGCTTGAAGGGTCGCAGGCCATTGCCGCTGCCGAAGATTTGGCCGTGCTGCTGATTTATGCCGACCGGGACGGCTCGATGAAAATCTGGCGCTCGGAAGCAATGAGTTCCTACGCCGACTAATCTTCGGTGTAGATGTGCTCGGTATAGTAATAATTATCCTTGTAATCCGACGGTGCGCACGTTACCACGACCCCGATTCCGCCAACAACATTGTTGAATATCTGCACCGGCTCCGCGAGGATATTTTCCGGCGAATATTTCTCTTTTGTCGTTCGGTAGTTGTAATAACTCTCGCTGATCTGATCAAATGCGATCCGATAACCAAATCCGGTAATGTTGTCGGTATGCTCTGAGGCTTTGCAGGTGACCGTCAGCGAGTAGTCGTCGCTACCGCCAAACAGGTCGTCGGTGAAGAATTTTTCGGACGAAGAGTAGTTGTTGTCGTTGCTGCCAAAGAGCAATCCGCCCGTTTCGCTTGTGCTCTGAAAGACAGCATCGGTGTAATCTGTTTTGAGCATCTTCTCCCACGTGGAACCGTCATTAATGGTGTAGTGGAACATCGTCTGCACCATTAACGCATAGCAGTTGCGTTTTGCCGATGAATCTTTCAGATGTATTTTCAGACGTACCGACTGTGGTTTGTCGGAGCTGTCGTCGATGATGTTGTATTCGATTTTCAGGACTTCGGGAACGAGCGGCACCAACTCCTCGGCCCACACTTTGCCTTCGAATTTGGGTGCAGTGGCTTCGATGCGAATCTTTTCGCCCACGCCGGCCACGTGGTTGGCCGAGTATATCCAGTAGGGGTCATAACTGACCTCGGGCGCGTCGTACTGTGGTTGTGAAGGGGCCTCGTAGGTGGGCGTAATCTTCTTAACCTGCATTATTTCGACAAACTTATCGTCGACATAGAGCCTTACATCGGCATCGGTAATGTCGGCTACCGAGTCGTTGCTCAGAAAAAATATGCTGTTCGAGACCCTTGCCGTAATGGGACTGCCGACCGTGATGATTGCGTTGAGCACCATTTGTTGTGCTGTCTCTTCGCCGTTGAACGATATCTCGTTTTCGCAGCCCGAAAGAAGTGCCACCAAACACAAAGTGGTTATATGAACTCTCTTTTTCATTGTCGTCAGAATTTATAGGAGTAACTGATTGAGGGTATTATGGGGAATATCGTGGTTTTCTTCAACACACGTCGTGAGGAGTTGTTGATAACGATACCTTGCGGAGTATTTTCGACCGTTGTTGTCGTTTCGGTGTCCTGATAGACGAAAAACGGGTTCATATGGTTGTAGGCATTATAGACACTGATGTTCCACGTGCGGACTCCGTGTTTTTTCTGTTTATGGAAGTTGATACCCAAATCCAGACGGTGGTAGGGATCGTAGCGATAGTTGTTGCGCGAGGCGACATAGTCGACCTGACCGCCGTCGAGCGACTGGTATTTTTGGAGTGCGAGGGTGGCGCAGTTTCCGGTGTTGAAGATCCACGTTGCCCCCATATCGATGCGGTCGGAGATTTTGTAGGCGGCGGTGATGCTTAGGTCGTGTCGGCGGTCGTACTTGGCATAGAAGGGCTTGCCGCCGTTAATCACCTGCCCTGCGCGGTCGAACCGGCGCAACGATTTCGACCAGGTGTAGCCAATCCAACCCGTCAGTCGTCCAACGGAGCGCTGCAACAGAAACTCGACACCGTAGGACCAACCGCGACCCATTGAGACCTTATCCTCCCAACCCGAAGTGGTGGCCATCAACGAGGCGCCGTCTTTGTATTCGAGCAGGTTGTCCATCGTTTTGTAGTAGCCCTCGACCGAGAGGTCGAACAGCCCCCGAATGTCGTAGAACACGCCTGCCGAATATTGTTGCGAGGTCATAGGCTTGATGCGGTCGGTAACCGGCACCCAGAGGTCGGTGGGCAGCGAAATGGAGTTGTTGGAGAGCAGGTGGATATATTGCGTCATATAGGCGTAGCCGGCTTTTAACGAGAGGTTTTCGGCCAATAGTGCGCGGACGCTCAGGCGTGGTTGCAAAGAGTGGTAGAACTTTTTGCGGACAGTAAAGGTCGAGTAGTTCAGCCCGATGTTGGCTTTCAGGAAGTCGCCCACCGACAGGTCTTCTTCGACGTAGAGGGTCGTTTCGTCGGCGTGGATTCGGTTGTTGCCCATAGTAAAGCTCTGCACCACAACCGTGTCTTGCGGCTGACCGGTCTCGGGGTTTTCGATTTGGTCGGAATACGAGGCGCGCATAGTCGAAATGTCGGGCACAAAGGTGTGGTTCACATAGCTTGCTCCAAATCTCATTGTGTTTTCGGGCGATATGCTCCAATCGAAATCGACCTTTGCCGTATAGTCATATATTCCCGAGTTTGCCCCCAGTGTCAGCGTCTGGCTGTTGGATAGAGCCTGGTTTGTGGTGGTCGACGACTCGGTGCCCACCGAGAGGTTGTGGCGGTAGCGTGTGAAGGTTGCCGAAGCGTCCATAAACAGACGCGGCGAAATCACGTGGTTCCACCTCAGCGAAGTAATGATGTTGCCCCAGTTCCAGTCGAGTTTTACGTGGGTCTGTTCGTTTGTGATGTTGCCCTCGCCGTCGTTATTGGAGCTCCAGTTGCTGCGAATTTTGGCATATATCTCGTCGTCGCCAATATAGAAGCTCAAATAGAGTCGGTCGCGGTCGGAAAACTTGTGGTTGATTTTGGCGTTCAGGTCGTAGAAGTAGTAACCGCCATAGGTTTTGCTGCTGTCATTGCTCTCTTTTTTCGAGATGATCGACATTGCGGGTACGGCAAGCGCGTCGGCATAGGTGCGGCGGGCCGATATGTTAAACGACGTGTGGCCTTTCCAGATTGGGCCTTCGAGGTTGATTTTCGACGAGATAAGCCCCACGCTGACGTTGCCGTGATAACTAAACATATCGCCGTCGTTGGTGCGGACGTCGATTACCGACGATAGACGGCTGCCGAAACGAGCTGGAAAACTCCCTTTGAAGAGCGTCACATTCTTTATGGCATCGGCATTGAAGACCGAGAAGAAGCCGAACATATGGTTGACGTTGTAGACTGGCACGCCGTCCAGCAGCAGCAGGTTTTCGTCCTGACCGCCGCCACGAACATAGATGCCGGCCGACCCCTCGCTTCCGGCCTGCACTCCGGGCAGTAGCTGAATGGCCTTCAAGACATCGTTCTCGCCGAAGAGTGTCGGGGTGCTCTTAATTTGCGAAACAGGAATTTCTATGGCGCTCATCTGTTCGCTCAGCGCGCCCGTATAACGTCGATTGCCGTAGACGATCACCTCTTCGACCACGATTTGCTCGTCGAGCAAAATATTGACAACCGTGTCGGCTTTGAGCGTAAATGATATGGTTTTGGGCGAGAATCCGACGTAGGAGCACTCCAACTCGACATTGCCTTTGGGCAGCGTCAAGGAGTAGAATCCGTATTCGTTGGTCACGGTGCCTCTGCTCGAAATATTGTCAAAGGTGGTTGCACCAATGAGTGATTCGTGGCTGCGGGCATTCATAATGTGGCCACTGACGGTTCTGGTTTGCCCGTGGGAGGTAGCGGCAGAGAGTAGCAGCAGAAACAATAAAACAGCGGAAAATTTCTTCATAAAAAGTTCTTGTTCGGAGGGTTATAACCAATAGACGTACAAAGGTATTGAAAAGTTGCTTCGAGAGCCAACTTTTCACCATTTTTCGACTAACTTTGCCATTCGTTATGGCAAATACAGAGGAACAGATTAAAATACTGAAAGGGCTTAATCCTGCACAGGAGCAGGCCGTGGTCAACTACCGCCGCCCTTCGCTTATTGTGGCAGGTGCAGGTTCGGGCAAGACGCGCGTACTAACCTGCCGCATAGCCTATATGATTTCGGAGGGCGTTGAACCGTGGTCGATTATGGCGCTGACCTTCACCAATAAAGCTGCCCGCGAGATGCGTGCTCGAATCGAATCGCTTGTGGGTGAGCGCAGCCGCTACATCTGGATGGGTACTTTCCACTCCATTTTCGCCAAGATACTCTATGCCGAGGCCGAGCACCTCGGGTTCCAGCCCAACTTCACAATCTACGACCAAACCCAGAGCGAGCAGCTGGTCAAGAGCATCATCAAAGAGTTTCAGCTCTCCGACGAACAGTACAAGCCGCGCGAGGTGCATTCGCGCATCTCGTTGGCCAAGAACAATCTGCTGACCGCAGGTGCCTACGAGGCCAATACGGCGCTGTGCGCCGAAGACCGCGAGCGCCGTCAGCCCGAGTTTGCCCGCATCTACAAGACCTATTGCGCACGTTGCAAGGCCAACAACGCAATGGATTTCGACGACCTGCTGCTCCAAACCAACATTCTGTTGCGCGACTTTCCCGAAGTGCTCGAAAAATACCGTCGCAAGTTTGCCTACGTTTTGGTCGACGAGTATCAGGATACCAATTCGGCCCAATACCTTATTGTCAAACGGTTGACCGAAAAAAACTCAAACCTCTGTGTGGTGGGCGACGATGCACAAAGCATCTACTCGTTCCGTGGCGCACGCATCGAGAATATTTTGCAGTTCCAGAGAGATTTCCCCAATTCGAACCTCTACAAGCTCGAACAGAACTATCGCTCGACCCAAACCATTGTCGATGCCGCCAACAGCATCATCGGACACAACGAGCGCCAAATACGCAAAAAGGTCTTCTCGGAGAATGCCGTGGGCGAAAAAATCAAGGTTTTGAAGGCCTACACCGACGGCGAGGAGGCACAAATGGTGGCCGACGGAATACGCGAGACCTATCGCAACAACGGTAATCACTGGGACGAAATAGCCGTTCTCTACCGCACCAACGCTCAGTCGCGAGCCATTGAGGAGGCGTTGCGGCGTCGCGACGTTCCTTACCGCATCTTTGGCGGCCACTCGTTCTACGACCGCAAAGAGGTCAAAGATCTGTTGGCCTACTTCAAGACCATCTGCAATCCGCGCGACGACGAGTCGTTGCAGCGCATCATAAACTACCCTGCACGAGGCATCGGCGATGTCACCGTTGCCCGCATTAAAGAGGCTGCCGCACAGCGCGGCATCTCTATGTGGGAGTTGCTCACCTCCACCGAGCCCGACTCTTCGGAGGGCAAAATCATCGGCCGCCGCGCCTTCGAGTTCCGCGAGTTGATCTGTTCGCTCTCACTCGCGCGGCAAAACAAGACGCTCTACGAATTTGGCGTCGAGGTGGCTTCACGCAGCACCATAATCCCGTCTTTCCGCAACAACCCGTCACCCGAATCGGAGGCCGCTCTTCAAAATATTGAGGAGCTGCTCAATTCGATGCAGAACTTCCGCGTCGAACTAATCGAGGTTGGGGGCGAGGAGGAGGTCCACGAACCAACCGTTGAGGAGTGGTTGCAAAACATCTCGCTGCTGACCGACCTCGATACCAAGGACGACGGCACTCGTGCGTGGGTGACCCTGATGACCGTCCACTCCTCCAAAGGTTTGGAGTTTGGTTCGGTCTTTCTGGTCGGTGTTGAGGAGAACCTCTTTCCAAGCATTATGTCGGTCTCCTCGCCCGAGAAGCTCGAAGAGGAGCGCCGATTGTTCTATGTGGCACTCACCCGAGCCAAACAATCGGCCACCATTTCGTTTGCCGAGACCCGTTTCAAGTGGGGGCAAATGGAGTTTGCCAAGCCGAGCCGTTTCATTGGCGAGATAGACCGCCGCTACCTCGACGTGAGGTTTGCCGACGAAGAAGATGAGCCCAAACGCGATACGGCAGCCGACAAGATTGCCGAACTTAAACGCCGTTTCGACTACCGCAACTCCACCTCAGAGCGAAACGATTTCAAGAGCACCTCCGCCCGTCAACAACCCCCAATCGTCGCCACACCGCGCCCTGCCGTCGTCGACCGCTCCAAAATGCACTCCGTTGGCCAGCGCCGCGTGGTGCGTGACGACCAGCCGCAACCCTCTGCCGCCACGGGCAACTACGCCGTTGGGCAGCGTGTGTCGCACCAGCGTTTCGGCGAAGGTACCATAATCGAAATAGAGCAACTGGTCACCGACCTGAAAATTACGGTTCTGTTCAACGACCCGTCGGCCGGACGCAAGTCGCTCTTGGCCAAATATGCAAAATTGACCATACTATGACCCTGAAAGAGAGATACGACGGGGTGACCGAGTGGTTTTTGGCCAATATGCCCGTTCCGGAGAGCGAGCTGCACTACGCTTCGCCCTACCAATTGGTTGTCGCCGTGGTGCTCTCGGCTCAATGTACCGACAAGCGCGTAAACCTCACCACGCCTGCTCTTTTTGAGCGGTTTCCCACTGCCGAATCGATGGCCGGGTCAACTCCCGAGGAGATATATATCTATATAAAGAGTATTTCGTACCCCAATAACAAGGCCAAAAATCTTGCTGCAATGGCTCGCAAACTCGTTGAGGAATTCGGCGGCGTGGTGCCCGACACGGTCGAGCAACTCGAAACACTGCCCGGGGTTGGGCGCAAGACGGCCAATGTTGTTGCTTCGGTGCTCTTCGACCGTAAGGTTATGCCTGTCGATACCCACGTCTTCCGCGTGGCGGCACGCATCGGGTTGACCCGTGGTGCCAAAAATCCTCTTCAAGCCGAGGCTCAACTTGAACGTGGCTTCCGCACCGAGCTTTTGCCGAAAGCACATCATTGGTTGCTGTTGCACGGGCGCTATGTTTGCACTGCACGCAAGCCCCATTGCGCAGAGTGCGGCATAAAAGAGTGGTGTCGGAGCGCCCCCGACGAGCAATGAAAACCTACAAGGCCAAGGGCATTGTGCTCGGCACAATAAAGTACGGCGAATCGTCGCTCATAGCCCACGTGCTGACCGACACGGGCGGCCGACGCAGCTATCTTATTCAGGGGGTTGGCAAGACGCGTACCTCGCACGGTGGTCGCGGGGCGCTCTTTCAGCCGATGTTTATTATCGAATTCGAGGGTTTGGAGAGCAGCCGCACCGAGATGCACCGTATGAAGGAGGTGCGACTTGCCGTGCCGTTGCAATCGCTGCCCTTCGACATTCGCAAGAGCACCGTTGCCCTGTTTATGGCCGAACTGCTTTCGCGTATGGTCAAAGAGGTGCAACCCGATACGCCGCTGTTCGATTTTATCTACGACTCGGTGGTGGCACTCGACGGTATGCAGGAGGGGGTGGCCAACTTTCACCTCTGGTTTTTGGTCTCGTTGAGCCGCTATTTGGGATTCTATCCGCAGAACGACTACCGTGAGGGCGACTTTTTCGATATTGAGGAGGGCTCATTTGTGGGCGTAGCGCCGCGCCACCCAAACTATATGTCGCGCGAGAACTCTCAATTACTGCACGTGTTGATGAACTGTTCAGCCGACTTTTTGACCTCGCTTACCTTGTCGCGCCACCGGCGCAACGACTTTCTCACGTCGCTACTCAACTATTTCGGCTACCACCTCGATACTCTCAACCGCGTTCAGTCGCTCCGAATCCTCTCCGAAGTCTTTTAGGCCTGTTTGAGCTTTTCGATAAAGTCGGGGAAGAACCGAGTCCAAAGGTGTTCGGTCTGAATCCATAATTCGCGGGCAAGGGCCTCTTTGCTGGGGTGCTCCGAGCCGATATCCTTCACGTAGGCCTCGTCGACAGGGTGAGAGGCGGCAATAAACTCTCGATAATAGGGAGCAAAATTGCGTTTCAGACGTATCACCTCGCCTTGCGGCAACCGTCCCGTGCGGCGCTCTTCGCTCCACAAGGTCAGAATTGCTTTGTCGGCCGAGGAGTCGTTAACGTCGTTCAGCACCTCGTCGAACGACTCATATTCGCCCATTGCAATGTAGGTATAGGCCAGTATGACCGAGGCCTCCAAATGGTCTTCGGGGTCGAGTTCGAGAATCATCTCCAACGCTGCCGCGCACATCTCCCAGTCGGCAATCAGAAAGAGGTCGATGGCCGAGCTGTAACCAAGCACTATGGCCGCCTGCGAGGTCTCGTCGTCCCAATCGAGCGTGATGTCGCCTTCGTCGGGAATCAGCTCGACAAGTTCCTGAAAGGTGTTGAAACGAAGGTTGCACGCCTCCTCGAACCGTCCTTTGTCTTCCAACTTTCGTGAGCGTTCAAGCACCGATTCGAAATCGGTATCGTGTCCGGCGGCATCGGGTGCGAACTCGATGCGGAATGTTTGGTAGGCGGTTGGTTTAAGCGTGTTTTTTGGCATATCCGAAGACTTTTGTCATCATAAACAATGAGATTGCTATTGCCACCACTCCGCCGGCCACATAGGCCGCCACAGTAGCGCCCATACCGAACATAAGTGGCGAAACAAATATGTAGCAAGAGCAGATATAGGTCATAAAAAGAGCCGGAACAAGTGAAATCCAGAGTGGACGTTTAACCGATTTCAGATAGACCGTAATCGTCCATAGCGTAAAGACGGCCATCACCTGATTGGCCCACGCAAAGTAGCTCCACATTGACCCAAACGGCAACAGAAAAATTATTATCAACCCGAGGATAAATATCGGCAGGCAGACCCACAGACGTTTCGAGAGGCTCTTCTGCTCGATGCCCATAAAGTCGGCCACAATCAGACGGGCACTGCGGAATGCCGTGTCGCCCGAGGTTATGGCGCAGGCCACAACACCGAAGATTACAAAATAGGAGAGCGTGCGGCCTATGGTTGCGGTCGAGATGCGGTCGACCAATACAGCCGCCTTGCCGCCGTATTGTGCAATAGCGTCGTTCAGCCCCTCGACATTACCCCAAAATACCATTGCTATGGCTGCCCAAATCAGGGCTATGATGCTCTCCGAAATCATTGCGCCATAGAATACCGTACGGCTTTGGTTCTCGTTTTTCATACAGCGAGCCATCAGAGGCGACTGTGTGGCGTGGAAACCGGAGATTGCTCCGCAGGCTATGGTTGTGAAGAGCATCGGGATTATGGGCGAACGTGCAGCGTCGGCCTTCATATTTTGGAATCCGGTGAACTCCGGAATGGCTCCCATATAGCGGGTCAGAATCACGTAGAGCATACTGAGCGCCATAAAGAGCAACAGCGAACCGAATATGGGGTAGATTTTGCCAATTATTTTGTCGATCGGCAGCAGCGTGGCCACAACATAATAGACGAGAATCACACCCAAAACAATCAGCAGCAGCCACGAGAAGGTGTTGCCGGCGGGGGTGACGAAGGCCACCGTGTCGAGCAATGGCGAGGTAATGCGGTCGGCTATCAGTTCGGCGGGTTGCGACATAAAGACCGCGCCAACCATAATCATCAGAAAGACCGAGAAGATGCGCATCACCAGCTTTGTCTTGGATCCAAGGTATTTGCCCACTATTTCGGGCAGGCTTTGGCCGCCGTTGCGCAGCGATATGACGCCACTCAGAAAATCGTGCATTGCGCCGAACAGAATACCTCCGGCGGTGATCCACACGAAGGCCACCGGGCCGTAGGCAGCCCCCAACAGTGCGCCGAAAATAGGGCCCAGTCCGGCAATGTTGAGCAGTTGTATTAGAAAGATCTTCCAACGCGGAAGCGGCAGGTAATCGACCCCGTCGTAGAGCGTTTTAGATGGTACTTCGAGAGTGTTTCGTATGCCTGCAATGCGTTCCAAATAGCGGCCGTAAGTGAAGTAGGCGACCACCAGCAGGGTAAGGCATATCAAAAAAGTAACCATATTATTCGGGCGAATTTTGCTGCAAAGATATTATAATTTTGTTTTTATTGTCGGCCGCGAATCATTAATCGCACCCTCGGGAGTTAAAATCTTTTCTACTCTACGTTCCGAGGCATTATATTATATGAATGGCCAAACGAAAAAGGCTTCGACAATCAACCGACTGCCAAAGCCTTCTTTTTTAGTCGGGGTGAGAAGATTCGAACTTCCGACCCCACGCCCCCCAGACGCGTACTCTAACCGGGCTGAGCTACACCCCGAACTAAGCGAAAACCGATTGCTCAATCGCGTTTTCGGCGTGCAAATATACGCAATTATTCATATTGTAAGATTAAATTCCAAAAAAAATATTAAATTTGTTCCTGCTACTCGACTTTAACCTTAATATACCTGCTGTTATGAAAAAGACCATTTACGTTTTTGGTTCATTGCTTATGGCGCTGATGTTGTCCGGGTGTGCCACCTCTCTGTCGCTTGCCGACCTGCGCCCCGAAGGTGCTCTTGCCAACCTGCTCCCGACACTCTCACCCGAAATCGATACATACAGTCTGGAAAGCGTCTACTCCTCTTGGCCTCAGCGTTATTCGCGAGGCACAGGTGTGGGCGTGTCGTTATCCTCGACCGACGACGAGCGTATGTCCGACTCCTACATCTATATCGATACACCCTCGTCGCGCCGCCATTTTCGCGACCAGCGCGTGCAAGATGCCGTCACGATTTTCACCCGCGAGGTGACCGAAAACATCTCTCGCCCGACAGGGCCTACGCGCGGAACCGTAAATTGCCGCATTGCTTCTGGCAGTGCCGAGATGAGGGGGCAGGGACTGCTGCTGCTTTCGGGTTGCTTCTTCTTGGTTCCATCGCTCCTTGGACTGCCTTATGGTTTCTCTGTCACGGAGTTGGACGTGAACTGCGATATCTATGACAGCCGCGGCGACTGCATCGGGCGCTACAATGCTATCGGCAAGTGCCGCATTCCATTGACATTCTACACGTCGTACAGCAGTACCGATCGCAAAACGGCCGTCGAGGCGTTGAAAAAGGCTATGAAAGAGATCAAATTGCAAATTGAGCGCGACTCGGCACGGCTCACCTCTGCGCTGCAACAATAAATCCTCTGCGGCGTTATTTATTGGTTAATTCTCACTGCCTTCTGCGCAAAAGAGCAATTATATAGCTACCTTTGCGTTTGAAATGTAATGATGAATATGTCTAAATCAAAGATAAAAAGCAACCCCAAAGGTGTTGCCCCCGCCGAAAAATCACACGGCAAAAGCCGCAAACGTGCTGCGCAAAAGCACGACCGTTCGGCAGTAATTGCGGAACTTTTCCGCTCGTTTCCGCAACGCAAATTCAATCTCAAACAGTTGGCTGCCTCGTCGGGCGGAGCCGATCGCGAGGGTCGTTATGCCACCAAACAAATCTTGGCCGATATGTTGGCCGAGGGCGTTGTAAGGCAGGTCGATGCCACTCGCTTTACGCTTTCCACTACTGCATTACCCTCGATTGAGGGCACTGTTCAGATGCTCTCGTCGGGTTCGCTCTATGTGTTGGTCGAGGGTATGGACGAAGATGTTTTTGTCGACCGTCGCAACTCTGCCCGTGCACTCGACGGCGATACGGTTAAGGTTGTCATCACGCGCCGCCGTTCGCGCGGAGGCCCCGAGGGCGAAGTGGTGGAGATTGTCCGCCGCGCCGAGCGCAACTATGTCGGCACAGTTACCAAAACCCGCACACACGCCTTTGTGGCTGTCGACTCAAACAAAATCCCAGTCGATATTTTCATAGCCGAAGGTGCCGATCGTCTGAAAGACAACGACAAAGTGGTGGTTAAAATCACCTCGTGGGAGGACGACGTGAAGTCGCCCACGGGTATCATTGTCGATATTCTGGGTCAGACGGGCGACAACAACACCGAGATGCACGCCATTTTGGCCGAATACGGATTGCCCTACACCTTCCCCGAGGGGGTTGAAGAGGCTGCCGAGAAGATTCCGTCGACCATTACCCCAAAAGAGATTGAGGGCCGCCGCGACTTTCGGGCGGTTACAACCTTCACCATAGACCCTGCCGATGCCAAGGATTTCGACGACGCACTTTCGTTTCGCCGCCTCTCCGAGGGCATTTACGAGGTGGGTGTCCACATTGCCGACGTGACCCACTACGTCACCGAGAATACCATTATCGAGAAAGAGGCCGTTGAGCGTGCCACGAGTGTCTATCTGGTCGACCGCACAATCCCTATGCTTCCCGAAAAGCTCTCCAACAACCTCTGTTCACTGCGCCCCAACGAGGAGAAACTCTGTTTCTCGGCCGTCTTCGAGATTGATGAGAAGTGCAATATTCGCAAGGAGTGGTTCGGGCGCACGATTATCCGGTCTGACCGCCGTTTCACCTACGACGAGGCACAACAGGTCATCGAGAGCGGCAACGGCGATTGCGCCGACGAGATATTGACCCTCAACCGATTGGCTCAGGCAATGCGTAAAGCACGTTTCGAGTCGGGAGCAATAGCTTTCGAACGTGAAGAGGCCAAGTTCAGCCTCGATGCCGACGGCAAACCGACCGGTGTCTACTACAAAGAGCAAAAAGAGGCCAACAAGCTGATTGAAGAGTTTATGTTGCTGGCCAACCGCAGCGTGGCTGCCTTTGTGGGCAAGAAAAAGAATGCCGAGGGTCAGGCAAAGACCTTCGTCTACCGTGTACACGACAAACCCGATCCCGACAAACTGTCGCGTTTCTCCGATTTCATAATCCGTTTCGGTTACACTTTCGATGCCGAGCGCGGTAAGGCCGTGTCGCGTCAGATGAATCACCTGATGGAGCAGATCAAAGGCCGCAGCGAGGAGAATGTTATCTCCATTTTGGCGGTGCGCACAATGCAAAAGGCGTTCTATTCGACCGAAAACATTGGCCACTACGGGTTGGCCTTCCCCTACTATACCCACTTCACCTCGCCTATCCGCCGCTATCCCGATATGATGGTTCACCGCCTGTTGGCACGCTATCTGGGAGGCGGCTCGTCGGCCGACAAAGCGGTCTTCGACGAACTTTGCGAGCACTCTTCCGAGCGCGAAGTGGTGGCTGCCAATGCCGAACGCGCCTCAATCAAATACAAGATGGTCGAGTATATGAAAGACCGTGTCGGACAGGAGTTTGAGGGTGTCATCGACGGCATTACCGACTGGGGCATCTATGTCGAGTTGAACGATACCCATATCGAGGGAATGGTTTCGATGCGTGATTTGAGCGACGATTTCTATCAGTTCGACGAGGAGAACTACTGCGCCGTTGGACAACGCCGCGGACGCAGGCTCACTCTTGGCGACCGAGTTCGCATTAAGGTCAAAGGGGCCGACCTGCGGCTCAAACAGCTTGATTTCGATCTGCTTGGCTCCTATAACGCCAAGGGCGAATATTTGGCGGTCGAGAAACCGGCCATCTCGTTTGAAACCGATTCGCGCCGTAAGTATGAGGGCACGCGTAAGCCGCGTCGCAGATAGCCACACCTTTATTAATGGAACGAGCCGATACGAAAAAGTACCGGCTCGTTTTTTGTCAATGGTTTTACAGGGCGCTTATGGGGCTAAATCACTTCGAATCGGTAGTCGTCGTTTTGACACTCCTCCAACGGCTCGGGCGTGTAGTGGGGCGGCATACATTGGTAGATTTGGTAGATTACGTCGCAGGTATCTTTTGGGTCGAATATATTGCCGTGACCATAGAGCCGGCCAACGGTCGACTGCTTGATGATGCAGTAGGGTTGGCCAAGTCGCTTTGCCTCCAACTGTGCCATAAGTTGATAGTTAATTGGTTCGCTGTTCCGGTGGAACGGCAAGTCGCTGTCGTAACTGGTGCGTTTGAGCTCCTCTTCGAAGAACCGCTTTTCGAGGTCTGTTCTGAAATCCATAAATCATAAAATTAAGGTACGTTTGGGACTATTCCCAAGACAAATGTACAATTCGGAATAATGCCGAATCCCGAAAAAACGTACCTTATTTTTGAGATCCGATTAAGTGATTGTGCAGGTGGCGGATAAAGTATGGTTTGTTGTTCGATTTTGTCTTTTCGGAATGAACCTGATAAATTTCCGCAACGAATGCTTTGTCCAACTGAATGTTAAGTTCCGAAAGTTTATCGTTGACGGTACGCTGCACGTCGGCTTGGGCGAGCAGTTTTTGTAGCTTTTCGAGTTTCAGGTCGCTACGGGTGGCCTCGTGGTAGAATCCGACGAACTCTTTTTTATAGTCGGTGTAGATTTGGTTCAGCAGCAACCCTTCGGGGTGAGCCGCAAAGAGTCGGTAGAGCGCCATACTCCACGGGCGCAACTTCACCTCGTCGTGGTCGATTATCATTGTCTTATCGTCCTTAACGCGGAGCGGCACCTCCCTCTGTTTTGGGGTACGTTCAAAGAGGAGTTGGGTGCCCTTGATGCTCAGTCTTACGGTGATTTCGCCCACAATGTGACCCTTTTCACGCAGGAAGTCGATCTCGTCGCCGTCGAAATTGCCGTGGTCTTCAAAAAAGAGGTTGTTGTACTCGGTCATCAGGTCCAACTCTTCGAGATAGCCGGTAAAGTCGGTCAGATAGCCGACCGGTATGGTGCCGCACGCAATCCCTCCGAAGTAGTTGTTGGCTGCCCTTTGGCGGTGTTTGCAGTTTTGCTCTTCGCATTCGGGTCGTGGGCAATCGAAGCAAAAACGTTGGTCGAAATTGAGTTGGCTGACGAAATACTCGTCCACAACACGATTGTATTGCAGATACAGCAGCAGCTCCTCGATTGCCTGCTGAATGTTGCGGTCGACCTTCGAGAGGTGCAGCAGTGTGCCGTCGGGCGCAAAACGGCCGTAGTGCAGGAACGATTTTGTCCAGTTCTCGCCAAGTTGAATGGGGGATTCGGGCATACAATCGGGCAGACACAGTACACTGTTCATACCGTTTCTGATTGTGGTATCGGTGGGTTCCATAGTTGGTTGGTTTACAGCTCTTTTTCGGTGTCTGAATCGCCGAGTCCGCGGCTTATCTGTGCACGCATCAGAATAAGGTAATATGCGCGGTCGGGTGCAAGTGTTATGGTGTGGAACAGTGCGAGCACGAGCGTTGCACACCACTTGAATGCCTCGCTCCACAGGCGTGCGCGATAGGCCTCTTTGGAGATTGCCAGGGTGCGCAACCGTTCACTCTGTCCGATGCGGTAGCAGAGCGAGGTGAAATATTTGCGCGACAACTTCTCTTTGGAGATTATGTGCAGTATTTTGGCTTGCGGCAGGTAGTAGATGTCCTCGCCTGCGGCATAGTAGCGCATAAATAGATCTTTCTCCTCACCTCCCAAAAGCTTTGTTCCGCGACGTCCGAGTTCGGTGTTAAACCTACCGTAGAAGTCGATCGCCGAGCGGCGCAGAGCCATATTGCCGCCAATGAAAGAGCGCCCTTTGGGAAATACCCTCTGGCGTTTGCCAAGGTTGAGCGTACCGGCTATCGGCCGTTCGGTGTAGCGCGAAATCCAGTGCGGTTTGCCGTCCACATAGTAGGGAATCATCTCGCCGCCTGCTGCCACAACAAATGGGTGCGTGTCGAGGAAGTCGAAATAGGTGGCCAAAAAATCTTTATCCAGAATCTCGTCGTCGTCGGCAATGGCAATATAGTCGCCCGTCGAAGCGTCGATGCCGCGGTTGCGTGCAAACGAAAGCCCCTGCCGAGGTTCGTCAACCAGCCGTATGTCGATTTCGGGGTGTGAGGCGATGAACTCCCCAACCACATTCGGAGTGTCGTCCGACGAGTTGTTGTTGACAACAACTACCTCCCAATACTCCTTTGCGAGTGTTTGGTCGAGTATCGAGTCAAGCGTTTGTCTAATGCGTTCGCCTCTGTTGTAGGTTGCAATCAGCAGTGTTATTTTGGCCATACAGCTATTTTGTTTTGAATAGACCCTCTATATCTTCCCAAACACAATCGTTAGCGGCAGGTTCAACTCCAAGTATGTGGCAGATAATAAGGTAGTCGTTCAAATTCTGGAAGACGCGGTCGTGTGTGTAACCGCTTTTGAAGGCCGGCCCCATACCGTAGAAGACCATATGCATATCAGGCTCGGCAGGGTCGAAACCGTGGCTGCCCGTGTTCTCTTTTGGCAGCAGAGAGTCGTCCGACTTATAGACAACCCTCCAACCCTTGTCGGGCAGCAGCACAATCGGGTAGATGCGTTCCTTGAAGCTGCCGTAATGGAACTCCTCTGGCAATTCGTCGCGCAGCCAAACCCGATAGTGACCCTCGCTTTGGTGGGCTTTGAGTGTTTCGTAAACCTCGTTGATGCTCGCCGTGGAGTATGGTTTGAGTGTCACGGGATAGGAGTTGTAGTAGTATTGAATCTTATTGGGAATCAACGAGTAGAGGTTGTAGTAGCGCTCGGGCGACAACTCAGTCATACCGTGGTCGGCGGTGAAGATGAAGTTGATTTTGTCGTAGACGGGCGACTTTCTGACCTCGCGCATAAAGTAGGCCAATACGTAATCAATATCTTCGACAACGTTTTTGGTTTCGGGCGATAGGGTGGTGTGGGCGTGCTCAATGGCATCGGGCTCGTCGAAATACCACATTGTGAGGTTGGGAATCTCCTTGACGTTGGGGTTGCAGAGCGCTTTCAGAACCATATCGGCCAATTGTCGGCGCGTGCGCGACGAGGAGTATTCGACCCATCGCGTTGGCTGGTGACCGTTGATTTTGGCCTCAACGCCGACCCAGGTATAGACGTGGGCCACCTGTCCGCCGCGTTCGACGGTATTCCAAATCGGTTCGCCCTTGTAGAAAGCGACGTTTTTGCGGGCAGTGTTGTCGGAGATGCTGTAAGATTTTCCTATCTGCTCGTCGTAGAACGAGTTGTTCACGATGCCGTGGTGGTCGGGGTGCAGTCCCGTGGCCATAGAGTAGTGGTTCGGAAAGGTGTTGGAGGGGAAGCAGGGCTTTATTTCGGCAAAAACACCCACCGAGGCTATTGAGTCGAGCGTTGGGGTTTGACACATCTGGGGCAGGTCGTGGCGGAAAGCGTCCATCGAAAGTATTACCACGTAGCGCCCGTCGTCGGAGGGTTGTTCGCCGTTGCCCTGTGCCGGTTGCGCGGAGCCACAGCAGCTCAACAACAGTGTCGCGAGGGCGAAAAACAGAAATCTTCGTTTTGTCATCATTATGGAGTTCGGAAATTAGTCTACAAATATAACTATTTTTTCTTACTTTTGCGTGATTAACAATTCAAACAATGACACTCATAAAATCCATTTCTGGAATCCGCGGCACGATAGGCGGAACGGTGGGCGACAATCTGACCCCCATTGACATTGTAAAATTTACGACAGCCTATGTTGCGCTACTCCAACAGTCGGCCCCCTCGAAGAGACTGAAAGTGGTGGTAGGCCGCGACGCACGTCTTTCGGGCGAGATGGTCGAGCAGGTTGTTGTGGGCACTCTGTTGGGTTGCGGCGTCGATGTTTGCTGCACCGGTCTGTGCTCCACTCCGACCACCGAATTGGCCGTCACCACAAAGGGTGCCGACGGCGGTATCATTCTGACAGCAAGCCATAACCCCAAACAGTGGAATGCCTTGAAACTGCTCAATGCCAATGGCGAGTTTCTGAACGATGCCGAGGGTAAACAGGTGTTGGCAATGGCCGAGAGTGACTCGCTCGACTACCCCACAATAGAACATATAGGCCACATTCTGGAACGCGGCTCGTTCGACAAGGAGCACATCGATATGGTGCTGGCCCTGCCGACGGTCGATCGTGAAGCCATTGCTGCACGTCACTTCAAGGTGGTTGTCGATGCCGTCAACTCGGTGGGCGGAGTGGTGATTCCGGCGCTTTTGGAGCGCTTGGGTTGCGAGGTGGTAAGACTCAACTGCGAGCCGACCGGTAACTTTGCCCATAACCCCGAGCCGATACCCGAAAACCTCACCGAAATCTGCGACGTGGTGGTTCGCGAGAAGGCCGATTTGGGCGTGGTTGTCGACCCCGATGTCGACCGCCTGGCATTGGTTTGCGAGAACGGAGAGATGTTCGGTGAGGAGTACACGTTGGTGGCTTGCGCCGACTATATTCTTTCGCAAAGGGTGGGCAACACCGTGTCGAACCTCTCGTCGAGCCGAGCACTGCGCGACGTGACGCAACAGTATGGCGGCCAATATTCGGCTTCGGCAGTTGGCGAAGTCAATGTTGTGGCCAAAATGAAGCAGACCGGCGCCATAATCGGCGGCGAGGGCAACGGAGGAGTAATCTATCCCGAACTCCACTACGGTCGCGACGCGCTCGTGGGCGTAGCGCTATTCCTCTCGCTATTGGCGCATAAATGCTGTAAGGTGAGTGAATTGAAGGCCTCCTACCCTCAATATTTCATCTCGAAAAACAAGATACAGCTCACGCCCGATATTGATGTCGACAAGGTTTTGCACGAGATGCTCAACCGCTACACCGATTACGACGTGACCGATATCGACGGCGTGAAAATCAACTTCCCGACCGAGTGGGTGCATCTGCGCAAATCGAACACCGAACCGATAATACGTATCTACTCCGAGAGCCGCGACGAGGACTCGGCCGAAAGGCTTGCCCGCGGGATTATGAACGAGATTGGCGATATTGTTAAAAGGAGATAGGTCTTTACCTTTTTGATGCCACCAATACCAAATAGAAGTGCCGCACTCTTTTGAGGTGCGGCACTTCTATTAATCTGATTTTTCCGATTAATTTACACTCGTATCGAGGGTGTTGCGTGCAGCGGCATCTTCCATTTCTATCTGCATCTCGACCATTTGGGCAGCGGCCTCGGCCATTTTTGCCCCTTTTTTGTAGGAGAGCGAGGTGACAATCGGCATATTCCAGTCGAGCACCACCTCTGTAAGGCCTTCGAGTGCGGCCGCCATAACGAGTTGGTTCTCGTCCTCAGGCAGGAATACTATCACAGCGTCGATTTCGGTCAGCTCGGCAATACAACGGCAGGCCAACACGGTCTCGCTCGTGCCCGGCACTTCGCGGCGTTCGATGGGCATCTCGGCACCAAGTCGAAACAGGGCTGCTTCGGCGGCATCAATCTGTCGGCTGTCGGGATCGGCTATGACGAATGCGAATTTCATTAGGGTGATACTGATGGTGATACTGATAGTGAGTTTTATTTGTTATACCGCGCAAAAATGGTTGTCCAACAAGTTTTGCCAGACACTCCCCAACTAAAAATCCTGTTCGGACTTATTTCAGGCGACCGATGTAGGTCTGAATATCGCGTGCTTCGAGTGAGGTGAAAAACTCGTTGGCGATGCGCTCGTAGGCTTTGAGTGCCTCGGCGTTGTTGCCCTCGGTCTCGTAGACGATGCCCAACTTTTTGAGGTAGTAGGGTGCGGTGAGCACGTTGTTGCTTGCCTCAACAGCTTTGCGGTAGAACTTGACGGCTTTGGCGTTGTCGCCCTCGGCCGAGTAGATGTCGGCTTGAAGACCGTAGTTCTGAGCGTTTATAATCTCGGCAGTGGCTCCTTTGGCAGTGCGGTACTTGGCCAAATATTTGAGTGCGGCAGCATTGTCGCCCATTTTGAGGTAGCTGACACCGGCATAGTGTGCGGCCAGCGAACCTTGCGGGGTTGAGCCGTAGTTGTCGACAATTTCCAAAAAACCTGCATTGTTGCCGTCGCCATTGAGTGCGGCGTCCCACTGCTCGCTTCCGAACAGCTGTTCGGCTACAAACATCTCGCTTGCGGCCTTCTCGGTGCGTGGTTGGGCAACAAGATATTTGTAGGCAAAATAACCGCCCACGATAACGATAACGGCTATCAAGATCCAGGTAATTGTCTTGTCGTTTTTCTGGAAGAACTCTTCGGTTTTGCCAACTGCTGTGCTAACCGCCTCGTTGTGAGCCTGTTCTTCCTTTTTGAGTTGATTTTGTTGCTTGTTGCTACGTGCCATATCTCTAAATTTTGGTATTCGTTTTTGGAGTTTACAGACGACAAAAATACACCTTTTTGGCAAATTACGCCGTCTATTCCTCTTTTTTTTATTTTCACCCGGAAATTTGTTACCTTTGAAGGCCCTAAAAGGTGGCTCTTTATGCGTATTAACCGATTAACCATACTCAATTTCAAGAATATCGCCGAGTGCGAACTGCGCTTCGACGCTGCCGTCAACTGTTTTGTCGGCGGCAATGGGGCAGGCAAAACCAATCTGATCGATGCAATTCACATTCTGTCGATGACCAAGAGCGCATTTTCGATGACCGACGGACAATGCCTGCGCCACGGCGAAGAGTTCTTTATGCTTTCGGGTGCGTTTACGGCCGACAGCGGTACCGATTCGGAGGTTGTCTGCTCGTTCCGTAAAGGCGACGGCAAGCTGCTGAAATATTGCGGAAAGGAGTACGACCGTCTGGCCGACCACATTGGGGTTATTCCGTCGGTGGTGGTTTCGCCCTCCGACATAGCTCTTGTGGCCGATGAAGCCGATCTGCGCCGCCGCTGGCTCAACTCCTTCATTTCGCAGTCCGACCGCACCTATCTCGATTCGGTTATGCGTTACAACCGCTTGCTCTCCGAGCGCAACTCTCTGCTTAAACAGCCCGTTGCTAACGATGTTTTGGAGGTTTTCGATATGCGTCTTTCGGAGCTGGGCGAGGTTATCCATACCGCCAGAGAGAGTGCCGTTGAGTTGCTGCAACCACTTGTAGCCGACGGTTACCGCAATCTCTCGGACGACGCCGAGCAGGTAGAACTCTCCTACCGTTCGGAGTTGAACGGCTGCCCGATGTCGGAGATATTGCTCTCTTCGCGCGAAAAGGATATGGCTATGGGATTCACAACTTCGGGCATTCATCGCGACGATATGGTGATGACCATCGGCGGCTACCCTTTGCGTCGTTACGGCTCGCAGGGTCAGCAGAAGTCCTTCCTCATTGCCTTGAAACTTGCCCAATACCGACTTTTGAGCCGGCTTTCGGGCGAACGTCCTATGCTGCTGTTCGACGACCTGTTCGATAAACTTGACTCCGAAAGGCTTGAACGGTTGTTGCGTATGACTTCGGGTGAGGAGTTTGGCCAGATTTTCATCTCGGATTGCAACGTCGAGCGTCTGCGTGCAGTGCTCGACAAGAGCGCCCTTTCGTATCGCTTTTTCACCGTTACGGAAGGCACCATAACCCCCGAAGAGTAAGATGCGACGCTGTCAACCCATACAGTTTGGCGACCTGTGGCGGAAATTCGTCGAGGAGAATCCGCAGGTCGAACGCAGCCTGACCGAGGGCCGTATTCCGGAGGTTTGGCGCAGTGTGGCAGGCGACGATATTGCCGCAATGACAGATTCGGTCACCTTTCGCAATGGCACACTGACCGTTCACGTGACCTCGTCGGTGGTCAGGCAGGAGATCTTTATGCGGCGTTCTTCGTTTGTCGAGGTGATGAACGCCACGCTCGGTCAGCCAATCATCAAAACAATCATTGTAAGATAGCCTTTTCGCATCACCAGCCTCCGCCCAAAGCCTTGTAGAGCGACACGTAGGCACTCAGTTGTGAGGTCAAAATCGTGATATATTCCAGCTGCGACGAATAGAGGTTGCGTTCGGCGTCTATCACATTCAAATAGTTAGCCAGTCCGTCGGCGTAGAGCGCCTCGGTCATCTGTTGCGTCTGGCTGTTGGCATCGATCAGTGTGATATAACGTCGGCTCTCGTTACGGTAGGTTTCGATAGCCACCAGCGCACTCTCGACATCGGAGAGTGCCTCCAACATTGTCTGCTCGTAGGAGAGCAAAGCCTGCCGATAGTCCTCTTTGGCACTCTCTTCGGCCGCTTTCAGCCGGCCAAATGCAAAAATCGGTTGTGTTATCGACGAGGCTGCCGCCCAATAGAACGGATTGTGGGCCGTCAGTCCCTTGACGGTGTAGGCCAAAACGCCACCGCTGCCGGTTAGCGATATTGAGGGGAAACGCTCCGCACGCGCCACCCTTGCACGCGCCGCCGCAGCATCGACCGTCTGTTCGGCTTCGCGCACGTCGGGTCGTCGGGCAAGCAGCTCCGAGGGCAGTCCGGCCGGAATGTAGGCCGGCAGCTCGGCTGCCGTCAGGTCGCCGCAGTAGAGCAGTCCGTCGTATTGCTCCTCGTTGCCACACGCCCGACCTGCGGCAGGCGGCATCAGCAGACGTGGCTCTTCACCTATCAAAGTGTTGAGAACCAAATTGGTCTGCACCATAGCACGGCGATACGACGGAATGTTGGCCGCTGCGGTAGCCGTGAGCGAACGAGCCTGTTCGAGGTCGACGCGCGACGAGAAGCCGTAATAATACATAGTGTCGATTTTGTGCTGTGCCTGCTCGCGCAACGAAAAACTGCGCTCCGAAATTTCCAGACAACGTGCATATTGCAACCACTCGAAGTAGGTTTCGGCCACCTGTGCGGCGAGCGACAACATTGCTCCGCGATAGGCCCATTCCGAGGCAAAGATTTCGGCTTCGGCCGCTGCGGTGGCATTTTTCAGCCGTCCGAAGAGCGAAATCTCCCACGAAACCTCGGGCAAAACGGAGTATTGCTGGCCGATTGCCTTTTTGCCTGTCAATGTAGACAGCTGGTAACTGCCTTCTCCATTGACCGATATGTCGAACGAGGGCAGCGATTCGGCTCTGACACTGCGCAACGACAGCTGCGCCTGAGCAACCTTTGAGAGCGCCACGCGAACATTGCGATTATTCTCCAAGGCGGTCAATATAAGCCTGTTGAGCGTTGTATCGCCAAATATCTCCCACCACTCGACACCCACCACCAAAGTGGTATCGCCCTTTTGGGTAAAGATGTATTCGTCGGGCACCACAACCGGCATTTGTTGTGGCGGCAACTGCAAGGCGCAACCCCACATCACGGCGGCGGCGCACAGTACGGCAATGTATCGTTTCATAGTTTGTCGAGTTTCGAGAGCCGTTCGCGTCTCCGTTCGAATCGTGCGGCGCGTCCGACAATGTAATAGAGGGCAGGGTAGACAAAGATACCCAGCACTGTGGCCAGAATCATACCGCCTAACAATGCCACGCCCATAATGTTGCGCGAGGTCGAGAAAGCACCCGAAGCGAAGACCAGCGGCATCACTCCAAAGATGAAAGCAAAGGCTGTCATCAGAATTGGACGGACGCGAAGTTTTGCGGCACCTATGGCCGAGTCGGCCAGCGACTGCCCCTCTTCATAGAAGAGTTTGTCGGCATATTCGACCACCAAAATTGCGTTTTTGGCCGCCAAGCCTATGAGCATTATAAGCGAAATATCCATAAATACGTCGACCACATAGACAGGATTGAACAGGTGTGCAATCCAAACCAAAAGCAGTGCCCCCAACACCGCGAACGGTACGCCAAGCAGAATGCTTATGGGCAGTGCCCAACTGTTGTAGAGCGCAGCCAACGCCAAAAATACAAAGACCAGTGCCAGCAGATATATGCCGCCTCCACCCGACGACGATGCCTCCTGAAACGAAACGCCGCTCCACGAGAGCGAGATGTCGTCGGGCATTTGGGTGTCGACAAGTTTCTCTATGGCCGCCATAGCTTGTGAAGTCGAAGCCGTTTTCGAAGGGTCGGCGGTCACCGAAATGGCGTTGTAGAGGTTGAATTGCGAGATATATTCCACGCCCACGGTGTCGACAATGCTCACAAACGACGCAATCGGGACGCTGTTGCCTGCCGAATTGGTTATGTAGTAGTCGTTTATGGCGTTGCGGTCGCGGCGGAACTCGGCATCGGCCTGCACATAGGTTTCGTAGAGCTTGCCGAAACGGTTGAAATTATTAATATATGTACCACCCAAATAGGTCGAGAGCATAGTTTGCAGTTCGGCTATGTCGACCCCCTGCAACATTGCCTCCTGACGGTCGATTATCAGCTTGCGTTGAGGCACGCCGTCGTCGAACTGCGTCGAAATGTTCGAAAGTTCGGGCAGCTCCTTGGCCTTTTCGATGAACGTGCGCGTCTGCTCGGCCAGATATCCGATGTCGCTGCCGCCCTTTTGCTGCAACATAAAAGTGATGCCCGAGGTGACACCCAAGCCCGGAATTGACGGAGGTTCAAAGGCGTAGAATGTGCCTTCGGGAACGGCATAGTAGAGTTGCTCGTTGATGCGGTCGGCAATCTCGCCGGCCGAGAGCGTGCGCTCCTTGTAGGGTTTGAGAGTTACGAAAATAATACCGCTGTTGCTCGATGCCACGCCCGTGAGAAGGTCGTAGCCGGCCGAGGCCGACTGGTAGAGTACGCCATCTATGTTGCCGATGCTCTTTTGTGCCGCCGAAATGGTTGCAGCAGTGCGCGTTACCGAAGTTGCATCGGGGGTGTCGACCATAACCATCAGGTAGCCTTGGTCTTCGACAGGCAGAAAGCCCTGCGGCAGGGTTTTGAGCAACACTGCAATTCCTGCGCCGGTTATGACTATCAGAATGATTGTGCGTGCCGTGTGGCGTATGACCGTTTTGGAAAAGCCCAAATAACCCGTAATGCGTCGGTCGAACCAACGGTTGAACGCGCCGAACAATCCGGTTGTTGCGCGCTCCTTGTGGCGAAGCATTATGGAGCAGAGGGCAGGCGAGAGCGTCAGTGCATTGAATGACAAGATGACCACCGAAACCGATATGCCTATGGCGAATTGCTGGAAGAGCTTGCCCGTCACGCCACCCATAAGCGTAATGGGAACAAAGACCGCCAACAGTACGACAGTGGTAGCTATGATTGGCGACGACACGTGGCGCATTGCGTCGATGGTGGCTCGGCGCGAATCCATACCCTTCTCGATATTGACCTGAACCGCCTCTACGACCACTATTGCGTCGTCGACCACCAAGCCGATAGCCAGCACCAATCCTAAAAGCGAGATGATGTTGACCGAGAAACCCAACAGCGGGAAGAGCATAAATGCACCTATAATTGATACGGGGACGGCAACAAGCGGAATCACCGTTGCGCGCCAGTCCTGCAAGAAGATGAAGATTATGATTATGACGAGTATGAGCGTAAAGAGCATTGTGAGCATAATCTCGTCGAGGCCCGCCTCGATAGATTGAGTTGCGTCAATCACGGTGTCGACCGACAGCCCGTCGGCAAACCGTTTTTCCATATTGTCCATAGCGGCCTTAACCTTGCCACCCACCTCGACTGCGTTGCTTCCCGGGGTTTGATAGACAATTATCAGTGCGGCGGGGTTGCCGTCGAAATCGGAGAGCACGCCGTAGGACTGGCTGCCGAGTTCAATATCCGCCACGTCGCCCAAGTGCACTTCGCTGCCGTTTTCGCCCACCGTGAGCAGTATTCCGGCATACTCTTCGGGCGTGTTGAATTGGCTTTGGGTCATTACCGTGTAGGTGTATTCCACAGCTTCGTCGAGCGGTTGTGCGCCCAGCGTGCCGGCTGCAAATACGCCGCCCTGTGCTTCAATCGCCGAGATTATCTGGTCGACCGTAATGCCGTAGTAATCCATACTTTGCGGATTTACCCACACTCGCATAGAATACTCGCCTGCGCCCATTACCTGCACCTTGCCCACGCCGTTGATTTTGAGCAACTCGTCCTGAATGTTTATGTAGGCATAGTTTGAGATGAAATTGCTGTCGTAGCGGCCGTCGGAGTAGAGCGAGTAGACCATCAGGAAGCCCGTTTGGAACTTTTCGGTTGTCACGCCCTGTTGAACCACCTCGCTTGGAAGCAGTGCCGTGGCCGATGAAACGTTGTTTTGTGTGAAGACCTCGTCGAAGTCGGGGTTGGAGTCTATGCCGAAGAGTATTTGCAGCGTCATAGAGCCGTCGTTGGCCGATGTGGAGGTCATATAGAGCATATCGCTCACTCCCATAACGCTTTGCGCAATGGGGGTGGCGACCGAGTTGTTGACCGTCACCGCGTCGGCGCCCGGGTAGGTGGCCGAGACGTTGACCACCGGAGGGGTGATGTCGGGGTACTGCTCAACGGGCAGCTCTTTGAGCGATATTGCCCCCAATAATACAATCACTATGGCGATTACTATTGCAAAAATGGGGCGTGAAACGAAAAATTTTTCCATCTGCTACACTTTTTTGCCCTATTCGGAGTATTTGACACCCACTTTCTGACCGTTGCGCATCTTGGACTGGCCGCTCAGCAGCACCACATCGCCCACCTTGACCCCCCGGTCGACAATCCAAAGGTCGCCGAAGGTCGGGCCCAGCACCACTTTCTGATAGTGTACCGTGCTGTCGGGCCAAAGAATCCATACGCTGTTGATGCCCTGTTGCTGGCTGACGGCGCGTTGAGGCACCAAAACAGCTCCCGCAGGAGCGCCCACATTGGCCGATACCACCGCCGATTGACCGATCTTCAAGACCCCTTTGGGGTTGGGGAATGCAACCACTATGATGATTGTTCCCATTCGGTCGCCGGCATCTTTCTTGGTGTACTGGTAGCTGCCCTTATGGGGATATACGGTGCCGTCCGACAGTATTAAAGTGATGTCGGAGAGTAGCTTGGAGTTGTCGTATGTGGGAGTGTTGTCGCTTTTCCCCTCGCGAATTGAGAGATAGAGCGAAACGGGAATTGCAACGTTGGCGCAGACAAGTTCGGTGTTGGAGATTGTGCTCAACGTCGAGAACTCAGAACCCGGCCCGACCAAATCGCCCGGGCTTGCACCCGTGTCGTCGATGATTCCGTCGATTGGCGAGTAGATTGTGGCATAGCCCAGTTCGAGCTTCGAGTTGTTGAGCGATGTTTCGGCCGAACGAAGTTGGGCAAGTGCTGCAGCGTGTGTGGCCCGGTACTGGTCGAGCGAACTCTGACTGATGGCACCCGTCTTGGCCAGCGGAACGGCACGTTTGAGGTTGTTTGCGGCCTCCAATAGTTGCACCTTGGCCGAGGCGAGCGCTGCGCGATCGGCTTCAACCGTGAGCGCAAGCTGCGACGGGTCAATTCGATAGAGCAGTTGCCCTTTGTGTACCGGCATACCCTTTGTATAGTTCTTCGAAATCAGATAGCCCGCCACACGCGGCTCGATGGTGGCATCGTAGTTGCTTTGCAGACGGCTTTGGAACCTCATCTGACGCACAACGGTACGGTCGACTGCCCGCGACGCCTCGACGGTCAGAATTGGTTGCGCCTGCCCCTTTTTGTGGCTGCCCGAGGGTTTGCAGCTGCAAGCAGCAATCATCACCATAATAAGCAATAATACTCTCATATAGTCGTAGGTTTTTTGGTTGGTTGCAGAGCAAAAGGCAAGCCAAAATATGTTGGTTTGCCGTTATAACCGCGATTCCTTGATATTATTGAACAACCTTTGAGAAAAAATAGCTATATTTGCATTAGCAATACATTTTAATAAAACCCGACTAACAATGAGAAAAACAATCCTAACAACAGTTTTGAGCTTAATTGCTCTCCTTGGGATAAGTCAATCAAAGGCTCAGATCGTTACTCGCGAGATGTTCCCTGCCGCCGATATGGCAGGCGAAATTACCGATCAGCTTGATCTGAAATTGGATCTCTCCGATTCGCAGTACGACAAGGTTTTCTACTTCTATTTCGACTGGATCAACGATGTTCTTGACGAAATGGAGTATTACGGACAATTCCCTATGAGTCAAAGGCAGTACGACAACTTTTGCGATAACGGTTTTCGTTACTTTGTCGACGACGACAACACCTTTGCAGCCCGTAAGGCCTATTTCCGTTCGATTCTAACACGCCGTCAATACTATCGTTGGCTGGCACTCGAAGATCGCGGCAACTATTCCAAGACGGTTTACGTCTATCCCTTTGGCTTTCCGCGCTTCGTGCACTATGATCCCCACGTACACGTTCACCACATTTGGTCGCGTCCGTCGCGTCCTTACGGCTACTATCACCGCCACGACTATCGTCCGCAGCCGCGTCACGATGCCCCGCACCACTCCAACGGCCACGATATCGGCCCACACAAACCCAATGGCGGACAACCCGGTGGCGGACAACCAGGGGTACAACCCGGTAGCGGCACGACAAACCGTGGCAGTTTCGGCAACTCGGGCAACCGACCCACTCGCGATGGCGATACCGCCAAAGACGACAACAAGGGCGATAATGGCGGCATTCGCGGCGACGGCGGCAAGCCGGTTGTAGGCGGCGACAAACCGACTACCGACAATGGCGGTCGCGACAAAACCATAACCCGTCACACCACAACCACGTCGAGTGGCCACACCACAACCACCAAGCCCTCTTCGGGCCGCAAGAGCAGTACCTCGACCTCGTCGGGTACAAAGAGAAGTTCATCGACCTCGACCTCTTCGAGCTCTACCCGTAAGAGCTCCTCTGCTTCATCGTCGAAAAAGAGCAGTTCGAAAAGCTCTGTTTCGTCGTCAAAGAAGAGTAGTTCGTCGAGTTCCTCCTCGTCATCAAGTTCCTCCTCTTCAAAGAAGAGCAGCTCGTCGAGTTCTTCCTCGAAGCGTGGGGGCGGCCGTTCGAACTAATTCGACAGTAAATGATGTACCGATGGCATTTGACAGAACTTGTCAGGTGCCATCGGCTGTAAATATAGGGTACAAAGGGGCGAAAGGGAGAGATGCAGCAGTTTGTTTACAAGCACCATTTTGTCTCTCCCATTGGGCTCTTTGACCCCTTTGGCCTTTTTGGGCAACTCCACGCTTTACTTGCATAGCCTCAATCGAGTATGCGAACGGTTGAGAAGATGTTGATAACTTTAATTCGGCGGAGTGGCGCAAGCCGACAATAAACCCCTATCTTTGTCGAAGCATCGGTTCTCCGCTTGTGAGATCAAAAGGGAATCGGGTGAGAATCCCGAACAGTTCCCGCTGCTGTAACTCTTTGCCGTCGAGCCATTATCGATGGCGTTTTGCATCAATCTTTTGCCACTGACCAACCAAACGGCTCGGGAAGGCGTTGCAAAAACAAAGACGAGTCAGAAGACCTGCCGAATAGCTAATTTACAACTGTTGCGACGCTCGGGTGAAAGTGTCGACAAACACATTGGGCACTCTTTTTCTGATAATCGACCTGCTTTCGATGCGCCGAAAAAGCCTCTTGTATTGTCGCCATACCGCTCGATTGTCCAAAACGGACAAATCACAGTAAGAAACTAATAAATATTGAGTATGGGAAGTGCAGAGATTTCAATCGTAAAACGCGACCAAAAACGCGAAACATTTTCGGCAGACAAAATCAAAAACGCCATTCGCAAGGCCTTTCTTTCGGTTGGCGCTTTTGCCACCGACGACGACCTTACCTCCATTCTCTCGCGAGTGAGCGTGTCGAACGGCACCTCGGTTGAGGAGATTCAGAATCAGGTTGAAGTTGCTTTGATGGCAGAACGCTATTTTGCAGTGGCAAAGGCCTATATGCTCTATCGTCAGAGCCATAGCGAGGATCGTGAGGAGCGCGAGAGGCTCGATTTTCTGATGGACTATTGTGCTGCACAGAATCCGGCCACCGGCAGCAAGTACGACGCCAATGCCAACGTGGAGCGTAAGAATATTGCCACTCTGACGGGTGAATTGCCCAAAGCAGGTTTTATTCGTCTGAACCGCCGACTGTTGACCGACCGACTTAAAGAGATGTACGGCAAGGAGTTGTCCGACAAATACCTGCGTCTGCTGAACGAGCACTTCATCTACAAAAACGACGAGACGAGTCTGGCCAACTACTGTGCAAGCATCACAATGTATCCGTGGCTGTTGGGCGGCACTATCTCGGTGGGCGGCAATTCGACGCGACCCACCAATCTGAAATCGTTTTGCGGCGGTTTTGTGAATTTGGTTTTTATCGTTTCGTCGATGCTCAGCGGAGCCTGTGCCACGCCCGAGTTTCTGATGTATATGAACTACTTTATTGCGCTCGAATACGGTGCCGATTACTACAAAGATGCCGATCGTGTGGTCGACCTGTCGCTAAAACACCGCACCGTCGATAAGGTGATTACCGATTGTTTTGAGCAGATCGTCTACTCCATAAATCAACCCACGGGCGCGCGTAATTTTCAGGCGGTTTTCTGGAATATTGCCTACTACGACCGCCCCTATTTCGAGAGTCTGTTTGGTGAGTTCCGCTTCCCCGATGGTTCGCGTCCCGACTGGGAGTCGCTCTCGTGGCTGCAAAAACGTTTTATGAAGTGGTTTAACCGCGAACGCACCAAAACGATGCTCACTTTTCCAGTAGAAACTATGGCGTTGCTTACCGACGGCGACGATGTGAAGGATCTTGAATGGGGCGACTTTACGGCCGAGATGTATTCCGAGGGCCACTCGTTTTTCACCTATATGAGCGATAACGCCGACTCGCTTTCGAGCTGCTGTCGACTGCGCAACGAGATTCAGGACAACGGATTTAGCTATACGCTTGGAGCCGGCGGCGTTTCGACCGGTTCGAAGAGCGTGCTGACCATAAACCTCAATCGCTCGATTCAGTATGCTGTTCGCAACGGGCGTGATTATATGGCTTTTTTAGAAGAGGTTGTCGATTTGGTTCATAAGGTTCAGATTGGTTACAACGAGAACCTCAAAGAGTTGCAGTGCAAAGGTATGTTGCCGCTTTTCGACGCGGGCTACATCAATATTGCCCGTCAATACCTTACAATAGGCGTCAACGGTCTGGTTGAGGCTGCCGAATCGCTCGGTATTCGAATCGACGACAACCCACAATATGCCGAGTTTGTTGCCAACGTGTTGGGGCTTATCGAACGCTACAACAAGCGCTACCGTACCAAAGAAACTATGTTCAACTGCGAGATGATTCCGGCCGAGAACGTCGGGGTCAAACACGCCAAATGGGATCGCGAGGCCGGCTATAATGTTCCGCGAGAGTGCTACAACAGCTATTTCTACGCGGTCGAAGACCCGTCGCTCAACATTATCGACAAGTTCCGTCTGCACGGGCGCAAATACATAGAACATCTCACGGGCGGTTCGGCTCTGCATCTAAATCTCGAAGAGCATCTCTCCAAAAAGCAGTACCGTCAACTGTTGAGGGTGGCAGCGCACGAAGGGTGCAACTACTTCACCTTCAATATTCCCAACACGGTATGCAACGATTGCGGCCACATCGACAAGCGCTACCTCAAAGAGTGCCCCGAGTGCCACAGCCGCAACGTCGACTATTTAACGCGCATCATCGGCTATATGAAACGCGTGTCGAACTTCTCGGCCGCACGCCAAACGGAGGCTGCACGACGTTTCTATGCCAAAGAAAACGGTGAGCTGGAATGTTGAAGATCTATAATTACGACATCGTGGCGCAGGAGATTCCCGACGAGTTGACTTTGGCGCTTAATCTTTCGTGCTGTCCGCTGCGTTGCGAAGGTTGCCACAGCCCCTGGCTGCAAACCGATGCCGGAGAGGTGCTGACACCGGAGCTGTTGGGTTCGATAGTCGAACGCTACCTGTCGGCTGCAACCTGCCTGTGTTTTATGGGCGGCGACGGTGACCGCAAAGAGGTTGTGCGAATGGCCAAAAGCGTTCGTGTGCAGTGGCCTAAGTTGCGAATAGGGTGGTACACCGGAAGCCTTAGCGTGCCTCGCCAGTTGGAGCAGTGGTTCGATTATGTAAAGACGGGAGCCTATGTTGCCTCGCTTGGCGGATTGAAATCCCCCGACACAAACCAACGGCTCTATGCGGTCGACCCCGACGGCCGGCGCACGATTTTGCTGCCCCAAGAGTTGTCGGGCAGGTTACTTTAAGATGTTTTTCAACGATGAGAGTTGTCCGTAAGCAGTCAGATCGACACTTACGGGTACTATCGAGATGTAGTTGTGCGAGAGTGCCCATTCGTCGGTATCTTCGGCCTCGGGCTCGTGGTTGCAGAAGTCGCCCGTGAGCCAAAAATAGTTCTTGCCGCGCGGGTCTTTTCCTATCTGAAACTCCTCTTTCCAGTAGCCTCGCGTCTGACGGCAAACGCGGTAACCCATTATCTCTTCGGGGCGTGCAATCGGAACATTGCAGTTCAAGCAGAGAGGCTCGTCGATTTCGGCCGCAAGAATGTCGGCAATGATTTTGTCGGCAAAAATGGCGGTTGCGTCGAAGTCGGCGTCGAGGGAGTGGTCGGTCAGCGATAGCCCAATGGAGGGCGCACCATAGAAACTCGCCTCGATTGCCGCACCCATAGTGCCGGAGTAGAGTACGCTGATTGCCGCATTCGAACCGTGGTTGATGCCCGAAATGTTGAGCGAGGGACGCTCCTCGGTGAAGAGATAGTCGTAACCCATCTTGACGCAGTCGACCGGCGTGCCCGAACAGGCATAGATGCTGACGTCCTCCGACTGCTCTTTGAGCGTCAGATAGAGCGGTTGAAACATAGTGATTGCGTGGGCTTTGCCCGACTGACTCTGCTCGGGTGCAATGACCACCACGCGGCCGTGGCGTCGTGCCACTTCGGTCACAGTTTGCAATCCTTTGGCTCCAACTCCGTCGTCGTTTGTGATAAATATCAATGGTTTTTTCATCTCTTTTTACGTTTTCGTGGGCAAAGATAGGCGAAAATAGCTATAATTTTGAGTTTTGAATTTTGATTTTTGATTTTTTGTCTATCTTTGCGGTTCGAAACTGTGGCGGAATCTCTTGCGAGAACATAGGGGTCCGTAATATTCCCCACCTAATTAAACTTTTAGAAAAGATGGACAATTTAATCAATGCAGCAAAAGAGGCAATGTGGGTCAAAAAAGAGATGCCCTCTTTCAAGGCCGGCGACACCATCACTGTTTCCTACAAGATCATTGAGGGTAACAAAGAGCGCGTACAGAGCTTCCGCGGCGTGGTAATTCAAATCAAAGGTGAAGGTCTCACCAAGATGTTTACCATTCGCAAAATTTCGAACGGCGTGGGTGTTGAGCGTATCTTCCCTCTCTATTCGCCTCACATCGATTCGATCGAGGTCAACAAAGTTGGCGTTGTTCGCCGCGCACGCATCTACTATCTGCGTGATCTGACCGGTAAGAAAGCACGTATCAAAGAGAAACGTTTTAACGTCGTTAAAGGCGAATAACGGACCTTTCCCTTATTGTGTAAGAACTGACTACCCGTCTGACCCTTAGGTCGGACGGGTAGTCGTTTTGTATCACAGGGGCTTTGTTATCAGATTATTAGCGAAGTGAAAGTGCCCGCAGCTTCGGTTGCGGCCGCTCCGTCGAACAACCCGCCTATGGAGCCGATTATGCCGAAGAACATCATCAGCACCAAAGCGGCAAGAATGATGATGGCCAGTAGAGCCAAAACCGCTCCAAGGCAACCCCAGCGGCGTTCGCCCTGAGGCAGCGGCTCCGAAACCAAAGCCACAATCAACCCAACCAAAGGGGTGAAAATCACCGAGATCAGAAATGTCCAGCCGAAGCCGATTCGACGACGTGCGCCAATGAGTCCAACGAGCACGCTAAGCAGCGAACCGGTTAAGATGCCGAAGATTACAATACCAAGAGTCATAGTGTTTTGAGTGTTATGATTTGGGGCGAATAGTTCAGTTGTTGGGCAGAATTTCGGCTGCGCGGTCGGTGAAGAGTACCCCTTCGAGGTGGTCGATCTCGTGCTGAAAGATCACTGCCGTGAAACCCTCGATGTGTTCGGTGCAGACCTTGAACGTTTCGGGGTCGTTGTAGCGTATGTCGATCGAGGTCGAGCGCTCAACCACTCCGCGTCGGGTGGCAACCGAGAAACAACCCTCGCGCCCCATAGCTTTTTCGTCGGAGTAGCGTGTGATTTCGGGGTTGAGATAGAAACGCCAAGGTTCGCCCTCGGTGTCGAGTCGCCGGACGACAATCAATTTGTAGGGTATTCCGACCTGCGGTGCGGCGAGTCCAACGCCGCTTGACAGAGTGTCGGTGACGGTGAGCATCATTCTCGCTTTGAGGATATCAATCTCGGGTGAGGTGGATTGATGACGTTGAAGACGGCGGCTATGGGTGTGCAGCGCAAGCGAGTCGTCGGGGTTCTCGACCAACAGAGTGGTCATTGCTCCATCGTTGAGCGTGCCAATAAGGGCCGTTTGATCGGCCGAAAAAGGCAGCTGGCGGCAGGCAATGGCGTAGACAACCGCCCCGAAGAGGACGACCGCCGTTTCCAAGTATCGCTCAATGCGTTTCATCGGCGCAAAGATATCGATTTTTCTGCTCGCAGCGACTCTTGACGGCCAAAAAAACTTGATGCAGTGCCCGGTAACGAAAAAAACATTATATTTGTACGATTAAATAACGTTAAGATAACTCTACCCAATAATGATTTTGAAAAAGAAATTGACGATTTTCTCCCTGCTTCTTGTGATGTTTCTCTCGTCGTGCGGCAGTTACAAAGACCTGGCCTATTTCCAAGATGTGGTCAGCAACGACGTGAACGGTGCAATTCAGGGCGCCAATGTTGTCAAGGTTGGCGACATACTGACCATCTCGGTTTCGTCGTCGAATCCCGAACTGGCCATTCCATACAACCTTTTTGCTGCACGCAGCCAGATTGCCAACAGCGTTTCGCAAGCCAACTCGTCGAACCGAATCATCACCAATGTCAGCTACGAAGGCTATACGGTCGACTCCAATGGCGATATTACCTTTCCGGTTTTGGGCAGGCTGCGCGTTGCAGGTATGACCCGTCAGGAGATTGCTGCTATGTTGCAGCAGCGCTTGGCCGACGTAATGCCCGATCCGGTGGTTACGGTGACCTTCATCAACTTCTACATTACCGTTATTGGTGAGGTTAATCGTCCGGGAACCTACAACTTCCCCGGCGATCGTGCCACATTGTTGGAGGCCATAGGTTTTGCCGGCGATCTGACCCCTTACGGTAAACGCAGCCGCGTTCAGGTTATTCGCGAGGAGGGCGGCATTCGTCATATCGAGGTTCTCGATTTGAAGTCGAGCAGCGTGTTCAATTCGCCCTATTTCTACCTCAAACAGAACGATGTGGTCTATATTGAACCGATCAGCGCAAAAGCCAAGTCGGTATCGACCTTTACCACCTACTTCCCGATAATCACCTCGCTTGCTTCGCTCGGAACGTCGATCGCAATGATGATCTACTACGTCTCCTACGCAACGAGAATAAACAAATAATCGCTATGGAAAACACTCTGCCACAGAACATAAATCCCGACAATAACCAACAGGAGCAGGCACAGGAGACCGAACTGTCGCTCCGTAAAATCTGGAAATTTTTTATCGGCAACTGGTTTTGGTTCCTCGTGTCGGTGGTCTTCTGCGTCGCTGTCGGCTACCTCTACTGCAAGATTGCCCCCCGAATCTACTCGGCTTCTTCGCTGATCTATATCGACGAAGACTCGTCACGATCGGTCAAATCCGACGTGACCTCGATGACCAATATGCGTATGATGCGTCGTACTTCGGTTGTCGACAATGAGGCCGCCATTCTGCGTTCGCGTTCTCTGATGGAGAAGGTCGTCGACCGTTTGGCACTGAATGTCAGCTATTACGACTATGCAAAACTGCGCAAGGTCGAGATCTATGCCGGCAATTCACCGGTGGCATTAAAGGTCGATTCGATGACAATGCCTTTTGGGGTTGAAATACTCTTCTCGCCCGACACCTCGCGTTACGACGTGGTGATGACCTATCGTATTCCGGGAGGCAAGGAGATTGTCAACAAGTTTGGCGCTGCCTATGGTGAGCAGGTCTTTACCGATGCCGCCATATTCTCCGTTGTCAAGAACCCGTCCTTTGCCGAACGCCCCGAGTCGCGCACCAAAATGTATGTTGGTGTGTCGTTGCCTTCGGTCACGGTAGCCTCGCTGTTGCGTGATTTGACGGTTGCTCCGTCGAGCAAGACCACGAGCCTTATCAGTGTGGGCATCAAATCGCCAGTTGCCCGCAAGTCGGCAGATATTGTCAACGAATTGATTTGGGTCTACAACGAAGACGCAAAAGAGGGCGAACGCGCCGTGGCTCGTGCTACAATGCATTTTGTTGACGAACGCTTGGAAATTGTCGGCAACGAACTCGATACGGTCGATACCGATGTCGAGACCTACCGCAAGCACTCTCAGTCGGTCAACTCCACCTCGGAGGCCAATATGTACATTCAGAACGCCTCGCGTCAGGAACAGGACGCAATGAATCTTGAAACACAGATCAGTGTGCTGAACGATGTGCTTGTCTTTGTCCGTTCGCTCAAAGGCGACGCCAAACTCGTGCCCTCGATGGCTGTCGAAGATGCCTCGCTCAACACCATTTTCAATAACTACAACACAATGGTGCTCGAATATTCGGGACTTGGCGGCGACAAGATGCTCAACAACCCGTCGGTGAGCAATCTCAAAGCACGCATTGTGGCTATGCAGTCAACCCTGCCCGAGTCGATCGTTAACCTTCGTTCGTCGCTCGAAATACAGTTGCGCTCGCTGAATCGTCAGATTGCCGAGACGCGCAACAAGGTGAGCAACATTCCGACCATCGAGAAGGAGACACAGTCTATTCTGCGTAATCAGGAGATAAAGGTCGAACTATACACCTACCTGCTCAACAAGCGCGAGGAGACGAGTCTGAAATTGGCCACCACGGCACCTATTTCGAGAATTATCGATTCGGCACTTGCACCGGCACTGCCCGTGTCGCCCCGAACTTCGCTCATTCTGTTGCTCTCTTTTATAATAGGTCTGATTGTGCCCGTGGTAGTGATCTTCATTGCCGAGTCGCTCCGAACCAAAATCTACACTGTTGAGGAGGTCGAAGCTATGCTTGGCCAGAGCGTTCCAATCATTGGTGCAATTCCTTCGAAAGAGGGTCGTCACACCAGCGATGTGATGGTTACACCAAACAGCCGCGACTCCATTTCGGAGTCATTCCGTATGGTACGTACCAACATCGACTTTATGATGCCCTCAGGGGGCAAGGTGGTGATGGTTACTTCGACAATTCCGTCGGAGGGCAAGACCACTGTTGCGCTGAACATAGCCCTTTCAATGGTTATCACAGGCAAGAAGGTGATTCTGGTCGATATGGATATGCGTAAGGGTTCGATGGAGAAACGTGTGGGCGTGAGCCACCACAGCTACGGTTTGGTCAACTTCCTGGTCGATCAGCAGACCGATATAAACAAACTTATCGTCAAGAATTGCGTTCACGGTGTTGATGCGCTCTTTGTGGGCACCATTCCTCCCAACCCGGCCGAATTACTGATGCGTCCCGAGCTTGACAAAGCCTTTGAGGAGTTGCGCAAACTCTACGACTGCATCATTGTCGATACCGCCCCAATTTCGCTTGTCACCGATACTATGATTGCCAATCGCTTGGCCGACACGACAATCTACTGTATGCGTATGGGTTATACCGAGAAGGGCAGCTTCGATACAGTCAAAGCGGTTTCGGGCCGTCGTTCGCTCAAAAATATGGGTGTCATAGTCTCCGATGTCGGGGCCGGCACACTCTACTATGGCGGCGAGAAGTACGGCAAGGGATACGGTTACGGCTATGGTTATGGATACGGTTACGGTTACGGCTATGGCTACGGTAATGGCAAGAGCAGTGACCGCAATAAAAAACTCTCGCTTGGTGACAGAATTCGTCGTACTATGCGTCGATTTGTTAAGTAAAACGATAAAAAAACAGACCTGAACGTTTGTATAATAATATTTATTTATATCTTTGCAAGAGAACACCATAAACCCAAATAAATTAAATTCTAAAACTATGCAGGAGTTAGTACAGAAAATCAATGCAAAGATTGAGGTCTTCCAGACCAACGCCAATCTTCAAGCAACCAAAGGTAACAAAGCTGCCGGCACTCGTGCCCGTAAATCGGCTTTGGAAATTTCGAAACTTATGAAAGAGTTTCGTAAAGTGTCGGTTGAGGCTGCCAAATAGTCCTCAGACCAATACGTTATTTTGCGGGAGTTGTCCAATGTTGGACGACTCCCGAATTTTGTTTTTTACTTTCTGTCTTTCTGATTTTCAGCTCATTGAACCAAATTTTGAATTTTGAATTTTGAATTTTGAATTCACCATCGCATAACTCCCTCCGCCCGAGAGCGCAAAAAAGAGGAATACGCCACCATAGACAAAGTTCAGCTCGCCCTGCGCAAATGTTTGGTTGGGGAAAAAGAGCAGAGCTGCGCTCAACATTACCGCCACCATTAGTGCCGAGGCGTAGCGTATCCAAAAACCCGTGATGACCGCCACGGCGCAGAGCACCTCCACGATGCCGGCAATGGTCACTACCGAGCCGCCGTCGATGCCGAGTATGCGAGGGTATTCGTCCTCCAAAACGAGGTATTCCTGCGACTTGGTGATTACCCTTGTGAGCAGCATTGCGCCAATAAAGATGCGCAAATAGAGCAGTGCGCGATCGCGCCTGAGCTCTTCGGTTGTGATTTTGTCGGAATTTTCCATAATTTTGCACTTCGTCATACTTTCGTGGCGGGTCAAAATTTGTGCCGTAGAGATGAAATTCAGGGTTCTGTTTGTCTGTTTGGGAAATATCTGTCGTTCGTCGGCGGCCGAGGAGATTTTTCGTTGCGAGGCAGCCTCGCGAGGGGTTGCCGAGCGGTTCGAGGTTGATTCGGCCGGCACCTACGGCGGACACGCTGGTCAGCTGCCCGACGAGCGTATGCGTCGTGCCGGGCAGGCGCGCGGTTACTCGTTCACCCACCGTTCGCGTCCTGTTGTGCGTGACGATTTCGGGCGGTTCGACCTGATTTTGGCTATGGACGATGCGGTTTACGAGACGCTCAACCGCCTTGCGCCCGACCTCGAAGCGGTCGACAAGGTCGAACGTATGGCCGACTACCTACCGCAATCGTTCGGTTACGACTATATACCCGACCCCTATTATGAAGGTGCCGACGGTTTTGAGTTGGTGCTCGATATGTTGGAGGCCTCTTGCGGCGTGCTGCTCACAAGGCTCTCCGAATCGCACCACGCTCCTGATGATAATTTGTAGGTTGTCTTTCAGACCACTCTACTCGGTTCTGCCCGGGTAGACTTTGAGTGCTTCGCGCAGAATGTTGCAGGCTTCGATAAGGTCTTCGCGCTTGATGACGTAGGCCATACGTGCCTCTTGCAGTCCGCGTCCCTCGGTGGCATAGAATCCTGTGCCGGGGGCTATTTGCACCGTTGCGCCGTTGAATGTGAACTCGTCGAGCAGCCACGCGGCGAAGCGGTTGCAGTCGTCGACGGGCAGATGAACCATTGTGTAGAAAGCGCCCTCGGGCAGTGGTGTGTAAACTCCGGGAATCTTGTTGAGTTCGCTGATGAGGGTGTCGCGTCGCGCGGTGTACTCGGCATTCACTGCGTCGAAATAGCTTTGTGGTGTGTCGACGGCGGCCTCGCCTGCGATTTGTGCCAGCAGCGGCGGAGCGAGTCGCGCCATAGCGAGTTTCATAGCGGCGGCCATAACCTCCGTGTTGCGGCTGATGATGCAGCCCAAACGCACGCCGCACATACTGTAACGTTTTGAAATGGAGTCGACTACAATCACGTTGTCGTCGATGCCTTTGAGCGTCAAGGCCGATATTTGGTGCCGTCCGTCGTAGCAAAATTCGCGGTAGACCTCGTCGGCAATGAGGAACAGACCGTTACGCGAAACCAGTTCGCGCAGTTTGTCGAGTTCCCGTGCGGTGTAGAGGTAGCCGGTTGGGTTGCTTGGGTTGCAGACCAAGATGGCTTTTGTGCGAGGTGTTATGCGTTTTTCGAACTCCTCGACGGGCGGTAGTGCAAAGTTGTGTTCTATGTCTGAGGGGACGGGGACTATTACCACGTCGGCCTCTTTTGCGAAAGTGCTGTAATTGGCGTAGAATGGTTCGGCCACGAGTATTTCGTCGCCGCGGTTGCAGCAGATTGTGATACTCATCATCACCGCTTCGGAGCCGCCAATGGTTGTGATCAGGTTGTCGACTTCGAGGTCGATGCCCAACCGGCGGTAGTACTCCACCTGCTTGCGTCGGTAGGAGATCAATCCTGCCGAGTGGGTGTAGGCGAGGGTGGTGAGCGATGTGTTGTGAATTGCATCGAGTGCAACTTGTGGCGTTTCGACATCGGGTTGTCCGATGTTGAGTTTGTAGATCTTCACACCTCTTGCAACAGCCTTTTCGGCGAGCGGCACGAGCTTGCGAATAGGCGAGAGTGGCAAATTTTTGCTTTTTTCAGAAATCGTAAGCATTTTCACAAAAGTTTTTAGGAAGTATCAAGGATTCACACTTCAAAAATAGAGCAAAATTTCGGATAACTGCAAAAAAAGTGGGATATTTGCATCAAATTTTTTTTTCAACCAAACAAAATAATAAAGATTATGGCATTTTGGAAAGAGTTCAAGACCTTCGCAATGAAGGGCAACGTGATGGATATGGCGGTTGGTGTCATCATCGGCGGCGCTTTTGGCAAGATAGTTTCGTCGTTGGTCAACGACGTACTGATGCCCCCAATCAGCGCACTGATCGGCAGCGTCAATCTGAAAGACTTGCGGCTCGATTTGAGTGGCGTGCGCGACGTGGTCAACAACAGTGTTTCGGCCGTGGCCGACGTTGTTGGTGCCTCGGAGGCGGTTATGGTGCCGTCCGACCCAATCTATTGGAACTATGGCGCTTTCATTCAGCAGTGCATCGACTTTCTGATTTTGGCACTCTGCGTATTTCTGATGATACGGATTATGAACCGGCTGATGCGCAAGAACGAGCCTAAACCCGCGCCTGCTCCGGCACCCGCACCCGAACCGGCTCCCACCAAGGAGGAGATTTTGCTCACCGAGATTCGCGACCTGCTGGCCCAAAAACGCGACTAAAAAGAGTTTTCCGGCCCCTTAAAGTCCTTAAAGTCCTTAAGGTCCTTAATGTCCTTAAAGTCGTTAATTTCTCTTGCATTTTCCTCTGTTTGTAAGGTGTTAATAAAAAACGCCTTTGCGCCATATTGTTTTTCGGTAAAAAATGATTAATTTTGCGTGATAGTTAATGTCTTTATGGTCGTTAAAGACCCTGATGTCCTTAAAGTCTGTAAGGTTATTAACTGTAAAGCCGTTAGCAGTAAAGAGTTAAAGTAGTTCGAACCGATGGAGCCGCTTGTGCCGCGTCAAGGTAATTATCGTCGATTGATCAGCTACCGCAAGGCCGAAGCAATCTACGACTTGACCTGTTATTTTTGCGACACCTACCTGCGCCGAGGCGACCGTACTGTCGACCAGATGATTCAGGCGGCGCGTTCGGGTAAGCAGAATATTGTCGAGGGTTCGGCGGCGTCGTCCACCGGTCGCGAGACCGAGATTAAGTTGGTGGGCGTTGCCAAGGCGAGTTTGCAGGAGTTGTTGGTCGACTACGAAGACTATTTGCGCACGCGTGGGTTGATTCAGTGGGTCGACGATTCGCCCGAGCTGACAGTTGCGCGCGAGTTGGGACGGGAGCACAACGATTCGGCTTTTTGGCTCGACCGAGTGCGTGGCGACGATGTGCTGACGGCCAACACGACGATAGTGTTGATTCGTCAGACCGACTACCTGCTTTTCCGGCAGTTGGAGCGACTGGGTGAACAGTTTCTCGACGAGGGTGGCTTTCGCGAACGAATGACGCGCTTGCGCCGCGAGCGACGGGGCTATTAATGACCTTAAAGTCCTTAAAGTCTTTAAAGACCTTTTAATTAAAGTCGTTAAAGTCCTTAAAGTCTTTAATTATTTTGAATTTTTTTATACTATAAACCAAACAAATAAAATAAAACGCAAATGAAAAGGAACTACAATTATCCAACAATCTCTCTCTCGGAGATTGTCGTCGAACAAGGTATCGCCGCGAGCGGCCTACAAGGGGCTTCAATTATGGACTCAACCGAACAAGATTACGGTACATTCTAAAATTGCTGCTATGAAAAAAACATTCAAATCTCTATTGTTCATTGCAGCAGCTGCAATGGCATTCACGGCTTGTCAGACAAATGAAGTCGACAACATTGAGGTTAGTCGCAAGGTTTCGTTCTCTGCCACTGCCGAGAGCACGCGTACCGTTTTTGGCGATAAAGTCGGAACTGCCTATCCCACTCTTTGGACAACCAATAAAGATGTAAAGGTTAGTTACAATTATGGCACTGGTAAAAATGCAACCGTTGCCCCCTCCGGCGACCAAAAGAGTGCCGCATTTACTGTCGATATTACCGAGGACACTTCGGTCACGAGCCACGCTTTCTATGCACTTAGTCCTGCATCGGCAAGTGTAAGTTTTAGTTCTTCTTTCAAAAGTGGTACTATCAATATTCCCTCATCACAAGCTGCCACTGCTACTTCGTGCGACGAAGCCGCTCAGATACTCGCTGCCAAATCGTCAACTATGGCTGCGTTCTCTACCAATGTTAACTTGGCTTTTTCGCACGTCACTGCCTATGGTAAGATGTCGTTGACCAATTTCACTCTTGGCGCAAGCGAAACAATCAACTCCATTTCGCTCACCGCAGAAGAGAACCTGACCGGACGCTATTTTTACTACTACGAAGACAATGACCCTCAATCGGCCGGTGAATTGGTTGCCAATTCGGCATCGAAGACCCTCTCGATTACTCCTGCAACGAATACCACTATTAGCGACATTTGGTTCGCTTGTGCTCCTGCCGACCTGACGAGCACTACGTTGCAAGTGGTTGTTACCACCACCTCGGGAACTTATACCAAGGCTATCACAATGCCTGCTACCGACGCACTTAAATTCGTTGCCGGTGAGGTCTCGAAATTCAATGTCGATATGAATGGCATTACAGTTTCCAGCCCCGTGGAATATACGCTTGCCACCTCTCTCTCCGACTTGAAAATCGGCGACAATGTTATTATTGCTGCTTCGTCTTATAACTACGCAATCGGCACCCAAAACGCCAATAATCGAGCAGCGGAAGCGGTTACTAAATCGAACAGTAAGATTTCCGACCCTGGTGCAGGCGTTCAGATCTTTGCCGTCGAGGAGGGTACCACTACCGGTACTGTTGCATTCAAGGCCGGTGCGGCAGGTTACCTTTATGCCGCATCGTCAAGTTCTAATTATTTAAGGACACAAGAAACCAACAATGCAAACGGTTTGTGGAATGTTGCCATTGCCCGCGGAGTAGCTACTATTACAGCGCAAGGGGAATATACTCGCAATACTATAAGATACAACCAAGGTAATAATCCTGTTATCTTTTCTTGCTATGCAAGTAGTGCGACAACTGGTAGTGCTGTTGCTATCTACACTGACGGCACAGGCACGACTGCTATTCCGTTGCCAACGCCGACTGTAAGCGCAACGACTGCTGCGGCTACGGGCACGGCTACTACGGCCGATAATGGCAACGGTCAAGCTGCAACCCTCAATGGTAGCTATACCGTTTCAAATTTGGGTGACGGCACCGTTACCTGCGGATTTGAGTACAAACTTTCGACGGCTGAGAGCTACACTTCGGTTACGGCCACACCAACCAACAGCACTCCGTTCTCGTACGACCTCACTGGACTGACTACCGGCTCGGAATATACCTTCCGCGCTTGGGCATCGCTCGACGGTGGCACGACCAAAGTCTATGGCGCAACCACAACATTCACCCCAAAAGTTGCTGGCGATACGTCTTATGATGTTTCTTATGATTTTACTAACATTAGTGATTTTAGCAGCTGGAGTAATTCATACGCTGAACACAATGTAACATACACTGAGGCTAAGGTTACTTTTGTGTCGGCAAACAAACAATCAAGTACAATTACCACCCAACCTGTAACCAAAGGAGGTGATGTAACATTGAAAATGACAAATGGAGGAACTATTACCAGCGCTACATTTGTTTGCACTCAATGGACCACAAAAGCTCAAACCATTACTCTGCATTACAGTACAAATGGTGGTACTTCCTACGAATCTACTGGTACCACATCAACAAACTTTACAATAACTAAAGCCTCTTTACCTGCTAACACAAATGCAGTTAAAATAACATTTAGTTCATCAAGCAATCAAGTTGGTATAGCATCTGCATCAATTACTTACAAGAATTGACCCCAATCCGGCGGGGGCGCCGAGGGTGAAGAGCCCGCAGCAACCATTTTAGCCGCCGAAGCTACGAACATCGACTCGACAGGGGCAACCCTGTCGGGTTCGTTTTCGGGGGCAACGGCCATTCCCTCCGCAGCGGCTTTCCGCTGGGGCACATCGTCCACGCTCGCGTCCTACGCTACCGTCGCAGCCGCCGTGCCGCCGACGGCCACCTCGGGCACCGTTACGGCCTCACTCACGGGTCTGCAACCCTCGACAACCTACTACTTTGCACCGACCGTGACCGTCGGCGGCACAGGCAGCTACGCCGCGCAAAGCGCAGTCGTTGTTGGCTCGATCGCCTCGTTTACCACCACCTCGGCCGAGCCTGCAATTGCTCGTGCCTGGGCCGAACTGCCCGCAGCATCGGAATCCAACAGCAACTACTACGTGGGTACATTCTATGCAGGCTCAGAGCGCAACTACACCTACCTCTATGATCGATCGACCTACACCTCTTACTGGGTGGCCTATCCGTTGATTGCATCGCAGACTACCGGTACGCGTTCGGGCACTTGGAAACAAAACCCCAACATTGCCACAAGTGACCAAATCAACATTTGGACTTCGAGCTACGGTGTCAATTACGGAAGTACCGACGCATCAGACTATAACTCCGCTCTCGAAATTTATGCCCGAGGGCACCAAATACCCGACGGTGACCGCAGCGGAGTGTCGGCTATGCAGGTGCAAACCTACTATGCAACCAACTCGACGCCGCAGATCCAAAACAAGTTCAACGGCGGTATTTGGAACCAACTTGAAGATGCTGTGCGTGGGGCTATTCCGTCGAGCGACACGCTCTACGTGGTTACGGGTGCCACCTTGCGCAAGGTGGGTGGCAACGAAACAATTACCTACATTCACCCCAAAAATGACGCAAGCAAGAACTGTCCGGTGCCGAACTACTACTACAAGGTATTGCTAAAAGTCAAACGTTCGGGCAACACCATAACCGATGCCTCGGCAATAGGATTCTGGTTACCTCACACTCTCTACAATGACGGCTCGACTTGGGGCAACTATGCCGTTTCGGTCGACCAAATCGAGCAGTGGACGGGTTTCAACTTCTTTGTCAACCTGCCGCCTGCGGTCGAATCCTCGGCCGAAAGCAACTCCTCGTGGACGACCTTCGGGAACTTCTAAGGGAGGGGGAAAGGTGAGTAATGTGGATAATGTGATTAAGGTGATTAAAGAGAGAGGGAACCAAAAAACATAAAACTATGGAAGAGCTTATTTCGCGCAGAACCGACTACCGTAAGCTGCTAAGCTACCAGAAGGCAGAGGCTCTCTACGACATTACCTTCCATTTTTGTCACACCTTTTTGCGTCAGTCCGACCGCACGACCGACCAAATGATTCAGGCTGCACGCTCGGGTAAACAAAACATTGTAGAAGGGTGCACGGCTTCGGCAACAAGTACTGAAACAGAGCTGAAACTCTACAACGTGGCCAAAGCAAGTCTGCAAGAGCTATTGGTCGATTATGAGGATTATTTGCGCGTCAGAGGGTTGGCACAATGGAGCAACGACTCACCCGAATTGCTCAAAGTCCGCAACTTGGGACGCGAGCACAATGACTCCGCTTTTTGGCTTGGTGAGGTGCGCGGTGGAGATGCCCAATTAACGGCCAACACGGCAATAGTGTTGATTCGACAAATAGATTTTCTGCTTTACAGGCACCTGAAAACAGCCGAACAAAAATTTATCGACAGCGGCGGATTCCGCGAAAAAATGTACCGTATGAGAACTAAAAAGCAGGGTTGAGATTAGATTCTCAACCCTGTTTCATTAATCACCTTATCCACCTTAATCACCTTACTCACTTTTTTCTCCCCTCTCCCCAAAAACCTCTTCGAGAATGGTTTGCGTGGCGCCGCAGTTGCGCTCGACATAGGAGCGCGCACAGTGCGAACAAAAGTCGTAGGCCTCACGGTCGGACTCCAACCGCGTGAGCCACAAGTTCAACTCCGCGGCATCGGCCACGCTCGCAGCGCAGCCCAGCGCAACCATCTCGCGAGCCTCGCGGAAACGCTCGTAATTGGGGCCGAACGCTATGGGCAACCCAAAAGTGGCCGCCTCCAAAGTGTTATGTATGCCAACTCCAAAACCGCCGCCGATATAGGCATAAGTGGCATAGCGGTAGGCCGACGAGAGCAGCCCTATGGTGTCGATTATGAGCAGTTGAGGCGCCGTGAGGTCGCTCTCGGCCGACAATTTTGTATAACGCACCGCACCGCCTTTGCATCGTGCCACAAGGTGCGCAATGCGACCCTCGTCCATCTCGTGGGGCGCCACTACGAATTTAAGCCGCGGATTGCGGTCGATGACCTCCAACAACAGCTCCTCGTCGGGAGCCCACGTGCTGCCTGCCAAAAAGAGTTTTCCGCCCGCAGCAAAGCGTTCGATAGCCTCGACCGTAGGTGCGGCGGCGGCCAGTGCGGCCACACGGTCGAAACGGGTGTCGCCCGCAATGGTCACCTCCTTGACCCCAATGCCCGAGAGCAGCCGCGCCGAGGCCTCGTCCTGCACAAAGAGGTGGCGCAGGCCGCGAAGTGCACGGCGGAAGTTGACGCCCCAGGGCTTGAAAAAGACCTGTTTCGGACGGAAAATCGCCGAGATCAGGTAGGTGTCGCAGCCACTGCGGCGCAGCGCGGCCAGGTGGTTGAGCCAAAATTCGTACTTCACAAAAACGGCCTTTTCGGGGTGCACCGCGGCAACAAAACGGCGTGCGGCACGCGGCGTGTCGGCCGGCATATAGAAGACCCAGTCGGCACCCTCGTAGTTGTGACGTATCTCGTAGCCCGAGGGCGAGAAGAAAGTGAGCAGAATCTTATATTCGGGGTGCAGGCGGCGCAACTCCTCAATCACGGGGCGGCCCTGCTCAAACTCGCCGAGCGACGAACAGTGAACCCACACCACGCGGTCGTTGGGGGCAATCGCCTTGCTCAATCGCTCAAAAAGTCCCTTGCGCCCATTGAGCCACTTGCGCATCTTGCAGCTCCACAGCGACGCTGTCCGTATGCCCAGACACATCGCCCGAATTCCTATGTTGTAGAAGAGCATTATATATAATAGGTATTTACCAATTTAGATTGTCGATATTGGGCACCAGCCGCACCTCAAATTCGCCTGACTCCGACGTTTCGACGGCAGCAAGGTCGAGCCTTACCTCGGCGCGAATGTCGTTAAGCGCCACGTAGTGGTTGACGGCGGCTACCAGATTTTTGATTTTATGGGGCGTTATGGCTTGCTCGGGAGTGGTGAGAGAGCCTTGTTTGCGGGTCTTGACCTCGACAAAATGCAACTCGCTCTCGCGCGAAGCAACGATATCTACCTCGTGGGGGTGGCTGCGCCAGTTGCGCTCGACAATCAGGTATCCCGCGCGACGGAGGTACTCCGTTGCGGCTTGTTCGCCCTCGACCCCTATGCGTATCGTGTCGGTCACCCTCTCGAAGGTCGATTATTTGAAAAGAAACGACAGGTCGTCGCCCGAAACCACCTCGCGTGCAGGCTCACCGTAGCGGAAAATGCGCATCGGACGACTGCCGATGAGTTCCAAACGGCGGTCGATGTAGCGCAGCATACAGCCCTCGCGCAGGCCCACAACCCAAACGTCGTGGTTGGCCGCGATATACTCCAAAATGCGCTGCTCGCGCGTCTCTCCTGCGTGACCCACGGGGTTGGCATCGAGGTAGTGGGGGTTGATTTGGAATGGTATGGCACCAATGGCGCGGAACGATGCCGGCTCAACGATGGGCATATCGTTGGTGGTCGAAATTGTCGGACAGCAGACGTTGCTGCCGGCGCTCCAACCAACGTATGGAACATTGGCACCTATGCGTTCCAAAATCGCCTCCATAAGGCCCTGCTCCTGCATCATCTTGGTGAGCGAAAAAGTGTTGCCGCCACCTACGGCAATCGCCTCGGCACGCATAATGGTCTCGCGCGGCGAAGCATCGTGGTGAACCGAATGAACCTTGACGCCAATCTCGTCGAAACGGCGCTGAACCTTTGCCTCGTAGTCGTCGTAAGAGAAGGTGACGGCCGCGTAGGGCACAAAAGCTATCTCGCCAATGCCTTGAAGGTGGCGCCCGATCTCTTTGATCGGGTATTTGAGATACTCCTCGCCTGCGTTGGTGGAGTTGCTGATAAGAAGCAGTTTCATACTCTTTTGGGGTGTTGTTTTAACCAAGTCAAAGGTAAGCATTATTGGTTGAGTGGCAAAATTTGTGGCACGTTTTTTATGCCGAAAGGGGCGTTAAGGGCTATTATCTGTATCCGAAACGAATAATCAGCCCCGAAATAATGCTGCTCAAAGCACTGTTTGATAATGCTTTACCGATGAGGTGGTTTGGTGTAGAGCAAAAAAACGGCCAAAAATTCGCCACATTCGAGAAAAAGTGTTATTTTTGCCTCGATTTTCGCGTGTCAAGGCGAGAAGTGACAGTGCCACACATATGTTAAATTTAAACTTATAGATTTATGTCAGAAGTTTCATCAAAAGTAGTTGAGATTATCAAAGACAGGCTGAATGTTGATAGCAAAGACATTAACGAAACGTCGAGCTTTGCAAACGATCTTGGCGCAGACTCTTTGGATACCGTAGAGTTGATTATGGAGTTGGAGAAAGAATTCGATATTCAGATCCCCGACGAAGACGCCGAGAAAATCACCACTGTCGGTGACGCAATCAAGTACATCGAAGAGCACAAGAAATAGGCTCCCGATCGGTTGGCCGATTTATTATGAGGTAAAATGTATTTTCGTTTTACCTCATTTATTTTAATTAGCGATATCTGTTCGAACCTTAACAAATTAACCCAATGGAAAAAAAGAGAAGAGTAGTAATAACCGGAATAGGCACTATTAACCCTATTGGCAACAATGTTGCACAATATTTCGATTCTCTTGAAAAAGGGATCGGGGGTGTTGGACAAATCACACGATTCGACACTTCGAAGTCGAAGACAACTATCGCTGCCGAGATTAAAAACTTCGTTCCGGAAGATCATTTCGACCGCAAAGAGGCTCGCAAACTCGACCTCTTTACCCAATATGCACTTATTTCGTCCGAGGAGGCAATCAACGATTCCGGCATTAACGATTCGGGTGTCGACCCCGAGCGCGTTGGCGTCATTTGGGGTGCAGGCATTGGCGGCATCAACTCTATGTTCGGCGAGATGGAGGAGTTCTTTGCCGGTGACGGTACGCCGCGATTCAGCCCATTTATGGTTTTGAAGATGTTGCCCAATATGGCCGCCGGTCATATTTCGCTCAAATACGGCTACAAAGGGCCGAGTTTTTCGACTGTTTCGGCCTGCTCGTCATCGACCCACTCGATCGTTTCGGCTGTCGACAACATACGCCTCGGCCGTGCCGATGCTATGATTACCGGTGGTTCGGAGGGTGCAATCTGCATTGCCGGCATCGGCGGATTTAATGCAATGATGGCTCTCTCGACCCGTAACGACGACCCTGCAACGGCTTCGCGTCCTTACGATGCGGCTCGCGACGGTTTTGTAATGGGCGAAGGTGGAGGTGCTCTGGTTTTGGAAGAGTATGAGCACGCTGTTGCGCGCGGAGCAAAAATATATGCCGAGATTGCAGGTTGCGGAGAGAGTTCCGATGCCTATCACGTGACTGCTCCCGAGCCGGAAGGCGAGGGTGCTGCCAAGTCGATGCGCGACACTTTGGCCGATGCGGGTATAAGTCCCGATAAGGTCGACTACATCAACACTCACGGAACATCGACCCCAATGGGCGATTTGGCCGAGCTGAAAGGTGTTGCAAAGGTCTTCGGTGACCACATTGCCAATATGAACCTCAGCTCCACAAAGTCGATGACCGGCCACCTGTTGGGTGCCGCCGGAGCCATCGAGGTGCTTGCCTGCGTTATGGCAATACAAAAAAGCATTATTCCACCGACCATAAACCTCTGCAATCCCGACCCTGCCATTGATCCGCGTTTCCGTTTGACTCCGCTCAAAGCAGAGCGCCGAGAGGTCAACTACGCGATGAGCAATACGTTCGGCTTTGGCGGTCAGAACTCGTCGGTACTGCTTAAAAAACTCTAAAACACCCTTGCTATGGGGGCTATTGTTCGTCTGTGGCATTTGTCGTTTGGCCGAGAGCGCGACTATTATCGCGCTTTCCGCCGTATGACGGGCGTCACTCCCGACAATCTCGAATTATATAAACTGGCGCTCGTTCACCGCTCGGCATCGGTGCACGTCGAGGGTGGCGCGCCAATCAACAACGAACGGCTCGAATATCTTGGCGATGCGGTGTTGGAATCGATCGTCTCGGACTACCTCTTCATTGAGTTTCCCGATGCCGACGAGGGATTTTTGACCCAAACACGTGCAAAAATTGTCAGTCGCCAATCGTTAAATCATCTGGCCGAATGTATCGGGCTTGACCGTATGGTGGTTTTCAACCACTCGGGCTCGTTTGTGCAGAAGCATCTCAACGGCGACGCTTTCGAGGCGCTGGTGGGTGCGCTCTATCTCGATAAGGGCTACGACACGGTCAACCGCATAATCATTAATGACGTAATAGGTGCTTTTATCGACATTGGCGATATGTCGCACGAGGAGACCGACTTCAAGAGCCGCCTGATTGAGTGGTGTCAGAAGAGCAAACGCACGATACGTTTTCAGACCTCGTCCGACTCGTCCGATACAGGCATTGCACCTCGTTTCGTTTCACGCATAATAATCGACTCACTGCCATTTGGCGAGGGTAGTGGCGAAACCAAAAAACAGGCCGAGCAGAGTGCCGCATCGTCGGCTTGGACTCTGTTGGGCGACGATATTGGCGACTATATTCTCGAACGGTACGATCGTATTTCGGGTCACGGCTATGGCGAACATTGAGCGCGACATACGCGAAAAGTTGTGCCTCCACGGTGTCGAATCGTTGTCGGACAACGAACTTCTCTATATGGTTTTGGGGGGTGATTCCTCGGGCGACGATACGTTGCCGGCGGTGGAGAACCTGCTTTCCGAGAGCTCGCTTTTGCAGCTGTCGCAAAAAACCGTACCGCAACTTCGTCAATCTTCGGGTTTGGGGCTGCGTCGCGCCACACGTGCGGTCGCCGTTTTTGAAATTGCACGACGCCTGCGTACTGCCGAATCGCCCGAAACTACCGTTGTGCGCAACAGGGCCGACATTTTGGCTCTCTTTGAGTCGCAACTTTCGGGTTTGGATCACGAGGAGATGTGGGTTGTCTACCTCACCTCGTCGAACCGCGTCATTGAGCGCCGCCGAGTGGCACAGGGAGGTACGAGCGCTCTGGTTACCGACTGTAAACTGATCTTAAAACGTGCAGTCGAACTTGTTGCCGCTTCGATGATAGTTGTCCACAACCACCCCTCGGGCAAGGCTCTGCCCAGTTCCGAAGACGTGGAGCTGACCGCCCGCCTTAAAGAGGCTGCAACGCTCTTCGATATAGCCCTTTTGGACCATATCATCATAGGCGAGGGAGAGAATTACAGCTTTCTGGCCAGTAAACTTCTTTAACTCCTTATCGAGCGTCGCCTCAGGCCTTACGCCCACATTTATTGTTCAACCATTATAAGTTCCGAGAGGTCGTAACCGCGCGAGGTTGCCTCGTCGAACAGCGCGTCGAGTGTTGCCTTGGGCAGTTGCGGAGTGCGCGCAAGTATCCAGAAGTAATCTTTGCTTCGCGAGCCCACCATCGAGTAGGAGTAGTTGACCGTGTCAAGCGCCATAATGTTGTACTCTCCGGGGAAGATAAAGAATGTTACCGTCAGTCGTCCCGGCGTGTCGGTTGTGCGTGCGCGTCCAACGGCCTCCTTGTACTGCCCGTTGGCCTTTCGTCCGGCATTGACTACCTTTATGGAGCCGTCGGGCAGAAGCGAATAGTTGGCAGTCGTGTGGGTCATTCCGCGCTCAAACGAGTGCGGGAAACGCGCAATCTCGTACCAACGCCCCGTGTAACGATTAAGGTCGACATTGGTTACGGTTGAACGGTCAAAAGTTTTGCCCTCTTTTGTCTTGCCGTTGATAACAAAGATAGTCGTCAGGATTGCCGCTATCGTGAGCACAATAAATACTATACGCTTTTCCATAATTGTTTTTTTTCTGAAAGAGAGGCAAAGCCGGTGCCAAATCGAAAGGTTGGTAGAAAATTTGTCGGTTGTAGATAAAAACGTTACTTTTGTGTGGCTTTCGGTAATACAGTCAATTCTATGAGCGAGATACTGTGCTGCGTATTCAATTACAATCTTAATGAGAATGCCGAGCGATGGCTCGATTTTCTCTCGTTGCATTACGATACCTGCGTGCTCGACTCCGGTTCGAAAGTGAAAAATCCGCGTTTTCGACTTTACCCAAATATTTACTATACGGGTATGTACAACGAAGCCTGTCGCCTCTGTTTGGAGGGAGAGTATCGTTGGTTAATGATTATTACGAGCGACATTACCATTGATGCCGATAATTCGCTACGCCTTGTTGAACGCATAGAAACGATAGCCAAAACCCTGAATGTCGGATTATACCAACCATCCTGCGATGCTTCGTCGCGTTCGCTCAACGGTAAACACATCGGTAACGGCGAACTGCGCCATACCGCTTGGCAAGAGGGGTACTTTCATCTGATCAATCGCGCTGTTGTTGAGGCGGTCCCGTTTATCGACCCTACAATTAACCAAATTGGGTGCGGAATCGACTCGGTTTTGGCGCATAAGTGTTCTCTGCTTCGCAGGCTTATACTGATTGACGACTCGGTTGTGATACATCACCCCAAAGACAAAGGCTACAATGCCCACAAGGGACGTGTGCAGAATCGCGCTATGCAGCAGGCTATGGGGTTGACAGGCGACTATACAATGGTCGACGACGAGATACTATATGCCAATAACTAATAACAATGTAAAGCAATGACCTCGCTCTACGATAAAATCATCTTCGGGCCGGTGCACAGTCGCCGACTTGGACTCTCGTTGGGTGTCAACCTGTTGCCCACCGACCACAAACTCTGCTCGTTCAACTGCATCTATTGCGAGTGTGGCTGGACTTTGGGTGGCGCCTCTCCGCGCTTCAACCGCAAGGAGGACGTTTTGCGTCTGTTGGAACAGAAACTTGGCTCAATGGTCGAGGAGGGTACGCCGCCCGACGTGGTGACCTTTGCAGGCAATGGCGAGCCTACGCTCCACCCCGATTTCGAGGAGATTATCGACAGCGTGACGGCTCTTCGCGACCGCCTCTGCCCCACGGCACGCATCTCGGTGTTGAGCAATGCCACACAGCTTGGGCGCGAGAGTGTGCGTCGTGCATTGAAGAGGGTCGACAACCCGATTCTGAAACTCGACTCGGCTTTCGACGATACCGTAAGGCTTATCGACAATCCGATGGGCAACTACTCGGTGGCCGAGGTGGTGCGCAATATGCAGCTTATGGAGGGCAACTGCATCATTCAGACTATGTTTCTGCGTGGCAGCTACCGTGGCCAAACGGTTGACAATACCACCGAACGGGAGGTTGAGGCGTGGATTGGGCTTGTGCGCGAGATAGCTCCTCGCAAGGTTATGGTCTACACTATCGACCGCGACACGCCCGACCCCGATTTGGAAAAAGTATCGGTCGACGAGTTGCGCCGAATAGCCGCACGCGTCGAGGCTTTGGGCATCGAATGCTCCGTAGCCGGATAGCAGTAAAATATCCGTATTGTACCCGTATTATACCTGTAAATTCATTTTATTGATCGAGAATTTTGTTTGTTCAACAAAATATATTTTCTTTGTACCGCCACAATACGGGTATAATACGGGTATAATATGGATATTTCACAAAAAATTCAATTCGATTTTTCTACGACACAGCGCGTAATCAATCTTATTGCACGAATAGATTCGTTCAAGGGTATTTGGACCTCTGTTGAGGCCAAGGAGAATACATACCTCAAAGAGTTGAGACGAATTGCCACAATCGAAAGTATTGGTTCGTCAACCCGTATCGAAGGCGCAATGATGTCCGACAGCGATATACGTGAATTGTTGGATAATATAAAAATCACAAAACTGTCTACTCGCGACCACCAAGAGATTGTCGGCTATTACGAGGTTTTGGATATTATATATGACAATTATGCCCACATTTCCCTGAATGAAGGCAATATCAAATCGTTGCACAACTCGCTATTGCGATACAGCAGCAAAGACGAACGCCATAAGGGGACTTACAAAACGCTGTCCAACCAAGTCGTGGCAAACTATCCCGACGGTTCTCGCCGAGTGATTTTCAATACTACCGAGCCGCATTTGGTATCGAAAGATATGGAAGATACGTTGCGGTGGGTTAATGCTTCTTTCGAGAGCCAACAATTTCACCCTCTGTTGATTATCGGAGCATTTGTCTACGAATTTTTGTCTATACACCCATTTCAAGACGGTAACGGTCGATTGTCGCGGTTGCTGACAACATTGTTACTTCTTCAATCCGACTACTTATTTGTGAAATATGTTTCATTTGAGAATCTTATCGAGCAACGCAAGGCCGATTACTATGCTGCATTGATTGAAGGACAGCACAATCGTCGTACCGACCGAGAAAATATGTCGGCTTGGATTGTCTTTTTTTTAGAGTGCCTGAGCACACTTACGGAACGTCTGAAACAGAAATACGACATTTATAAGACGAAGGGCGGATACCAAAATGAACGTCAACGCCAAATTGTGGATTTCGTCAATCATAACCAACCCGTCAAAGCAGGCGACGTTGTCAAGGCGTTGCCCGATTTGTCGCCCAATACCATCAAAAAAGATTTACTATATTTGCGAACCGAAAAATTTTTGACGGTTCTCGGTCGAGGACGAGGAACGCTCTATATCATTAATAATGACACAAAGTAGTTGTCGATGAAAAAGTTATTGGTAATACTCTCCGTGGTCGCCAATGTTGCGGTTGTAGCGTTGTTGTGTACGGGTGTTTTACGCTTCGGCTCCGAACAGGTATAAAGTAGATATTTAACAGCAATGACAACCTACGAACAGATAAAGGATTTGACCGAGCGCAGAGAGGCGCTCCACCGTTTCTTGGAGATTGACGACCGTCGTATCCGCTTCGAGGAGGAGCAGTTGAAGACCACTGCTCCCGACTTCTGGGAGCACCCCGACGAGGCCGAACGGCAACTCAAAAAAGTCGCCTCCATAAAGAGCTGGATCGACGACTACGATGCCCTGTCGCGACTTGTCGACGACTTGGAGCTGATGCCCGAGTTTGTGCGCGAGGGAGGTGCTACCGATGCCGAGTTGGACGCGCTCTATGCCGATGCACTTGCCAAAACCGAAGCACTCGAAATGCGCAATATGCTGCGCGGCGAAGAGGACAAGTTGGGCGCGATAGTCGACATAAACAGTGGCGCAGGCGGTACCGAGAGCCTCGATTGGGCCTCGATGCTGCTTAGAATGTACACCCGTTGGGGCGAACAGAACGGCTACAAAGTACGTGTGGCCGACTTTCAGGCCGGCGACGAGGTCGGTGTCAAGTCGGCAACCCTCATCTTTGAGGGTGATTACGCCTACGGCTACCTCAAAAGCGAGAGCGGTGTGCACCGTATGGTGCGCCTCTCGCCTTTCAATGCCAACAATAAACGTCAAACTACCTTTGCCTCGGTCTTTGTGTCGCCCGAAATCGACGATGCCATAGAGATAAACATCAATCCTGCCGACTACGATTGGGATACCTATCGCAGCAGCGGTGCCGGCGGACAGAACGTCAATAAGGTTGAAACGGGCGTCAGACTGCGCTATCACGGCAAAGATGCCGACACAGGCGAACCGATCGAGTACCTTATCGAGAACACCGAAACACGTTCGCAACTGATGAACCGCGAGAATGCGCTCCGAATACTGCGCTCGAAACTCTACCAACGTGAGTTGGAGAAACGACAGGCTTTCCAGAATGCACTCGAAAAGAGCAAAAAACGTATCGAATGGGGGTCGCAGATACGCTCCTACGTATTCGACGACCGCCGCATAAAAGATCATCGTACCGGCTACCAGACCTCCAACATCGAGTCGGTTATGGACGGTGATTTGGAGCCTTTCATCAAGGCCTATCTGATGCAGTTTTCCGAATCGGATTCGGCAAAATAAAAGAAGCTGTCGGAAAGTACGAAAAATGGGGGCGTCTGACAAATACGTTAGACGCCCCCATTTTCTTAGAAGTTGTATAATAAGAGGCTTATTTCATCGCCTTAATCGAGCGGTGAGGGGCAGGTGCGGCTATTTTTGCGACACCAATGCGGTGAACACTGCGGTAGGAAGAGCGGAATTTCGAGGGATAGTTTGCCTCGGTTGCCGTGTCGTCGGTGGCGTAGACCTCACCTGTGTAGGTTCCTGTGACGGCGTGGTTGTTGACGTCGGCAAGGTTGAGCGTGAAGGTGTAGGTTGCGCCCTTGTTTTCGACCTTAATGCTGCCCGACTCCATTGCAGCAACCGAGTTGCCAATCGAGTCGTCGCTCAACAGATAGAGCCAAGTGCCATAGGTGCCTTCTTCGTCCTGCTCGCCAATGTCGGCCGTGCCTGCAACCCCCTCTGCGGAGATTGTGTACGTGGCACTCGGAATGCCTGCCGAGAAGTTGGCGTCGCTCGTGTTGAGTATCGTGTTGATGACGTAGGTCGAATCCCAGATATAAACGTCCCAGTAGGGAACACCGTCCCAAAGACCGCAGTAGTAGATGTCAATCTCGTCGATATTGCTCAGCGCAACATCGCTGTCGAGCGACCCCGAGCTGCTGCCGACCTGCTGGGTCACCAAAAGCGGAAGGCTTGTGCCTTGGATAATAACCGTAAGAGATGCGGTTCGCTCCTGACCGGTGGTGTTGGCATCTACGCTGACTGTCACTGTGTTGGCCATTATGGTTTCGGTGTCGTTGGCCGACGAGGTGCGGTCGATTGAGAGCCACTCTGCGTCGTTGTTGATTGTCCACGAAATGTTGGACAAGATGTTGAACTTGGCGTTCTGAGCCTCACCCGTAAGTGTCAATGAGGTAATGGTTTGGCCGTCGGTCGACTGAATCGAAATCGATGGCGTGAACTCTCCTTCGGGGTTGCACGAGGCGAAAAGAAGTGCCGACAAACCCACGACGAAAGAGATTAATCTACTGACTTTCATTCTGTTTTGTTCTAAATTTGTTATACGTTGCCCAATATTGTTTGGGGGAATTAGAGTGCAAAGATATAAAAAAAGCGAAGCCGTTTTTATCGTAAACCGATAATTCACCTATTAATTTGGTGTTTACGATGCGTTTTTTGGGTTTCAGCCCACGGTGATTACCGAGAATCCACCCTCGGCGAGATGTCGTCGTGCGGCAGCCTGCACCTCGTCGCCGGTGATGTTGCGTATGCGTCGAACGAACTCCTCGGTATAGTGGTTGTCGGTGCCGTTTTCGATATTTTCGATTGTGATGTCGGCAATTCCGAAGGGGCCGTCGAGAATGCGCATTACCTCGCCAAAGAGCATACGGCGCACCATTTCCATTTCGTTGCGACCCACGCCCCGTCGGCATAGCAGTTCTATTGCGGAGAGTATCTCGTCGACTGCCTCGCGGCAGTGTTCGCGTCCGACCTCGGCTCCTGCCACAAAGTAGCCCGAGTGTTGGAGGTTAATGGTTGCCGCGTAAGCCCCGTAGGTGTAGCCCTTGCGCTCGCGCAACGACTGCATCAGCCGCGAGCCGAAGTAACCGCCCAAAACGGTGGAAACAACCTGCATCTCAATGAAATCGGGCGATTGGCGCGGGAAGAGCACCTTGCCAACCCTGACAGAGCTTTGAACAGCTCCTTCAATGCTCTGCTCAGAGCTAAGAGTGCTGTGCGGCAGAGGCATCTCAACGCGGCAAATCGGCCGCGAGGGCAGAGAGTCCAAAATCTTTTCCGCAGCCTCGATAATCGTCCGGTCGGATTGGCCCGAAATGACGGCAAAAGCGCCGTCGGCCACGTAATGGTTGCGGTAGAACTCCTCCACATCGCAGCGCCTGAGAAGGTCGTAGCAGGCCTCATCGTTGGTTCGGCCGTAGGGGTGGTCGGCGCCGAAGAGCGTGCGGCCAAAGAGTTCGCGTGCAATGAAGTCGGGTTTGAGCCGATCGCTGCGCAGTGCACTCTTGCGTTTGGCACGATAGGTCGCGAGTTCGTGTTCGGGGAAAGTGGGGTGCAATATGGTTTCGGAGGCAATCTCCATTATCTCGGTCGCGTGGGAACAGAGCGCGCAGAGCGTCACCACTGCATAGTCGCGGTCGAGGCTTGCATCGTAGTAGGCTCCGTAGAAGTCGAGCCGTTCGGCAATCTGTTCGGCAGAGAAGTTCCGGGTTCCGCAACTCAACAGATTCAGGGTTGCACCGGCCGCAAAGGGTACGCTTTGGTGCGAACTGCCGGCCTCGAAGACGAAACTCAACCGCACCACGCCCTGACCTCCATTGTCCAATATGTGCAACGATGTGCCGTTGGGGCGCTCTATGCGACGTGCGATAGGGATTTCGACCGATTCGGGAATTTTGATTGCGGGTTCTCTCATCGTTCGCGGTGGTATATTAGTGTCGAACTGCGCTCGACTGTGAGGTTGCGCTCGATGTAGTCCGAGAGCTCCTCGGGGGTGATTGTGCGGTAGATGGCCGTTTCGCCGTTGAGCAGCGTCATATTGCCCACAAAACGATAATAGCCCAGATTCATTGCTTTGTTCATTACGTTCAGTTCGCCAAAAAGGGTGTTGGCTTCGAACTTGTTGCGCACTTTTTCGCACTCGTAGTTGTCGGGGGGCGAGGTGACGAGTTGCTGCAATTGTTCCCACAACGCCTTCTCGGCGCGCCGGACCTCGACTCCGTCGCCAACTTCGCCAGTCAGAACCAACATACCCGATTGAACCTCGCCCGTTATGAAGGCGTTGACCGAGCTGAACAGGTGTTGCTCTTTGACCATCGAGCGGTAGAGGCGCGACGATTCGCCGCCGGCCAAGATGTCGGTCAGAAAATCGCACAGATAGAATCCTCTGTTATAGCCCTCGTCGCTCTGTGCCGAGGCGCGTCCCTCCATTGGAAAGGCAATGGTGATTTTGTCCGAGGCGATGCGTTCGCGCGTCAGTTCGGTGCGACGCGGTGCTCTCTGAGGCGGCTCGGCGGGGTAGATGCGTGGCGCCAAGCAGTGGGAGCCGATGCCGCCAAACCACCGCTCCGTCAGGCGGAAAATCTCTTGCGGGTCGCAGTCGGCCACAACCGAGAGTATGGCATTCGAGGGGGTATAGAACTCTTTGTAGAACGAGCGAATACGCTCCGTCGAGGCGTTGCGTATCTGGTCGGTCGAGAGTCCTATTGTTGGCCAGCGGTAGGGGTGCACGGTGTAGACCATTCGACGCAGGGTGTGCCACTCGTCGCCGTAGGGTTGATTGAGATAGCGCTGGTTGAACTCCTCAATGACCACCGACTTTTCGACCTCGATTGTCCGGTTGTCGAACAGCAACCCGTTCATACGGTCGGATTCGAGCCACAGCGCCGTTTCGAGCGACTCTTTGGGCAGGGTCAGATAGTAATCGGTATAGTCGTTGGTGGTAAAGGCGTTACTCTCGCCGCAGGCACGTTGCACCGAGTTGTCGTAGGAGGGAACGCGGCGCGTGCCGCGAAACATCAGGTGCTCGAACAGGTGGGCAATACCGGTGCAGTCGGGCTGCTCGTCGACCGAACCTGCGCGGTAGAGCAGATTTACCGCCGCCATACGCGACCACTCATCGCGTGAAGCCAAAACAGTCAGTCCGTTATCGAGTCGGCACTCTTTGTATTCAATCACTTTGCAACCTGTTCGAATTTCGGACAAAAGTAATATTTTTATTGGGTTTCTCACCAAAAAGGCATATCTTTGTCACCCGTAAAGAACTCTTTGTAGGACAACAACTATAAATCAATAATATATTATTTTATGGCACAAAAGAAATTTATTACCTGTGACGGAAACTATGCTGCCGCGCATATAGCCTATATGTTCAGCGAAGTTGCCGCCATCTACCCCATCACCCCCTCTTCGACAATGGCGGAGTTGGTCGATGAGTGGGCAGCCAACGGTCAGAAAAATATTTTCGGCCAGACCGTCAAGGTCGTTGAAATGCAATCGGAGGCAGGTGCTGCCGGCGCTGTTCACGGTTCGTTGCAGGCCGGTGCGCTCACCTCGACCTTTACCGCCTCACAGGGTCTGTTGCTGATGATCCCCAATATGTACAAGATTTCGGGCGAGTTGCTCCCGGGCGTGTTCCACGTGTCGGCACGCGCACTGGCAGCCCAGTCGCTCTCGATTTTTGGCGACCACCAAGACGTTATGGCAACCCGTCAGACGGGCTTTGCAATGTTGGCAACAAGCTCCGTTCAGGAGGTTATGGATCTTGCCGCCGTTGCCCACCTTGTGGCTCTGCGTTCGAGAGTTCCTTTTGTGCACTTCTTCGACGGTTTCCGTACCTCGCACGAGATTCAGAAGGTTGAACTCTTGGAGCAGGCCGACCTGAAACCCCTGTTCGACTATAAGGCTTTGGCCGAGTTCCGCGAGCGTGCACTCAACCCCGAGCACCCCGTTACTCGTGGTACCGCTCAAAACCCCGACATCTACTTCCAGTCGCGCGAGGCTGCCAACCGTTTCTACGACGCAGTGCCCGATATGGTTGCCGAGACTATGACTAAAATCTCGGCTCTTACGGGTCGCCACTATGCTCCTTTTGTCTATTACGGCGCAGAAGATGCCGAGAACGTTATCGTGGCAATGGGCTCGGTAACGGAGACCATAAAAGAGTGTGTCGACTATCTCAACGCCAAAGGCCAGAAGGTCGGTGTTGTGACGGTTCACCTCTATCGCCCCTTCTCGGTGAAATATTTGGGCGCCGTGCTGCCCGAAACCACCAAACGCATCTGCGTTTTGGACCGCACCAAAGAGCCCGGCTCGAACGGCTGTCCTCTCTACCTCGACGTTGTTGAGGCCTTTGCAAGCTGCAAGGATATTCCTGCCGAGTGCAAACCCCTCATCATTGGCGGACGCTACGGCCTCTCGTCGAAAGACACCACACCGGTTCAGATGTTGGCCGTCTACGAGAACCTCGCCGCCAAAGAGCCTAAAAACCAGTTCACCGTCGGCATCAACGACGATGTGACCCACCTCTCGTTGCCCGTTGGTAAAGAGATTTCGTTGGCCAAACCCGGAACGTTTGAGGCTCTCTTCTTTGGTTTGGGTGCCGACGGTACGGTTGGTGCCAACAAGAACTCCATTAAGATTATCGGTGGCTCGACCAACAAATATTGCCAGGCGTACTTCTCCTACGACTCCAAAAAGTCGGGCGGATATACCTCGTCGCACCTCCGTTTCGGCGACAAACCGATCACCTCGCCCTATCTGGTGACCACTCCCGATTTCGTGGCTTGCCACGTGCCCTCGTATGTCGACAAATACGACGTACTGAGTGGTCTGAAAAAGGGCGGCTCGTTCCTCTTGAACAGCGTTCACGATGCCGAGCAGACCTGCCAGACGCTGCCCGACCATATGAAGGTCTATTTGGCCAAGAACAACATTCGTTTCTATATAATCAATGCCACCAAGATTGCTGCCGAGATTGGTTTGGGCAACCGTACCAACACCATTATGCAGGCCGCTTTCTTCAAGATTTCGGGCGTTATTCCGTTCGACAAGGCTGTCGAGGAGATGAAGCACGCAATCTATAAGACCTATGGCAAGAAGGGTGAAGATATCGTCAAGATGAACTACGCCGCCGTCGATCGTGGTGGCGATGTGGTTGAGGTAAAAGTTCCGGCCGAGTGGGCCAACATCACCGTCAAGGAGGAGCAGCACTCTGCCTGCTTGTCGAAACCCGCCTTTGTCCGCAACATTGTCGAGCCGATCAACAACCTCAAAGGCGACCAACTTCCAGTCAGCGCATTCACCGGCCGCGAAGACGGTACCTGGGACGCAGGTACGGCCGCTTACGAGAAACGCGGCATAGCAGTCAACGTTCCCGAGTGGGACGCCGACAGCTGTATCCAGTGCAACCAGTGTTCGTTCGTCTGCCCTCACGCAGCAATCCGTCCGTTCCTGCTGACCGACGAAGAGGCTGCCGCAGCTCCTGCCGGAATGACCCTGCCGCAAGGCAAAGCCAATCTGAAAGCCTACAAATACCGCATTCAGGTCTCGCCGCTCGATTGTACGGGTTGCGGCAACTGTGTCGACGCTTGTCTGGCTCCCGCAAAGGCTCTCAAAATGAAACCGCTCGAAGCGCAGCTCAAAGAGGAGCAGAATTGGAACTACCTCAACGACAAGGTGGGTTACAAAGAGAACGTTATGGACAAAACCAAAACCATCAAAGGCAACCAGTTCGCTCAACCTCTGTTTGAGTTCTCGGGTGCCTGCGCAGGTTGCGGCGAAACCCCCTATATCAAGACCATTACCCAACTCTTTGGCGACAAGATGATGGTTGCCAACGCAACGGGTTGTACCTCAATCTACTCGGGTTCGGCTCCGTCGACTCCCTATTGCAAAAACGCACAGGGTCAGGGTCCCGCCTGGGCCAACTCGCTCTTCGAGGATAACGCCGAGTTCGGCTTGGGTATGCACGTGGCCATCGAGAAACGTCGCAATTCTGTCGAGGAGTTGATGCGCAAGGCCATTGCCGAGTGCGAGTGCTGCTCCGACGAGCTGAAAGCAACTATGCAGGAGTGGATTGCCGCACGCGGCTCTTCGTCGAAGAGTGCCGAGGTCAGCGCTCGCCTCATTCCTATGATGGAGGCTTGCGGTTGCGACACCTGCAAGGCTATTTTGGCCGAGAAAGACCTGCTGGTCAAGAAATCGCAGTGGATCATCGGCGGCGACGGCTGGGGCTACGATATTGGCTTCGGTGGTGTCGACCACGTTTTGGCCTCGGGCGAAGATGTCAACATTCTGATTGTCGATACGGAGGTCTACTCCAACACCGGCGGTCAGTCGTCGAAAGCTACCCCTGTGGGTGCGGTTGCCAAATTTGCTTCGGCAGGCAAACGTATTCGCAAGAAAGATATTGGCGCTATTGCAATGACTTACGGCTACGTCTATGTGGCTCAGGTTTCGATTGCAAACCCCAACCAGTTGCTCACCGTTCTGCGTGAGGCCGAGGCCTACCAGGGGCCGTCGCTGGTTATCGCCTACGCTCCCTGTATCAACCACGGCATCAAGGGCGGTATGACCCGCACGCCGAGTGTCGGCAAGGAGGCTATTGAGTGCGGTTACTGGCACTTGTGGCACTACAATCCCGATTTGGAGGCCGAGGGCAAGAACCCATTCATTCTCGACTCGAAAGAGCCCGATTGGAGCAAGTTCCAAGCCTTCCTGGCAGCCGAAGTTCGCTACTCGTCGTTGAAGAAACTCTTCCCCGCCGAGGCCGACGAGCTCTTTGCCGCCGCCGAGCAGAACGCCAAGTACCGTTATAACGGCTACGTTCGCCGCGCTAAAACCGAATTTTAAGGGGCATCTGCTTCCCCTGTCAAACCGAGCCGAGACAGTCGCATACGACCGCCTCGGCTCATTTTATTTGCGCCCCCCCAAAATAAGCAATAGAGGCCAAAGAGGCCCAAAGGGACAAAGGGAGAGAAGAAAAATATGGGAATTGTACTCCAATACTTTTATTTGTCCCTTTGGCCCCTTTGGCCTCTATTGCCCCTTTTGCCCTATAACGACCGAGGGTGTCCGACACAACTCGTCAAACACCCTCGTCTAATTTTGAATTTTGAATTTTCTATATTGGTCTACTGCTGTTTGAGCCGATTGGTTGCGGTGTCGGGGAAGACTACCCACGGAGAGAACCGTTTGGCCTCCTCGAACTCCATATGGGCGTAGGAGATGATGATTACAATGTCGCCAATGTTGACCAGTCGTGCTGCCGCACCGTTCAGACAGATGCAGCCGCTACCCTCTGCGCCGCGGATTACGTAGGTTTCCAGGCGTGCGCCGTTGTTGATGTCGACCACCTGAACTTTTTCGCCCTCAATGATGTTGGCTGCGTCCAAAAGTGCACCGTCGACGGTGATGCTGCCTATGTAGTCGACGTTGGCATCGGTGACCGTCACGCGGTGAATCTTCGATTTGAGTACCTCAATAACCATTATCCTATTTGAGTTTTATGTTGTCAATCAGACGGATTGCGCCGGCCTGAACCGTGATGCAACCCTGCACGGCCGTTGCGTCGTCCCACGCTCCGACGCGCTGCATTGAGAGTGAATCGACTATGTTGAAATAGACCACCTTCAAGAGCGGATTACGCTCTATCTCGCCCGTGACCCACGCTTCCAACCGCGATGGCGAAAGCTCGCCGACCTTTTGTTGTGCCGCCGATAGTACCTCGAAAATGTGGGGCGCGGCCGTGCGGTGAGGTGCGTCTAAAAGTCGGTTGCGCGAGCTGAGCGCCAGACCGTCGGCCTCGCGAACTATGGGGCATTCTACAATCTGAATCTTGAAACCCTCCAAGCGAACCATAGCCTTGATGACGGCAATCTGCTGAAAATCCTTCTCGCCAAAGTAGGCGCGGTCGGGGTTGGTCATCACAAACAGACGGCTCACCACCTGACAAACGCCATTAAAGTGGCCCGGGCGCGAGGCACCCTCCATAACCTCACCAACGCCGCCCAAAGGGAACGTTCGGTTGTCGGGTTCGGGGTAGACCTCCTCGACCGTCGGGGCGAAGAGTATGTCGGCTCCGGCAGCTTCGGCCAACAGGCAGTCGGATTCCAAAGTGCGCGGATAGTTCCTGAGGTCGTTTTTGTCGTTAAATTGTGTGGGGTTCACGAAGTCGGTAACCACCACCGTGTCGCACTCGCGGCGGCAACGCTCGATGAGCGAACGGTGACCGTTGTGGAGCGCTCCCATTGTCGGGACCAGACCCACCGTACCCCGGGGTCTTTGGGCAAGAGCCTCACGCAGTTCGGAGGTTTTAGTCAACACTTTCATAATAGAATGTTATCTCTTGTTTTGCGCGGCAAAGGTAGAAATAAAAAAGAATATCGCCCCACAATACCTCTCTTTTTTGCCTCGTTTTTATTGTTGAATGGCAGTCGGTTCCGTTTGTGGTGTGTTTTGGGCGAGTTGTCGTTCAGAAACTTTATCGGTCGGAACGATAATGTTTCTGCCATTTTTTATACCTTTGCATATTCCCAAAATCCAAACTCTGCGCTATGAAACAGTATCAGTATCTATTGGCAACCGTTATGGCAATTTTAACCCTCAATTCGTGTGGCTCGAAAGAGTCGGCACAATCCGACTTCCGCTGGGTAGTCGACACCTTCGACGATATTCGCGTGCTTCGTTACCGCGTGCCGGGCTTCGAAGAGCTGCCGCTCGCTCAAAAGGAGCTGGTCTACTACCTCAATCAGTCGGCGCTCTCGGGTCGCGACATTATGTTTGACCAGAATTTCAAGTACAACCTCTCGATTCGCCGCACCTTGGAGGCCATATACAAAAACTACGAGGGCGACCGCACGACTGCCGAGTGGACGGCCTTTGAGAAGTATCTCAAAAAGGTCTGGTTCGCCAACGGCATACACCACCACTACTCCAACGACAAGTTTACACCCGAATTTTCGGCCGACTATTTCCGCTCTTTGGTGGGCTCGGTCGACTTTGCCCTGTTGCCGCAGAACTTTGGTTCGAAAGAGGGTCTGTTGGCGGTTTTGGAACCCGCTATGTTCGACCCGACGCTCTATGCCGTCAAGCTCAATCAGGCCGACGGTGTCGATGTGGTTCTAAGTTCGGCAATGAACTACTACGAGGGGGTCAGCCAAAAAGAGGCCGAACGCTTCTACTCGCGTATGGCTGCCAAAAACGATCCGCGCCCCATTTCGTATGGCCTTAACTCCAAGTTGGTTAAAGAGAACGGCCGCATATTTGAAAAGACATACAAGGTTGGCGGAATGTACTCCGAAGCTATCGGACGCATAGTCTATTGGCTCGAAAAGGCCGCCGAGGTGGCCGAAGAGCCTCAGAAGGCCACTATTGAAAAACTCATCGCCTACTACCGCAGCGGCGATCTGAGGGAGTTCGACGAGTTCAACATTATGTGGGTTCAGGACACGGCATCGAACGTCGACTTTGTCAACGGCTTTACCGAGGACTATGGCGACCCACTTGGGCGCAAGGGTGCCTGGGAGTCGATAGTCAACTTCCGCAACGACGAGGCTACACGTCGAACCGAGATAATCAGCAACAACGCACAATGGTTTGAGGATAATTCGCCCGTTGCCGAATGCTACAAGAAAAAAGAGGTCAAGGGCGTTTCGGCCAAGGTGATTACCGCAGCCACGCTTGCAGGCGACTCCTATCCTGCCACCCCAATAGGTATCAACCTGCCCAACGCCGATTGGATTCGCAAGGAGTACGGCTCCAAATCGGTTACTATCGACAACATAACCGAGGCCTATGCCGAGAGTGCCAAGGGCAACGGTTTCGACGAAGAGTTTGTGCTCCGTCCCGAAGACCGCCGCCGCATCGAGCTCTACGGTCGTCTGGGCGACAACCTCCACACCGACCTGCACGAGTGCCTTGGACACGGTTCGGGTCAATTGGCTCCTGGGACTCTGGGCGGCGAGTTGAAACAGTATGGTTCGGCCCTCGAAGAGGCTCGCGCCGACCTGTTTGGGCTCTACTATCTGGGCGACCCCAAGGTGGTGGAACTGGGTTTGGTGCCCTCGTTCGATGTGGCCAAGGCTCAATATGCCGACTACATTATGAACGGTATGATGACACAGTTTACACGCATAGAGTTCGGCAAGAGCGTCGAGCAGGCCCATATGCGCAACCGCAAGCTGATTGCCGAGTGGTGCTACCAAAAAGGGCTTGCCGACAATGTGATAGAAAAGGTGGTCAAGGAGGGCAAGACCTACATCGTGGTCAACGATTTCGAACGTTTGCGCTCGCTCTTCGGAGAGATGCTTCGCGAGGTTCAGCGCATCAAATCGGAGGGCGATTTCGAGGCCGGCAGGGAGCTGATTGAGAACTATGCCGTCAAGATCGATCCCGCACTCCACCGCGAAGTGCTCGACCGCTATGCCACATTGGGCATTCAGCCCTACGCGGGCTTTATCAACCCAATCTATACACCCGTCATCGAGGAGGGCAAAATAGTCGACATAAAGATAGAGTATCCCGACAATTACACCGAACAGATGCTCTACTACTCGGAATACTACTCTTTCCTCCCTTCGATAAACTAATCCTCTTTTTTATTTGCAATGAAGAAAATCCGTATCGGACGCTGGGTTGTCCGCTGGCAGTGGCTCGTAATTATTCTCTCGGCCGTGATCGTCTGCACGGTTGTTGTCTGCCGTTTGGTTCACAGCAGCCGCCGCTCCGACCTTGACCGCGAAATAGCCAGTGAGGTCGATATGCTCTACGGCTACGACCGCTCCAAATATGAGGTTGTCGAAGGCGTGGTTGCACCAAACCAAACCCTCTCACACCTTTTAGATGGTTGCGCCTCGATTGCCTTGATCGACAATATAGCCCGCACCGCAAAGCCCACCTACGACTTCCGCGGAATGAGGGTGGGCAACAAATATGCGCTCTTTTTGGAACCCGACTCGACGCATCTGTTGTTGCGCCACTTGGTCTACGAAAAGAACTCCACCGACCTCATCTATGTCTCGGTTGCTGCCGACGGAACGGTTGCAGTGCGCGAGGAGCAAAAGCAGCAGACGTTGGTGCGCCGCGTGGTTACGGCCGATATTGACTCGTCGCTCTGGAACTGTATTGCCGACCACAATTTACCGCCCTCTTTGGCGGTGGAGCTGGAAGACATCTTCGGTTGGAGCATCAACTTCTTTGCACTTCAAACAGGCGATGAGTTTACGGTTATTTTCGATGAACGCTATATTGAGGACAAGCGTGTTGGTACCGGTACAATTTGGGGCGTTGTATTTCATCACGGCGGACGCGATTACTACGCCTTTCCGTTCGACCAGAACGGCAAGTTGGAGTACTGGGACGAGAACGGCAAGAGTATGCGCAAACAGTTCCTCAAAGCGCCGCTCAAATTTACACGCATAAGTTCAAAGTATGGTATGCGTGTCCACCCGATCAATCATCGCCGTCAGATGCACAAGGGTGTTGATTATGCCGCGCCCAAGGGGACGCCGGTTATGGCTATTGCCGACGGCAAGGTGACTGCCAAGTTCTGGGATAACAAAGGTGGCGGCAACGTGCTGAAAATCACCCACGCCAACGGCTACGTGTCGATGTATCTGCACCTCAATGGCTATGCCAAGGGAATTAAGGTCGGCAAACACGTGTCGCAGGGTCAACTTGTTGCCTATGTCGGTACAACGGGCGGCTCGACCGGCCCGCATCTCGATTTCAGAGTGACCAAAAACGGGTCGTTCCTCAATCCAACCAACCTCCCTTCAAACTCTGTACAACCAATATCGCAGTCCAACCGTAGCGCTTTCGACAAAATCAGAGGGAAGGTGATGACCGAATTTTCGGGCGTCGAGATGGACGACGATGAGCGTCTTTCGATCTATGACCTCTATCCGTCGCGCCGCAAGAGTGAGCCGCTGACGCCCGACGAGGTGATGCAAAAGAGGCTCAAAACAAATCCTGTAAGCCGAACGCTCTCAAAACTGACAACGAAGAATGAGTGAGCGTGGCCATAGAAGAGTTGCCGTTACGGGAGCAAGCGGTATGCTCGGCTGCCGCGTTGTGGCCGAGTTGATAGAGTCCGGTTACGACGATATAGTGCTTGTGGTACGCGATGCAACTCGTTTGGCTACGTTATACAGTCGGCTCGGCAAAGCCGGCATCGATTTCATCGATATTTTGCACGTCGAACAGGTCGAATTGACCGACACCGACCGTTTGGCACAACTCTTCAAGGGAGTGGACGTGGTCTTCAACTGCGCGGCCAAGGTCTCGATGGAGGGGTCGTGCCCCGAAGCCCTGATTGAGAACAATCTGTCGATTGCCCGTTCCGCGGCCGAAGCTGCACTGCGTGCCAAGGTCGGCCGTTTTGTCCACGTCAGCTCCATTTCGGCATTGGGCGATGCCCCCGAAGGCAAGGTCTTGATTGATGAAGAGTGCCGAGTGAGCCACCCCGAAGAGTTCTCGCCCTATGGCCAAAGCAAACAGGCGGCCGAAGGTGCCGTTTGGGAGGCGGCAGCTCGCGGACTGAAAGTAACTGTTGTGCTGCCCTCGGTGATTTTGGGTGAGGGCGATTGGTACGGCTCTGGGAGTGCCTCGGTGGTGCGTTTGGCCGCGAGCGGATTGCCGTTTGCCACGAGCGGCGTTGTCGGCTACGTCGATGTTTGCGATGTGGCGCGAGCTATGCGCCTTTTGTCCGAAAAGTCCGACACGGTGGGTGAGAGGTTCATACTCTCGGCATCGAATCTCTCTTTCCGCGAGTTGATGACCCGTGGAGCCGAAGCGGCAGGCAGGCCGCGACCCTTTATTACGCTCGGAAGAGGTGCAATCTCTTTGGCTTGGCGAGTGTCGGCACTGCTTCGTTGGTCACATATTGCCGATACGGGACTGACACGTGCGGCCGCTCGTAGTGCTACCGAACGGTCGTTCTACGACGGTACGAAAATAGAGCGTTATTGCGACTTTGAATATACACCTGTTGTCGATACAATCACGCGCGTGGTTGCCGCCTACGTAAATGACCGTAAAAAACCAAAACGCAAACAGAGATAGATATGGAACGCTTGGGAGTAATAATCGTAGCTGGCGGCAACGGAGTGCGAATGGGCGCGGAGCTGCCCAAACAGTTTTTACTACTGTCGGGTGAGGAGATTTTGGTGCGTTCGCTGCGTACCTTTATTCCATATACCGACAATATTGTAGTGGTTTTGCCCGAGGCCGAAATCGACCGATGGCGAAAGATTGTCGCGAACCGCTCGTTGGAACATACCCACACGGTGTTTACGGGTGGCGCAACTCGTTTCCACTCGGTCAAAAACGGGTTGAAGGCTCTGGGCGATTGCGACGTTGTGGCCATTCACGATGCCGTGCGTCCGTTGGTGAGCCGCCGTGTGATTGACGATGCGCTCTCGGTTGAGGCCGAGTTCGGTTCGGCGGTGCCGGTTGTCGAACAGGTCGACTCGTTCCGTGTGGTTACGCCCGAGGGCGTGCGCCCAATCGACCGTTCCACCCTGCGTGCCGTGCAAACTCCGCAGATCTTCCGACGCGAGATTCTCGACGAGGCCTACCGCGCACGCTATATGAAGAGTTTTACCGACGATGCAACCGTAGTCGAGCACGCCGGTTACGAGGTTGCCTACTCTGTGGGCGATCGTTGCAATCTGAAAATCACCTCGCCCGACGACCTGCTTCTGGCCGAGGCTTTTTTGTCGACCAAATGAGAGAGGATTTTCGATACGGACACTACGACCGCACGGTTTGGTATCTGACTGCACTAACGATAGTGGTGCCTGCGGCGCTGACTGTGGTTGTTGCAAGCCGGAATCCCGACAACAGCTATCTGGCGGCTTGGTTGGTACTTTGCTTTCTCACCGTGCTGCTGCTTTTGACGATCTCGGCACCTGTCCGAATCAGGGTTACCGACCACCGCATTGAGCTGCGCGGGGTGCTGAAATCGACCTTTATAGAGATAGCCGACATTACCGATGTGCGCACTATCCGTCGCCACGAGATTCGCAGCAAGATTCCGCTATGGGGCGTTTTTGGCTATTTTGGCTACTTTGGCTGCTACATCGACTTGCGCGACGGCCGCCTCTACCGTCTGTCGGTTACCTCACGCAATCGGTTGGTTTTGATCACAACTTCGCGTGGGCGCTATATTGTCAGCAGCCGGCAACCGAATCTGTTGGCTAAAACCATTCTGGCACAAAAAGAGGTGCCTGTTGCCTAAAATTTCGCTAAAAACGAAAAAAATTCCAAAAAAACGACATTCGAGTGCAACAAATCGGGGTAGCTGTGCATCGTATATATGTACACGGCACTTACGATGAAGAAATTGTTGATCATATCGGCTGTTTTGTCGCTTTGTCTCTCGGCCTTCGGGCAGGAGCAGACGGGCCAAACAGAGTTGTTGCAGACCACCCCGTCGGCACAACTGATCTATTCGCCTGCCGAAAAGGTGGTCGACATTCCACCCAAAAAGTGGCCGTTCAGTAACGAGATAGCCTTTTCGGCCCTCTTTGGATCGGTATTCTTCTACGATTCGGGCTACTACGTTGAGCCCGCAATCGCAGCTGTTGCAACCCCCTACACATCATATAAAGAGAGTCAGACGATTGTCGGGCAGCCGACCGCCTGGTCTTACGGTGCACTTCAATACTACCACCGAATTAGTGGCAGCAGGCTCTATTTTGGCGCGATAGCAAGCGCGTCGGGTGTCAAACAGAACGTTGTATTGCGCACCACAGGAGCCAGGCTTAACACGTACAACGAAACGAATATCTATTTTGTGCCCAACGTGCGCTGGAATTTTATTCAGTCATATGCGCCCGAATTCAGGGCCTACCTCTCTGTTGGTGCTGCCCTTGGCTTCGGCTTTGAGCAAAACGACGGCGCAAATACGGTACAGCTCAAAGCGGGCTTGGCCTACATGGTTGGTATGTCGATTGGCAATCGGGTCTATTTTTTCGACGAGGTGGGAACCGCGCTCGGCTCCGAAATGATTAATATTGGATTTGGATTCAGATTTTGACAATATTTAGATGAAAGCGCGAATTTTGATATTGACCTCTTTGGTTGTCGCAGCCTTGACGAGCAGTTGTGTCGTTGAGGTCGATCCATACGGCAACGAGATCGACCACACCCTCACGGCCTACAACATCTATGCTGATGTTGATGAGGTTTTGTGTTCGGTTACCAATATGACTATGCGCGCCCTCTTTTTGAGCTCCTATATGGACGCCACAAACGAAGCGGATCGCCAACTGATTGAGGACGAATATTTCTACTACTACAAGGTGCGCTCCGACGGTGCGGGCAACCTCTCGGTCTACGGTCAGAACAACTATCTGGAACAATACTACGCTGCGGACAACAAGAGCCTCTCGCAAGAGGGCGCCTCGTGGATTGTGAAATACTCTTCGGGGGCCTTGGGGCCGAACAAATACCCCAACAACGAGGTGATTGTTCGCCGCAACTCGTCGGGCAACTATACGATAGTCTTTAATAAAGCCGCCGTGGGTGCAATCAATACTTATGGTTACTACTACGATGCCACCCGTGAAACCGAACCGCGCTACCTGTTGAGCGGCTCGTTGAGCGTTGAGACCACCTATTTCTCAATGAGCGGACAAAGTTCCTACTCGGTGCCTTGTGGTTTTCGTGGCAATGTTACTCTGACCGATGCCCACAATCCAAACTTTGTGGTTGGCGTAACGATACCCGTCCAACTCTCCATTGACGCCTCGCTTAGCGATATGCAATCGACTGCTATCTACAATGGCTCAATGGTGCTCACCATCAACGAACAAGTGTCGGGTGCTCACGAAACCATCGATGCCGCACGTTCGCCCGAAGGGTGGGTGTCGCTGAAATACACCACCGCCGACGGTACATTTAACGGATTATACAAAAAATAAAAAGAGATAATAAGATTCGTCCGACAACAATTTGAGTTATGCGGGAGCGCTCCCTAAAAAAATTGTCACCCTCGTGCGTGTGTTTGCTGTAAAAATTTAATGAGGGTATCAACAAACCACTCCCACGGACGAAAAAAAGCGGAAATGTTGTGATAACACTTCCGCTTCTCTTTTTGTAGGTGGCCGCTATTTGACGGCTGCCTTGGCTCTACTCCTTTTCGGTGCGGCCTTGGCTACGGTCTTTGCAGGGGCTTTTGCTGTGGCCGCCTTTGTTCTCTTGGCCGCAGTTTTTTTGGCCGGTGCTTTGGGCGCTTTGGGTGCCTTGGCTGCCGGCGCGAGGGTCGGCGTGGCGGCGGCCTCGACTTTCAGGTTGCGGGCGGCGAGAGCCTTGTCAAGCTCAATCGTAAAATCGCTCAAAACGTTCATATAGTCGATGAATGCGGCATAGGCCGAGTCAAAGGGGTTGAAATAGCTGTGAACGCTGCCGTCGGAGAACCATTTGGTGGCCATATAGTAGAAGTGGTCGGACGACTTCATAAAACTCCACACATAGTTGAAATCGGGCAGGTTGAGGGCGTGAACCTTGGGTTGCAGGGCGTAGAGTTTCTGGAACGCTTCGTTCTGCAACTCGTTGCCGAGCCAAGCCGTGATGTCGCGCTCCTCGTCGGCCCACGACATCGGGTGTTGGCAGTAGAGCACGCCCGTAGGTTGGTGCGACTGTGCCGACTCGGTGACGGTGGCAAACTCCATAGAGCCGTTGGAGAGAACCATACGCGGCAGGGCCTTCATAAATTCGAAGATGCCCGACGAGGCCTTTTGGTGCTCGCCAAAGGTCTCGTAATCCATAAAGAGGTTCACTACCTCGCCGCTCTCTTCGTTGAGCCAACCGACAAACTTGTCGGCCGTCAGAGGCCACTCCGACCAGCCCCGATTCGAGAAACGGAAGGCCAAGTCGTCGCTGAGTTTGTAGTTGCGCAGAAGCAGACGCAGTTTCTGGTTCAGAGCGTTGGCGTAGACGTAGTCGGGGCTCTTCCAGCCCAACACGTGTTTTGCGCCCTCGGCCAGCATCGCCTTGAAACCCATTGCAGCCACCTGTTCGCCAATCTCGTCGGAGTAGATCAGTTCGGTGTTGCGGAATGAGGTCGGGGTGTAGCCGAACTCGCGCTGCATCAGTTCGACGTGGGCTTTCACCTCCGATTCGAACTCCTCGTGCGAGGCGAGCGACGAGAGCGAGTGGGGGTAGGTCTCGGCCAAAAACTCAACCGAACCGGTGGCGGCCAGACGCTTGAAACTTTGCAACACCTCGGGGGTGTAGCTCTTGAACTGCTCGATTGCGGGGCCCGAAATCGAGAACGTAATCTTGAACCGCCCCTTGTTCTCCTTGATGAGTTTGAGCAGCAGCTCGTTCATCGGCAGGTAGCAATCTTCGGCTACGCGCTGCATAATCGAACGGTTGGCCGACACGTCGAGATAGTTGTGGTCTTTGCCCATATTGAAGAAGCGGTAGGTCTTCAATCTTAGCGGTTGGTGGACTTGGAAATACAGGCAGATTGTCTTCATAATCCTATGCGTTTTTTGTTTTGTCGATAGTTTGTGCGTAGCAGGCCTTGATTTTTGCGGCTGCATTGTCCCATTTCAGACCCGTGACCTCTTCCAGTCCCTTGCGTGCAAACATCTTGCCCAGAGCAGGATAGGTTACGAGTCCATAGATTGCGTCGGCCATTGCGTCGACGTCCCAGTAGTCGACCTTGACGGCGTAGTCGAGCACCTCGGCCACCCCCGACTGTTTCGAGATAATGACCGGTACGTTCGATTTCATTGCCTCCAAAGGTGAGATGCCGAATGGTTCCGAAACCGACGGCATCACGTAGACATCGCTCAGCGCAAACATTTTCTGTACGTCGTCGCCTTTCAGAAAGCCCGTGAAGTGGAAGCGGTCGGCAATGCCCAACCGTGCCACACGTCGAATCACGTGGTTCATCATATCGCCGCTGCCGGCCATCACAAAACGGACGTTACGACAGCGTTTGAGCACCTTGGCGGCCGCCTCGACGAAGTAGTCGGGCCCTTTCTGGTAGGTTATGCGCCCAAGGAAAGTGACAATCTTGTCGTCGACGCCGCGTTTGATTTCGTTATCGCTATCGGCTGCAAAGCGCACGGCGTTGTGGATTGTGACCACCTTGTCGGGGGCTATGCCGTAGCGGTTGATGACTATGTTGCGCGTCAGGTTGCTCACTGCCATAACCAAATCGGCGGCCTGCATTCCGGCGCGCTCAATATCGTAGACGGTGCGGTTGATGTTCTCGCCCGAGCGGTCGTACTCGGTGGCGTGAATGTGGACAACCAGCGGCTTGCCCGAAACCTGTTTGGCCGCAATGCCTGCGTAGTAGGTGAGCCAGTCGTGGGCGTGGATAATATCGAACTGCCCTTCGAGCTTTTTGGCCACCTCGGCGGCCACAACAGCGTAGCGTGCAACCTCCTCCATCAGATTGGCGCCATATTTGCCCGAGAAGGTGTAGCGTTCGCGCCAAACATCGGTCGAGGGGGTGTGTTGCATACCGACGAGTTCGTTCTTTTGCTTTTCGACGGCATATTGCTCGGGCGAAATGTAGGGCACCATATTGGAGTCAATCTCCATAAACTTCACGTTGCGCCACACGGGGTCGTCCGACTCGCCGGAGCGGTAGACTGCCTCCACGTCGGAGGCATTGACCACCCTTGCGAAACGGTTGTCCTCGTCGCCGTAGGCACGAGGCACGACAAATATCACTTCGACACCGTTCTTGGCCAGCCCTCGGGTGAGTCCGTAGCAGGCCGTTCCGAGTCCGCCGGCAATGTGGGGCGGAAACTCCCAACCGAACATCAATACTCTCATTTTGAGGCCTCCTTTCGATATTTTCTGATCATTTCGTCGATGCGCAGCACGGCCCCGACACTCCAAGCCTGCGAAATTGCGCCGCGCGGCGAGTGTGGTGGGTCGCCCTCGTAGATCTCCGCAATCGAGCCGATGCCGTAGGTCGACATATCCTCTTCGAAGCCTGCCAAAATCTCGGCAGCCTTGTCGACATAGCCTGCACCCTGAACATCGAATTTGGCTTTGACATAGTGTTCCAGAGGCCAAACCCAAACCGTGCCCTGATGATAGGCGCTGTCGCGAGTAGCTTGGTCGCCCTCGTAGCGTCCCTTGTATTCGGCGTTGCGCGGCGAGAGTGTACGCAGCCCTTTCGGGGTCAGCAGGTGGCGTTTTACCACATCTTCGACCGACTCTTGTTGCACGATGCTGAGCATCTTATAGTCGACCGAGCAGGCAATTATCTGATTGGGTCGTATGGCGACGTTGGCCTCGCGAGCATTGACATAGTCGGCCAGATAGCCGTCGTCGAGCCAGAATTTATCGAGAAACGACTCCTTGGTCAGTGCCGGCAGGTGACGCCATTCGCGCACAAACTTTTTGTCGCCACGCTCGGCCGCAACTTCAAGTGCATAGCATACGGCGTTGTACCACAGTGAGTTGATTTCGACCTGATAGCCGTCGCGCCCCGTCACGGGTTTGCCGTCGACGCAGGCGTCCATCCAAGTCATTGCATACGATGGGTGCGAGGCCCAAATCAGACCGTTGTCGTGGAGTGCTACAACCGGCGGAATGCCGCGGCGGTAGGCCTCCAAGACCTCTTTGACCTTCTCGCCATAGCGGTTCCAAACCTCGGTGCGGCCTATGTGGTGTTCGAGTTGTTGCAAATCCCAGATGAACCAAAGTGGAGCGTCGACCGAGTTGTAGGCCGTCCCCACGTTGGGGAAGAGGCCGTCCTGCATTTTGAGCATCATACTGTCCAAAACGTCCAGACAGGCCTGCACGTCGCCCTGCGCGAGGGTTATGCCGGGCAGCGAGATGAAGGTGTCGCGCCCCCAACTGCCGAACCACGGATAGCCGGCTATCACCTCGCTCTGATTGTTGCGTCGCACGATGAACTGGTGAGCCGAGTGGCGCAACATTGAGAGATAATCGCTCTTTGGGTTGCGTGTCGACAACTCCTTATCGAAGGCCTCGTGAAGCATTTTCGGGTCGATTTCGTCGAGCGAGGCCGAAAATACGAGGGGTTTGTTCTTTTTGAGTTCGACCTCGAAATAGCCTGTCGAGAGCAGGTCCTCGTGGCTTTCGTAGCCGCGGTTATACTCCTCGGCATACTCGAAATTGTAGTACCAGTCGGGCGCTGCCACGAACTCGGTCTTGGGGTCGGAGCACTGCATAAACAGATAGGGGAATTCGTCGTAGAGACGGCACTTGACACCGCCGTTGACCTCCCACGAGTGGCCGTTGGCGTACATATTGGCGTGCGACAGCGCGTGTTTGTTGCGGAAGGCCAAAAACGGACGCAGGCGCAACGTGGTTGGCGACGCGGCCTCCAACAGCGTGTAGCGAATCAGCAGCCGCGAGTGGTTGGTGTGTTGCCGCCACAGAATCTCCTTTTTGAGCAGCACGCCGCCGACGCGATAAGTGATCGTTGGCGTGGGGTTGTAGTCGAAATCGACGATGTACTTGTGACCGCGCGGGAAGTAGGTTCCCGGGAAACGGTGCAAGGCCAGATTGAACGACTGGTCGTGCTGAATGACCGTTTCGTCGAGCGACGAGAGCAGTACGTAGCTCTCTTCGCTGTTGTCGTCTTTGGGGCAGACCATCAGGCCGTGGTACTTGCGAGTATTGCAGCAGACGATAGTTGTGCTCATATAACCGCCGGTGCGGTTGGTCGAGAGCATCTCTCGTTGCAACGAATATTCAAGGTTGCCCAAACTGTTTTTGTCAAATGTCAACTCTGCCATATTAGTATAATTCAAAATTCTAAATTCAAAATTCAAAATTATTTAATGCACTATTACTCAAAAATCCAATTCAAAACTATTAAGTGCGGTGGTTCTCAACAATCAAACTCAAAATCCTGTCCCCAATTATTAATTTTGAATTTTGAATTTTGAATTGTCTTTTACGCCCATTTTACCAATGCAAAGTCCATACGATGCGGCAATTTCGGATTCTTGGCATAGACCCTCATTGCAAGGTCGAACGAACCTGTGTTGTCGGGTCGTGCATCGATTGCATAGACCACCTTTGAACCAAGCACCGATACGACCTCCAACTGTTTGGTCTCTACCACCTTGATTGAATGTCCCTGTTCGATTTGGCTTGCAAGCAACAACTCCACGCCGATGTCTTCGGGCGAGAGCCCGTCGATGTCGACCGTCACCTCGAAGTGGTAGCTGTCGCCTACCTTTATGGCTTGTTTGGCAATGTCGGCCTGCTTGGTCTCTACAACCACCACTTTGTCCCACGCATTGCTGACCTTGCGCTTCCAAGCAGCAATCTCGCGCGCTGTGGCGTAGTCGTCGGCCACCAGCAGGCGGTTGCGCTCGTAGAGTTTCGAGTAGTAACGACTCTGGTAGTCGGAGAGCATACGGTTGGTGGTGAAGTGCGAGGCAATGTCGGCCACGCAACTCTTGACCGAGCGCAGCCAGTTGTGCGGAATGTTGTCTTCGCCGCGGCGATAGTAGAGCGGAACAATCTGCTCCTCAATGGTGCGATAGACCATTTCGGCATCGAGGTCGTCCTGGAATTTCGAGTCCGAATAGGTATTGTCTTGCGACAACGCCCAACCGGCACCCTCTTTATAGCCCTCGACCCACCAGCCGTCGAGCACACTGAACTGCATTACGCCGTTCATCACGGCCTTCTCGCCGCTTGTACCCGAAGCCTCCAACGGACGTGTCGGGGTGTTGAGCCATACGTCGACGCCCTGTACCATCTTGCGCGCCAAGTCCATATCGTAGTTCTGCAAGAAGATTATTTTGCCCAAGAACTGCGGCATTGCCGATACCTCCACAATTCGTTTGATGAGGTCTTGCCCGGGAATGTCGTTGGGGTGTGCCTTGCCCGCGAAGACGAACTGCACGGGGTGTTTTGGGTTGTTGACTATGGCCGACAGACGGTCGAGGTTGGTGAATAGCAGGTAGGCGCGTTTGTAGGTGGCGAAACGGCGTGCAAAACCAATCGTCAGCACGTCGGGGCGCAGTTGATCCTGAATCTTCACAATCTGACTTGGTGAGGCCAGTCGGTTGCAGGTCGGGTCGCCCAAACGACGGCGTACGTGTTCTATCAGGCGGTTTTTGAGCACCATACGTGCTGCCCACAACTCGTCGTCGGGAATCTCCTTGACCTTCTGCCAGGCGGGTATGTCGTATTCGTAGCCCGAGAAACCCTCGGCGAAATATTTGGTGTAGAGGCGGCGCAAAACCGAACTCGTCCACGTTGGAAAGTGAACGCCGTTGGTCACATAGCCGATATGAAGTTCGTCCTTGAAGTAGCCGGGCCACATTCCGCCCAACACGTCTTTGCTCACCTCGCCGTGGAGCCAGCTCACGCCGTTGACCTCCTGCGAGAGGTTGCAGGCCAGGAAGCTCATCGAGAATTTGGCATTCGGGTCGTTGGTGTCGGTCTTGCCGAGGTTGATGAATTGCTCCCACGTGATGCCGAGCCGCTCGGGATAGTGTGAGAGGTATTGGCGTATCATCTGCTCGGGGAAGGCATCGTGGCCTGCCGGAACAGGTGTGTGGGTCGTGAATAACGACGACGAACGTACCACCTCCAAAGCCTCGCTGAACGAGAGCTTCTTGCGGCTGATGTAGTTGTGAATGCGTTCCAGACCTATGAAGGCTGCGTGTCCCTCGTTGCAGTGGTAGATGTCGGACTTAATGCCCAGCGAGTTGAGGGCACGAATGCCGCCTATGCCGAGCAATATCTCCTGTTTGAGACGGTTTTCCCAGTCGCCGCCATAGAGGTAGTGGGTGATCTGACGGTCCTCGTCGAGGTTCAGGTCGTGGTCGGCATCGAGCAGGTAGAGGTCGGTGCGTCCAACCTCGCACTTCCAGATGCGCGCCGTGACGGTACGACCCGGGAATGCCACGTGAACCGAACACCAGTTGCCCTCCACGTCGCGTGCGGGCTGTATGGGGAGTTTATAGAAATTCTGTGCCTCGTAGGTGGCCTCCTGCGCCCCTTGTGCCGAGAGCCGTTGGGTGAAGTAGCCATAGCGGTAGAGCAGCCCGACGGCAACCATCGGGACGTTCTTGTCACTCGCCTCTTTGAGGTAGTCGCCGGCCAGTATGCCCAGTCCGCCCGAGTAGATCTTCAACGACGAGTGCAGGCCGTATTCCATACTGAAATAGGCAATACGCGGTGCCTGTGCCTCGCTTTTGCGGGCCATATAATCTTGGAACTGAGCGTAGACAGCGTCCATTTTGGCCAAAAATGTCGGGTCTTTCTCGATTTGGCAGATGCGACTGTAACGCAACTTGTCGAGGAAGGCAATGGGGTTCTTGCTGCACTCCGTCCAAAGATCCATATCGATGTATTCAAAGAGTTCGTGAGCGCCGAGAGTCCAACTCCACCAGAGATTCTTCGAGAGGATTTCGAGTGGGTGCAGGCGCTCTGGCAGACTCTTTTCAATCATCAGACGAGTCCAGTTAGGGGTGTTTGAAATGAGCTGCTGACGGACGTAGTTGACCTGCTCCGAGGTTTCGCCGCCGCCGTTGTAGACCGACTTGTTGGTGCGCAGTTGAACGTTTACCAGTGCTTTGTCGTAGGCTTCGCGATAGCGGTCGACCAGATTCTCCCATAGTGCCGTGCGCGATATTTCGCACGCGGCCAGCCTTGCGGCATCGTAATCTTTCTTGGTCATCGATGCAAAGCGGTCGATAGTTGTTGCAATGGCATTAATCACTTCGAGGTCGTTGGTATCGGTGCGGTGAATGACCGTCACACCTTCGTTATAGACACCTGTACCCTTGACCCACATACCGAAACCGGCCAGCGAAGTGGTGATTGTCGGTACCGAAAATGCCACGCTTTCGAGCGGAGTGTAGCCCCACGGCTCGTAGTAGGAGGCAAAGACCGTCACGTCCATACCGACAAGCAGTTCGTAGTAACTCTTGTTGAACACGCCGTCGGAGCCCTGCAAATATGAGGGTACAAAAATCAACTTCACGCGCGAATCGTCGCACAACAGACGCGACGAGCGCATAGCATCGACTATTGGGTCGCCGTCGGGATTCGAGAGGTAGTGGGTGGTGTGGCGGAAGAGCGTCGGATCAATCTGATTATCCTTGTTTTTAAGGTGGGCAACCAAGTCGCGGCGCGCCCCTTCGTTGCCTGCCGGAACGGTTATGTAGGCCAAAATCTGACGGCCGTCTTTCTGCTCGTTGGCAATTTTTTTCAGTGCTTCGACAAATACGTCGATGCCCTTGTTTTTGAACTCGTAGCGGCCGCTTGTCCCAACAATCAGTGGCTCGCGGTCGAACTTGCAACCAAGGCAGGCCTCGGCCACCTCTATCATTTGGGCGCGTGCCTGGCGGCGTTTGGTGTCGAACTCCTCGCCTTTCCAGACGAAGTCGTCCTCGAATCCGTTGGGGGTCACGGTGTCGACCTCTTTGCCGAGCAGGTATTTGCACTCTTTGGCGGTGATTTCGCTCACCGTGCAGAAGCAGTCGTGGTTCTCGGCGGCGATCTTCTCGATCGAGTGTTTGGCCACCACGTTGAACTTGCGTGCCAACTCGTCGGCATTGAACGAATCAAGTCCGCCATAGAGTGGCAGTCCGTTGCCGGCAATGCAGCGACCCATAACCGTTGCGTGGGTCGAGAAGATGGTGGCGGTGTAGGGTGCACATTTGTGCAGGTACAATCCGCCGCTGGCGGTCATCCACTCGTGGAAGTGAGCTGCCGTGCGGTCGGTCGAGGAGCAGAAGGTGTCGATATAGCTCTCTATCACCTTACCTGCCGCATAGCCGAATATCACCGGCTCGATGTAGTCCCATTGGCCGCTGATGCTGTCGACCTTGTAGTTCTCCCAAAGGAATTTCAGAATGTCGTCCTTTTTGGCCAGCAACGAGCTGAAATCGACCAGTATCACCACCGGTTCGCCCTTTACCTTCCAATGTCCGACCCTCACGCGGAAACCCTCGCCGTAGAGCAACTGACGCCAGGCGCGAAACATTGTGGTGTCCTCTTCGAACTCCGAATTAATGCCCTCGCGGTTGATGTCGGGGCCTACGAGTATATATTGTTCGCCCAACTGTTCGACCATCGTCTGGGCCTTGGTGGCTATCACGGTGTGAATACCGCCAACCTTGTTGCACACCTCCCAGCTTACTTCGAACAGATAATCGGGCTTTTCTCTCTCTTTTTGTTTGTTGTCCATTATAGTGAAATGCTTTTTTATATATGGTATATTCTGTTAATTGACCGCAAAATTAATCCAATTTTGCGACTTGGTTCTCTAATGTAAATTCATTATTAAATTTTTTTAATAATATTCTCTTCCCAACACTCTTCCTGTAAACTCAATGCGTTTATTTACTGTCTGTTGTCTTTTGGTTTGCCGCAAAACCGAAGGCAGGTTAATTTTGTGTTAAGTTTTTCGTCATCAGTCGAAAAGCTCCTCTATCACGTTATCCGACACGAGCCATCGACGCGGGTTGAAGGCCAACGCGCCGTCGCTCAGGTTCAGCGTGCCGTCGGCCAAGAAGCGTTCGGCACGGTTGCGTAACTCAGCCTCTGCCTTTGCTCCGAAACGCGATTCGAAAGCCGACAGGTCGATGCCCTCCGAGGTGCGCAGGCGAACCATAATGTACTCCTCTTTAAGCTCTCCGTCGGAGAGTTCTTCGAACTCTGCGGCCGAGTGGTCGAGGTAGCTGTCGAGCGAGGGAGGGTTCCAACTGCGCCGTCGCGCGCCGTCGTAGGAGTGTGCCCCGGGCCCAATGCCCAAGTATGGACGGCTGCTCCAATAGCCGCTGTTGTGGCGGGAGCGTCGGCCGTTGAGGGCGAAGTTCGAAATCTCGTAGTGTTCGTATCCGTGGGCGGTCAATTGCTCGTGCAGCAAGAGGTACTCCTCTTCGCTCAACCGTTCGTCGATCGGTTTTATGCCGCGTCGTGCAAAGAGCGTCTGCGGCTCAATGGTCAGGTGGTAGGCCGATATGTGTTCCACCCCCAAATCAATGGCAGTAGCAATATTCGTGCGCCACTCGTCGAGGGTCATAGTCGGCAGTCCGTAGATCAGGTCAATCGAGATGTTGTCGAACCCTGCGCGGCGGGCATTCTCTACGGCCTCAACCGCTTCGGTGGCATTGTGGCGGCGGTTCATCATTTGCAGGTCGTCGTCGCGGAACGACTGTATGCCTATGCTAAGGCGGTTGCACCCCGTCTGTAAGAGCGCCGCGAGGTAGTCGGGTTTGAGGTCGTCGGGGTTGGCTTCAACGGTCAGCTCCTCGACCCCCGAGAACTCCCACACTCGGCCTGCCGCGCCAATCAACGACCCAATCTCGTCCGTCGAGAGCACCGAAGGAGTGCCGCCGCCCAGATAGACCGTCTGCAACGTGGTGCCGCTCAGCTCGTTCTGCCGCTGCTCCATTTCCGCCGCCGCCGCACGCAGATACTCCTCCTTGCGAGAGAGCGACATCGTTTTGTAGAAGTCGCAGTAGCCGCAAAGCCGCTTGCAGAACGGAACGTGTATGTAGAGCGAAGAGTTCATTTTTGTTTTTGAAAGTCGGAATCCATTAAGGACTTTAAGGTCATTAAAGTCTTTAATTTCATTAAAAACCCATTCTTTCGTCTTTTCAGCCATAAAGATAACATTTTTTTTCGTTACGGCCAAATCTCTCTCGCAGGACAAATTGTAAGGGCTTCGTGGACAAAAAGAGAAATAAATTTGGGCTACTGTTTTTCAAATAACAATTTAGTTATTACCTTTGCGGTGGGTTAGTTAATAAAGTTCAAAAACATCATTCTAAATCAATAAAAGCTATGGCTAAGATCGATTTATCGAAGTACGGCATTAAGAATGCCGCCGAAGTAATCTACAATCCCTCTTACGAAAAACTCTTCGAGGACGAGATGAATCCCGCACTTGAAGGTTACGAGAAGGGTATTCTGACCGACACCGGCGCAGTCAACGTAATGACCGGCGTCTACACCGGCCGCTCGCCCAAAGACAAATTCTGGGTTAAGGACGCTGTTTCGGAGAATACCATTTGGTGGACCTCGGACGAATACAAAAACGACAACAAACCTTGCTCGCAGGAGAGTTGGAAAGTGCTCAAAGGCCTTGCTGCCAACGAGCTCTCGGGCAAGAAACTCTACGTTATGGATACCTTCTGCGGTGCCAACGAGAATACCCGCCTGAAAATCCGCTTCATTATGGAGGTTGCTTGGCAGGCTCACTTTGTAAAGAATATGTTCATTCGCCCCTCCGAAGAGGAGTTGATTAACTATGGCGAGCCCGATTTCGTGGTTCTGGCCGCTTCGAAAGCCAAAGTTGAGAACTACAAGGAGCTGGGTCTGAACAGCGAAACCGCCGTTGTATTCAACCTTACCGAGAAGATGCAGATCATTCTGAACACTTGGTATGGCGGCGAGATGAAAAAGGGTATGTTCTCCTATATGAACTACCTGTTGCCGTTGAAGGGCATTGCCTCGATGCACTGCTCGGCCAACACCAACTCGAAGGGCGAAACCGCAATCTTCTTCGGACTCTCCGGTACCGGCAAGACCACTCTTTCGACCGACCCCAAACGCGCACTCATCGGCGACGACGAGCACGGCTGGGACGACGAGGGTATCTTCAACTTCGAGGGCGGCTGCTATGCAAAGGTCATCAACCTCGACCGTGAGAGCGAGCCCGACATCTGGAACGCCATTCGCCGCGACGCACTCTTGGAGAACGTAACCGTCGACCAAAAAGGTCATTGCGACTTTGCCGACAAGAGCGTCACCGAGAACACCCGCGTGTCGTATCCTATCTACCACATCAACAACATCGTAAAACCCGTCTCGAAAGCTCCTGCCGCCAAGAAGGTCATCTTCCTCTCGGCCGACGCATTCGGCGTGCTGCCTCCGGTCTCAATTCTGACCCCCGAGCAGACCAAATACTACTTCCTCTCGGGCTTCACCGCAAAGTTGGCCGGTACCGAGCGCGGCATCACCGAACCCACTCCGACATTCTCGGCCTGCTTCGGCGCTGCTTTCCTCTCGTTGCACCCCACAAAATACGGCGAGGAACTCGTGAAACGTATACAGGCTTCGGGCGCTACCGCCTATCTGGTCAACACGGGCTGGAACGGTACGGGCAAACGTATCTCGATTCGCGACACGCGCGGCATCATCGACGCCATTTTGGACGGCTCGATCGACACGGCTCCTACCAAACAGATTCCCTATTTCGACTTCAAGGTGCCTACCGCTCTGCCGAGCGTAGACCCTGCAATTCTCGACCCGCGCGACACCTACGCCAAGGTTGAGGATTGGACGGTTAAAGCCGAAGACCTCGCAGGCCGTTTCGTCAAGAACTTCTCGAAATTCACCACTGCCGCCGAGGGTAAAGCACTCGTTGCTGCCGGCCCGTCGTTGGAGTTGAAAGAGGTTGCCGCTCCCGCCAAAAAACGTTGTGGCTGCGGTTGCAAGAAGAAATAAATACTGAATTCAAAATTCAAAATTAGGGGATAAGACAACGTTAACCACCTTAATTATTTGAAGACAAAAAGAGAATCACTCGTCCTTTTGGGCGAGTGATTCTCTTTTTAAGGCAGCTATCTATACAGCGACCAATCGATACTGTCTCGGTTTGCCCATTCGGTGCTGTCTTTTGGGAAAAGAGGTGGCCAGTTTTCGTTGTATATTGTCTTCGGCAGGTCGGTCGACTCCTTTTGTTCTTTCGAAATCAACCGGACGAATGTTAAATTGAGATCCTTTTCGGGTCTGCCCTGCTCGACCATTGTATAAAAACGCTTGGCTTCTATTTTATATTCATATCCGGCTTCGTATTGGAATCCTTCGATTGAGGAAACCTGCTGCCAACTACTTTGCGATCTGTTTTTTATCAGATAATAGGGCCAAACAAGACAACTTTCGCCGTCGAATGTGTATGTTCTGCGCGAAGCCACCGTGTATGTTTCGGTGTCGTCGAACAACGAGCACCCGACGAACAAAAACGCCGACACGGCAAGTGTAATAATGACAAATGATTTTGTTTTCATAATGGTAGTTAGGTTAAAGTTGTTGGTAGGTATCGACAGCCAAAGACAATATAACAAATCTTGAAAAACAAATCTTTGGTCAACTATTTTGTGAACATATGGTTTTGTGAGGTTTTTAGTATAAATAATAATTTAATGTTTACTATTGGTACTTGGTCAACAGCCAATAGCAAATACCGCTTATTACGCTTCGGCCATCATATCGTCGATTGTTTTGCGCAGCGGACGCGGGCGGTAGTTGAGTTTGCGTGCCGCTTTGGCATTGGAGAACTTTACGCCCGAGAGCAAGACCTTCAACGAGGCGCGTGTCAGCACCGACGGACGACGGAAGAGGTTGCCGAAAAATTCGGCCACGCGTGCGCACATCTTCACCAACGGAATGGGGAATAGGGTGATGTGCATCTTCTTGCGTTTGCGTTCGGCCATAAGTTCGACCACCTCGGGCAGAGGTGCATCGGTGCCCGAGAGTATGTATTCGTCGCCACTTGCACCCTCACGCCACGCAGCAATCATACCCGAAGCCACATCGCGCACGTCGACAAAGTTGTAGCCACAGCGCATCAGCGGCATCGAGCGCCGCCAAGGTTTCGTAACGAACTTCACAAGCTGTCCGAACAGACTGCCCCGACTGTCGTGAGGCCCGATTATGGCTGTCGGGTAGACGATTATGGTGTCGAGCCCTTCGCGGTGGTAGCGGCGGACAATCTCGGTGGCGCGTATCTTTGAGATTTGATAGGCAAAATCGGTGTTGATATCGAACTCCGAGGTTTCGGTAAGCGTTGCCGGCACAGGTTTGAAGACCTCGCTCGAACTCGTATAGACCAACCGCCCGACGCCGTGTTCCGTGCAGGCACGAGCAATGTTTTCGGTGCCCCCGACATTTACGTCCCAAATGCGTTGGCGCATAGGCTTCGAGGCCGAGACGGCTATCAGGCTCGCCAAGTGGAAGACCGTGTCGCAACCCTTCACGGCGCGGCTCACGGCGGCATAATCACGCACATCGCCGCACATTATTTCAACATTGGATCCGTCCAATCCGCCAAGGCGTTCGCTCGGCAGTACAAGTATGCGGATTGTTAGAGTGGGGTCATTGCAGAGCTCTCTGACGAGCAATCCCCCCAGGTGCCCAGTTGCACCGGTTACCAATACTCTTTTCATTACTTTTGCTCCTCTCTTTCATTAATATGTATTTTGGTTAAGTGGTACTCTGCAAATATAACGTAATAAATCCTAATTTATTCATTTTTAGGTGAAAATCTTATTTGCGCCCAAATACTCCCGTTCCCAAATTGGAGCTGTCAGAGATTCGATTTCGCGGTCGTAGGCCGTCATACGCGAGTGATACTCTTCGTCGCCGAGCATCTCGGCTGCTTCGGGGTTCTCGGCAACGGCTTCCTCGGAGAGAATATTGTGCTTGAAGTTGGCGAAATGGTCGCGAATGGAGCAGGGAATAATCATATTTTTCGGTTTGGTGCGTCCGCCGAGATACTCCTCCTGCCACTCTCGTCCGCGTCGGAACATCTCCGAGTCGAGTGCGTCGGCCAAACTCTTGCCCTCGGCATAGAGTTGTTTGACGTTGTGCTGGTAGTAGGGCACAAAGACGCAGGGCATAATATTGCCGTTCCAGTCGATGTAGATGTAGCCGCGCTTACCTCCGTAGGCTATGCAGCCGTTGGTCAGCACGCCACTGTTCCAAAAATCGGCCACGGCGTGTCCGCAGTCGCGTATCTGGTGCTCCCAAACGCGGTAGAGTCTCACGCGGTCGGCAGGTTCGACCATCAGATCGAAAGCCTTGTTGCCGCGTCCGATGGGCATAAACTGAAATTGCCACGCATACGAAGCTCCTTGAAGCTCAAAGAAATAGTTGAAGAACTCGTCGCTCAAAAGTGTCTTGATGTTCTTCGATGTGGCCGTTACCGAGATGCCGAAAGGTACCCCCGTTTGACGTAATGCCCTCATCGCCCGTAGAATCTTCATAAAAACTCCCTGGCCGCGTCGTTCGTCGGTCAAATCTTCGTAGCCCTCGACCGAAATGGCCGGCGAAGCGTTGCCCACTTCGAGCAGCTCTTTGGCAACATCGCCGGTGATGAGGGTGCCGTTGGTGTAGAACATAAAAAACATATCGGGGTATTTGCGAAACAGATCGAAAATGGTCTTCCCGTCGCTGCGATACAAGAGCGGTTCTCCACCGCTCAGCACCACAAACGAGCCGCCGAAGAGGTTGCGCACCTCGCCCACGATGCGGTCGACGGTATCAAAATCGAGCGAAGGCGACGAGTCACTGTCGGACGAGGCATAACACCCCTCGCAGCGCAGATTACACCCTTTGGTGGGCGAGAGCACAATGAAGTTTGGTGCTCCGCGTCCGTATTTTTGTTCGAAAGCACGTTGCGCCTCACGCTTTTGGGGGTTGCTGTCGAGCAGCGTATTGTTGACAAACACGTCGGTCAGACGCTCGATAGCCAAGGGCGAAATATAGCCGCGGCGCAGATTTCGGACAACTCCCGCGAGCAACGACGAGAGGAAGTCGTAGCGTTTGAGCGCCATAGGCGCCGGAAAACGGGTATCGGTTTCGACTACGCGGTTATAGATTGTGCGGTCTATTTGCCGGCAGACAATGCGTCTGAGAACCGGAACGCGCACCGACATTATCAGGGTCTTTTTGAGCGAGAGGGTGTTTGCCATAGGATTTTCTTTTATTCTTGGCTGCACCAAACAAAAAGCCTGCCGTAGTGGGCAGGCTTGTGGGATAGAAGAGTATGAGATGCTCCGCTTTCGGGTGGCTAAATTGCCAGGAAAGCGACGTAGCAACCTATGATTCCAACTGCTGCAACGGCCTTTATCCAAGGTTTTTGTGTGCGTATCATAGGGAGCGCAAAGAGGGCGGCAATGGTGCAGAATCCCAAGAGTACGATGTTTTTGGGGTCGGAGTAGTCGTAGATTGTACCCTTGGTCCAAAGCAGGTCGGCAACAGTGAGGATTATCATATTGAACAGGCAGCTTCCGACAATGTTGCCGGTTGCAATGTCGTAGTTCTTGATTCTGAAAAGCGTGATTGTCGACGATAGTTCGGGCAGCGAGGTGGCTATCCCCAGAAAGAGTGCCCCTGCCAGACTTGCACCCAACCCCAAATCGGTGGCAATCCTGTCGGTCAGGAAGGTCATTGCAATGCTCAAACCAACCAACCCGACACTCGACAAAATGAACCTCACGACAATCGTCCGCAACGATAGCGAGGAGTCGTCGGCCTTTTCGGTTTCGTCGGTACTGCTGCTCTCGCCCGCCAGATGACGAACTCCGAGAAAGTAGAAAACCGCAATCGCAATGGACGTAATGCCAATGGTCAGAATGTGGTAATCGAAAATCTTGGGCACAATCAGGCCTAAACCCATAAATAGGTAGCACACGAGCAGATATAGGATTACGATTCGGTGGCTCTTGGAAAGTTTGGCGTTCAGACTGCTCTTGAAAAAGAGCAATATCATCGTGGCCAAAATCAGCAGATTAAACAGGTTGCTGCCCAAAATGTTGCCTATACAGAGCGAAGGTTTGTGAATCAGCAGTGTGGCCGAAATGCTGGTAAAGAGTTCGGGCAGCGAGGTGATTGCCGAGAGCAGTACGCCGCCCAAAAATGCACCCGAGAGTTTTGTCTTTCGGTCGATCATATCGATGTAGTTCGAGGCTTTGATTGCAAGCCAAACAACCAGCGCGGCGACAACCAAATAGAGAATGTAGAACATTGTTGAATAAATAATTGTTAAAATGGTTTATAAACAGTACCAATACTGCTGTTCTGCGAATCAAGCCTTACGGCAATGAAAAAGAGCAGCGTAAAGGATAATAACGATGAGCCGCCGTAGGAGAACATTGGCAGCGGTATGCCTATTACCGGCATCAACCCCACAGTCATAGCTACGTTGACAATCGTGTGGAACAGAAAAACTCCTGCCACAGAGTAACAGTAGACTCGGCGGAACGGCTCCTGTTGTCGTTCGCCCATCTTCATAAGTCTGATAATCAGCAGGCAGAAAAGCCCCAAGACCACCAGCGCCCCAACAAATCCCCACTCCTCGCCGACGGTGCAGAAGATAAAGTCGGTGCTCTGTTCGGGTATGAAATCGTATTTGGTCTGTGTCCCCTCCAAATAGCCTTTGCCAAACAGCCCTCCCGAACCGATTGCTATCTTCGACTGGTTGACGTTGTAGCCCCAACCGCGCAGGTCGCTTTCGAGTCCGAGCAGGTCGAGAATGCGTTTCTGCTGGTGCACCTGCAAAACGTTGTCGAAGACGTAGTCGACAGTGCCGATAAATACGAGCGAGCCCAAAAACATTGCGATGTAGAGGTAGATGTTCGACAACTTGCGCCGAAAGGCATAGATGGCTGCCGGCACGGTCGACACCACTGCCGCCGAGAGCAGCGACCAGTAGAACGAAAGACCGTGTCCGACAAGGTGTGACCCTCCCCAGACGACAATCGAGAGTAGCAGTGTTGAGGCGGCAAAAATCAGACTCTGACGTATATTTCGGTTCGAAATTGTCTGCCCGACAATGCAGACCGTCAACAGCAAAACAAGCAGTGCCGTGGGCGAGAGCAAGAACGAGAATACGAACAATCCAACCACCAAAAACAGGGCGTAGTAGACCCAGCGATTCAGCCCTTCGCGGTAGAGCATAACCAAAAACGAGGCATAGACCAGTGCCGAACCCGTGTCGTTTTGCAGTATCACAACCACAATGGGGGCGAAGAGCAGCAGGCAGACCATAACAAGGTCGCGCGGTTTGTGGAGCGAAAAGTTGTACTCGCTCATCAGTCGTGCGAGAGCAAGCGCCACGGCAAGTTTCATAAATTCGGCCGGCTGAAACGAGGCCGGCCCGAGCGAAATCCACGACCGTGCGCCGTTGACCGTGCGCCCAACAAAGAGCGTCAACACCAACAAGAAGAGCATTATGCCGTAGAATGGGTAGGCCATAACGTGGTAGTAGATATCGTCGACCAGCAGAACCACCACTGCAACAACAAGCGAAATGCCAATCCAAATCAGTTGCATTCCGTATTTTTGGGTCAGACTGAATGTCGCGACGGCGGTCTCGTTGTAGACGGCGGCGTAGATGTTGAACCACCCGATGACCACAAGTGCCACGAAAATCGCTATCGACTTCCAGTCGTAGCGCGACGTTCCCGATTTATAGTTGGCGTTATTCGGCATAGTTAGGGTAGTAGATCTCCAATTTTTTGACATAGTCGACAAGCCAGTCGCGCGAAATCTTGCCCGTGAGGTACTTCTCCATCAGCAGGCTGGCAATCGGGGCAGCCACGGCCGACCCGAAACCTCCGTTCTCAACATAGACCGAGATTGCAATCTTCGGCTCGTTTTTTGGCGCAAAGGCCAGAAAAGTAGAGTGGTCTTTACCGTGCGGATTCTGGGCTGTACCGGTCTTGCCGCAAATTTCGAGACCCTCCACATCGGCTATCCTTGCCGTACCCATCGAGCCGTGAACCGTGCCATACATACCGTCGATTATTGGCTCAAAGTGTTTCGAGTCGACCATAGTGTAGTGTTTCTTGAAAAAGAGGCTGTCGATTGAGTCCTGACCCTCTATCTCTTTGACGATGTGGGGTATGTAGTAGTAGCCGCGATTGGCGATTGTGGCGGCCAGATTGGCCATTTGCAACGGCGAACAGCCCAACTCGCCCTGTCCAATAGCCAGCGAGATGACCGTGAGCGAGTTCCACTTGCGGTAGCGTTTGGTGTAGAAATCCGACGATGGAACAAAACCGGCGCGTTCCGACGAGAAATCGGAGCCAAGACGCGAGCCGAACCCGAAACTGCGCACATATTTTTCCCAGTTGTCGTAGCCGCCCTCCATAATGCCTCCGTAGGCCGGGTTGTCGAGTATGTTGCGCAAAACGTAGCAGAAGTAGGCGTTGCAGGAGGTGCTGACCGCCTGACGCAGGTCGAGCGGCGAGGAGTGGTGGTGGCACTTTACGCCGCGCCCAACCGTATAGCCGTCGTGGCAGGGATATTTCTGGTTCGGGTAGAGTACGCCCTCCTGTAATCCGATAAGTCCGTTGACGAGTTTGAAGGTCGAACCCGGGGGGTAGCTCGACATCACCGCGCGGTTGAAGAGCGGCTGTCGTTTGTTGTCGAGCATCTTTACATAGTTGTTGCCGCGGTCGCGACCCATAAGTTCATCGGGGTCGTATGTCGGGCTGCTGACCATAACCAATATTTCGCCCGAGGCGGGGTCGAGTGCAATGATTGAGCCGACCTTACCGAGCATCAGCTCTTCGGCCAACTGTTGCAGCTCGGCATCGATGGTCGAAACAATGGGGGTGCCGGCAATGGGTGCGGTGTCGTAGGCGCCATCGGCGTAGGAGCCCTTGACCGAACCGTGCACGTCGACAACATCTATCTTTACGCCGCGTTCGCCGCGTAGCAGATCTTCGTAGGCACCTTCGATGCCCGACAGGCCCATATAGTCGCCTGTGGTATAGTAGGGGTTGCGTGCTATAATCTGATCGTTGACCTGCCCAACGTAGCCCAACAGGTTGCCGCCAATCTTGCGCGGATAGGAGCGCTGGGTGCGGTAGACGGTGTAGAATCCGTCGTAGGCACCCTCGTCGAAGAGCAGTTTCGACTTTTGCGAGAGCTGTTTGACGGCTATCGAGGCACGCGATTGGGAGTAGCGTTTCGCCTTTGCCACCGCATCGGCCAGCTGCCGGGGTGGTATCTCGGCAACTCGTGCCAGCCCCACGGTGTCGAATCCCGAGCGCGGAATGTTGCGAGGTACGACCATCAGGTCGTAGGAGGCGACGCTCTGTGCCAGAAATTCGCCATTGCGGTCATAAATCTCGCCGCGCGGAGGGTTCAGAACCTCGTAACGCAATACGTTGTTGTCGGCCGCACGACGGTAGCTGCGGTCGATGATCTGAATGTAGAAGATGCGGATCAGCAGGATTGCAAAGAGTGCAATCACTGCGTAGCGAAGTATCAGCGGGCGGTTGGTTTCGTTCATCGTCTTATCGCCCCTATTTTTCGGTTGCCGCAAAGAGTGCGGCAGTAAGCCAAACAAGCAGCAGGTTGATCACCGTACTGCACACGATTTTCAGAACGGTTGCCGGCAGGTGGCTTCCGAGCGATTCGAAAGCAAAAAAGAGGGTATTGTGGAGCAGCACCAAAATGACCGCATAGAGCAGAAACTCTTTGCGTTCGATATTGCCGCCGTAGGGAATCAGCTCGTACTGCACGTCCTGACCCATTGTAAGGTTCATCACCCACGGACGCACAAAGCCGATAAAGGTTGTCGCTATGGTGTTGATTCCGGCCGTCCCCATCGAGAAGTCGACCAGTGCGCCTATCGCAAAGCCGAGCACCGTTTGAACCAGCCACGACGAGCGAACCGGAAGCAGTACCACAAAAGCGATATAGACCATCGGAAAGACGAATGGCACCAGCACGAGGTTGTCGAACAGCAACGCTTGTAGCATCACCAGAACCACCAGCAGTATCGAATATTGAATTGTGCGGTACATCTATCTGTTTGAATATTTGTGTTGTAGCTCCTCCAACTCTTTGGAGTCGGAGTATTTTACCAGAACCACATTTCTGAGCGAGGCAAGGTCGGCTGCAAGTCGAACCTCAATTTCGCAACTCATCTTGTCGGGCATCGGCCGGACGCTCTCAACGATTCCGATCATACGGTCGGGCGGAAAGCGGTAAGAGGTTGTCGAGAGCAGGGTGTCGCCCTTCGATATTGCGGCGTAGTGGGGTATAGAGGTCAGGTCGACCGTTCGGTGACTGCCGCCATTCCACACTACCGAACCAATGTAATCGGTGTTCTTGATGCGTCCGCCCATAGTGAACTTGCGGTTGGCTATCGACATCGCCACCGCAAAACGGTCGGAACAGTCGACTACGTAGCCTGCCACGCAGCCCTCGGGGGTGAGCACTGCCATATTGGTTTCGACCCCGTCGCGCTGACCCTTGTCGAGCACGATGAAATTCTCCTGACGGTAGATCGAGTTGTCGATTACCTTTGCTGCCAAAAAGGTGTAGGGACTCAGCTCGTCGGCAATCAGAGGGCGGTAGTTGTTGTCGGCAACGTAGTGTGCCAAATCGTTTTCGAGGGCCTCGATGCGCGACAGAAGCCTGCCATTCTCCGAACGCAGCCCAAAATATTCGACCACCTGACGCACCGAACGGTTCATTCGGCCGACCACCACGTTCGATGCTGTGAGCAGCCTGGCTCTCGAATAACTTGTCGAACGGGCATAGAAAGTGACAGCCAATGCCTCCAAAACGATGAAGAGCAACGGTACCGCTATGCTTTTGAAAAACCTGACGAGTTTGTACATTCTGAGCTATCCCCTATTGGTTTGGTGCATATTGCCGAACAGACACGAATAAATCCGCAACCTTGCCTTCATACATCTCTCTATGACGCCATTGGGCCGGCCACGGATCAATCGTCTCTCCCTTGGCGGAAGAGTGCGCTATTTCATCAGGAACGAGAAGTTGTTGATGTTTTTCAACGCTATGCCTGTGCCGCGAACCACTGCACGCAACGGATCTTCGGCAATGACGAACGGAATGCCGTTCTTCTCGGTCAGACGCTTGTCGAGTCCTTTGATCAGTGCACCGCCGCCTGCCAAATAGATACCGTTCTTAACCACGTCGGCATAGAGCTCTGGCGGAACCATCTCCAAAACCTTCATAATGGCGGCATCGACTTTCAGAAGCGATTTTTCGAGCGCATAGGCCACCTCGCTGTACGAGATGTTTATTGTAGTGGGCAGTGCGGTGAGCATATTGGGGCCGGTCACCACGAAATCTTCCGGTGGGTCCTCAATCTCGCGCAGCGCGGCACCAACCGAGATTTTGATATCTTCGGCCGTGCGTTCGCCGATGCGGACGTTGTATTGTTGACGAATATATTTTTGGATATCTTCGGTGAAGACGTCGCCCGCCACATCGATACTCTCCGAGCAGACTATGCCACCCAGCGAGATGCAGGCGATTTCGGTCGTGCCGCCGCCAATGTCGATGATCATATTGCCTTCGGGGGCTTCCACGTCGAGTCCGGCGCCAAGAGCCGCAGCCATAGGTTCAAAAATCATATAGACGTCGCGTCCGCCGGCGTGTTCGGCCGACTCGCGAACCGTACGAATCTCAACGTTGGTCGAGCCCGACGGAATGCAGATCACCATACGCAGCGAGGGCGAAAAGAGGTGACCGTTGGTTTTGACCTTCTTGATCATACCGCGCAACATCTGCTCGGCTGCGTTGAAGTCGGCTATCACGCCGTCTTTCAGAGGGCGAATGGTCTTGATGTTCTGGTGGGTTTTGCCGTGCATCTGACGAGCCTGCTCGCCAATGGCCACCACCTTGCCGGTGTGTATGTCGACGGCAATTATCGACGGCTCGTCGGCCACCACCTTGCCGTTATGGATTATCAAGGTATTGGCCGTTCCAAGGTCGACGGCCAACTCTTGTGTGAGTGAGAAAAGTCCCATTTATTTATTGAGTTTATGCGTTTGCCTGTTCTTGATTTGTCCGAACTCACAAAAGTAAAAAAAAATTATTAGTTTTGTCGTCGTTTTCAGTCACAAAAATACATTAAATAATTCTAAAATGGTTAAGTTGGATATAAAGCAGACGGCAGTCGGCGTTTCGGCCGAGAGTGTAGCCGCCTTGGCAACCTCGGCACATCAGGCAAACAAGCTGTTGCACACGGGCAAAGGTGCAGGCAACGATTTTTTGGGCTGGGTTGCTCTGCCCTCGTCGATCACTTCCGACGAATTGAAGGCAATAAAGAGTACCGCCGCACGGTTGGCATCGAAGGCCGAAGTTGTGGTGGTCATCGGTATAGGCGGCTCCTATCTGGGAGCAAAGGCGGTTCTGGACGCAATGAGCAGTTCGTTCCACTTTTTGGCAAAAAAGCGCACGTCGCCCTACGTTCTGTTTGCCGGCGACAACCTGAGCGAAACCTACACGGCCGAATTGATGGAGGCTCTCAAAGAGTATTCGATTGCGGCAATAGTTATCTCGAAGAGCGGTACGACTACCGAACCTGCCGTGGCATTCCGCCTGTTGCGTGCCGAGATTGAGCGTCGTTACGGCCGCGAGGGTGCACGCGAGCGCATTGCCGCCGTGACCGATGCCAAACGCGGAGCACTCAAAACACTCGCCACAGCCGAGGGCTACGACTCATTCGTTATCCCCGACAATGTGGGTGGCCGCTACTCCGTTTTGACCCCCGTCGGACTGTTGCCGCTGGCAGTTGCAGGCATCGACATCGAGGCACTCGTCGAGGGTGCGCGTGCAATGGAACACGCCACGGCTCCCGACGTGCCTTTCGAGCAGAATCCTGCCGAACAGTATGCCGCCACGCGCAACGCACTCTACCGCAAGGGTTACAAAATAGAGATTTTGGCAAGCTACGAACCTCGCTTACAATATGTGGCCGAGTGGTGGAAACAACTCTATGGCGAGAGCGAGGGCAAAGAGCACAAGGGCATCTTTCCGGCAAGCGTCACACTTACTGCCGACCTTCACTCAATGGGACAGTATATTCAGGAGGGCGAACGCACCCTCTTCGAAACCGTGGTCAGCGTAGCCGAACCTGAGGGTAAGGTCTTCATCGAGGCCGACAACGAAAACCTCGACGGACTGAACTTCCTGGCCGGCAAACGCCTCGACGAGGTGAACAAAATGGCCGAGTTGGGCGTAGTGTTGGCTCACGTCGACGGCGGCGTGCCCAATATCCGCATCGAGATTCCCTCAATCTCGGAGTACAATATCGGTTCGCTGCTCTACTTCTTCGAGAAAGCCTGCGGCATCAGCGGCTATATTCTCGGAGTCAACCCATTCAACCAGCCGGGCGTTGAGGCCTACAAGAAAAATATGTTTGCCCTGCTCGACAAACCCGGCTACGAAGAGGCTTCGCGTGCCATCAAAGTACGCATCAACAGCGATAAATAGTATGAAGCGTCGCTGTTCGATATTTTTGTCGGTTGCGCTTTCGGCGTTGCTCTTTATGGGCTGCACCACTGCCGAACCGTTGAAGGTCGTTTCGTTTAACGTGCGTCTTTCGGCGGGCGACGACGGCGACAACTGCTGGGAGCTGCGACGCGAGGCGGCGGCTCAGATGTTGGAGAGCCTGCAACCCGACCTGCTTGGGGTGCAGGAGGCGCTACCCGACCAGACGAAATTTTTGGACTCGGTGCTCTGCCGTTACGGACACATTGGTGTCGGCCGCGACAATGGCAGCGATGAGGGCGAGATGATGGAGGTATTCTATCGTCTCGACCGTTTCGAAATGCTCGACAGCGGCACTTTTTGGCTCAGCCCCACACCCGACAGCTGTTCGTTCGGGTGGGACGCAGCGTGCCGTCGCACCGCTACGTGGGTCGAGTTAAAAGAGCGCACTTCGGGTCGCCGAATGCTCTATGTCAACACGCATCTTGACCACGTTGGTTCGAAGGCACGACTTTGCTCGACGCAGCTGATAGCCGACTTTATCGAACATAAGGGCGCAGCCTGTGCCGTGCTTACAGGCGATATGAATGTCACTCCCGACAATCCGGCACTGGAACCGCTCCGTGAGTTGATGGGCGATGCCCGGCACGATGCTCCTTCGACTGATTGTAAAATGACCTACAACGCTTTTGGCAATACCGACTATCAGCAAGTCATTGACTATGTATTCTACCTCGGTTTGACGCCCGTTAGTTTCCGCACGGTCGACGACGACCGGGGAGTTCCATACGTGTCGGACCACTATCCCGTCGAGGCTGTCTTCGAATAAAATTGTTGACCTTAGGTTTTGGCTTGTGTTTTGCTTTCGATAGTGCGAATCACTAAATACTGATGCTATGAAAACAAATGACAAAATGCCAAAAACTCCAAAGGCAATGACGGAACAACCTAAGGAGGCTCCCAAAACCACAACCAAAACCCCCAACAAAAGCGGCTGCGGCTGCGGGTGTGGCAACAACAAAAAGTAATCGCGAGAGAATCGTACTGGTGAAAGCCGCCATTTGGCGGTTGCTCATTAAAAACAGATGAATTTGTCTAATAAGCTCTTTTCTCAGTTACGCTTGCCCTTGCAATGCTCATTTACACCCAAGTAAACTCCGCTTGCTCGGGCTTCGCAAGCCTTGAAAACCCGGCTTATTATACAACTTCTAACCAAATGGGAGTGTTTAACCAACTTGTTAGACACTCCCATTTGTTTGGTGTTAAGCTGCGACTATTTGACAAGTTCCGACAGCTCTTGGCCGGGGCGGAATTTGACCACATTTTTGGCAGATATGGGTATGGGGTGTCCGTTGCGCGGGTCGCGACCCGTGCGCCCTGCCTGGCGTACTACCGAAAGTGTTCCGAATCCCGAAATCACAATCTTCTCTCCCGAAAGCAGCTCGCGGCTCACGACGCCAATCATTTTGTCGAGAACACGTTTTGCCTCGGTGCGCGATACCCCTGCTTCAAGGGCTACGGCCTCAATCAACTCGGTTTTGTTCATTGCATTCCCTACCCATTAGTTCGATTATAATGCAAAGAAAACAAAAGAGTTTCGATTTTCCAAACCCTGGCATTAAATTTTTAACTTGAATGCCTGCCGACTGCTCAGGCTACTGCTCTCGACGGCTTTTGTAGAAGTGGTCGACAGGGCCGTGGCCGTGGCCTATAGTGAAGCGTGAGCCTGAAAGAATCGCCTCCGAGATGTAGTTTTTTGCCTGGCGTGCAGCCTCTTCGAGCTGGTAGCCCTGCGCCAAAAAGGCAGCCAGAGCCGACGAGAGCGTGCAACCCGTGCCGTGGGTGTTTGGGGTGTCGACACGCCGCGAACGCAACTCTACCGTGCGGTTTTGCTCGGCATCATAGAGTATATCGCACAGTTCGCTGTCTGTCAGGTGACCCGCTTTGAGCAGCACCGAGAGCGTTCCACCGCGCGACAACTCTTTGGCCGCCGTGGGTAATTCGCTCTGGTGCAATATTTTGCGTCCCAAAAGTATCTCGGCCTCGGGCAGATTGGGGGTGATTACCCTTGCACGCGGCAGCAGAGTGTTTTTGAGTGTTTCGACGGCCTGCTCCTCCATAAGTCTGTCGCCCGAGGTGGCCACCATTACGGGGTCGAGCACCACGTTTTTTGCGCCGAAACGGTCGAGCATACCTGCTACGGCAGTCATTACCTCCGACGAGGAGAGCATACCGATTTTGATCGCATCGGCTCCAATATCGTCCAAAACGGCCGCAATCTGTCCCTCGATTATCGGAATAGGAACGGTATGTATGGCCTTGACGCCCACGGTGTTCTGAACCGTAATGGCGGTAATTGCGCTGGCGGCGTAGCAACCGCAAGCCGAAATGGCCTTGATGTCGGCCTGAATGCCGGCACCGCCACCCGAGTCGCTGCCGGCTATTGTCAATACTTTTTTGTACTCCATAATTGTTAAAAGTGTCTGAATCCCATTATGTTGTCCTCCAAACGTCGGCCGCCCGAACGCCACTCTATACCGCTTCCTTCGACGATTCGGCCTATTGCTGTCGTGCCTTTGGGCAGGGCGGCCGAGGGGTCGATGGTGAAGAGTAGTTCGTAGTCCTCGCCAGCCGAAGCGGCAATGCGTTCGGCTTGCCAGCCGTAGAGCGACGCGGTGCGGCGCAGCGGTTCGGAGAGCGGCAACTGTTCGAGGTCGACAACGGCACCCACGCCCGATGCGCTCAAAATGTGGCGCAGGTCGGAGGCGATGCCGTCCGAGATGTCCATCATTGCGTGCACCTGTTCAGAGCCTCCGAGCGTTGCGCCCAACTCCATTTGCGGTAGTGGCGCGAGGTGTCGGTCGAGCAAAAAATCGGCATCTTTATCGTGCGGCCGCTCTTCAAGAATGATGCGCAGACCGCCACCCGAGTCGCCCAGCGTACCCGTGACTGCAACTGTGTCGCCAAGCCGTGCCGCCGAGCGCAACTTTGCCTTGCCGTGGGGCAGATGACCCAAAACCGCAACATTGACAACTATGTCGTTGCCCGACGAAGTGGTGTCGCCACCAAGCAGTGGAACTCCGTAGCGGTCGCTTATTGCCCGATAGCCCTCGATGAAGCGTTCGGCCCACTGCTGCGGCGTTGTTGGTGGCAGGGCAATGGAGAGGAACGTTCCGACCCCCTCTCCACCCATTGCCGCAATGTCGCTCAAATTGACCGCAACCGACTTGTGTCCAAGCTGTTCGGGGGCAATCTTGTCGCCGAGGAAGTGGATACCTTCGACCAGCATATCGGTAGTGACCAAAAGGTCGTCGGTGCCCGAAGGAATAACTGCGCAGTCGTCGCCTATGCCCACCGTGCCGTGCGGAACCCGGAACTTTTGTCGGATAAGGTCAATCAGACCAAACTCGCCCAGAGAGCCGAGCGTTTTATCCGCGATAGCCATAATCCCAGAACTCCCACTCCAATTCGGCCGCACGCAGATAGGCGTCAAGCATCTGCTGCTGCTTCTCGGGCGAACACTTTGCGGCGAGTTCGTCAATCATTGCCAAAACCTTGTCGACACCCTCGGTGAACTCGTCCGACGAGTAGGCGGCAATCCACTCCGCGTAGGGGTTGCCTTCGGTGTGGCTGTGAGCAACGATGAAGCGTCCAACCTCGTTGTAGATCCACATACAGGGCAACATTGCGGCCAGCGACAGCTCCAAATCGCCCGACTCGATTGCTTTGCGGGTGTGATTCATATATTCGGTGGTGGTACGTGAAGGCTCAACCGCCGTGTCGATGCTGAAACGCTCGATCAGCAGCGCGTGCATAGCCTTCTCGGCCTCGATGCCGCTTTCGGCGAATTGGCGGAACATCTCCTGTTTCTCGCCGGCAGGAATCATATCGGCAAGCATATACATCTCGGCGCCGTAGTTGCCGATATAGATTTCGTCTTGTGCCAGATAGCGTGTGAATTTCTCGACGGGTAGTGAGCCGTCCATCATTTCGGTGATAAAGGGGTGTTCGGTGATGCGCTTGTAGACCTCCGACGAGGTGTTCCAGGCTCTTTGTGTCCATTTCATTTTTTTAACGGTATTGGTGATTAATTGTTTTAATTCGTAAGAGGCCAGACGCGGGTCGGGGGCGGCTACTATTGCCGAGACCACGGCCACTCCGTCGACGCCTGTCTCGATGACCGGCCCACAGGTCGAGCGATTTATGCCGCCAATGGCAACCGTGGGGTGGGTCGATATGGCCACGGCTCGGCGCGTACCCTCCAACCCGAAGGCATTGGCGGTATCGGTTTTGGTCGCGGTATCGAATACCGGCGAAACCGCCACGTAGTCGACATCTGTTTGGTTGGCAAGCTCCATTTCGGCCATATTTTCGACCGAGAGTCCGATGATTTTGTCGGGCCCGAGAATGCGTCGTGCCACTTGGTAGGGCATATCGCTCTGCCCTATGTGCAGACCGTCGGCATCGACAACCAGTGCCACATCGGCGCGGTCGTTTATTATAAGAGGCACGCCAAGCGGCGCCAGTGTTTTTTTAAGCCGCGACGCCAGCTCTATAAATTCGCGTGTAGAACACTCTTTCTCGCGCAGTTGAACCATTGTCACGCCACCGCGCACGGCCTCGGCGACAATCTCTTCCAAGTCGCGTCCGGCGGTCAAATCACGGTCGGTTACCAGATAGAGTGCAAGATCGGAGGCTTTCATTGGCGGAAAGTTTCGGCTATGTGTTCGGCCGTGAGGTTGTAGAGTTCGTCCAAGAAATTGAGCTGCATCGAGCCCGACCCTTTGGAGCAGGCGGCTGCACGCTCGCCGGCTATGCCCATAACGGCCATAGCACAGGTGGCGGCGACCAGTTTGTCTTCAACCACGGCGGCAAAAGCGCCCGTCAGAGCCGATGCCGTGCAGCCCAGACCCGTCACGGCGGTCATAATTGAGGCACCGTTCGAGATGGTTTCGACGCGGTTGCCGTCGGTGATGTAGTCTCTCGGACCGCTGATTGAAACTATTGCGCCGGTGCGTGCGGCCAACTCTTTGGCCGAGTCCAAGGCACTGTCGGACGAGGCGCTGCTGTCGACCCCTTTGCTGCGTACGTCGGCACTCACAAGTGCCATAATTTCGGAGCCGTTGCCGCGGATTATGGTTGGGTGGCAGGCGTCGATTATGCGCCACGCGGTCTGGGTGCGGAACGAGGTTGCTCCTGCGCCAACAGGGTCGAGCACAATGGGTTTGCCGAGTCGGTGTGCGGCCTTTCCGGCCGTCATCATTCCCTCAATCCACTCTTTGTCGAGCGTGCCAATGTTCAGCACAAGCGCACCGGCTATGGCGACCATTTCGTCCATCTCCTCGGTGGCGTGTGCCATTACGGGCGATGCCCCAACGGCCAGAAGAGCATTGGCCGAATTGTTCATTGTGACGTAGTTGGTGATGTTGTGCACCAACGGCGAGCGGCGGCGCACCTCGGCCGCAGCATCAATAATGGTTTGTAGAGCGATCATATTCGTATTGTTATATCAAAAAAAATCCGTACAGCCAAGCGTGATATGCGGCAGGTACGGTTCCCAAAAGCCCGAAGGCTCGACAAATACGAATCAAAAATGCGGACCGTTTCCCTGCGCTGTCATTACACATATCAGGTTCATAGGGTATTATCTCAGCTTCGCCTTGCGGCTCGGCACCCCTAACAGCACCGCAAATATAACCCCTATATTCCGAACGGCAAAGACATTTCGACATTTTTTGTCGGTTTGTCGCTGTCAGAAAGTCCGCAAGCGGTCATTTTGTACCCTCTCCCGGCGACAACTTGTCGCACCTGCCAAGTGGCACAGAATTTGCCCATATTGAAACGTGAAAGCGGTTCCGAAAGGGGCCGAAAAAGAAATACATAATAAACTAAAAAATAGGAGGATAAAACTATGACAACACTGGTTAAAAGAAATCAAAATTGGATTCCGTCGATTTTCAACGACTTGTTCGACAACGAATGGATTGATGCAACGCCGCGTATGAATGGCGGTGTGGCACCTGCAATCAACGTCAAAGAGACCAAAAACGGTTACGAGGTTGAGGTGGCTGCTCCGGGTATGACTCGCGAGGACTTCAACGTCAACATCAACGAGGACAACGACCTTGTCATCTCGATGGAGAAGAAAAACGAGATGAAGGACGAAAACAAGGAGACCCACTATCTGCGCCGCGAGTTCTCGTACACCAAATTCCAGCAGGCTATGTTGCTGCCCGACGATGTCGATCGCAGCAAGATTAGCGCCACCGTCGACAAAGGCATTCTCTGCATCAACCTGCCCAAAGTGCCCGAAAGAGTTGAGCGCAAGGCTACCCGTCAGATCGACATCAAATAGTCGGACCCCCGACTCCCCGTTATTAAAATATGGTTACTGTTAGATAGGTTTGAGTTTGTGTGGCCGTGCCGAACACCGAAAGATGTGCGGCACGGTTTTTTGTTCCCTTTTGCCGGAAATTGGTTATCTTTGCACGAACCTAATCTGAAAAAGAGATGAAAACCGAACCCGCAATTCGCATTGCAACACCCAACGACAGCACTCTGATCTATGAGTTTATAATGAAAATGGCTCGTTACGAAAAGCTCGAAACAGAGGTCGATATAACCCCCGAACTGATTCGTAGTTCGGTCTTTGAACAACACCAAGCCGAGGTGATAATCTGTCAGGCCGAGGGTCAGGCGGTCGGATTCACCCTCTTTTTCCACAACTATTCGACATTTATGGGGCAACGAGGCCTCTACATCGAAGATATTTTTGTTGACGAACCGTTCCGCGGCCGCGGCTATGGCAAGGCAATGTTCCTCTTTTTGGCACGGTTGGCCGTCGAACGTGGTTGCCGCCGTATGGAGTGGGTGGTTTTGGATTGGAACAAACCCTCGATAGAGTTTTACAAGTCGCTCGGAGCAGTTCCAATGGAGGGCTGGACGCTCTTTCGTCTGACCGAGGAGCGGTTGCGCATATTGGCGCAATAGAGCGCTTTCGACCTGCACCGAATCTCTATTCGGACGACTCGGTAATTATCTGAATCTTGTTCTGCTCGTCCTCCGAGATGATCAGCAATATGTCGTCGGGCAGCAGCTCCATAGTGCCGTCGGGCACAAGGAACTGTTTGTTGCGTTTGATCATTATCACCAGTCTGCCTCGCGGAATGTTCATATCTTTCAACTTGTTGCCCTTGGCGAGCCGCTCCTCGTTGAGCTTTATCTCGCTGAGGTTGACATTCAGGTCGTCGGGCAGTTCCACCCCGAAATCGCTCTTGTCGTCGATTAGCGGTTCGTCAAGATGCAGTCGTCTGGCCAGCGGCGTGATTGTCGTACCTTGCAGCAGCAGCGAGAGCAGCGTGATGACAAAAACCACATTGAAGATGATATTGGAGCCCTCGACGCCGGCAACTACCGGATAGGTGGCAAAAATAATCGGCACTGCCCCTTTGAGCCCCACCCACGAAATGAAACTCTTCTCGCGCCAACCCATTCGGCGGAAAGGTATCATACAGAGGAATATGGTGAGCGGACGAGCGACAAACATCATAAAAAAACCTATCAGCAACGCAATGGGCAGTACGCTCCACATCTCGTGCGGGTTGACAAGCAGTCCGAGCGAAAGGAACATAGTGATTTGCGACAGGGTGGTGACGCCGTCGAAAAAGGTGTAGACCTCGCGCTTGTAGTTCAGCGGACGGTTGCCTATGATAAGTCCGGCAATATAGACGCTCAGATAGCCGTTGCCTTTGAGAATGTCCGAAATGGAGAAGGTGAAGAAGACCAGGCTGAGTAGCAGCAGCGAGTAGAGCGACGAGGAGGAGATGTGGAGTTTGGGCAACAGCCGCGATGAAAGTTCGCCCATAATCCAGCCGATGGCGCCGCCGACCAAAAATTGGAGGAAAAAGCTCCCAATGATGCCCCAAACATTCATACCGCCCGACTGGGTAAATCCAATCAGTGCAATTGTGAGCATATAGGCCATAGGGTCGTTGCTACCGCTTTCGAGTTCGAGCGTAGGGCGAAGGTTGTGTTTCAGGTTTACCTTTTGCGAACGCAACAGATTGAAGACCGACGCCGAATCGGTCGACGACATAGTGGCTGCCAACAGCATAGAGATGACAATCGAAAGGTTGAGGCCCACAAACGAGAACCCCGAAACCCACCAGATAAACAGACCGGTGATGATGGTGGTAATCAATACCCCAAGTGTTGAGAGCACAATGCCTTGACGCATCACGGGCTTGATTTGTTTATAGCGGGTCTCCATACCGCCCGAAAAGAGAATGATGCTCAGAGCCAGCATTCCGATTGCCTGTGCGCGCTCGGCGCTGTAAAACTCTATGCCAACCCCGTCGCTGCCAAAGATCATTCCGACAACCAAAAAGAGCAACAAGGTCGGAACACCGAATTTGTTGCCCAGACGGCCAATGAAGATACTGGTGAAGAGAATTATCGCCGCCGTTAGTATTACGCTCGTTGTAATCATATGATTATTGTTATGCGCAAATTTACAAAAAAAACACTTAGAATTTGGTTGAATTTGCCTATGAAAATATTTTATTGCTTTTTTTGAGATGATTATTTGCACTCTTTGCAGTTACAGAGTGATTTATGTGACAAAAAACCTATTGAAAGGCAATGCCGGAGGGTACATTGGGCGAACAATTTGTTTTTTCGGACAAAAAGCATAACTTTGTATTACAAAAATTTGGAGAAATCGGGCTATGACAAAACGAGAAATATTGGTATTGCACAGCAATTTTCAGACGGAAGAGTGGTTTTGGGAGGAGTATTCGCGCCTTATCGGGGCGCTGACGGTCGACTGTTCGGCTCACCTAAAAATCTACCGCCCCGATATTGCCATTGGAGCTCCCGACGCTCTGTTGATAGCTACCGGAGGCACCGAGTCGCTCTTCAAAGGGCTGCTTGACCAACTTCCCGAAGAGGTTGTACTGATTGCCGACGGGCGCAACAACTCACTGGCAGCTGCCTTGGAGATTCTGACTTTTTTGCACTCAGTGGGGCGTAGCGGCCGCATTCTGCACGGCACACCCGCCGAGATTGTGGCTGCATTCGGGCAAACCGCTTCGGCAGTTATTGCGCCAACCATCTCGGCCGATTCGCTGCCCGATATTGCCGCGCCGCTTGCAGGTGAGCGTATTGGCTGTTTTGGCCAACCCTCCGACTGGTTGATAGCCAGCTCGGTGAGTGACGACGTTCTCGAACGTTACGGGGTCGAAAAGGTGTTTGTGCCCTTCGAAGCGCTCGCCGAGCGCATCGGTTCGATAGACGATTGCCGGGCCAAAGAGTTGGCCGATACCTACCTGCAAGGTGTCGGGGAGTTGGTGGGGGTCGACCGCGCTGCCGTTGTGGAGTCGATGCGCATCTATGCCGCACTGAAATCGTTCTGCCTCGATGAGGGGCTGACTGCGGTTACAATACGCTGTTTCGATGTTGTCGAGCGTTTCGCCGCCACAAGTTGTCTGGCTCTCTCGCGGCTCAACGACGAGGGGATTGTGGCCGCTTGCGAGGGCGATATGCAGTCGATGATGACGATGATTCTCATACGCCGCAAACTTGGCAAACCCTCGTTTATGGCCAATCCGTCGGGGGTGGGTAGCAGTTGCCGTTTGGCTCACTGTACCGTTCCGCAGTCGATGTGCTCCCAAGTCAAGTTGCGCACCCACTTCGAGTCGGGGCTGGGCGTGGCCTTGGACGGCGCACTTTTGGGTTCGGTCTACACTCTTGTCAAGTGGGGCGGCGAGCGACTCGATCGCTGCTTTGTGACCGAGGCCCGACGTGTCGAATCACGGTGGGACGAACACCTCTGCCGTACCCAAATAACCCTCGACAAAGACCTCTCATCGTATCTGCTCTACAATCCCATTGGCAACCACCACATTGTTGTCGAGGGGAGTGAGTCGGCGGCCATAGAACGTTTTTTGAGGAGCTGCCACGTCGAATTGATCAAATGCTAACCCCAAATAAATATGAAGAGAACTACCATTTTGTCTTTTTTGCTGATTGCAGCACTCATTGCCTCGTCGACCACACGCACCACGGCTCAGGAGAATCGTTTCGATGCTCGATTGGGGGTCGGGTTCTACTCGTTCGACGATTTTGTCTCGGTTTTCGGTATGATAGGCGACGCTTTCAACAAGGTCGACCACCGCGAAGGCTACTCCTATCTGCTCAACCCCAACCTCTCGGTCTCGTACAGGCTCAATGATTGGCTTTCGCTGGGGGCGGGCGTAGCTCTCGGCAATATGAACACGCAAGGCTTCGATTATGCCAACACCTTGATCCATTCGAGAGAGTTCGCCTATACAACCGCTGTGGTTGCTGCCGACACCTATTACCTGCGTCGCGGAGTGTGGGCGCTCTACGGCTCTTACGGTTTGGGCGCGACCCTCTTTGCCAACACCACTGGCGACCTAAACGACGACACGAAAATATTTGAGAAGACGACTACAACCTCCTGTCACATCAATTTCAAGTTCTACCCGATTGCCGTACAGATTGGCCACCGCTTTGGTGGCTTCTTGGAGGTCGGCTGGGGTTGCAACGGCTTGCTCAACGGCGGACTTTTCTATCGCTTTTAACCTATGCACAAGACTTTCTATCCGCAGGGCACCTGCTCGCGGCAGATCGATATTGAGCTGTCGGACGATGGCATAATCCGCCAAGTGAACTTCACGGGTGGTTGTGCGGGCAATACTCAGGGCGTTGCACGACTGGTCGAGGGTATGCCGGCCGAGCGTGCTATCGAGCTTCTGCACGGCATCGACTGCAAAGGCAAAGGCACCTCCTGTCCCGACCAACTCTCTCTGGCACTCACCGAGGCACTTGCGCAAGGGAAGAACTAAGCCTGATAGGTCTAATAGGTCGGATAAGACCAATAGAATTAAGGTGGATAAGGTTTGTATCGTCCTGAAAAAAGTTGACAGATTTTGGTTAATGTCCTGCTAAGGGTTGACAGCGGAAAAGTCGTCCGTCACAGGGTTTACAGTTATTGGTTTTGAATCTACATTCGGCAAGGTAGCGATTTTTTCGTTGCCCTG
>JAXEIN010000014.1:0-11383 GCA_034102025.1 Tidjanibacter sp. | reverse complement strand
GCCCAACTCGCGAGCAGTCTTCTCGGTGGTCAGATACTCCTCTACCACCAACTCGCGTAACTCTTTCGAGTGACGCTTCTGTACCTCTTTCTTTTTCATTTTCTTGTCCTGTTTGTGTCAACCTATTTCAGGACAAGACAGGGGCCAAAGTGAGAGAAGGCTTCTGAAAGTGTGCAATAATCCTTTCATATTTCCCTTTGGCCACCCATAATTAAAAAAACTCTTATTGGTTTGCCATAGTCGACCTATAAGACCTATAAGACCTATTAGACTTAGTTGTCTTCGACTTTTAGAACGAATTGGCGGACGGCATCGGCTGCTTTTTCGGGCTCTTCGAGAAAGCCGAGATGCCCCGAGTCCTCCAACCAAACGACCTCGGCAGCGGGGTGGTCGGCAGCAATCTTTTCGGCCTTTTCGACCGGAATATATCCGTCGTGGCGGCCGAAGACAAAGAGCTGTGGAATGCCGCTCGCGCGGAGCATATCGCTCTGGTCCTTGCGCTCCTTCATACCGCGCAGTATGGCCACGGCACCCTCCGACTCGGTGATATAGACCTGCTCGCGCAAAAATTCCTGTTCGTCTTTGAGACGTTGGAGGTTGTCGGGCGCGAAGCCTGCCGTCGAAGCGGTCTCGGCCACGGCATCTTTGTGGCCGGCCTCGAAGACGGCAATCTCGCGGTCACGCGCGGCGGCCTTTTCGGGGGTGTCGGCCAGCGGCGTAGAGTGCATCAAGACAATCTTTTCGACCCGTTCGGGGTGGCGTTCCAGCAGCGCGAGGGCCACGTAGCCGCCCATCGAGTGCCCCAAAATCGTAGCCTTGGGGAGTTCCAACTCGTCCATAACGCCGGCCACCGTGTCGGCCAGAAAGTCCATCGTGTGAATCGGCCCTTTGACCTGCGAAATACCGTGCCCGGGCAGGTCGAGCGTCACCACGCGCATCTGCTTTTTGAGCAGTCGCTGAAAGTCCTCCCAAACGTCGAGCGACTCCAAATAGCCGTGCAGCAATACTATGGCCCGTTCGCCAATCTGTGTGTCGGTGATGCGCAGTGCGCAACCGTTGGACATTATGAATTTCTCCATTTCGAGCAGTTGAAAAAAGCGGTTTCTATAATTTGAAGAGTTTTTTCAGGTTATCGACCTCGTCAAGCTCCTCCCAGCCGAAGAATTTCACTTGGCGCAGGGTGGGTTCCCCCTTCTCGAATACCTCAACCTGCTCCGTATAGGGGCGGCGTCCGAAGTGTCCGTAAGAGGCGGTCGGCAGAAAGATTGGGTTTTTGAGCCCGAAACGGCGAACGATTGCTGCCGGACGCAGGTCGAAGTGCGACCCAATGCGGTCGGCTATCTCGCCGTCGGAGAGTGCCACCTTCGAGGTGCCGTAGGTGTCGACGTAGACGTTCAGCGGACGGGCTATGCCTATGGCGTAGGATATCTGCACCAAAATTCGGTCGGCCACGCCTGCGGCAACCATATTCTTGGCGATATGGCGTGCGGCATAGGCTGCCGAGCGGTCGACTTTCGAGGAGTCTTTGCCCGAAAATGCGCCGCCGCCGTGGGCACCGCGACCGCCGTATGTGTCGACAATGATTTTGCGGCCTGTAAGACCCGTGTCGCCGTTGGGGCCGCCAATAACAAATTTGCCGGTGGGGTTGACATAGAGCGTGTAGGAGTCGCCAATAAGCTCGGCCAGTTGGTCGCCTGCGCGTTGCAGACGTGCCTTTACTCGCGGAATCAGAATCGAGCGTACATCTCTCTCGATGACCCTTTGGCAGTCGTCGAAATCGTCGTGCTGGGTCGATACCACTATCGTATGAACCCTTGTGGGGCGGCTGTCGTCGGAGTACTCCATCGTCACCTGACTCTTGGCGTCGGGACGCAGGTAGCACATCACCTTACCCTCGCGGCGTATGTCGGCCAACTCTTTGAGTATCACGTGTGCCAACGTAAGCGTGGCGGGCATCAGCTCGCGCGTCTCGTTGCAGGCATAGCCAAACATCATACCTTGGTCGCCTGCACCCTGATTGTCGGAGTCGGCACGCACAACACCTTGGTTAATGTCGCCCGACTGCTCGTGAATGGCCGAGAGAATACCGCAGGAGGCGTAGTCGAAGCGGTAGTCGCTCTTGGTGTAGCCAATTTGACGAATGACCTCGCGCGCGGCGGCCTGAATGTCGACGTAGGCGTCGGAGCGAACCTCGCCCGAAACAACTACCAAACCTGTTGTACACAGGGTTTCGCACGCAACCTTACTCTCGGGGTCGCGGCGCAGAAATTCGTCCAGAATGGCGTCCGAAATCTGATCTGAAACTTTGTCGGGGTGGCCTTCACTGACCGATTCCGACGTAAATAAAAATGCCATTTTAATCTCTTTTGTGTCCTCGAATCGGGGCAAGCGGAACAAAAATTGCGCCTGCATCTTTCGACGACGGTTCAACAATAAATTAAAATGGAAATAGAGATTGGCGTAGGTGTTACTCAAAAAGAAGCGTTGCTTTTTAGCAATTTTTTCAAGTGGTTTGCAAGCTGCCAAATCCTTTCCACGCCGCAAAGATACACAATTATTCGGAATTCAAAATTTATTAATTCAGGCTCTAATTTCGCCAACAGCCAATAAACGATAAGAAATCCTCTTTGGGGTGTTTGGATTTTTTTCTGCCTCACGCTACTCGACGTAGAGCACCAACCCTTTGAGGTACTCGCCTTCGGGGTGGTAGATGTCAATCGGGTGGTCGGCGGGCTGGGTGAGCTGGTGGAGGATTCTGACGCGGCGGCAGGCGATAGCGGCGGCCGAGAAGACCGTTGTGCGGAACTGTTCGCGGCTGACTGCCTGTGAACAGCTAAAAGTGAAAAGTATGCCTCCGGGGGCTATTTTGCGCAGTGCTGCGGCATTGAGTTTCTTGTAGCCTTGGAGCGCCTGACCGAGCACCTTGTGATGCTTTGCAAAGGCAGGAGGGTCGAGAATCATCATATCGAAGCTGCCCTGTTCGACCGAGTGGAGGTATTCGAATACATCGGAGGCGGCGCTTTGGTGGGGCGCATCGGTGCCGAAATTGAGCGCCACATTGCGGTTGGCCATCTCGACTGCAAACTCGCTGCTGTCGACCGAAACGACACTCTTTGCTCCGCCACGCAGAGCATAGACCGAGAAACCGCCCGTATAGCTGAATGTATTGAGCAGAGTGCGACCTTTGGCATAATGGCCCACAAGTTCGCGGTTGCAGCGCTGGTCGATAAAGAAACCTGTCTTCTGACCGCGTGCCCAGTTGACCACAAAGCTGTTGCCGTTCTCCAAGACACACTCCTCGCCTGCGCCCGTTCCCCACAGATAGCCGTCGACGGCAACCAAATCGGCCTTGAAGGGCAGGGTTTGCGAACTCTTGTCAAAAATGGCAGTTATGCGGTCGCCGAGTGTCGAACGCAGTGCCTCCACTATTTCGGTGCGCGAGAGGTACATACCCACGCTGTGGCACTGAACCACGGCCGTCGAGCCGTAGATGTCGACCACCAATCCGGGCAATCCGTCGCCCTCGCCGTGAATCAGACGGTAGCAGGTGGTTTCGACCGAATCGACCAGTCCCAAAGCAGAGCGCAACTCGAAGGCCTCGGCAAAGTGTCCGTTCCACCACGGTTGGTCAATCTCCTGCTCCGTAAAGGAGAGTACGCGCACGGCAATAGAGCCGACCTGACAGTGGCCACGAGCCAAAAACCGACCGTCGGACGAGATAACGTCGACAATCTCGCCCTCTTCGGGCTGAGAGTCGACACGTTCGATTGCACCCGAGAAAACCCACGGGTGAAACCTCAGCAGGGATTCCTCCTTGCCACGACGAAGATAGATCTTTTTGGGTGTCATTGTGCGCCGAGTTTATTGTACATTTCCAAACAAATCCAAGCGTCGGTTGCAGCGTAGCGCATCTGCGATGGGGTGAACTCTTTGGCCTCCCAGTTGCTCAGGCGTTGAGCCTTTGAGACTGCACAGCCCAAAATTATGGCCGCCATTTTGCGCAGACTGCGGTCTTCGATGCCGAACTGTTCGACACTGTTTTGCAACTCGACGAAACCACCCGGACGGAAGCGACGTATCTTGTTGAGATTCTGAATGTCGCCCGTCACGGCAACGCCCACTTTGAGCACCGTGCGGCTCTCCAAAATCTTTATGATTGCCTTGTCGAAACGCATTCGGCACAAGCGGAACAGGTAGCAGCGGTCGGCCGTCGAGAGCTGAATGAGTGCCACTTTGTTGGTCTGCCCCACCTGAAACGAGGGTTTGGTCTCGGTATCGAAACCTATAACCTTTTGCGAAAGCAGGTAGTCGCAGGCCTCTTTGAGCTGCGACTCGTCGTCGACAATCACTATTTGCCCCTCAAAAGCGGCCGCAGGCAGCATTTTGATCTCTTCGGGCGATATGTTTGGAACATAATTCATCTTTGGGCGACAAAGTTACCGTTTTTTGACGAGAAAACCATCTCTTGAAACCGAAATCTCGCCACTCTCGCAAAGTTTGTCGAGCTCGGTCAGCACCTCGTCGGGGTCGGTTTGGAACTCGGCCACGAGGGTTTTGACGGTCACGTTATCGGAACGACCCACAATTTCGAGAATCCGCTCTCCGATATCGGTATTGGACGCAGGTTGGCTTTCGGCAGCCTTGCGCCGAGCGATGCAGTTGTCGCACGAGCCGCAGTCGACGGCATCGGTTTGACCGAAATAGCGTTGCAAAAAGAGGCTGCGGCACTCCTTGGTGTCGATATACTCAAACATCGACTCGATGCGACGGGCGGCCGCCTGCTTGCGTCCAAAGTAGACTTCGGGGTCGATGTAGACCGCCTCGTCGGGCACGCGCTCCGAGAGCAGCGTCACAATAGGCGAGAACGAACGCGGCACATAGCGAATGACGTGCATACGCCACAGCTCTTTGAGTTTGTCGCCCACCTGCTCCTCGGTATAGCCCGAATAGAGCGCTATCTCCTGCACGTCGATCTGGCGGAACTCGGTAAAGACCCCTTCATAGAGCCTCAGAATGGTTCGCAGAATGCCGTCGGTGTCGGAGCGCTCCACGCGTAGCGAGTAGAGGTCGTCGCGCGAAACACAGAACATCAGTCTCGCAGGGTTCTCGGCATCGTCGGAGAGGGTAAGGTAGCCGTTTTGGGCAAGTATTTTCAGAGCGTTGCGCACCAACGACACGCTCTTGTGGAACGATGCAGCAAAGCGGTAGATATCGAACAGATAGGCCGACATTGCACCGTCACCATAGCCCACCTGCAACCTATTGCAGAGCGCCGAGTAGCAACTTTTGACGGTCGGAATATCGGGAAACTCGGTGTCGAAACGGTTTTGTACCTTCGATTTCTCGTCGCTGCCGGCCAAAAGCAGTGCGTAGCTGCGCCGTTGGTCGCGTCCGGCACGGCCTGCCTCCTGATAGTAGGCTTCGAGCGAGTCGCCCACGTCGTAGTGTACCACCGCGCGCACGTCGTTCTTGTCGATACCCATACCGAAAGCATTGGTAGCCACCATTATGCGCGTTTTGTCGTGGAGCCATTCGTCCTGCCTGAGCGAGCGCTCGGTGTGGGGCAGTCCGGCGTGATAGAAGCCTGCCGAATAGCCCTTTTCCGAGAGGAATGCAGCGAGTTTTTCGCACCCCTCGCGAGTGCGCATATAGACAATCGCCGAGCCCGGCACATTGTCTATCAGCCGCAACAGCTGTCCGCGTTTGTCGTCGGTGCGACGCACGGCAAACGAGATGTTGGGGCGCGCAAAGTCGCTGCGCATAACATTTGGCGAGCCAAACTCCAAACGGTTCATAATGTCGGCCGCCACCTCTGCGGTTGCCGAGGCGGTGAGTGCAAGCACCACGGCCGACGGCACGACTTCGCGAATGCGCTTGATTTGGAGGTAGGAGGGACGGAAGTCGTAACCCCACTGCGAAATGCAGTGCGCCTCGTCGACCGCCACCAGTGCGACCTTCATCTTTCTCAGTCGCAACATAAATTGGTCGCTGCCGATACGCTCGGGAGCTATGTAGAGGAATTTTTGGTCGCCGTAGACGCAGTTGTCCAACGCTATGTCGATGCTGCGCGGCGACAGCCCCGAGTGGATTGCCACGGCCGAGATGCCGCGTCGGTGGAGCGCGTCGACCTGATCTTTCATCAGCGCCACGAGAGGCGTGACAACAATACAAAGCCCGTCGCTCATCATCGTCGGGAGCTGGTAGAGCAGCGACTTGCCGGCACCGGTTGGCATCAGCGCAAGGGTGTCGCGGCAGGCGAGTACCGAATCGATCACCTGCTCCTGCCCCTCGCGCAGCGAGTCGTAACCCCACCACCTTTTGAGCGTGGTCAATATGTCGTCACGGGTATTTTTCATTGTTTCGACCTCAAAGATACAAAAAAAGTCGAAAGGACAATAGCGGTTGGCCGTTGACTGTTGGCCAATTCAAAATTCGATAATTCTTAAACCATAAACTATCTCAGCCTCTTGGACTTTGTCTTTCGGTCTTTCGGCTCCATTTTGGCGATTCCCCAAATTGGTATAATACCGATTTGATAAAAATATATTTACCAAATTTGGTAAAAACAATAAAATGGATTATCTTTACGGCAAAACAATACCGTAATTGGAGCTATGAAAACCGTGGTGTCACCTTTCCGGTACGGCACACTTGCCGTTGGAGCTTCGTTTGTCAATAGGGTCGCAGAGCGCAAATTGCTTAAAGACCACCTGCTTGCAGGCATCAATGTGATGCTTGTTTCGCCTCGCCGTTGGGGTAAATCTTCGCTTGTCAAGGAGTCTATGACCGAGTTGCAACTCCAAGAACACGATGTGCGCGTCTGTTATATCGATGCGATGACCATACTGAGCGAACAGTCGTTCTATGAGGTGTTTGCACGCGAGATTATCCGTTCGACCGAGAACAATATGGAGGCGTGGGTCAACTCTGCAAAACGCTATTTGGGTGCAGTATCGCCGCGGATCTCGTTCGGCACCGATCCGATGAACGAATTTTCGTTGGGGCTGGATTTTAAGGCAGTCAAAGAGAACGAACTCGACATTCTGAATTTGCCCGAGAAGATTGCCCAAAAGAGAGGCATCAGAATAATTGTCTGCATCGACGAATTTCAGAATCTTGCCAACCTGCGAGTCTATGCCGATTTGGAGAGAAAGATGCGCTCGGTTTGGCAACAGCAGCAGAACGTAAGTTACTGCCTGTATGGTAGCAAGCGGCATATGATGATGGAAATTTTCAACTCCTCGTCGAAGCCGTTTTACCGCTTTGGACAAATAATGTTTTTGGAGAAAATTGCCCTTGACGAGTGGGTCGATTATATCGTTCGTCAATTTAACGTCACCGGCAAACAGATTTCGGTCGAAGAGGCCACTCGTATAGTAAACTATACCGAAGCCCACTCTTGGTATGTTCAGCAACTCTCTCATTTCGTTTGGCTTGCAACCTCGACTCGCGCAACAAGCGAGATAGTCGACCGTGCCTTTGACCGAATAGTCGAGACCAACCAACCGATGTTTCAGACCGAGTGCGACTCGTTGTCCTCCACTCAGTTGTCGCTTTTAAGAGCAATCGCAAAGGGTGAAAGCGAGTTTACGAGCGTCAGGGTAATGTCGTATTACTCGCTCGGCACGCCTCAAAACGTAGTCAAAAACAAGAAAATATTGAGCAACAAGGATCTGATTAACATTCAGAACAGGGTGGTTGAGTTTGTCGACCCCCTGTTCAAATACTGGTTTGCAAACACCTACCATTAGGCCGGCACACCAAAAGCGACAATAAATGAAAATTTGTATTTCTGACCGCTTTATCTGATAAAAAGTCGGACTATGTCGTTCCAGGTGGCATAGATCATCAGCGCAAAGAGCAGCAGCATACCGATTGTCTGGGCTATGGTGAGAAAACGGTCGCTCGGTCGGCGACGGGTGACAACCTCCACAAGCAGAAACAGCACGTGGCCGCCGTCGAGAGCCGGTATGGGCAGAATGTTCATCACCGCCAACACCACCGACAATAGCGCCGTGATGCGCCAAAAATACTCCCAATTCCACTCCGAGGGGAAGATGCTGCCGATTGAGAGCGGGCCGCCCAGCGCTTTATACATCTCGGTCTTGGGCTGCACAATCATTTTCAGTTGTTTCCAGTAGTCGCCTATCTCGACCCCAACGCGGTGAAATCCGGCAGGAATTGCCTGCAAAAGGGTGTATTGACGGGTGCAAACCTCAACCACACCCGAAGAATCGACCGTAACGCCTATTTTCCCTGCGTCAGAGACATTAACCGACAAAAGCAGTGTATCTACCCCACGCAGCACCGCGAGTTCGACAGTGCGCCCCGCAGCGTCGTCGAAAAGGGTTTGGTACTGGTCGAAGAAACGGGCCTCGCGGTGGTCAATTCCAATAAGTTTGTCGCCGCTGCGCAGGCCGCCCTCGGCAGCACCCGAACCCTCCAAGACCTCGCCCACCACAAACGGGTAGCGCGGCAAGATAAAATCGCTCTGCTCGGCGAGCTTCACAACCGACTGCACGGGTATTTGGAGCGTCACCCGACTTCCGTCGCGTTCGACAACGGTGGTTTTGTCGTCGTCGATCAGCAGCGAGGTCATTATCTGCGCATAGTCGTCGATGGGTTGTCCTCCAATGGATACTATGTGGTCGCCGTCGCGAAAACCCAACTCCTCGGCCATCTGATTGAAAGCATAGCCATAGGGCATATTTTGGTTCGAGATGTAGCGGTCGCCCCACGTGTAGCTCATCGCCACGTAGATGACAAAGGCCAAAATGACATTCATCACCACGCCGCCAATCATAATGAGCAACCGTTGCCACGCCGGTTTGGTGCGGAACTCCCAGGGTTGCGGTTCGCGTTTGAGCTGTTCGGTGTCGAGCGATTCGTCGATCATTCCGGCCAACTTCACAAAGCCGCCAAAGGGTATCCAGCCAATACCGTACTCGGTTTCGCCCCAGTGCCACTTGACCCACGGGCGGCCGAAGAAGAGGTGAAACTGCTCCACACGCACGTGAAAAATCTTGGCGAAAATGAAGTGTCCGCACTCGTGCACAATCACCAGCAGCGAAAAGCTGAGTACGAATTGCAGTATTTTTATCAGGATATCCATAGGGTTCCAATTATAAGCTGTTTATCAGTTCCGCGGCAATGCGTCGCGTTTCGATGTTCGACTCTTGGAGGTCGTCGAGCGAGGGATTTGCCACAAAAGTAGCACGCGCACAAGCCTCCGTAATCAGGCGAGCGATGTCCATAAAACCAATGCGTCGTTCCAAAAATGCTGCCACAGCCACCTCGTTGGCGGCATTCATCAGGCAGCAGGCATTGCCGCCGCGACGGAGCGAATCGTAGGCAAAGGGGAGCATCGGGAAGCGCTCGCGGTCGACCTCTTCGAAGGTTAGCGTCGGGTGAGCCGCAAAGTCGAAACGTTCGGTGCAGCACCCTTCGCGACGCGGATAGCGCAGTGCGTACTGAATGGGCAGACGCATATCGGGCACGCCCAACTGTGCTTTCAGGGCACCGTCTTCGAACTCGACCATCGAGTGTATTATGCTTTGGGGGTGCACGATAACGTCGATACGGTCGGCGTCGAGTCCAAAGAGCCAATGCGCCTCGATAACCTCAAAGCCTTTGTTGACCATTGTTGCCGAGTCGATAGTGATTTTGGCACCCATCGACCAGTTTGGGTGGTTGAGCGCCTGCTCAACTGTCGCACAGGCCATCTGCTCGGCCGGGGTGTGAAGGAATGGGCCGCCCGAAGCGGTGATTATTGCACGGCGTGGCGCCGACACCTCGCCCGAAAGACATTGGTAGATTGCCGAGTGTTCGGAGTCGATTGGAATTACGGGGGCGTGGTTGGCCAGAGCCTCGCGCGAGATGATTGCACCGGCCACCACAAGGCTCTCCTTGTTGGCCAGCGCAAGCTCCTTGCCCGAGCGCACGGCAGCAAGCGAAGGCAGCATTCCGGCATAGCCCACCAAGGCGTTGACCACCGTGTCGACCTCCGTGCCTGCGGCAACCTGTGCCAGCGAGTCGGCTCCTGCGTAGACTTTTATGGGCAGGTCGGCAAGCGCATCTTTTACCGACCGATAGTATTGCTCGTCGGCAATCACCACGTTGTCGGGCTCAAATTCGCGCGCTGCGGCCACCAGTTGTTGCCATTGTCGTCCGGCCGAGAGCGAGCGCACCTCAAACTCGTCGGGATAGTGGCGAACCACATCGAGGGTTTGACGGCCTATCGAGCCGGTAGCGCCCAGAAGTACTATGCGTTTTTTCATCTAAAAGAGAATGTATTTTTCGGGGTCGAGCGGCGTTCCGTTGTACCAAAGCTGTATTTCGACCTGTTCGGGCCTCTCCTTGTCGGCAGGGTTGCCGCTCCACGACGAGCCGAGCGCCTCGCCGGCGCCGACCTTGTCACCCACGCTTTTGTGCGACTGTCCGATACCCTTGTAGATAGAGACTATATCGCCCGAGTGCTGAACCTCAATGGTGTAGCCGTCGGGGTCGAGCGAATTGACAATGACCGTACCGTTCTGAACGGCAAGCACCTGCTGCACGTCGGAGGGTTCGACAAGTGTACCATAGGAGCCCATCGACGGCGAAAACGAACGTACCACCACGCCTTTGACGGGGGTGAGCAGCTGTATCTGTTGCAGACGCTCCTTGGAGTCGGCCACGGCGGCGGTGTTGAGTCCGTAGCGGCCGCCGCTCTCCATTTGCGAACGAAGCAGCGAGTCGACCGACGAGGGCGGCACAAGGCTCTTCTCGGTGGCTATTTTGTCTTGATCCTGAGGTTTCAGACTGCGCATCACGGGAGCACGTCCCTCCATAATTTGGGCCACATTGTCGGTGTAAGCGCTCATCGAGGCCAGTTGTCGTTCGAGCGAGTCGAGCCTGATGATGTTTTCGATCATCATTTCGCGATTACGTATTCCGTCGTAGCCGGGTACTATGTTGAGTACGCGGGTGTAGGCGGCCAAAACGAGCGTTGCAACAAACACCACGGCAACCGCTGCCAAAACCACTGCTATCATTCTGAATACCGAGGTGTAGGCATACCAGACCTCGTTGCCCTCGGGGTCGTCGACGGCCACACGGTGGCGTTTGGCCATATTGCGCATAAAGTATTTGAAGGTGCCGTTGCTCATTTTGTCGAGTTATTTTATTCGCAAAGGTACACATTAATTCAAAATTCAGAATTCAAAATTCAAAATTCGGAATTAAAGTCTTTAAGGTCATTAAAGTTGTATCGTCCTGAAAAAAGTTGACAGATTTTGGTTAATGTCCTGCTAAGGGTTGACAGCGGAAAAGTCGTCCGTCACAGGGTTTACAGTTATTGGTTTTGAATCTACATTCGGCAAGGTAGCGATTTTTTCGTTGCCCT
>JAXEIN010000013.1:0-218769 GCA_034102025.1 Tidjanibacter sp. | reverse complement strand
CTTAATGAATCATACTTCGTGGTTCGGGCGAAGAAGAACTTACAGTACAAGTGTACGAAATGGAAACGTAGATTGCCTAAGAATGTGCTTTCTGACTCCGTTATCGAACTCCCGGATGTGAACACACAGAAGAAGTATCCTGAGAAGCTTAGACTTGTGAGATTCCACGATGACGAGCAAGATAGAGACTTCGCATTTTTGACGAATGCATTCCATCTTACCGCTCTCGAAATTGCCAATCTCTACAAGAATAGATGGCAGATTGAGTTGTTCTTCAAGTGGCTCAAGCAGCACCTAAAAATTAAGAAGTTCTGGGGCACTACAGAGAACGCTGTCAGAATACAAATTTGCTCTGCAATCATAACTTATTGCCTTGTCGCCATCGTCCAACACGACATGCAACTAAAGCGGTCAACTTATGAGGTCCTGCAGATTTTGAGCATCTCACTAACGGATAAGACTCCACTGAGAGATCTCTTCGAAAAGACTAATTTCAACGATGTCAAAGAACTCGATTATCCCCTCTTCGAGGGACTATTTGATTAAATTTAACTTCGTCCCAATTTTAACGGGACACTAATGTATTGGAATAAAGAAATTCTACAAGCAAATGGTCCTGTGTAAAATCGTCCCAGGAAAGGGGTTTGCCGGAATGGTCGTAGGGGTAAAAACACTCACTCCAAACGCCCGTAGATGCTTTGATTACCGCAATCTTATGTGATTCGAAAGAGAAATTTCCGATAAATACTTTGTCGGCAAGAGTAGCAAAGCCATTTTTGACGGTAACAATCTGTTTGGTTTGAGTGGTCTTTATTTTGCGTAATTTTTTGAGCGATTCTGGTGCTGAAATATAGAAAGCACCGTCAATTACCATATCAGCAATATTGAGCGAGCACATATATAACCTTTCGTGGAGTGAAATATTGTATGTGCAATACTCAACTTTGTGGCTGTCCGAATTGTTTTCGAAACGTGATATTATTGTGTATGTAGTCGCATCGAACGGTTGATAGTGCTCCAAATCAATTACTCCGGTTAAAGATCGACTATTTAGAATATATGCTCTCAATGCCTTGCCTGCGCTGCTGGTTAGCCACGAACTCGACGTAATTATGCACATCTTCCCATTGTACGACATCATTCGAAATCCTATCTCAAAAAAGACAATGTAAAGATCTGTCATACCTCTCTTTGCAAAGTCAAATTGTTTGACCGAATTGTAGGTTGTTGTCAGATTGTGCACCCTTACATATGGCGGATTGCCGACCACATAATCCATAAGTCCGTCATATCGTGAAACTTGTAGTGCGTCAGCACAAACTATATCCCATTTGACATCAGTTATGCCAAAGGCGGCGGCTGTTTCTGAAACTCTTTTGAGGCATTTTTTGTGCTCGTCTTCGTCAATCTCTATCCCGTGAATGTAGGCCTCCAACTGCTCCTTTTTGTCGAGAGCAGATGATGTTGAAAACGAGCAATACCGCTTGACAATTTCGCATAGAAATGCCCCGTCACCGCAACTATTGTCTATAATGTGTCGTTTGATGATGCCTTCGCCACAATAGCCAACATAATCCAATATGTTGGTAACCAGAAAACGGGGGGTGTAGACCTGACCACTATGTTTGACGTTGTCTGACATTGATGAGCAATTTGTCCCAAAGGTAGTGAATATTTCAAAAAAGCTGCCCTGAAAGGCAGCTTTTTTAGCGTTGGGATTGTTGCTATTTGGGCAGCATTATCCTATTTTGCGAATTTTTCCTTGTGCTTGTCGATCTGTTTCTTGATGGCATCGATTGCGCCGTCGACCGACTCTTCAAACGATTTGCTGCGGTATTCGGCCACGAGCGTTTCGGTCGGAACGTCGATTTTGATTGTGGCGACTTTGTTGCCCTGTTCGGGATCCTTGTCGAGTTTTAGAACCACTTCGGCTTTGGTGGCGCGTTCGATAAAGCGTCCCAGTTTGGCCATTTTGGTCTCTACGAATTCGATGAGCTTCTTGTCGGCATCGAACTTGACGGATTGAATTTTTACGTTCATAACTAATCCTCTTTAAGTTTATGTTGTGCCCTTGGGTGGGCAGTATTGTAGACCTCTTTGAGCCGCTCAATGTCGTTGTGGGTGTAGATCTCGGTTGTCGAGAGCGACGAGTGACCAAGCAGCTCCTGTATTTCGCGAAGGTCGGCACCACCGTTCATCAGGTGTGTTGCAAAAGTGTGACGCAGCACGTGGGGACTGTGCTTTCCCTCGATGCCCTCTCGGGCGAGTCGGTTCTGTACTATGCGTTCAATTTGCTGCCGTGAGAGTGGTTTGCCTTTCGGAGATAAAAATAGTGCTTTTTCTGCTGAATTGCAAATTTTTGACCTGCGAAATTCAATATAATCTTTCAATGTGCGTTGCAGTATGCCGATAACGGGTATTTCGCGCTCTTTATTGCCCTTTCCGAGTACGCGCATCTGTTCGAAATCGCCCGAAAAATCGTCGGTTTTGAGCCCCGTAAGTTCGGCAAGCCTGATGCCGGTGCAATAGAGTGTCAGAACAATCACGGCATCGCGCCGCACGGGGTAGTCGTCGCTGCGGCTTTCGTCACAGAGGCTCTTGACCAAATGCGACATCTCGCGGTCGTGGACGTAGACGGGCAGGCGGCGCGGCGTTTTGAGTGTGCCGACTTTCAGGCAGGGGTTTTGGTCGACCACTTTGCGTGAGCACAAGTAACGGTAGAACGACTTTATGGACGAGAGCGCACGGTTGACGCTGGTGGCTTTGAGGTTGCAACCCTTCTTGTCGGAGAGGTGGATAATCCAGCGGTTCAGATCGTCGGTGGTGACCAGCGACGGGTCGAAGTCGTCGGGACTTTGGCCGAGCCACACGACAAAATCGGTGCAGTCTTTGTGGTAGTTGCGCACGGTGCCCTCCGACAGCCTTCTTTCGGCGCGGATATAGTCGGTGAAAGTTTCGACCCAATTCATAGGCCGAAGATAATACTTTTGGACGGATTATGCAAATTCCTTGTCGGCCATTTGCGGCATTTCGCGATCGTAGAGACCCTCTTCGAGGCGAGTGCGGCACTGCTCAAAGGCCTCCAAGGTGCGATGAACATCACTGTCTGTATGCGAGGCGGTGGGTATGAGGCGCAGCATTATGACTTCGCGCGGCACCACGGGGTAGGCTACAACCGAGCAAAAAATGCCGTAACGCTCCCTCAGGTCGACAACCATATTGGCCGCCTCCTCGACCTTGCCCGAAAAGTAGACGGGTGTGACCGGCGAGGCGGTGTTGCCGATGTCGAATCCGCGCTCTTTGAGCCCTATTTGAAGCAGGCGTGCCGTGCGCCACAGTTGTTCGCGGTATTCGGGGTGCGCCTCTATGATTTCCAATCGGCGGATAGCTCCCGACACCATAGCCGAGGGGAGGCTCTTGGCAAAGATTTGCGAGCGCATATTGTAGCGCAAGAAGTCGGATACAACCTTTTCTGAGGCAACAAATGCGCCGATTCCGGCCATTGCTTTGGCAAAGGTGGCGAAAATGATGTCGACCCCGTCGGTTACGCCGAAGTGTTCGGCCGTGCCGCGTCCCTCGTCGCCCATTACGCCAAGTCCGTGAGCATCGTCGACCAGCAGTGTAAAGTCGTAGTGCTTTTTCAGCCCCACAATTTGGTCGAGTGCGCCCAAATCGCCACGCATTCCAAACACCCCCTCGGTGATGACCAGTATGCCGCCACCGGTCGATTCGACAATGGTTTGGGCGCGTTGCAGTGCGCGGTGCAATGCCTCGATGTTGTTGTGCGGAAAGAGTATGCGCCGTCCGCTGTGAAGCCTCAGACCGTCGACTATGCAGGCGTGGGCTTCAGAGTCGTAGACTGCCACGTCGTGACGTGTGAGCAGCGAGTCGATAATCGATACCATACCCTGATAGCCGAAGTTGAGCAGAAAGGCGTCGGGTTTGCCGACAAAACGTGCAACACGCCGTTCCAACTCTTCGTGCAGCGAGCTGTGGCCGCTCATCATTCGTGCACCCATCGGGCAGGCAAGTCCGTAGTGTGCAGCGGCTTCGGTGTCGGCCAGGCGCACTTCGGGGTTGTTGGCAAGCCCCAGATAGTTGTTCAGACTCCAATTCAGTACCGTGCGGCCGCGAAACACCATATTGGGGCCTATGGGGCCCTCCAATTTTGGGAATGCAAAATAGCCGTGTGCCTGTGTGCGGTAGCGTCCAATGGCTCCGCCCTCAGATAATTTTACTCTCTCGATCAGGTTCATAGCGAATTTTTTTAGCGTTTGTGGCAAGTACATTTTTTGTGCCTAAAATGGTCATTCTCAAAATTAATTCGCTTTTTGGGAGGGAAAATAAAATATATTTTTTCCAGTCTCGTTAAATTTGTATAAATTTGCGCGTTATTTGCCCGTCTGATTGGGCAGCGTGCTCCAAAAGAGCTTGATAATGATGAAAAAACAGTTTTTATACATAGCCGCCGCACTGTTGGCGATGCTTGTTTCGGTAGGTTGCAGTTCGTACAGCAAACTGCTTAAAGTAAACGATTCCGAGCAGATGTATGTCGCCGCATTGGACTATTACCGTGCCGGCAACTTTACACGTGCTTTGGAGTTGTTCGAGCAGATTGCACCGCGCTATTCGGGTACGATGCGTGCCGACAGCATAATGTACTTCACCGGTTGCAGCTACTACAAGCAGGGCGATTTTATGACCTCGGCCGAAATTTTTGATACCTACCGCCGTACCTACGGTCGCAGCCCTATGCTCGAAGATGTGGAGTATATGTATGCAATGGGTTTCTATTTTGCCGCCCCCGATGCCAAGCGCGACCAATCCTCCACACGTCAGGCTATTGCCGCCATTTCGGAGTATATGTCGCACTATCCCGAGTCGCCCAAAACGGCGCTGTGCGAGGTGCGTATCGAGGAGTTGCGTCAAAAACTCTTCGAAAAGTCCTACATAAACGCACGCACTTACTACAAGACCGAGCGTTACAAGTCGGCAATCATTGCGCTGCGCAACGCTTTGACCGACTATCCCGACACCCCTTATCGCGAGGAGATACTCTACCTGACGGCCGTTTCGTGCTACCGTCTGGCCGACAACTCAATCGCTTCGTTGCAGACCGACCGCTTCCTCGATATGATGGACGCCTACTATAACTTCATCTCGGAGTTCCCCGACTCGAATCATCGCCGCGAACTCGACCGAATGCAGCGCAATGCCAAGAACTACCTTGCGCGCCACAATGCAGGCCGTACCGACGAGTCATCGGAGCCGGCCGCCGAACAGACAAATATTATCAATCAATAGCTATGGATATCAAAAAAAACGTGCCTAACAACACGATCACACGTAAACTGGTCGACCTCGATGCCCCCACGGGCAATATCTACGAGTCGGTGGTTGTCATCTCCAAACGCGCCAACCAGATTCAGACCTCCCTCAAACAGGAGCTGAACCGCAAATTGGCCGACTTCCAAACCACTACCGATTCATTGGAAGAGACTTTCGAAAACCGCGAGCAGATTGAGATTTCGAAGTACTACGAGCGTATGCCCAAACCGGCAGTGATCGCTACCGAGGAGTTCCTCGACAACGAACTTCTCTACAAGCACAAAGAGGCAGCTCCCACCGAGCCGCAACAATAAAAACCTCACTTTCCACATTTGGGACGTGGCCGCTTATGGAGTCGAAGCACATAATACTCGGAGTAACGGGCAGTATTGCGGCATACAAAGCTGCCGTGCTGACTCGTGAATTGGTGCGCCGTGGCCACGAGGTCAAGGTGGTGATGACCCCTCTGGCCAAAGAGTTCATCACGCCGCTCACGCTGGCAACACTCTCCAAAAACCCCATTGCGGTCGATTTTTTCAACCCCGAGGACGGGCGCTGGAACTCTCACGTAGCACTTGCCGAGTGGGCCGATTTGTTGCTCATTGCGCCTGCTACGGCCAATACGTTGGCAAAAATGGCGGTCGGCATTGCCGACAATCTTCTGCTTACCACGGTGCTCTCGGCTCGTTGCCCGATTATGGTCGCACCGGCTATGGATCTCGATATGTATGCCGCCAGCGTCACCTGTCAGAATCTCGAAACCCTGCGCAACCGCGGTGTACAGGTGATAGAACCTGCCGAAGGCGAGTTGGCAAGCGGTTTGAGCGGTAAAGGCCGTATGGCCGAGCCGGTAGAGATTGCCGAGTCGGTGGAGCAGTTTTTCCAAAAAAAAAAGAGTTTGAAGGGTAGGCGGTTCATTGTAACCGCAGGCCCTACGGTAGAATCCATCGACCCCGTCAGGTTCATTTCGAACCCCTCGACGGGGCGTATGGGCTATGCCGTTGCCGCTGAATTGGCCTCGCGAGGTGCCGAAACCATATTGGTCAGCGGCCCGGTTGCATTGGCCGCACCCGTGGGCGTTCGGAGGGTCGATGTGCGTTCGGCCGACGAGATGTACAAGGCCGCAATGGAACTCTGGCCGACTGTCGACGGCGCGGTTATGTGCGCTGCCGTGGCCGACTATACGCCTGTTGCGCCGGCAAAGACCAAAATCAAGAAGTCGGAGGCAGATATGACCCTGCAACTGCGCCGCACACACGATATTGCCGCCGAGTTGGGTACCAACAAGGGCGGCCGCATATTGGTGGGTTTTGCACTCGAAACCGACCACGAAATGGAAAATGCGCGCGAAAAACTGCTCCGCAAGAATCTCGACTTTGTGGTGCTTAACTCGCTTTCGGACAAAGGGGCGTGCTTTGGCGGTGCGACCAACAAGATTACAATCGTCGACCACGACGGAGAGACAGTTTACCCGTTGGAGAGCAAACGCACGGCAGCCGTGCGCATTGTCGACCGCATCGAGCTTTTGGCAGAAAGGAGCGGACTATGTTGCGCCGACTGACAGTCGAAAACTACGCCCTTATCGAAAGGCTCGATATGGAACTCGGCTCGGGACTCAACATCGTCACGGGCGAAACGGGTGCCGGCAAATCGATACTCTTGGGGGCTCTGGGGCTGGTTTTGGGCAGCCGTGCCGACTCTGCGGCGCTGAAAGACAACAGCCACAACTGTGTGGTGGAGGGCGAGTTCGAAATAGCCGGCTACGGCCTTGAATCGTTTTTCGCCGACAATGACCTCGACTATTCCGACCAAACAACCATTCGCCGCATTGTTGCTCCGAACGGCAAATCGCGCGCCTACGTAAACGACCTCCCGATTCAGATTGCACAACTCAAAGAGCTGGGTGCCAGGCTTATAGACATTCACTCTCAACACCAGACGCTGATGCTCGGCAACGAGGATTTTCGTACCCGCATTGTCGACGTTTTGGCCGACGACGGCGCTCTGTTGCAGAAATATGTGGCGCTCTACGCCGATATGCACACCATTGAACAGGAGTTGCGCGTTCGCCGCGACGAGGTGGCACGCATTCGCCGCGATGAAGAGTACCTGCGCTTTCAGTATGAGCAACTCGCTTCAATGAATCTGCGCGACGGCGAGGTAGAGGATCTTGAAACCGAACAATCGGAGCTGTCGAATACGGAGCAGATTGGCGAAACGGTCGCAAGTGCCGCCGCCTCGTTGGGCGATGAGCAGACCGGCGTGGCCGTCAGGTTGAAGGCCATCGAACAGGCACTCTATAAAATTAAAGATGTCTACCCGTCGGCTGCCGAGATGGCCGAAAGGGTGCATACCGCGGCTGTCGACCTGCGCGATGCGGAGTCGTTTTTTGCCTCGGAGTACGAGCGCATTGAGGCCAACCCCGAACGTTTGGAAAAGGTGATCGCAAGGCTCGACGCAATCTATTCGCTTCAACAGAAGCACCGCGTGGGGAGCGTGGCCGAACTAATGGCATTGCGCGACGAGTTTGCCGAGAAGATCTCCCTTATCGACAACTCGGCCAACGACCTTTCGGAGTTGGAACAGAGATTGTTGGAAACCACGAAGGCTGCCAAAGCCGCTGCTGCCAAACTTTCGGCCGCCCGAAGCAAAGCCGCTGCCGAACTTGACAAGAAAGTTTCGGCAATGTTGGCTCGTCTGGGTATGGAGGGGGCTTGCTTCAAAGCCGTGATTGCACCTGCCGAGTTGGGCTCTTCGGGTGCCGATTTGATAGATTTTCTGTTTGCTTCGTCGTCGAAACTCGCGCCGCAACCCTTGGAGCGCATCGCTTCGGGCGGTGAAACTTCGCGTGTTATGCTTGCGCTCAAAGCGCTGGTTGCCCGCAATACCAAACTGCCCACGATTGTTTTCGACGAGATCGATACCGGCGTTTCGGGACGCATTGCCGATGCTATGGGCGCAATAATTGCCGAGTTGGCTTCAACAATGCAGGTTGTCAATATCACCCACCTGCCGCAAATTGCCTCGAAGGGCGAAACCCATTTCCGCGTCTATAAGGACTCGGAGGGTAGAACCCAAATCGGGCAACTCTCTGCCGAAGAACGAGTTGTGGAGATTGCCAAAATGTTGAGCGGTACAACTGTGACCGAAGAGGCTGTGGCTCAGGCTCGCAGATTGCTGCAAGGGGCAAAATAACAAATATTGGGAATTGTATTGTTTGACGCGCAAAATGTCTGAGAAACAGCGTTTTGCTGCATTTGTTGTGTCGATAGACCTCGTAGCCATATACCTTTGTTTTTCTTTTCCCCTTGGTTTGAAAAGGTAGCTTTGCATACGTTTAACGCACAAGCACAAACAATTCAAAAACAGGTATGATCAATTTCAAGGAGGAGTATCGCATTCTCACCCGTTTATATAAAGCCGACCAAAAGGTAATCGAAATACCGGACAGCAACATAGAGATCCACAACGAAGAGTATGTATCGACCTTTCCGGCCGAGTATCGTACAAACGGCGTTGTGGAGGGCAATCTCTACTACTACGAACTCACGCAGGGCGAGGTGAGCGAGAACACCCGTTTCATCTACCCGATAATGGTGCCCAAGGGTCACGACAAGTTTTCGTCGGGCATAATCTTTTTCCACGGACTCAACGAGCGCTCGTGGGACAAATACTTTGTTTGGGCAAAGTATCTTGCCGAGCGCACCGACCGTCCGGTAATTATGTTCCCCATAGCCTACCACATCAACCGCTCGCCCAAAAAGTGGAGCGATCCGCGCAGTATGATCGAGGTGGCCGCCTCGCGCAGTTCCGAAGAGCAATCGGCTACGTTTGCCAATGCCGCGCTGAGTACACGTCTGGAAAAGAATCCCGAGAAATTTCTGATTTCGGGCATTCAGAGCTATTACGACACGATTGATCTTGTGACCAAAATCAAACTGGGCAACGATCCGCTTTTCGAAAAGGGGGCACACGTCGATATATTCTCCTATTCGATAGGGGCGTTTTTGTCGGAGGTTCTGTTGTTGAACAATTCGAGCGACATTTTGCGCGATTCGCGTTTGTTTATGTTCTGCGGCGGCACGACGTTCGACTCGATGAACGGCATCTCGAAGTACATTATGGACGAGAGCGCATTTCGTAGCGTTATGACGCTCAACAGCACCAAAAAACTCAAACAGATAGCGGCCAACTTTATCAACACGCCCAAGAGATTCATCTACAACTGGAACGGCATCGGTCTGATGATGTCGGCCAAGGAGCGCCGCAAAACCCGCGAGAGAATGTTGGCCAAGTGCGCACAGAACATCTACGCCGTGGCGCTCGAACACGACACCGTTATGCCGCCCAAGATGATTGTCCGCACCCTCAAAGGCCGCCGTGGCGATTTGGGTACACGTGTTGAGATCATCGATTTTCCATATACCTACTCCCACGAGGTGCCTTTCCCGATCAACGACGACAAGATTCAGCCGTTGGTGAACCGTTGCTTTACGGTGGTTTTCGACAATGCCGCCAACTTCTTTCTGATGGGCGATGTGGTGCGTGAACGTGCCGAGGCTATGCGTGCCGAGAAGGCCGAAAAAGTTGAGCGCGAAAAGGCCGAGAAGGCCGAGCGCACAGCCAAGGCTCGTGCCGAAAAAGCAGAACGCGAGAAGTCGAAGGCCGACCGTTCGGTTCGTGCCACTCGTCGCGAGCAACGCAGCGAAGAACGCCGGCAGCGTCGTGAGCTGCACATCGAAGCCGATACCGAAAAGCAAATGGAACGCGAGAAACAACAGGTCGACAAACAGATGCGCCGCGATGCGCGGCGTAACGAACGCAACAAACAACGACGCTTGAAGGCCGGACTGCGTGCCACCAAGCGAGCCGACAACAATGCCCGTGCGGCCATACGTGATGCCGAGCGACGCACTCGCCGTGCCGAGAAAGCTCGCGCCAAAGCCGATGCCGCCATTGCCAAGGTTGTTGCACCCGAAACCGACCCCAAAGCTGCACGTAAGGCCGAACGCGAGGCTGCCAAAAGTGGCAAAGCCGCACGAAGAGAGGAAAAACGCGCTGCAAAATGTCAGGGTTGCGACGGACAGAAATGCCGCAAGTGCGACAAACCGAACGCTGCATTATGAAAAAGATAGAGAATCCGTGGCTTCACTACGAGGGTTACAACTGTTTCGGTTGCTGCCCGACAAACTCCAAAGGGTTGCAAATGGAGTTCTTTGAGCAGGGCGACGAGGTGGTCTCCGTTTGGCGGCCGTTGCCCGACTATCAGGGGTGGATCGATACCCTGCACGGCGGCATACAGGCTGCGTTGCTCGACGAAATTGCGGCTTGGGCGGTGATGCACTTTGCCCGCCTTAATGGCGTTACGGCCAAAATGGAGGTGCGCTACCACAAACCTGTTATGACCACCGACGACCATCTGACCCTGCGCGCCAAAATCACTTCGCAACGCGGTCCTCTGATTGGGGTAACGGCATCTCTGTCAGATGCTTCCGACGTGGAGTGCACCACGGCGGAGTTCACCTACTTTGCCGACAAGACAAAACCGTTCATTTAGAATTCAAAATTCAAAATTAGGGGGATTACGCCTAATTATTCTCTTTGTCATTGCGAGCCGCAGGCGTGTCAATCTGTTGTTCTTAATTCAAAATTATCTCCTGCGCTTTTTTCCGCGCCGGCTGCCGCCGACCGCGGAGCTTCGTCGATGAGCTCCGCCGCCCGGGGGCGACAACGGTTCAAAATTCAAAATTTTGGGGAACAACTTTAAGCACTTGAAGTTGCGTTTTGAATTTCAGGCCTTAGTATTTTATGCGGTCGAGAGTCTTTGCGGCCGAGAGTTCGCGCAGGGCGTCGTGACCAATCCACCGCGCCGTTTTGTCGTTCGAGGCTATGAGTTTTTCGGACACCTCTATGGCTGCCGCATTGAGTGCCATATTGCGTTTGCCTATCCCACGAAGTGCCCAATTAACCGCCTTACGCACAAAATTGCGCGGGTCGGTAGAGTAGCGTTCGATAAGAGGCAGGAAACTTTCGAAAACGGCATCGGGAGCCTTTTTGTCGCCCACGGCAAGGGTCGCTATGAGCGAAAAGGCTGTGCGCCGCGTAAACTCCTCATCGCTCTGCGCAAAGGGTTCTATGAGTTCGTAAGCGTAGGGTAGGTAGCGGAAGAGTTTCATACAGCACTGGTCGCATACGTCCCAAGACCTGAAATCGGCCGTCCAACGTTGCACATCTTCCACTCTGAAATCTTTGGGCGAAGCAATCATTGGTGCCATTGTGCGTGCCTCGTGAATGTTGGTCTGCCACAATTCGAGAGCCAACGGAGTGTTATTCTTATATTTGCGACACAGTTCGAGAAGAAATGGCGTCGGTACCCCCTCGGCGGTCGACGAATCGATTCCATAGCGTGCCATACCTGCGCGATTTCTCTCGTTATGGTTTTCACGCAGCAGTTTGGTTATTTCAGCGGTTGCTTCCATTCAAAATCGCGTTTATCTGTTTGATTCCCTCTTCGACCGAGGTGAATGTCACGGTTTTGATGCCCAAACGTTCGGCGGCGGCAGTATTTATCTGCTTGTCGTCGGAGAAGAGCGTTTCGGAGGGCACGAGCGAGTAGCGTTCCAAAATGGTGCGGTAGAGTCTCTCGTCGGGCTTGTTGAGGTGCTCGTAGCACGAAACAACGCAACCGTCGAACAGTGAGAAGACCTCGAACTGCGAGATGTGTTCGTAAAATTCGCGCGACATATTGGACAATACATATAATTTATAGCCCTTGCGCTTCAACTCGCCTAACAGCTCTTTGGTTTCGGGTATCTCCTGCAACAGCAGCAACAGTTTTTCGAGAGCCTCGTCGGCTTGGGCAACAGTGCAGTGCTTGTCGTCGGCCAACATTGTGGCCACCTGCTGACGGGAGTAGATGCCGCGGTCGAATTCGCTCCAATAGAGCGGAAAGTCGTTGCCCGAAATGAACGAAAACGTGTCGCCCAACATTGCGGCAAAGCGGTCGAAATTGCGCCCCAACACAACTCCGCCCAGATCGAAAATCAGATTTCTAATCATTACTCAATCGTTATGAGCCGGCTATCGTTGCCGGTGGGCGTCAGTCTGATGCGCAGTGTATCGTCGGGCAGCAGGTTCTCGACCTTTTCGGGCCACTCGACCAAACAGAGGTCGCCGCCATAGAAATACTCCTCGTAACCAAGGTCGAATGCCTCTTCGGGGCGATTGATGCGGTAGAAGTCGAAGTGGTAGATTGGTCTTCCATCTTCGGTATTGTATTGATTGATAAGTGCAAAGGTAGGGCTTGTGACGGTGTCGGTGACCCCCATCTGGGCGCATATTTCGCGTATCAGGGTGGTTTTGCCTGCGCCCATAGGGCCGAAGAATGCAACCACATTCCTGCCGTCGAGCATACCGACTATCTCCTGGGCTGCATCGGGCAGTCGGCCAAGCGAGTCCACTTCAATCTCTTTCATATTGCTTTTTTTATTGTTTGGGTTTCAGCACTATTAGCGGTACCAACATCTCTTCGAGCGAGATGCCGCCGTGCTGGAACGTATTTTTGTAGTATCGTATAAACTGGTTTGCGTTGTTGGGGTAGGTCAGAAAGTCGCGCCCCAAGGCAAAAATGTAGGTCGAGGTCAGGTTGCTCGACGGCAACTGCGCCTCTTCGGGACGGGTAATCTCAAACACTTCGCGCGCATTGTAGGAGAGGTTGCGCCCCGTTTTGTAGCGTAGGTTGGGCGAGGTCTCCTTGTCGCCAACGACCCTTATGGGGTTGTCGACACGTATAGTACCGTGGTCGGAGGTGATTATGACCGTGTTGCCGTTCTCGGCCAGCAACTTCAAGATTGTCAGCAGGTCGGAGTGTTCGAACCACGAACGTGTGAGCGAACGGAAAGCCGCCTCGTCTTCGGTCAACTCGCGGATTATCTCGGTTTCGGTACGTGCGTGCGAGAGTATGTCGAGGAAGTTGTAGACGATGACCGAGAAGTCGGCCTCGGTAACACGCCGAATGTTGTCAATCAGCTTGCGGCCTGCCTCGGGACGGACGAGTTTGTCGAATGTGGTGCGCCACTTTTTGCCGTTCTGCGAGAGCTGACGGCGCAAAAACTCCTCTTCGTACATATTTTTGCCCCCTTCTTCGTTGTCGTTGAGCCACTTTTGAGGCATCAGCCGGTCGATGGCCAGCGGCATCAACCCCGCAAAGAGCGCATTGCGTGCATATTGGGTGGCGGTGGGCAGAATGCTGCAATAGAACTCTTCGCTCACCCTGTCGTAGAGGCCGTGCAGCAGCGGCCCAATGGAGCGCCACTGGTCGTAACGGAAGTTGTCGATGACCAGCAATGTGGTTTTGCCCGACGAACGCTCAATCTCGGGAAATATCTTCGAGCGCATCAGCGTGTGCGACATTGTGGGGCGGTCGTCGTTGCGTCCGTTGATCCAGTCGAGGTAGTTGCGGCGCACAAACTTGCCGAACTCGTTGTTGGCCTCGTTCTTTTGGAATGCCAGCACGTCGCGAATACTTTGGTCGGTCGAGTCGGTCAACTCAACCTCCCAACCCACTATCTTGCGGTAGATGGCGCACCAGTCGGCAAACGTGCGTGCTTCGCCCAACGAGGTAGAGATTCGACCGAATTCGGCCTGATAGTCGGCCGTGGTCTGCTCCGTAACGAGTTGCTGTTGGTGAACGTTCTTCTTTATTGAGAGCAAAACCTGATTGGGGTTGACGGGCTTGATTATGTAGTCGGCAATCTTCGACCCGATAGCCTTGTCCATAATATTCTCCTCCTCGCTCTTGGTCACCATAATCACAGGCGTAGCGGGTCTGACCTCTTTGATTCGCGGCAGGGTTTCGAGTCCGGTCATTCCGGGCATCATCTCGTCGAGAATTATCAGGTCGTAAGGGGTCGTCCGAGCCATCTCAATGGCATCGTAGCCGTTGTTGCACTCGTCGACCTCGTAGCCGCGTCCGCGCAGGAAGAGTATGTGCGGTTTGAGAAACTCTATCTCGTCGTCGATCCACAATATTTTGGTCTCGCTCATAATGGTTGCAAAATTAGTTAAATTTATACATTATCATAATGCACTTTCGATGCAAATTATTGTGCCACGATTAAGATGTTTTATTATTCAAAGAGGTCGAATCCCGGGATTCGACCTCTTTGAAAAAATAGGGTATGGTTATGCTCCGAATTAACGAGCCGTGTACTCGGTAACTCCGTCGGGCATCATAATCGAAAGGCTCTCTACGCCAAGTTGATTGTTCTTGACGCAGAATGTCGGGTTCTTGACCAGACCGTCCCACAGTGCCTTGAAGTTGCGGGCCTCGCCCAGAGGAACTCTAACCGAGAGCGTGCCGAAGTTGGAATCGGAGATTTGGAAACTCTCGCGGTCGGCATCGTAGCTGCCCAAGATATAGTCGTACTCGGCCGTGCCGCTGGTCTTCTCGATGAAGGCTTTTTCGGCCTCTTTGTTTGTGCGAACCGACTCGATGTATTTGTCGATTGCCTCTTGCGAGGTGCGCTCGGCATACTGAGCCTCGGTTTCGAACTCGTCTTTGATTTTGAAAGCCTCCACTTTCTCGCTGAGGTAGTCTTTCTCAAAGTTGGAGAAGCGGCGGTAGTAGAGGTAGTTTTTGCAAACGTCCTCGGCCGAATCGCGGGTGTAGGTCGGAGCGATCACCTCGCGGCCGGTGCGGTCGATGTAGCCCCACTGTCCGCCAACGCTGACCGATGCCAAACCGTCGACGAACGAGCCGATAGTGTCGTATCGTGGAGCGGCAATGCCGACGCCTTTCTGGTCAATCAGACCCAACTTGCCGTCGAGGTTGATCAGTGCCAAACCGTCGACAAACTCGCCAATCGAGTCGTAAATGAAGGGTATGTATTCATTGTAGCGTCCGTCCAGACAGCCCCATTTGCCGTCGACTTTTGCCTTCAACAGGCCGCCGACAAACTCTTTGCCAATCTCTTCATAGCGCGGAGTGACAATGACGTTGCCCTTTTGGTCGATCCAGCCGTAGCGGTTTTCGAGTTTGATGCTTGCATAACCCAAGATGTCCCACTCGCCAATCTCGTCGTATTTAACCGGAATAATCTCTTTTGAATAGCGGTCGATGTAGCCCCATTTGCCGCCGACCGATGCTTTGGCAATGCCGCTACGGTCGAACTCGCCAACCGTATCGTAGGTGGAGTTGCCCAACTGTGCGCCGCGTGTGTCGATCCAGATGTATTTCCCCTCCTTTTTGACCATTGCGCACTCTTTGTCGAACGTGGTTGCCGACTCGTAGACGGCCGGAATCACCACCTTGCCCGTCACGTCGATATAGCCCCAGCGTCCGTCGATTTCGACAACTGCCAGATTGTCCGAGAAGACCGCGCGATCGATGGTTTTGGCCGAAACGTTGAGCGTGCCCTTACGGTCGATGCCGAACCAGTTGCCGCCATTCTGAACACGTGCGGTACCGTTTTGGTCGAATGCTTCGGCCGCCTCGTATTTCAGGGCAATGGCCTCTTCGCCGTTACGGTTGATCCAGCCCCAACGGCCGTCGAGGCAGACACGTGCATAGTCGGCCGAGTCGAAATTGTCGGCCGTAGAGTATTTTACGGGAATGATCTGCTCGCCTGCGCGGTTGATCCAGCCCCAAAGCGAATTCTGCGACACCAGAGCCAAGCCCTTGACGAATGCCGATGCAGAGTCGAATTCGAGCGGAATTACCAGCGAACCTGCGGTATTGATGCAGCCCCATTTACCTGTCGAGTGAACCCAAGCCATTCCTTCGGCAAAGTTCTCGGCCTTGTCGTAGGCGGGGGCGATGGCCTCTTTGCCGTTTTTCGAGATGTAGCCCCACTGGCCGCCCGAATAGTTGATTCCTTCCCACATACCGCCGAAGCTTACTCGTGCCAGCTCTTCGCAGAAGTTGTCGACAAAGTCGTATTTGGTCAGCTTGACAATCTCCTTGCCCTCAATGGTTACAAAGCTCCATTTGCCACCCCAATACTCTCCCTCGGGAGTGAGCGTGCCGCCCACGCCGACGCGTACTAAGCCGTCGACCACCTCGCCTGCAAAGTCGTATTTGGTCTTGATGACCTTTTTGCCCTCGGTGTTGACAAAACCGTATTTTCCCTTACCGTCGACAATCTTGCCGAGACCGGTCTTGTCGAACGGCCAAACGGCATTATTCTCGACCTTTACTATCTCTTTGCCCTTGTTGTTGACCCAGCCCCATTTGCCGGCGAGTGAAGCCATAGCCAACCCTTGCTCGTTGAACTCGGAGAGCGAGTCGTATTTGAGTTTTATGATGAGCTTGCCGTCGCGACTCAACAGGCCGCAGTGGCCGTCGGAAACGACTTTTACAAGCCCTGCCGCCGTCCACTCGCCAACTTCGGAGTAGACGATTGGCGAAATGGGCTTGCCGTTCTTGGCTACCCAGCCGTAGAGTCCCTCTTTGCATACTTTGGCCAAACCCTCGGCATCGAACGGCCATATCTTCGAAAATTCGATTTTGGTAACGTTCTTGCCATCGATGTTGATCCAGCCGTAGTTGTCGCCCTGACGGACCCAAGTCATACCGTCGGCGTCCCAGGTGCCGGCCTCGTCGTTGATTACGGGTACGGTCTCTTTGCCCGACAGGTTGACCCAGCCGATTTTGCCATCGACCGTTACGCGACCCAAACCGTTGGCATCGAACGGCTCAAATGAGTCGTATTTGATCTCGGTAATCTCTTTGCCTGCGGAATTGATCATTCCGTATTTGCCCTCTATCTTCACAAACGACATACCGCCCACAAACTCGCCTATCTCGTCATACTTGACCCTGACCACTATTTTGCCTGCGGTGTTGACCAGTCCGCACTTGCCGTAGTTGTAGAGTTTGGCCACGCCATCGGCATTGAACGCACCGATCGAATCGTATTCGGCGGCCAAAATCTCTTTGCCTGCCCGATTGAGCAGTCCCCAACGCTGGTTGAGGCTGACCATTGCCAAGTCATTCTCGGCGAAAACACCTGCAATATCGTATTTGAAATCGGTTAGCTGCTTGCCTGCATCGTTAATCAGACAGTATTTGCCCTCTTTGGCGCCCCATACGAAACCCTTTGTGTCGAAGTCGGTGATCAGCTCGTACTCGGTTTTGATTACCTCTTTGCCGGCCAGATTGATAAGTCCGTAGAGACCGTCGGTCTTAACGCGAGCAACGCCCTCGGAACCGAATGCTCCCTGTTCGTCGTATTTGATTTTGGAGAGCTCTTTGCCGTTGCGGTTGATGATGCCCCACTTGCCGGCTTGCTTCACCCAGGCTATATCGTTTGTGGTGAACGGAGTGACGGCCTCGTATTTGACATCGATTAGCTCTTTGCCCTCGCGATTGATCAGACCGTAGGAGGGGCCTATGCGAACCTTGGCAGTACCCTCGGCGGTGAAGTCGTCAATTTGGTCGTACTTGACCTTGGTGAGCATTTTGCCCTCAATGTTGACAATGCCCCACTTGTCGTCCTTTTTGACCAAAGCCATACCGTCGGACGAGAAGTCGCCCAAAGCGTCGTAGGCAGGTTTGACAATCTCTTTTCCGGAGCGGTCGACGTAGCCCCATTTGCCTTTGAGCTGAACTTTTGCCACGCCAATGGCTGCGAAAGGTTCGGCGGCATCGTATTTTGCTTTGACAACCTGATTGCCGCGCGAATCGACATATCCCCATTTGCCGCGAGCGTTGACCTGCGGCGTAAAGTCTTGTGCACCGGCCGACCAGCACATCAGCGCCAAGAAAATCGAAACTGAAAGTAATCTCTTCATAGTGTAGGAAGTATTTTGTTTTACATATTATTGGTTATCGTTTTTTGTGCTGTCGACCCTCTCCAAAACTCCGCCGCAAGGGAGCCGAAAATGGCAAAACGTTCTTTCCGATGAATCGACTTGTAAAAATAGGTATTATTTTCGAGATTTCCAACAGTAGTTGCCCTTTTTCGCAAAAACGTCATATCGGGTTAACCCACAATCAAGGGCCTAAATACTAAATAATAATTGGATTGGAACTGTTTTTGCAGAGGCGCATTACGTATGTCCGACCGTTTCGCAGTGCAGACAAACGGCATTTTTGTGCGAAAAAAATAAAAATTTGCTACACTCTTGTAAATTAAGAAAATAATAGCGTATATTTGCAGTCCGAAACAAAACGGAAACAACGTATTCAAATTACTTTTATTTAATATCTTACAACAATGACTAAAGCTGACATCGTTAACGAAATCGCCAAAAAGACCGGCGTTGAGAAAGTACTCGTACAACAAGTTGTTGAGTCTTTTATGGAGAGCATCAAAGGATCTTTGATTAAAAAAGAGCCCGTATTCCTTCGCGGATTCGGCAGTTTCATCATCAAAAACCGCGCTCAGAAAGTTGCTCGCAACATTTCGAAGCAAACGACCATTACTATTCCTGCACATAAAATCCCCGCTTTCAAGCCCGCAAAGAGCTTTTCGGCAAAGGTGAAATAAGTGCTGAGGACAACAATTCAAATAACTTTTTAATGTTTCTAAATTATGCCTTGCGGTAAAAAAAGAAAAGGCCACAAAATAGCTACCCACAAACGTAAGAAACGTTTGCGCAAGAATCGTCATAAACACGATAAGAAATAGGTAGGCTGTTGGATTGCCTTAACGAAACGGATAAAGCTAAACGCCTTCGAAACAGGTGCTTTAGCTTTATCTTATTCTTATCGGAAGCCATTCGGAGCACCGCTGAGCGGCACTCCGGGCACGAGAAACCAATCTCGAAATGAATAAAGAACTAATTATCAATGTAACATCGGCCGACATTACAATCGCGCTGGTTGAGGACAAGCAACTTGTCGAACTCGGCCGCGAGAGTTGCAAGAGCGGCTTTGCGGTGGGAGACCTCTATCTGGGCAAAGTGAAAAAGATTATGCCCGGTCTGAACGCCGCGTTCGTAAACATAGGCCACGAGAAGGACGCTTTCATTCACTTTTTGGACCTCGGTCCTCAATTTCCTTCGCTCCATCGTCTTGTGGGCAACCTTTCGAACAAGAAGAAAAACGTGCGTTTGGAGAGCTTGAAGCTCGATCAGCCGCTCGGAAAGAACGGTAAAATTTCGGCTCAAATATCAAGCGGCCAATCAATTATGGTGCAGATTGCCAAAGAGGCAATCTCGACCAAAGGGCCGCGCCTGACCTCCGACATTTCGCTCGCCGGACGCAATGTTGTACTCATTCCGTTTTCAAACAAAATATCGATTTCGCAAAAAATACGCTCCAACGAGGAGAAGAAACGACTCAAACGCATCTGCGACAAGGTGCTGCCCAAGAACTACGGCGTGATCATTCGCACCGCCGCGCAGGGCACTGCCGACGTCGACATCGAGCAAGACATACTCACGCTGATACAGCGCTGGGAGTCGGCTCTGGAAGGCATTAAGACCAAACCGGCACCGACTTTGCTCCTCAGCGAGATGAACCGCGCCAACACCATAATCCGCGATTCGCTCAACTCGTCGTTCAATGCCATATATGTCAATAACGAGGAGATGTTCAAGGAGATCAAGGAGTATATTAAGGTTATTGCTCCCGATCGCCAGAAGATTGTCAAACTCTACAAGGGCGAGCAGCCCATTTTCGACAACTTCGACATTTCGCGTCAGATCAAGTCGCTATTTGCGAAATACGTATCGCTCAAACGAGGTGCATACCTCATAATAGAACATACCGAGGCACTCCACGTGGTCGACGTGAACAGCGGCAACCGAGCCAAGGTGGCCGACGATCAGGAGAGCACGGCTATGGACGTCAATCTTTCGGCCGCGGCCGAGATTGCACGCCAGTTGCGCCTCAGAGATATGGGCGGAATCGTAATTATCGACTTCATCGACCTGCACAAGGCCGAGAACCGCCAGAAACTCTACGATGAGATGAACAAACTGATGGCCGACGACAAGGCTAAGCATACAGTCTTGCCGCTGACCAAGTTCGGACTTATGCAGATCACGCGCCAGAGGGTTCGCCCCGAGGCTATCAGCAAAGCCGAGGAGACCTGCCCGACCTGCGGAGGCAGCGGCAAGGTGTCGCCATCGATACTTATCGACCACCAGATAGAGAACCAGATTGCCTACTTCGCCGAGGAGAAACATATCCGCCGGTTGAAGATTGTGGCAAGCCCTATGTTGGCCGCCTGGTTTACCGAGGGTGGATTAAGAAGCATACGCCGCCGTTGGTGCCGCAAGTACCATTGCCGTGTCGAGGTGTTGATCGACCAGTCGTTGGGCGTCATCGAGGCCAAGATTCTCGACCGCAAAGGTCGCGAACTTGCCTGACCGCACTCCAACCGATTGCGACCATAGGCGCGTTTGGAAACGTTAGACACTTTTTAGTATAAACAGATGTCCCCAATTATTGAGGAGGTATTGGGACGGCTGCGCAAGTCCCCACTTTTGGGACAAATGGAGAGCAGTCTGAAAGACCGGGCTACGGTAGAGGTCGAATCTTTGTCGGGTTCGGCCTTTGCTCTGTACTCGGCTGCTGCCATTTTGCGCTCTGTCGGCACCCACATTTTCCTCTCGGCCGATCGTGATACGGCCGCCTACCTCTACAACGACCTCTATACCCTGTTGGGTGAAGAGAGGGTGTTGTTTTTCCCGTCGAGCTATAAACGTTCAATCCGTTACCACCAAACCGACCCTTCGGGGTTGGTTGAGCGCACTACCGCTTTGGAGGCGTTGCGTTCGGGCGGCAAGGGGCCGTTGGTCATCTGCACATATCCCGATGCTGTGGCCGAAACGGTCGTTTCGCGCACCACTATCGAGACCACTGCACTGAAAGTGAAGGTGGGTCAAACGCTCTCGATGAATGCCCTCGAAGAGGCGGTGCAGAAGTTGGGTTTCGAACGTGTCGATTTTGTCTACGAACCCGGGCAGTATGCCTTCCGCGGCGGAGTATTCGACCTCTTTTCGTTTGCCGACAACAAGCCCTACCGTGTTGACCTCTTTGGCGACAGCGTCGAGTCGATTCGCAGGTTCGACATCTCGTCGCAGCTCTCTTCGGAGCGTGTCGAGAGTGTCGACGTACTCCCCGACTATAAACGTTCGAGCGAGCAAAACGTCTCGTTTGCCGAGTATGCGGCAGGAGCTGACTGGTGGATTGAAGATCTCGATTCGGCTTTGGCACAGATCGACGACCTGCGGCGCAAGTTCCTGTCGGAGAGCGATTCGCCTGCCGAAGATGCCGCGTTGCTGACCTCGGCCAAAGCGTTTTTGGAGCAGACTGCCGACTCTGCGGCGGTGCTGCGCAAATCTTCCGTCAAACGTCCGTCAACCGCAAAGGTTTCATTCCATACCTCACCTCAGCCCTCGTTCAACAAGCAGTACGACCTTTTGGCCGACGATATTGCGCTCCACGCTTCGGAACACTATGCGGTCTACATTCTCTCCGAGAACCGCGCACAGTTTGAGCGCCTCGAAAACGTGTTGGCTGCCACCCACCGTCAGGCACCCTTCTCACCAATGATGCTCACTCTGCACGAGGGGTTTGTCGACCACACGCTAAAAGCCTGCTTCTATACCGACCACCAGATTTTCGACCGCTACCACCGCTATCGCCTGCGCGGCGAGATTGACCGCGGTCAGAGCCTTACGGTGGCCGAACTGAACAATTTGCAGGTTGGCGACTATGTCGTACATATCGACCACGGCGTAGGCCGTTTCGGCGGATTGGTACACTCCGTCGAGAACGGCAAACGTCAGGAGTCCATTAAGCTCGTCTACCGCGACGGCGACGTGCTGCTGGTCAACGTACACTCGTTGCACCGCATAGCACGCTACAAGAGTAAGGATTCCGACACTCCGCCGAGGGTCTACAAATTGGGTACGGGCGCTTGGCAACGTATGAAGGAGGCTACCAAGAGCGCTGTCAAAAACATTGCCCGCGAGCTGATTGCACTCTATGCCGAGCGTAAGGCAAGCGGCGGCTTCCGTTTCTCGCCCGACGGCTATCTGCAACACGAACTCGAAGGGGCATTCCCCTACGAGGAGACCCCCGACCAACAGAAAGCGGTCGAGTTGGTCAAGGAGGATATGGAGTCGGCCGAACCTATGGACAGGCTCGTTTGCGGCGACGTGGGTTTTGGCAAGACCGAGGTGGCTGTCAGGGCAGCATTCAAAGCCGTCTGCGATTCGAAGCAGGTGGCGGTGCTGGTGCCCACTACGATACTTTCGCTCCAACACTACCGCACCTTCTCGGAGCGCCTGCGCGGTATGCCCGTGAGGATTGAGAACCTCAGCCGCGTGCGTTCGACCAAAGAGGTGAATCAGATTCTCAGGGATTTGGCCGACGGCAAGATAGATATTCTTGTCGGAACGCATAAGATACTGGGCAAAGATGTAAAATTCAAGGACTTGGGGTTGCTTATAATCGACGAGGAACAAAAGTTCGGAGTGACGGCCAAAGAGAAACTGCGCCGAATGAGCGTGAGCGTCGACACCCTGACGCTTACCGCAACGCCCATTCCGCGCACGCTGCAATTCTCGCTGATGGGGGCACGCGACCTCTCGGTGATTGCTACGCCGCCGCCAAACCGCCGCCCGATTGTCACCGAGTCGCACACCTTCGATGAGGCGGTCATAAAAGATGCCGTCGACTACGAGCTTTCGCGAGGCGGTCAGGTCTTCTTTGTGCACAACAAGGTGGAGGACATCGAGCGCCGTGCAGGATTGGTTCAACGCCTATGCCCCGATGCACGTGTTATGGTGGCGCACGGTCAGATGCCTGCCCAGAAGACCGAGAAACTCATTATGGACTTCATCTATGGCGAGTACGACGTGCTGGTTGCCACAACCATAATCGAGAACGGAATCGACATACCCAATGCCAACACCATAATAATTGACGACGCACAGAACTTCGGACTCAGCGACCTGCACCAGTTGCGCGGCCGCGTGGGTCGTTCCGACCGCAAGAGCTTCTGCTACCTGCTCTCGCCGCCCGACGAACTGCTTACAAGCGAAGCGCGCCGTCGCCTGCGGGCCATTGAGGAGTTTTCCGATTTGGGTTCGGGCTTCAACATTGCGATGCAGGATTTGGATATACGCGGTGCAGGCAACCTGTTGGGTGCCGAGCAGAGCGGATTCATTGCCGATATGGGTTTCGAAACCTATCAGAAGATACTCTCCGAGGCCGTGGCCGAGCTGCGTGCCGAAGGGGTGAAAGGGGTCGACGAGATTGCACCCAAAGAGGACTCGTCTGCCACGTCGGACACATCTGCTGCGCCGGCCGAGGAGCAGGAGGTGGCCTACATCAGCGACTGCCAGATTGATACCGATTCCGAGGCGATGTTGCCCGACGAGTATATTGGCAATGCCAACGAGAAACTGCGTCTCTACCGACAGCTGGATTCGACCACCGACGAACGCGAGATGTCGAGGCTTGTGGCCGAGATGACCGACCGATTCGGCGCTCTGCCCGAGGCGGCTCAAAATCTGGTCGATGTGATTCGCTTGCGTTGGCGCTGCATTGCGCTCGGTTTCGAAAAGGCAAAGATAAAGAACGGCTTGATGTTGCTCTGGTTCCCTGCCGACCTACACTCGGCCTACTACAAGAGCCCGATGTTTGCCCGCATTCTGCACTACATTTCGACCGACGGCGCAAAATTTGTTCTCAAACAGAACAATAACCGACCGAGTTTATTAGTTAGAGATATTAAGAATCTTCGTGCAGGGTGGCAACTGCTCGACCGATTGGAGACCAAAGAATGAAACTTTTGATCGATATAGGCAACACGAGGGCCAAAATCAGAGTTGTAGAGGAGGGTAAAACGCTCTTCGACAGCGCTACTGACCGCTTTGATGCCGCCGATGCCGTGGCACTGACGGAGCGTTACCCCATTGAGGGTGCCATTCTATCGTCGGTCAGAGAGCGTGACGAGGCCTTGTGCGAGGCATTGAGAAACCGCGTTGGACGTTTCAAACAGCTGTGCGGGACGATGCCGCTGCCGATACGGATAGATTGTCCGACCCCCGAACTGATTGGTGCCGACCGCATTGCGGTGGCTGTTGGGGCTTTGGCACTCTTCCCGAACCGCAACGCGCTGGTGGTCGATTTCGGCACGGCAATAACCATTGACCGAGTCGACGAGGAGGGCAACTTTCGCCCGGGGAACATCTCGTTGGGCGCCTCATCAAGGCTTGGTGCGCTGCACTCGCTCACGGCTTTGTTGCCCGAAGTGAAACTCTCCGAGGCCTCCGATGAACTTGAAGGCGACAGCACCGCAACCGAAATGGCAAATGGTGTGGCGTGGGGCATTGCCTTCGAAATCGAGGGCTATATTGCCCGATTTGCCGAGAAATATGTCGATCCGGTAACCATTTTTACGGGTGGCGACGCAATTTTCTTTGAAAAACGAATAAATAACACGATATTTGCAAAATCTGACCTCGCTTTTGTGGGGCTGGAACGAATTCTTGATTACGATGAAGAATAGAAGAGAAAGGTGCCTTCTGGCACTCTGCATTGCACTATGGCCTGCGCTTGGTGTTTCGGCACAAAGCAGCAGCCTGAATACCTATTCGCCCTACACCTGTTACGGTATAGGCGATATAAGAGTGCAGGGACCTGCCATTTTGAGGGCTATGGGCGGCACCGGTATAGGCTACCGCAATGCCATACAGATCAACAGTCTGAATCCTGCATCGTACAGCTCGGTTCGGTCGAACAGCTTTTTGCTGAATTTCGATATGGAGGGTCAAAACTTCTATGAGCGTTCGTCGCAGGCCAAAACGAGTTTCAACACCTTCAATATCCGCGATATAAGTATGGCTTTCCCGCTCTCTAAAAGGGTGGGTATGTCGGCCGGTATGACCCCTTACAGCTCGGTTGGTTACCGCATTCAATCCTACGACCAGTCGCCCGACGTGTTGGCCAACATCGGTCAGGTGAGCAATACCTATATGGGCTCGGGTGGGGTGACGCAGTTTAAGTTGGGTATCGGTTGGGAGATTTTCGATGGTTTTTCGCTAGGCGGCGAGGCCATCTACTACCACGGCTCGATAGCTCGTTCGTTCTCTTCGGTGCCGACAGCAATCACCGGCAGCGGCTCGTACCAGGCACTCGCCGGACAGCAAACCGACGATGTGAACGCATTCTACGGCAACTTTGGTCTGCAATGGAACGTGATTGCCAACTCCAAGACGCTGATGACGGTAGGTGCAACCTACCAGATGGGTGGCAATATGCACAACGATGTGACAACACTTGTGCCTGTCAACTCGACGCTTGCCTCCGGCAGCTATGTCGTCAACTCTACCTCCAAATCGGGTTTCTCAATGCCGAACCGCTATGGCGTGGGCCTCTTCGTTCACCGCATCAAGTATGCCTTCGGTGCCGACTACGAGTTTGCCGACTGGGGTACCCGCAACAATGCCGACCGCACCTCGACTTTGGGTTTCCGCAATACCAATACCGTTCGTTTGGGCGGTCAGTACACGCCCTCGCCCGGCGACGTGCGCAGTGTGCTCCGCCGTTGGACCTACCGCGCAGGATTGAGGTTCGAGCAATACTATATGGTGCTCAACCAGACCCAAATCGACGATATGGCCTTCACCTGCGGATTGTCGATTCCGCTCCGAATGACGGGACTTTCGAATGTGAACCTTGGCGCCGAAATCGGCCAGAGGGGTACCACGCGCAACAATCTCGTCAAAGAGACCTATTTCAAGTTCACGGTGGGATTCAGCCTCTTCGGTGAGGACTACTGGTTTGTCAAATACAAATTCGATTAATTTTTCTACCAGATAAGTAAGTTAAACAACAACAAACACTAACAATCATATGAAAAAATCTTTAATCCGGTTTGCGCTTGTCCTAACTCTTGTAGGCGCGGGCAGCGCAACCTACAACGAGTTGAGCGCCCAAACGACCGAAACTGTTGATGCGAAGACTGCCGCCAAACTTGAAAAAGAGCGCCAAAAGGCCGAAAAAGCCCGTCTGAAAGCCGAAGCAAAGGCCGAGAAGGAGCGCTTGAAAGCCGAGGCAGCCGAGGCCAAGCAGCGTGAGAAGATTCAGAAGATCATTGAGCAGCAAGCCAAAGAGGCCGCCCGCAACGGTCAGGCTCAGGAGCAGACGGCCCAGCAAAACACCACCTTTGGACCCGAATGGGGCGAAAACGCCACTCCCGAGGAGCGTATGGCCAATGTGCAGACCTTTAATTTCTACAACGATGCCTACAACAACAAGGACTTCGACAAGGCACTCAAATATCTCGACGAACTTTTGGTCAAATGCCCGAAAGCCCGCTCGAACATCTATGTCTATGGTACCAACATCTATAAGAACAAGATAGCCCGTTCGCGCACTCTCGATGACCGCAACGCCTACGTCGATTCGCTGATGATGCTCTACGACCAGCGTTTGGTTAACTTTGGCGACGACGAGAAGTATGGCCGCAGCTACATTCTCAAACGTAAGGCGTCGGATTACTACAACTTCAAGTCGGACGACAAACAGGGAATGTTGAAGCTCTTCAAACAGGCCATCGAAGCCGATAACGAGGTTGACTCCGAGTTTATCAATCAGTACTTTATGGTGCTGACCGAAGAGTATCAGGCACTCAATGTGGAGACCGATTACTATATGAATGAGTACGACGTGCTCTCCGACAAGTTGGCTAAAATCGACAACGACGAGGCCAAAAACTCGTTCGATGCACTCTTCCTTTCGAGTGGTGCCGCCAACTGCGACAACCTCGAAACCGTTTTCAAGTCCCATTTGGCCGCCAACCCCAACGACGAGGTGCAGATTGCCAAAGCGTTCAAGTTCCTCTCGAAAAACGAGTGCCGCACTCCGTTCTTCTTCACGGTTGCCGACAACTATTTCGCACTCAACCCGACCGCCACGGTGGCTATCGTCATCAAGAAGGCCTACGAGTCGGTGGGCGACAATGCCAAGGCACTCAGCTACCTGAGAGCTGCATTTGACCGCGAGAAAGACCAAATCGAGAAGGCCAAACTTGCGGTCGAAATTGCAGGCACCGAGCTCGCTGCCAACAATGCACGCGCTGCTGCCGACTATGCCCATCAGGCAATGAAACTCAACCCCGACAGCGGATTGGCCTACATCTGCTTGGCTCAGGCCTATGTGACCGGTACGTCGGCTTGTGCCGACTTTGAGAAACAGACCGTCTTTTGGTTGGCCTACGACACGGCTGCAAAGGCACGCCAACTCTTTGAGGGTGGCGATGCACAACAGATTCAGACCACCGAAACACTGATGAGTACCTATCGCAAATATTTCCCCTCGCAATCCGATTGTTTCTTCCGCGGATTGCAGGCGGGCGACTCCTATACCGTTTCGTGCGGTTGGATTAGCGGCAATACTACCGTCAGACCTCAATAGTGGCGAGAGTCGGTATATATAGAACAGCAGTGGTAGCATCTCTTTTGGGAGGTGCTACCTTGCTCTTTTCGTGCAAGGGCAGGCGCAGTGCCGACGAGATCAATCCCGAGACGCTTATCACGCAGCAAAGCGACACGCTGACAGTCATTTACTCCAAAAACGGCAAGACCGACTACCAATTCAAAACTCCGCTTATGGAGCGTTACGAGTTGGCACGCGACCCCTATATGGAGTTCCGCTACGGTGTCGACATCATCACGTTCGACTCGTTGGGCGGCGAGGAGTCGTCGCTTGTGGCCGACTATGCAATCTTCTACGAGAAACGCGAACTTTGGGAGGGACGCGGCAATGTTGTCGCTTCGGGCAGCGGCCGCACGCTCTTTACCCAACAGCTTTTCTGGGACCAGAAAACCGACAAGATATACTCCAACGTCGATTCGAAGGTCGAGGAGCAGGACGGCAGCGAGTTTGTGGGCGAGGGCTTCGAGTCGGATTCGAAGTTCGAACAGTGGACCTTCCGCGAGAGCGAGGGACGTATGTGGGTCGATACATCGGTCAACGACCGCGAGTCGGACGACCAAAATCCGAATGCCGACGAGCCAAAGGCCGAAGCTGCAACAGCTGCACCAAAAAAAGCCGAATCGGATACCCGGGCCGACGGTGTGACACCCGCCAAGGCCAATAAGCGAGGGAGCACGTTGCCCACTCCAAGGCTCAAAGAACCTCATTCGGATATGGAGCTCGAGCCACGCCAAAAATCGAAACGCGAATAATCTCTGCCCGATAACCGCTATGACAAGCATTGTAATCATAACGCTGGTGTCGTTGTTGCTCTCGGCAATCTTTTCGGGTATGGAGATAGCCTTTATGAGTGCCAACCGTTTGCGCCTCGAAATTGACCGCAAACGAAGCGGTATGCTTGGGCGCATCATCGACCTCTTTACTTCCAGACCGAGCGAATATATCACCACCATTTTGGTTGGCAACAACATAGCCTTGGTGGTCTACTCGCTCTTTATGACCCGTCTGCTCCACGCAATAGCAGCCAAATGGGGCATTGCCGTGTCGCAAGACTCGGTGATAATCGAAACGCTCATATCGACACTCGTGATTATCGTCTTCGGCGAGTTCACACCCAAGAGCCTCTTCCGCATTAGGCCGAATGCCTTTTTCAAGGCACTGGTGCTGCCAATCTACGGAATCTATATCATTCTCTTCCCGATTTCGAAATTTGCCACAGTGTTGTCGTTTGCTCTGCTGAGGCTTTTCGGACTGCCGGTGCGCAAAGAACACAACATTCGCTCGTTCGGCAAAGTCGATCTCGAAAACCTTATTGAGGAGAGTACCGACAATGGTCAAAAAGAGCCCGAAAACGAGATAAAAATATTTCAGAACGCTCTGGATTTCTCCGATCTGCGCGTGAGAGACTGTATGGTACGCAGAGTCGATATCGAGGCTGTCGAGATTGATGCCACCATTGAGCAGCTGACGCACCGTTTCATCGAGACCAACTTCTCGCGACTGTTTGTATGGCGCGACACGATCGACAATATTGTGGGCTATGTGACCACCAAGAGCCTGTTCCGCAACCCTAAAAGCATTGAGGAGATATTGATGCCCGTCAAGTATGTTCCCGAAACAATGGAGACCGAACGACTTTTGGGCGAGCTGATACGCTCCAAGACCTCCGTAGCGGTGGTGATTGACGAGTTCGGCGGTACGGCCGGCGTCATCTCGCTCGAAGATGTGCTTGAAGAGATATTTGGCGAGATTGAGGACGAACACGACGAACCCGAAATGGTTGAACGGCTCAACGCTCATGGCGAGCTGATCATCTCCGGACGAGCCGAGGTGAGTTACCTGAACGAGAAATACAAATTCGGTCTGGGCGAAGATGAGGAGTACGACACTTTGGCCGGCTATATCATCTCGCACTACGGCAGTGTGCCACCCACCGGCACCGTTATCGAAAGCGACGGACACCGAATAAAAATACTCAAATCGGGCCCGACACGCATCGAATTGGCGAAAGTCGGTACGATATGATGATTTTTCCAAAAAAATTACTACATTTGAGGCCGTTTTTGAGAAATAAGAAACTAAAATAAAATAACTGTAATGGCAACACTTAATGAATTAAGAACTAAGGGCGGAGTTATCGTAACGGCAATCATTGCAATAGCACTTGTAGCATTTCTGTTGGGCGACTTGTTCAGCAGCAGCTCCACGAGCCTCAATTCACGCCGCACCCGTGTGGGCGTCATCGACGGAAAGAACATCGGCTACAACGAATATGCCGACCGTACCGACGCCGTGAAAAACGTCTACCAGTCGCTTTGGGGTACAACTGCTTTCAGCAACGAACAGTACGATATGGTCTACGACGAGGCTTGGAACGATATGGTTTTCACCAACTCCTACGCGCCCTCGTTCGCCCGTATGGGTCTGACCGTCTCGCCCGAAGAGCAGGTCGATATGATTCGCGGAGAGTACCTTTCGCCGATCGTTATGTCGTTCTTCGCCGACCCTGCAACCGGCACTTTCAGCCCCGAATATCTGCGCAACTTCCTCTCGCAGGTCAGCACCAACCCGACGGCTGCCCTTTTGTGGAACTACATCAAGGAGCGCATCACGCAGGAGCGCCTTATGGACAACTACTCCAAACTGGTTGCCGCAGGTTTCAATGCCACTCCCACCGAGGTTCAACGCGGCGTGGAGGCAGCCAACACCCTCTCGTCGATCAGCTTTGTGACCAAACCTTTCTACGCCATTCCCGACTCGGTCGTTAACGCTAAGGTTTCGTCGTCGGCAATCAAAAAATACTATAATGCTCACAAAGAGCAGTTCAGCCGTCAGCCCTCGCGCCAAATCGAGTATGTGGTTTTCGATGTAACCCCTTCGGCCGAGGATAACGACAACGCCAAAACGGCCGTTGCCGAACTTGCTGCCGAGTTTGCTGCTTCTGACGCCCCGATGCAGTTTGCCTCGGCCAACTCTGTCGAGCACCCCGAAACCGTCTATAAGAAACGCTCCGATTTGAGTGCCGCCTATGCCGAAATATCCTTTGGCGCAAAACGCGGCCAACTCTATGGGCCGGTTTTGGAGGGCGACACCTACACTATCGCCCGTATGTCCGATATGCGCAATATGCCCGACTCGATTGAGGCACGCCACATTCTGCTCGAATACGGTCAAACGGTTTTGGCCGACAGCATCGTTGGCGCTCTGCGCAAAGGTGCTGACTTTGCCGCTCTGGCTCAGAAATACTCTATCGACGGATCGGCTGCCGAAGGCGGCAAGCTTGGCCGTTTCGCTCCCGAACAGATGATTCCCGAGTTCAGCAATGCACTTCTCGCTGCCGGTCGTAACGAGATCGTTACCTTCGAGTCGCAATACGGAATCCACATTGCACAGAAGACCTACTCTTCGCCAGCAGTGCCTAAGGCCCAAATCGCCGTCATCACATACAAGATCGACCCGAGCGACAAGACCATACAGATAGCACTCAACGAGGCCAACAAACTCCTCGTCGCTGCCGACGGCTCCGCAGAGGGCTTCGAGAAGGCAGTTGTTGAGGCCGGCCTTTCGAAACGCGACGCACGCATTCGCAATACCGACCGCACTGTCAACGGTCTGACCAACCCCCGCGTACTAATTCATTGGGCTTACAATAACAAGAAAGGTGACGTGTCGGAGGTTCTCGACATCGACGGCGACTATGTTGTGGCAGCATTGAAAGAAGTTACCGACGCAGGCTACGCCCCCGTCAAGGAGGTCGCCACCGAGATCAGACGTGCTCTTGTCGATGATGCCAAACTCGCCTACATTGCCCAACAGGTTGCCGGCGCAACTACCCTCGACGAGGTGGCCCAAAAGCTCGATGTCGAGGTACAGACCGCAGCCGACATTGCTCACAATGCCGTCAATGTTCCGGGCATAGGCCCCGAGACCGCTCTGGTTGGAGCTATCTCGGTCGCTCCCCAAGGCACCATTTCGGCTCCCGTGAAGGGCAACTACGGTGCCTACATCTTTACTGTCGACAGCACTTCGTCGGCCGATAATGCTACCGTCGAGAGCGAGAAAGTTCGTCTGGACTCCTATTCGCTCTACTACCTGAATCAGCGTCTCAATGAGGCAATTCAGAAGGGGGCTGATATTAGCGATAACCGCGTCAAATTCTTCTAAAAACGCATTATAGTCGGGCACATCTACTGCCCAAAATTGTGATAGACGGCCATCTGCTTCCTTCATAAAACGAAAAGCGAGACAGTCACATAGGAAACTATGCTCCTGCCTCGCTTTCATTTTGAGCGTCGCATCTGACCACCTCTGACAATTTTTATGTTAGGCGCTATGCTCCTGCTTCGGTCGATTTCGTTTGAATACTAAGGTGAGTAAAGTGATTAAGGTGATTAATGATTGACCTGACGGTCAATGAATAATCAAGACAATCAATCCCGCAGGGATTCATTAATCACCTTATCAACCTTAACCACCTTAGGCTACCTTTTCCCCGATTGTAATGTATGCCTTGGGCTATACCGGCACTGTTTCGATGCCGGGCATCGGACTGAATGTCGACTGCGGTGCCGATTATATGATTTCTCAGCACATTGGTCTGGGTGTCAACCTCGATTTGATTCGCTACGCCATAAGCTACACAGCCGACAACGGCTCGCAGGCCATTGACCAAATTATGCGCTGTATGGCCACTGCCGGCATAAGGTTCTATTTCTAATCCGCGACGAAAGTCTTATTCTTCGTTTGTTACGATAAATAGATGCGCGGCATTGCAACATTTTGAGGCAGTCGCGCATCGTTACCATAAACCACCCGACCTGAACTATGAAAATTATTCTGCCTTTGCCGGCGATTCTGCTTTTGATGACTTCGTGTGCAACGCTTTTTGTCAAGCCTACCACCACTGTCGATGTCTATACTCCCAATCGTGAAACCGCAATCATTAACGGTGTTACCTTAATGGCCGATTCGTCCCTGATGCACGAAAATATGAGCCGATACAGGCGGCAAGGGCTTGAAAACGGTACATTGAAGTGTTTGGAGGTGCGTCGCGGCGATACGCTCAATGTTGAGTTAATTGGTCAAGATTCTACGATTAAGTTTACTGTCTATCCAAAGGTTGATTTCGACTCGCAATACGCAAACATAATTGCGACTGGCGGCATAGGTTGTATTGTCGATGCTCGCAGCAACAAACGTTTCACATATCCTGTGATCAGCGAGAATTACTATCGCGAACAGTTGCAACACCAAAAACACCTGGCCGATTTGTTCTGCAAAGGTTCGCTGGGTATTCACTATTCGGCAGCGCCGTGGAACACCTGTTATTCGAATTATTTTGCCGGCTCGGGGCGCACCAACGTAATGGGATTCGGCGGTTTGGGCGTGGGGCTGGAATACTTCTATGACAATAAACGCTCCATATCGTTTGATGCCGAATTTTCGACTGACCTACCTGTGCCGCTGGTTATGGATATTTGGTACGTTGGTGTAGAGTCGCGCCGCTGTAACAGCTACTTTTCCTCATCGCTGAACCGCACCGGACAGTTCTTTACGGCAGGTGTTGGAGCGTGTGTGGTTGGTACGGAGTGGTACTACGATTGGCATTGGGACGACAGTATGGCACAAGAATATGACGATAACGGTTTGGAGTATCCGCAGCCTACCTATGGAACCGAAACTATTCGCGAAAAGCATTGGAGCGTTGGTGCAGAGTGTCGTCTGTTTTTTTTCCTGCCCAGGTTTCCATTTATTCAGTTAGGTGCAACATATCGCCCCACAGTTACCCTGCAACCCATAAACGGTCAGCACCGAATTGAGCAGGCGTTTAACTTTGGTATCAGAATGACCGGCACGCTCATCAAAAAGAGATAGGCGTACTGCCATAAATCGAAAGAGCGCCTGCCAAACTGTTGGCAGGCGCTCTTTCGATTTATGGCGCAGGTCGTTGCTACTTGGCGTAGGAAACGGCGCGGGTTTCGCGAATGACGGTGATCTTCACCTGACCCGGGTAGGTCATCTCGTCCTGAATCTTCTTGGCAATGTCGCGGCTGAGCTGCTCCGACTCCTCGTCGTTGATCTTCTCGGCTCCGACAATAACCCTCAGCTCGCGGCCGGCCTGAATGGCGTAGGTTTTCATCACTCCCGGGTAGGAGAGTGCCAGATCCTCCATCTCTTTCAGGCGTTTGATATATGACTCCACAATCTCGCTGCGTGCGCCCGGGCGTGCACCCGAAATGGCATCGCAGACCTGAACTATTGGTGCAATCAAAGAGTCCATTTCGACCTCTTCGTGGTGGGCACCCACGGCGTTGCAAATCTCCGGTTTCTCCTTATATTTCTCGCAGAGCTTCATACCGATTATTGCGTGTGGCAATTCGGGTTCGTCGTCGGGCACCTTGCCAATGTCGTGGAGCAGACCTGCGCGGCGTGCTGCCTTGACGTTCAGACCCAGTTCCGAGGCCATAATTCCGCAAAGGTTGGCAGTCTCGCGTGCGTGTTGCAGCAGGTTCTGACCATAGGACGAGCGGTATTTCATTTTACCTATCAGGCGGACAAGCTCGGGGCTCATATTGTGAATACCCATATCGATAGTGGTGCGTTTGCCCACCTCGGCAATCTCGTCCTCAATCTGTTTCTGAACCTTGGCAACGACCTCCTCAATACGTGCCGGGTGGATACGGCCGTCGGTTACGAGTTGGTGGAGTGCCAGACGTGCAACCTCGCGGCGCACCGGATCGAAGCCCGAGAGGATAATGGCATCGGGGGTGTCGTCGACAATGATTTCGACCCCTGTGGCGGCCTCCAAAGCGCGAATGTTGCGGCCCTCACGACCGATGATGCGGCCTTTGACCTCGTCGTTCTCGATATTGAATACCGTTACCGAGTTCTCGATTGCGGTCTCGGTTGCCACGCGCTGAATGGTTTGAACCACAATGCGTTTGGCCTCTTTGCCTGCGGTGAGTTTTGCCTCCTCGATAGTGTCGTTGATGTAGGCCTGTGCGCTCTGCTGCGCCTCACCCTTCATATTCTCGATCAGAATGTTTTTGGCATCTTCGGCGCTCATACCGCCAATCTGTTCGAGGCGGACGTTCTGTTCTTTGATGATGCGGTCGGCCTCCTCGCGGCGTTTTTCGAGCAGAGCCATTTGGTTCTGCGACTGCTCTTTGGCCTTCTCCAACTCGGCCGTGCGGCGGTCGAGTTCGGAGCGTTGCTGGTTGAGTGTGTTCTCAATCTGTTTGATGCCCTGCTCGCGCTGGTTGAGCTTCTGGTTGCGGTCGTTGACGGTGCGGTCGTGTTCGCTTTTGAGCTGAATGAAGTGCTCTTTGGCTTGGAGCATCTTCTCCTTTTTAAGCATCTCGGCCTCGGCCTCGGCATCTTTCAGTAGCTGTGCACGGCGCTTTTTGAGCGTACTTCGGGTAACCACACTGCTGATGCCGATGTAGGCACCCACAGCAACTGCGGCTACGATTGCACATAGAAGTATTGTATTCATATCTTCTCTTAAATCTTAAAGTTTGTAAAATAAAAATTGTTATCTGTTTAGTGTAAATTTTCAAATAAAAAAGCCCGCAAAAGAGTCCATATAATGTTTGACGAAACATCGGTATCGTCATATGTGGGAGTTCCGTTAAATCGCAAACGTCCAACGGCACACCTTATTAGGGGCGTACTCCCCTTTGCAGGGTAAAACAGGCCTGTTTTTGACACTACGAGAGCTCTCCCAATCGTAAATAAATGTTGAGTTTCGCAAAGTTTATGGAATCTATGCGGGCAGATTCTGTGATTATGTAAAGAACCTAATTTGTTGCAGCGGTCGGTTTCGTCGTTGGACTCCCCGCAGGCAGCTTAGTTGAGTTTGGCGAAATATGCTTCCAACTTGCGGTCGAGGCGTTCGAGCGACTCCATATCGTCGTCCAAGCTGCGCGAGGCGGCAAGTACGCTGTTTTCGAGTGCCAAACGTATGGCGGTCATTGCCAGACTCTGTTCGTGGTCGACATTGAACTTCGACTCGATAGCGGTAATCGAGCGGTTGACCTCGTGCTCGGCCTTGCGGTAGAACTCCTCCTTGCTGCGGTCGATGTCGAATCCGTACCGACGTCCTGCCACTTCAAGGTGAATGCGGAGTTTTTTTGTCTCGGGGTCTATTTTGAGCTTGTCTGCCATATTGGTACTCAAATCTATCTGTTCATCAGCGCTATGCAACGATCAATCTCCCGCATTAGTTGATTGATCGTGGCTTTGGCACGTTTGCGATCGGCCTCGTCGGTTTGGTTACCTGCGAGTCCGCCGCCCAGTTCCAGCAAGCCGACACGTCGTGAGAGCGAGTCGACTCTTTGATGCAGTTCACGATTCTCCGCTTTGAGGCGGTCGCGTTCGGCGGTCATTGCACTGCACTGCTCTCCCAGACGTATATTGTCGTCGATAAGTCGTCCTACTTTGGCGGCTATTGAGTCGATTATGGGCTGTTTGGCCATTTGCGGTGTGCTGTTATCCGATTACAAAGTTAGTAATTTATTTTCGAGTGTCAAAATTTTTCATCATTGCAGCACTGCTTTTCTACTTCGCCGTAGAGATCATACTCCTCGCAGTCGGTGATGCGCACCGTGTAGAATCCGCCGATTTGCAGCTCTTCGGCAGAGCTGACCAGAATCTCCTCGTCGACCTCGGGCGAGTCGTACTGGCTGCGTGCAACCCGGTAGTCGCCCTCCGTCGAGTCAATAATGACCCTCATTGTGCGCCCCACGCGCTCACTGTTCAGAGTGAGCGAAATCTCCTTTTGCAGCTCCATAAGCCTTTCGACGCGGCTCTCCTTGGTGGCTTCATCAACGTCGTCGGGTAGTTCGAACGACGGCGTGCCCTCCTCGGGTGAGTAGGCAAAGACCCCCAGACGCTCGAAACGTGTCGTGCGCACAAAGTCGCACAGCTCGGCAAAGTCGCTCTCGCTCTCGGTCGGAAAACCGACCATCATTGTTGTGCGCAGTGCCAAATCCGGAATCTCGCGGCGCAGACGTTCGACCAGTGCTATGGTTTCGGCCTTGTCGATGCGTCGGTTCATAGCCGAGAGTTGGTTGTCGGCGATGTGTTGCAACGGCAGGTCGAGGTATTTGCAAATTTTGGGTTCGTCGCGCATAGCCTCAATCACGTCGTCAGGGAAGCCCGAGGGGTAGGCGTAGTGAAGTCTTATCCACTCGATGCCCTCAATGCGGCAGAGGCGGCGCAACAGTTCGCCCAACCGACGGCGACCATAGAGATCCATACCGTAGTAGGTGGTGTCCTGCGCAATGACTATCAGCTCTTTGACCCCTGCTTCGGCCAAACCTTCGGCCTCTTCAAGCAGCTTCTCCATAGGCACGCTGCGGTGCCGGCCGCGAATCAGCGGAATGGCGCAATAGGCGCAATGCCAGTTGCAACCCTCGGCAATTTTCAGGTAGGCATAGTGCTCGGGCGTGGTCAGCAGGCGCTCGGTTTCGAGCTCTTGATTGTATTCGGCCCCCAGAACTTCGACTACCTCGCGGAGGCTGCGTGCCCCGAAGTAGTCGTCGACCTCGGGAATTTCGGTGCGTAACTCATCGGCATAACGTTCGCTCAAACAGCCTATTACAAACAAATGGTCTATGCGTCCGTCTGTTTTGGCGGCCGCGAATTCCAAAATGGTATCAATCGACTCCTGCTTTGCGTCGCCAATGAAGCCGCAGGTGTTGATCACCACCGTGCGTGCCGAGGTGTCGTTCGAGTCGGTGACTATCTCGTATCCTGCCTCGTCGAGTTGTGCTCCGAGGTGCTCGCTGTCGACCAGATTTTTCGAACAGCCGAGCGTTACTATGTTGATTTTCTTGCGTTTCACTATTAACAGACTTCTCTATTGTGCTTTGCCGAAGAGTGCTTCGACGTATTCGTTGCGGTCGAAAACTTTCAGGTCGTCGATCTTCTCGCCAATGCCGATGTAGTGCACCGGAATTTGGAATTGGTCGCTGATGCCAATCACGACACCGCCTTTTGCCGTACCGTCCAACTTGGTTATTGCCAGTGAGTTGACCTTTGTTGCGGCCGTGAACTGCCGAGCCTGCTCGAAAGCATTTTGGCCTGTCGAGCCGTCGAGTACGAGCATCACCTCCTGTGGCGCGTCGGGAATTATTTTGGCCATCACGCCGCGTATTTTGGAGAGTTCGTTCATCAGCCCTATCTTGTTTTGCAGTCGTCCTGCCGTGTCGACCAGCACCACGTCGGCGTGGTTTGCAACGGCCGATTTAAGCGTGTCGAAAGCAACCGAAGCGGGGTCTGAACCCATCTCCTGCTTGATCATTGTGGCTCCGGCGCGGTCGGCCCAAACTTGGAGCTGTTCGATTGCTGCGGCGCGGAAGGTGTCGGCGGCACCAATGTAGACCTTTTTGCCGGCACGCACAAGTAGTGCGGCAAGTTTGCCAATGGTGGTTGTTTTGCCTGCGCCGTTGACCCCCACAACCATAACCACATAGGGCGTTCCCTCTTCAAGCTCAATGCCAAAGGTGTTGTTACGCTTGTGGCTGTCGTTCAGCAGGTTGACCACCTCGTCGCGCAGAATCGAGTTGAGCTCGTCGGTGCCCACGTATTTGTCGCGAGCCACACGGGCCTCTATGTTGTGGATTATCTTGACCGTAGTCTCGACCCCGACGTCGGACGAAATTAACACCTCTTCCAGGTCGTCGAGTACCCCCTCATCGACTGTTGTACGGCCTGCAACGGCGCGTGTCAGTCGTCCGAAAAAGCCCTCTTTGGTCTTTTGTAACCCCGAGGCAACAGCCGCACTCTCGGTCTGCTGCTCGGAGAGTTGTTGTTCGGGAGCTGTTTCGGCTCGTTTTTTCTTAAATATGTCGAATAGTGCCATACGCATAAAAATAATTCAAAATTCAAAATTCAACCGACGCTCGAAGCGAGAGCAGAGACTGCTTGCAGGCTATGCCTTGCAAGGAGGAGGAAAAGCCGCCGTAGGCGGGTTAAAATTATCTCCTACGCTTTTTTCCGCGCCGGCTAACGCCGACTGCGGAGCTCCGTCGATGAGCTCCGCCGCCTGACGGCGACATCGGTTCAAAATTCAAAATTCAAAATTAAGAATTAAGAATTCTGTCTGTAAAAGTCTTAAAATCAAAAAAAATACAATATACAAAAAATGTTTGCGGCGCAAATTTAACCAAATAACCGCCAACGACCCACGATTATGCCTTTTTTCTTTTTTGGTATAGTGCCCGTTGGAGGGCTGTTTGGCCAAAACGCTCGGCAAACTCCTCGTCGGGCAGCGTGCGCCAAAACTCCTCGGTGTAGTCGCGCGGATCGAACAGTGGAGTAAAGCGCTCGTTGCCATACATCGGAGAGTCAATGTTATAGGGGCAGCAGCTCTGGCACTCGTCGCACCCGAAGAGCCAGCCGTGAGTGTCGAACCCCTCGGTGGTGCGTTCTTCGATGGTTCGGTTGGCAATGCAGAGCCGTGCATCGATGCCGCCTTCGGGTCGGATTGCGCCGGTTGGGCATCGTAGCACGCAGCGGTTGCATCGATAGCAAAGATTACCCTCGAATGGCTTGCTGTAAGAGTCGCACTCTTCGGCCACAATCAGTTCGCCAAGTTGCACAAACGAACCTATGTGAGGTACATTGATGAGCGAGTTGCGACCAATCCAACCGATGCCCGCAGCTTTGGCCAAGGTCTTCTCGGCCACGGGTGCCGAGTCGGCTGTTACCTTGAAGGCTATGTTGCGTTCCGACAACCCTAACTCGGCCGCTACGCCGAACAGCATCTCTTTTAGCGACTTGTGGTAGTCGCGGCTGCGCGCAAACGAAGCTATTTTGGGCCCGTCGAAGTCGCCGAAACCCATCGATGTGTCGTTTTTGTAGCAGACCGCGCCGACGATTATGGTGCGAGCACCCTCCAATATGAGCCGTTGGTCGAAGCGCATATCGATGTTGCGTTTGAGGTAGTCGTTTGCCTCGGCGTACCCTTGGTCGAGCCACTCTTGAAATTTCTGTTTGGCGTTGTAGAACGTCTTTGCCTCTACCACGCCGCAACGGTCGAAGCCCGCCGCGGCCATTAGTTTTGTAATATTTTCAGTTTTGAGCATTCCACAAAAATTAATGTTCGATACTGCCGAAATAATATAGGATTTTACTTTTGCGTCATTAAAATGAAAAAACCGATTTTCAAAAGTAACAATTTTTGGGGAGATAATTATGCAAAACCGCACATTAAAACAACTATTCGATAATTCGATTCGTCTTTATGGCTCAAATGCCGCTTTGTCTACCTTTGGTCAAACACCCATAACCTACAACGAGGTGGCCTCGCGTGCCAATCAGCTTCGCGATATGCTCACCGGTGCCGGCGTAGGCAGCGGCGACAAGGTGGCCATACTCGCAACCAACTCGCCCAACTGGGTGGTTGGATACTTCACCGTCGTGAGCAGCGGAATGGTGGCAGTGCCCATTTTGCCCGACTTCTCGGGCGAGCAACTCGACCAAATCATAGCACACTCCGAGGCCAAAGCGCTGCTTGTGACCGATAAACTCTTTGGCAAACTCTCGCACGAGACAGTTTCGCGAATGAATATCATTGTCCGTTTGAGCAATATGGGCGTTGTGGCGCGTCGCTGCGACCAAAAGGCTGAGATTGTCGAGCCGCAACCCGACGATACGGCAGTGATTATCTATACTTCGGGAACCACTTCGGCTCCGAAGGGGGTGATGCTATCACACAAGGCGCTCTGCGCGCAGATTGATATATACAACACGCCCGAGGTCTTCCCGGTCTATGCCGACGACGTATTTCTGTCGATATTGCCACTCTCGCACACCTACGAGTGTTCGGTGGGTATGATCTATCCCTTCTCGGCGGGCGCTCAGGTGGTCTACCTCGACCGTATGCCCACCGCTTCGGCGCTGATGCCTGCCTTCCGCGAAGTACGACCCACCATTATGCTCTCGGTGCCTTTGATTATGGAGAAGATCTACCGCACTCAGGTGGTGGCTCGCTTCACAGGGAGCAAGATTGGAGCGGCTCTCTACTCTCACCGACCTTTTGCGCGCCTGATTCACCGCATAGCCGGCAAGGCACTCAAAAAACTGATGGGCGGGCGTATGCGTTTCTTCGGCATTGGAGGAGCAAAACTCGATGCCGCCACGGAGCAATTTATGCGCGACGCACACTTCCCATATGCCATTGGTTATGGACTGACCGAGACCGCACCGCTGCTCTTTGCAGCCCCTCCGCAGGCTACCCATTTGCAGAGTGCCGGACACGCCATTCCGGGCGTAGAGGCTCGTCTGGACAACATCAACCCTTTGACGGGCGAGGGCGAACTCGTGGTTCGTACCCCGTCGATTATGCAGGGCTACTATAAGAATCCAGAGATTACTGCCGAGGCCTTCACCGCCGACGGCTGGTTCCGCACCAAAGACCTCTGCACGCTCTCGGCCGAAGGACTTATGACCGTTCACGGACGTGCCGGCAATATGATAGTCGGTGCTTCGGGCGAGAATATCTACCCCGAAGAGATCGAGAGCGTTATCAACACCCACCGACTCGTTTCGGAGTCGATTGTGGTGGCCGACAACGGCGCCCTTGTGGCTCTTGTACAACTCAACCGCGAGGAGCTCGAAAAACGTTTTGCCGAGCTGAAAGGTACACTTGCAGCCAAGAGCGAAGAGGTTAAGAGTGAGATCAAAGAGTATGTCAACTCGCGTGTGAGCCGCTTTTCGCGTGTGGCTGTGGTGGTCGAACAGGCCGAAGGCTTCGAGAAGACCCCCACGATGAAGATTAAACGTTACCTCTATAATAAAAAGAAGTAGCAAGACCCCTGAAAAAGTAGTTGGGAGTGTTTAACGTACTTGTTAGACACTCCTAATTTTTTTTAAGGGCCAAAGAGACCAAAGAGACCAAAGAGTAATACAAATAGTTCTATCTATCCCTTTCGCCCCTTTGGGCTCTATCGCCCCCTTGGCCCCTGCTCTTTATGAAAAAATCAGTATGCCGAAAGCACCTCTATTGCCCTGTCGCGGTCGCGGATAATTTGCGCCACCAACTCTTCGCGTGAGGCGAAACGCTGCTCCGAACGCAGCCTTTTAACAACCATTACAGAGATTTGTTGGCCGTAGAGGTCGCCATTGAATCCAATTAGATGAACTTCGATGCGTATGCCGCCGTTTGCTATGACCGACGGCGAGCGACCAATGTTGACCACCGACTTGTAGCGACGACCGTCGTACTCGGTGATTGCCGCGTAGACGCCCTCTACAATCTCCGACGGGCTGTGTTCGAGTGCAAGATTGGCCGTCGGAAAGCCGAACGAGCGACCTAAATGATTACCTGAAATTACGGTACCAACAATAGTGTTGTTCATTATTTTGAGCTTTACCGCCCTGATTGTGCAAAATAAATGTTAACTTGCGCCAAATATACGCATTTTCTATGGAAGAGATAATCCATCCAAAGGGGAAAGTTTATTATTCGATGGGCGAGGTCTGCGAGATTTTCGACGTGAACGCCTCGCTTTTGCGCTTCTGGGAGGAGCAGTTTGCCGTTCTGCGTCCCAAAAAGAATGGCCGCGGCCACCGCATCTACACACCCGAAGATGTCGATACAATCCGTCTTATCTATCACTTGGTCAAGGAGCAGGGTATGACCCTTGAAGGTGCCGAACGGCGCATTCGTCAGAACCGCGAGGGCATCAAACGCGATACCGAGATTGTCGAACGCTTGCGCTCGATTCGTCAGTTGCTCACCGAATTGAAAGCCGAGATGGGCGACGATACCGAAATTATTGAGATTGAAGAACCGCGCGAAGAGGCCTCGGCTGCCGCTGCCGAAGAGCCTGTTAACGAGGTGGTTGTCGTCTCCGAGTTACAAGAGGTTGAAGCGCTTGCCGAAGCGGAGCAAGAATCCGAACCTGAACTTGAACCGGAACCGGAACCGGAACCGCAGCCCGAGGCAGAGCCCGAGCCCGAGCCGGTGGCTGAACCCAACAAACCGCGAATAATCGAACAAACCCTCTTTTAGCTATGAAGGTTTCAGATGTTGCCGCCGCGTTGGAGGAATTTGTACCTCTCGTTTGGCAGGAGGAGTACGATAATGCCGGCCTTACGGTTGGCGATCCCGATGCCGAAATAACCAAAGTGCTCATTGCGCTCGATGCTACCGAAGAGGTTATAGACGAGGCAGTTGCCGCAGGAGCAGGAATGGTGGTCAGCCATCACCCGGCCATTTTTGGTGCACAAAAGCGCTTGATTGGCGCAAACCACGAGCAGCGTATTGCGGCCAAGGCATTGCGTTGCGGCGTGGCGCTCTATGGTTGTCATACCAACCTCGATGCCACCCCCACAGAGGGCATAAGTCACCGTTTGGGGCGAATGTTCGGGTTGAGGGAGACGGCCGTTTTGGAGCCCTCGGCCATTGATCCAAAGGTTGGCATCGGTATTGTTGGCTCTCTCGACGAGCCAATGGAAACGATTCGGTTCTTGCGCCGGGTCAAGAGTGTGCTCAATATTGAGGTCTTGCGTCACAGTCAGATTGCGACCCAAAAGGTGTGCCGCGTGGCAGTTTGCAGCGGTTCGGGCGGCTCTCTGATTGAGCGTGCAGCTATGGCAGGTGCCGAGCTCTACCTTGCCGGCGACTTCCGCTACCACGACTACCTTGCGCTCGACGGCCGAATGACAATAGCCGACATAGGCCATTTCGAGAGCGAAATTTGTGCAATTGATATTTTATTTGAGATACTTTCAAAAAAAATACCTACTTTTGCACTCCAAAAGAGTATGCGTTCGGTGAACCCGATCGACTCACTGATTTAGACAATATTAGTAAAAGAGATAAAAGATATGGCAACCACAAACAGACATACAGCCGAACAGGTCGACTATACTATGCAGGAGAAGATAGCCGCGCTCTATGCGTTGCAGAAAATCGACTCCAAAATTGACGAGATCAACAAGGTCAAGGGCGAACTCCCTATCGAAGTTCAGGACTTGGAAGACGAGCTCACCGGTTTGCAGACTCGTATCGACAATATCAACGCCGAGATCGACGAGCTCACCACGCTGACCAAACAGCGTAAGGAGGAGATAGAACAGAACAAGGTGATGATTGCCAAATATGAGGAGCAACAGCGTAATGTGCGCAACAACCGCGAGTTCGATGCAATCGGCAAAGAGATCGAGTATCAAGACCTCCAAAACCAACTCTGCGAGAAACACCTCAAAGAGTATGCAGCCGACATCAAGGTCAAGAAACGTCAGGTTGAAGATGCCGAGGCAGTCAAGGCCGACCGTATGATCGACTTGAACGGTAAGAAGAGCGAGTTGGCAAGCATCGACGAGGAGACAGCCAAGGAGATCGACGCACTCAAAGAGCAAGATGTTGAGGCCCGTAAGAAGATCGACGCACGCCTTCTGAATGCCTACACCCGTATTCGTACCAATGTGCATAATGGTTTGGCCGTTGTAACCATCAAGCGTGATGCTTGCGGCGGTTGCTATAACCACATACCGCCTCAGCGTCAGGCCGAGATTCGTCAGGGTCGCAAGATTATCGTTTGCGAGTACTGCGGTCGCATCTTGGTATCCGACGAGGTGACCGAGCAGTAGCTTTTTTAGGCTTGTTGCCGAAAAAATAGGACTAAATTTTGCGGGAACAGAAAATTATATTACTTTTGTCGCGCAAAATTTTGGATACGGTCGGTTCGTCTAGCTGGTCCAGGACGTGAGATTCTCATTCTCAAAATCATGGGTTCGAATCCCATACCGACTACAAGAAGAACAATAAGGCAAACGCTGTCAAGAAATTGACAGCGTTTGTTTTTCTTGCAGAACTGTTGACTGCTTGCAGGCAAAAAGTTCTGCAAGAAAAACAAAGTCTGCCTGTTGGCAGTTTGTTTTATTGTTCTGCTTGTGCAAGTGCCCCGCGGCAGCGCAAGGGAAAGGCGAGCGACTGCGAGCCAATCCCTGCTGCCGATGTCAGGCAAGGTTGGGTGTTGTGCAAGTGCCCCGCGGCAGCGCAGGGGAAAGGCGAGCGACTGCGAGCCAATCCCTGCTGCCGATGTCAGGCAAGGTTGTGTGTTGTGCAAGTGCCCCGCGGCAGCGCAAGTGGCCGACCAACAAGTCATCTTTCGTTGGTCAGCCACTTTGGGCGATTAAGAAGTGGCGAGATGCAACGCTCTGGTTTTTAGAACAAACGGAGCATACTATACGTATGTGAGTATTGCTCTAAAAACCTACGAAGGAAGCAGATTGCCACTTCTTATTCGCTCACTGCTGGCATCAATTAAAAGTGTCGTTATAGTCGCCGTGCAAAGGTCATTCGACAACTACGCCGGCAGTGTGGCTCAGGCGTGTCATCAGATCTTCGTAGAGTCCCCATTTGTAGGAGAAGACCTCCTTGTGGCTGAATTCGTCGATACGGCACCACGACCATTTGTCGGTCTGAATCTTCTGGGTTGCATAACGATAGAAAAGTTGAAATGTCAGCAAGTCGGCCGTGACGGTCACATTGCCACCTATTCCGTTGTGCTGAAACTCTTGTTCGGCTATGTGCTCCTGCGCACAAAAATCGGTAAAAATATTGTACTGGTCACGTTTGAGTTGAATCGAAATGTTCATTGCAGTATCTGTTAGATTTGTGGTGGAAAGTAGTACGTCAATGGCAATATCGGGATTTTTTTTGAGAAATCCAACAAAAATTTACATTTTTTCTTTACCCCAATAATGCAAGTTGCTGATAATTAGATAGTAATTAGAAAGATGCCGAAGGCGGATTAAAAAGACCATAGAGTCCAAAGAGACCATAGAGTCCAAAGAGACCAAAAAGACCAAAGAGACCAAAGAGTCCAAAGGGGCAAAAGAGTCCAAAGGGGTCATTTTTCACTTTCGCCCTTTTGGGCCCTATTGCCCCTTTGGCCCCTTACATAACATTAGAGGGAGTGTTTAAGCACTCCCTCTAAAAAAGACTTGTGTGGCGCTCTATTTGATGCGCTCGTAGTATTCGCGGGTGCGGGTGTCGACGCGAATCTTGTCGCCCGTGTTGATGAACAGAGGTACTTTGATTGTAGCGCCTGTGTTGACCGTGGCGGCTTTGAGCGAGTTGGTCGAGGCGGTATCGCCGCGAACGCCCGGCTCGGTGTAGGTGACCTCCATATCGATGATTGGGGGTAGCTCGGCTGTGAGGGCCAACTCTTTGTCGGTGTGGAACATAACCTCCAATGTCTGGCCGTCGGTCATCAGGTCGGCGTTCTCAATCAGCTCTTTGGGAATGGTAATCTCCTCAAAGGTCTCCATATGCATCAGGTGCACGCCCAAATCGTCTTCGTATGTGAACTGGTAGGGTCGCCGTTCGACTCTGACGGGTTCGATACGCTCGCTCACCGAGGAGTAGGTTTTCTCCAAAACGCGGCCGTTTTCGAGGTTTTTGAGTTTTGTGCGGATGAATGCAGGCCCTTTGCCCGGTTTGACGTGCTGGAAATCGACAACCAAAAAGGTTTTGTTGTCCATATCGATGCACATTCCGATTTTAATATCAGCAGCTGATGCCATTCTTTTTATTGTTTTATTTGTTAGTATTTATTCTTTTATGGCGCAAAAATAGTGAAAAGTGGGCGTTTATGCAATCTTTGCCGCACGTTTTTTCTACAAATCGTTGGCTATTAGCCCTGTTTTTAGCCCTTTGGCCTTGATTGCTTCGAGCACACGGGGTAGGGCGTACATCATATTTCGCGAAGCTTTGACCGAGTCGTGAAAGACGATGATGTCGCCGCTGTTGAGGTGTTTGGTGACCTTGCGTATGCACTTTTCGGGCGAAACGTTGTGGTTGTAGTCCTGCGAAATGTTGGTCCACATCACGATTTTGTAGCCCAAACGGTTGAGTGCTTTGGTCTCGGCGGGAATGATGCGGCCGTAGGGCGGACGGAAGAGTTTGACGCAATCGAGAATCGCCTCGGCTTTCTGTGCGTTGGCTATGTAGTCGTCGGTCGAGAGTTTCCACCCCTTCACGTGACAATGGGTGTGGTTGCCGACCTGGTGGCCGGCATCTTTGATGGCTTTCAGCAGGTCGGGGTGGCGTTCGGCGTTCTTGCCCAGACAGAAGAATGTTGCTACGGCATCGTATTTGCGTAACTCGTCGAGTATGTATTCGGTGATTTCGGGTGTTGGGCCGTCGTCGAAGGTGAGATAGACCGTCTGCTTGGTGTCGAGTTTCCAAATGCAGTTGGGGGTCAAACGACGCCATATTTTGGTAATCTTGAAATACATATTCTTTTGGTAAAACGCCGCAAAGGTATGAAACAATTATTTTTTTCCTATCTTTGTCATTACTAAATTTTAATCATTCGCCTCTTATGAAACGAATTTTGACGCTTTTTTCGGCTGTGGCTGTGCTTTTTTTGGCAGTTTCGTGCCACTCTTCGACTATCGGAACGGGCAAGCAGGCTGCCGGTGGTTCTCCATACGAACTCATCGTGTCGATCGACCAGTCGGCGTGGCAGAGTCCGGTTGGCGACACCATTCGCGCCATTTTTGAACAACCCGTTGCATACGTCAATCAGAACGAACCGCTCTTCAATGTGATGCGCATCGAGCCTTTGATGTTCAAGGATTTTCTGCGTGTGCACCGCAACGTGCTCTTCATCAACGTCGACCCCGAGAAACCTACCGCCAACAAGGCTGTGCGCGACCTCAATTCCGACGGACAGATGATGCTCGAAGTCTCGGCGCCAACCTTGGAGGCTATGGCTCAATATCTATCCGAAAATCGTGCCGCTTTGGTCGATGTTTTCGAACTTGCCGAGCGCGACCGCTCCATCAAACAGAACCGCCGCTACCCCGAGCGGGTTTTGGTCGATAAGGTTCAAAAGATGTTTTCGATGCACCTCGACATACCGCGCGGCTTCACCATTCGCGGTCAGAAAGGCGACAGTCTGCTGGTGCTCTCGAACGAGTATCCTGTTGCCTCGCAGGGGATTATTATCTACGACTATCCCTACACAGGCCGCGAGGATTTCGGCAAAGCTGCGCTGCTGGCGCGCCGTAACGAATTTGTGCAGTACATTCCGGGCCCCTCGGCCGGTTCCTATATGACCACATCGACGGCCATTGAACCCGACGTTATCTACCGCCGTATCGACGGCCGCCAATGGGCCGAGATGCGCGGATTTTGGGACGTTGAGGGGGACTTTATGGGAGGCCCGATGGTCAGCTGGACGACGCTCAACCCCAACACCAACAAGGTGGTTTGCATCGATTGCTACGTCTTCTCGCCCAAGTACAACAAGCGCAACTACCTGCGTGCTTTGGAGCACGTCATCTACTCCGCCTCATTCGACACAAAGTAACGATTTCTCATACAACAAAAGACCCGCACAATCAAGTGCGGGTCTTTTGTTGTATGGTGGAAACCCCGGGATTAGAGCTTGCGGGCACCGTCGGAGATTACTACGTCGTAGACCTTCGGGCAGTGGCCGTACTTGGTGTTGAATTTCTCTTTGGCCGTGGCGATGAACTTGTCGTAGAGCGAATCCTTCACGAGGTTGATGGTGCAGCCGCCAAAGCCGCCGCCCATAACTCGCGAACCCGTTACGCCGCACTCTTTGGCAATGTCGTTGAGGTAGTCAAGCTCTTCGCAGCTAACCTCGTAGTCCTTGCTCATTCCCTCGTGGGTCAGGTACATTATCTCGCCGACAGTCTCGTAGTCGCCCTTTTGCAAGGCATCGCAGACGGTGAGCACCCTTTGGGTCTCGCCAATCACATATTTGGCGCGGTGGTAGTCCTCGTCCGAAATCTTGCTTTTGACGGCTTCAAGCTGCCCCATTGTGGCATCGCGCAGAAACTCCACGCCCAAGAGTTTGGCAACCCTCTCGCAGCTCTCGCGGCGGCGGTTGTAGGGCGAGCCGACGAGTTCGTGTTTCACAACCGTGTCGAGCAAGACGAGTTTGTAGCCGGTGGGGTTGAATGGGAAGTACTCAAACTCCATTGAGCGGCAGTCGAGGCGCATCAGGTTGCCCTTGCGGCCGAAGACCGAGGCGAACTGATCCATAATGCCGCAGTTTACGCCGCAGTAGTTGTGCTCGGTCGACTGGCCGATGCGTGCCAGTTCGAATTTGTCGATACGGTCGTTGTTGAAAATGTGGTTCAGAGCGAATGCGAAGGTGCTCTCCAAGGCTGCCGACGACGACATTCCTGCGCCCAGTGGCACGTCGCCCGAAAAGGCGGTGTCGAAACCCTCGACCTTGCCGCCGCGTTTTTCGATTTCGCGGCAGACACCGAAGATATAGCGTGCCCACTGCTCTTTGGGGGCATCTTCTTCTTTAAGTCCGAATTCGACGTACTCGTCGAGGTCGACCGAATAGGCTCTGACGCGGAGAGTGCCGTTGGGGCGAATCTCGGCCACCATAGCCTTGTCGATTGCGCCCGGAAAGACGAATGAACCGTTGTAGTCGGTGTGCTCGCCTATGAGGTTGATGCGGCCGGGGGAGGTGTAGAGTTCGCCCGAGCAGCCGAAGTGTTGCTGGAATGCTTGTTGAATCTTTTGGGTATTCATACTGAAAAGGGTTAATTTTGAGGTTTAAGCCTCAAAATTAACCCAAATAATGGAAAACACCAAGTTTCATCAGAAGAAAAAGCCGACCGAGAACTGCCAGTATTCGTCCTGTTTGGCCTGAACCTTACGCGAAGCCTCTTTCAAGGTCACGACCGACTTTGCCTTGTCGAGGTATTTGATGCAACGCGCCTCGAAGAAAAGGTGGTTCAAATCGAGCCCGATGCCTGCAAAAGCAGCAATGTCGTTCTGGTTGAATTTGATGTTGAGGTCATCTTTGGTATTGCCAATGGGGGTTTGTCGCGACTCGACGCAGAATATCGGGCCACCGAACAGACGCAGCGCAGCAATCTTCAAACCTACCGCAACCGGAAATTCGAGCTTCTCGTAGCTAATCTTTCGGAGCGATGTGGCGGCTTCGGTATCGATGCCCGTGACCCCGAACCCGAATATTCGGTTCACGTAGTTCAACTCGGGCTGCAAGTAGAGAATGCCCGGAATGTCGAGGCGCATCACTACGCCAAACTGATAGCCCGCATCGCCACTGTTGTGGGGCGAAATGACGTTGCCGTTCAGAATGAAATCGTCGAAGGAGTAGACACCTGTGTTTACACCGCCTCGAATACCTAATTTAAGAATCTGCGCTTCGCCCCGAGGGGCCAAGAAGAGCATAAGCATTAGCGCAAGTAAAATTTTTTTCATAACCAGTTCTTTTTTTGTGTCTGTATTTGTGAAACGTTGGAAAAAACTATTGTCTGCCGACCGTCCTGAGGGGTAGGGACGCAAAAAGCGCACCGACCTTCGGAGTGAGATCGGAGTTTGGGTAGTTGTAGTCTAAAGATTGATTGCCGGTCCGGAGCCTTGGCGAGGGTTTTAGAGCAGCGGCCCCAAAAGTCTTGCAAGCGACTCCATCAGTACGCTGATTTTGGAGCGCGAGTTCCACAGCTCCCTTTCGACCTCGACACTTGCGGCAACATCGTCGAGGAAGTGGCGCTTCAACTCGGCGGTTGTGGCGGTGTCGTAGATGATTGCCTGAACCTCGAAGTCGTCTTCAAAGCTGCGGAAATCGAGGTTTGCCGAACCTATTGAGCACATCTGATCGTCGATGAGCATAAATTTCGAGTGGTTGAACCCCTTTTGATAGAGGTAGACCTTGACCCCTGCATCGAGCAGGCTCGAAATGTAGGAGCGGCTTGCCCAGTTGACAATCTTGCCGTCGGAGCGCTCGGGCACCACAATCCTCACGTCGACCCCGCTCAGCGAGGCCACTCTCAGTGCCGTGAAGATTGCCTCGTTGGGCAACAGGTAGGGCGACGAACAGTAGATGTAGTCGTGCGCCTTGCTGATTGCCGCAAAGTAGGCCTGCATTATGGAGGCCCAATCGGAGTCGGGCCCCGACGATGCTATTTGCATCGGCACCACGGTGTTGGCTGTCGATGGCTTAAAGAGCCTGTTGTCGGCCATAAGCTCCTCGCCCGAAACAAATTGCCAGTCGACGGCGAAGAGCATCTGCAACATCTTGACCGAGTCGCCCTCGATGCGGAGGTGGGTATCGCGCCATACACCGCCGCGGATACCGTCGATGTATCTGTCTGCAATATTCATACCACCCGTAAATGCTACTTTTCCGTCTATTACTGCTATCTTTCGGTGGTTTCGGTAGTTTGCCTTTGAGGTGAAGCGCGTAAAAAAAACAGGCATAAAACTGCGCACATCGGCACCTGTGGAGCACAGACGGCGCAAGTCGGTACGGCGTAAAGAGCGGCTCCCCACGCTGTCATAGACGATGCGAACCTTCACTCCCTCGCGTATGCGCTCCTCTATGATTGTGCACATCTCTTCGAAGAGGTGACCGCCGTTGATGATGAACGACTCGATGTTGATTGTCTCTTTGGCTTGTCGCATAGCCTCGAAGAGCGACGGAAAGGCCTCCGTGCCGTTGCGCAGTATCTCAACTCGGTTTGAGAGTGTCAACAATGCCTTGTTGTTGTTCAACAAAAGGGTGATGAAGTCGCGGTTGCGTTCGAGATTGGGGTTCGAGAAGATTCGTTCGCCGGCCATATCGTGGAGCTGCTCGCTGCAAATTTTGTCAAGAACAGCCATATCGACTGTCTCTTTAAGGTTGAATATCTTCTGCTTGCGATGGTTCAGTCCAAACGAGAAGAACAATACGATACCGGCAACGGGTACCATAGTAATCACCATAATCCACGCCAGAGTTCGGACGGGTTCGCGCCGTTCGACAATTAGTGCCACAACGGTTACAACAACCAACAATGTGTAGACCCACGAGATCAACGTCCAGAGGTCGGAGAAAGATAAAGCGCCGTCAAATAAGTGCATTGTCATCTAAGTTTCAAGCCGATTCACAAATTTAGCATAAATTTTGTTTTTTCGAAAATGTTGGTTATCTTTGTTCCGAAATATAGAGCACCGCGGTGCAAATTTAGGATTGGGTTTCGGCTTTACGGTCGAAATTCATATTTTTTTCGCGTGGTGCAAAACCTTTTTTTACTAAATTTTTTTAATGATGATGGCAAACGAAACGCCTATTCTTCTAACCAAAGAGGGATACAACAAAATGAAAGCCGAGCTGGACGAACTACGCATCGTCGAGCGTCCGAAGGCAGCCGAAGCCATTGCCGAAGCCCGCGATAAGGGTGACCTTTCGGAGAATGCCGAGTACGATGCTGCCAAGGAGGCACAGCGCAACCTCGAGTCAAAAATTATGCGAATGGAGATGACTCTTGCAAATGCACGAATCATCGATGATTCGCATCTGGACATCAATAAGGTGCAGATTCTTAACCGCGTAAAAATTCGCAATCTCAATACCAAAAAGGATATGGAATATACTCTGGTCAGCGACCACGAGGCGAATTTGGCTGAGGGCAAACTATCTGTCGATACCCCTATCGGCAAGGCTCTGCTTGGCCACAAAAAGGGCGAACAGGTCGAGGTCAAAGCTCCTGTCGGCATTATCCATTTCGAGATACTCGAAATTTCGATCTAATCTTCGTCGCAGCCTTTTACGGGGAGATGGAATAAATGTGAGTGTTTAACCAACTTGGTTAAACACTCACATTTTCTTAGAGGTTGTAGAATAAGAGGCTTTTCAGTCGTTTTATTAGGGCCCAAAGGGGCAATAGAGTCCAAAAGGGCCAAAGTGATAGACGGCTCTGATAGTGTACAATTATCCTTTCTTATTTTCCTTTTGGCCACTTTAATCCGCTTTGCGGCTTTGTTTCCTCCTTGCCCGGCATAGTCCCCAATCGGCCTCTCTCAAACTGTCGGTTTGATATTCCTATGCCTCTCCAATATTAAAACCGCCCAACTGACCGCCGCGCGGGCCCGAAATCTCAATCTTGCCAAAGTTGTTCTCGTAGCGACCAATGTTCTCTTGGAGCGAGAGCAGCAGTCGTTTGGCGTGTTCGGGAGCCAAAATTATGCGGCTCTTGACCTTCGCCTTTGCCAACCCGGGCAACACGGCCGCAAAGTCGATGACAAATTCCGAAGGCGAGTGCGAAATGATTGCGAGATTCGAATATATGCCCTGTGCCGCAGCTTCGTCAAGCTCGACGTCGATGTGATGTTTTTGTTCTTCTGCCATTATTGAAAAGAGTTTTAGTGCCGGATTAAGTGCAAGGCTCACACCTCTGCTTGTTTGAATGCAAATATAGCACCGAACTACTTTTGGGCGAGGCCCAAAGGCTCAAAACTTATGCCCGACTTATCAACAATCCTGTTTGGGCATCGGCTCTTGCTGTTGGCGTGCGATGCTCTCCATATGAATCACTTCGAGTATCTGTCTGAGAAAATCGACCGACAATCCGGTGCGTTGTGCAATTTGGGGCAGCCGTTCGAGCATCGTATTCCACCGTCCTTGTTGCAGTACGGCTATACCCTCGCTCCGTTTAAGTTCACCTATGCGCTCCGAGATGCGCATACGTTCGGCCAGCAACTCATACATACGGCTGTCTATGGAGTCGATGTCGGCACGGCAACTCTCTATACTCTCCGTGAAGAGTCGGCTGCCGCCCTCGGTGGTGCGCCACTCGATGCGTTTCAACAACTCGTCCAACTCTTTGGGGGTAAGTTGCTGACGGCTGTCGCTCAACGCGCAGTCGGGCTCATAATGGCTCTCAATCATCGCACCGTCGTAACCCATATTGGCTGCACGTTCGACCACTTCGGCAACCAACTCCCTGCGGCCTGCCATATGCGAAGGGTCGCACAACATAGCTATGCCGGCAGTGCGCCGACGCATCTCGACTGCAAGGTTCCACATCGGGTCGAAGCGGTAGATACCCTCCTCACCCGTGACAAAACCACGGTGAATCAGCGCAATGCGTTCGTCGGGAACGACGGCCGAAATCCGTTCGAGTGCCCCCTGCCACAGGTCGACCGAGGGCACCAAAGGATTTTTAATCATCACCGCCGCATCGGTGCCTCGCAGAGCGTCGGCAATGGCCTGCACGCTAAACGGATTGACCACGGTTCGTGCACCTATCCAGAGGGTGGTTATGCCGTGGCGCAAAGCCGCCTCGACGTGTTGCGGCGTGCCCACCTCGGTTGCGGCAGGCAGCCCCGTAAGCTCAGAGGCCTCTTTGAGCCACTCCAAAGCCTGCTCGCCTGCGCCTTCAAAACTGTCGGGTTGGGTACGCGGCTTCCAAACGCCGGCTCGCAGCATTCCAACAAGCCCCGTAGAGGCCACAGCGCAACAGGTCGCAAGCAACTGCTCGCGGCTCTCGGCACTGCACGGCCCTGCAATTATGAATGGGCGAGAGAACAATTCAATAATTCAAAATTCAAAATTCAAAATTTTTACTTTGCTATACCCAAAATTCATTTGTATTAATTCTTTGGTCTAATTGCAATTTTGAATTTTGAATTTTGAATTTCCCTTTAATCCAACCCTAACTTTTTGACCTCATTGGCAGCCAGAGCAGCGGCACCCATTACGGCGGCATCGTCGGGCAGCTCCGAGAAGACTATCTCGGTATCGCGGAAGTTGTTGAGAACAAACTTGTTGAAATATTTACGGATAGGTTTCAACAGCACTTCGCCCATCTTGGTCGGGCCGCCGAAGATAAATACCTTCTTGGGCGCGGTGATTGCCACTGCGGTAGCAATTCCCAAACCGATGTAACGTGCTGTGATGTCGAGTGTTTCGAGTGCGAGTTCGTCGCCTGCGTTGGCAGCGTCGCCCACGTCCTTGCAACTGATTTCGCGTTTCTGATTGTTGATTATTTCGCGCAACTTGCTCGTATCGCGCCATTTGCTCGATGCAAGCAGTTGATTGGCGGTGCGCACAATGCCGGTAGCCGAACCATAGGTCTCCAGGCAGCCGCTGTTGCCGCAACCGCAGAGCCGTCCGTCGGGGACGACCACAATGTGGCCCAGTTCGCCTGCGAAGCTGTTGTGACCATAGACTATGTCGCCGTTGCTGATAAAACCGCTGCCCAGACCAGTGCCGAGCGTTACCTCGATGAGGTCTTTGTGAACCAGACTGCGGCCGCCGCCATAGTAGAGTTCGCCCATAGCAGCTGCGTTGGCATCGTTGGTCATTGCTACGGCTATGCGCAGCGAAGAGTAGTGCTCTTTGATGAGCTTGACAATGTGGCAGGTAAGCTGTCGTTTGCCGCTGGTGCGGTCAATCCAGTGGAGGTTGGGAGCATCGAAAATAAGTCCGTTGAAATAGTTGGCGTTGGGCGCACCCAAGCCTATTCCGGCCAGCTCGCCGTCTTTGGGCATATTGGCTATAAGGTGGTCGATGCACTTGTAGAGGTTTTCCATATACTCGTCGAAGTAGACGGGAGCTTTGTCGCGCTGATCTTCGGGGGCCATATCCCTCTGGGTCAGGAATGTGCATTTGTCGACGATTTCGCCTTGGGTCGACACAAGTCCGGCAACAGTGTTGGTTCCACCTACGTCGATACCGATCATATATTTTTCCATAGTCTGAAAGTGTATATTGATTAATATGTTTTAGTTCGAGCCGCTTTCTGCCGCAAGGCAGGTTTTTGGCTCTCAAAAGTACCATTTTTTTCGTCAAATCCAAAATGAAAAGCGTATATTTGCAAAAATTGTCAAACCAAATGTACTCTCTGACCGAACTTAACAAACTCGTCGCCGACTATATGTCGCATCTCGACATAGAGGGTGAGCCGCATTCGCTCTACGAGCCGATTGCCTATTCGCTTCAAGGCGGAGGCAAGCGCTTGCGCCCGATGCTCACCGTCACTGCCTGCAACATATTCTCCGACAACGCTCCTGCCGCACTGCCTGCCGCAGCCGCTATTGAGGTGTTCCACAACTTCACACTTCTCCACGACGACATAATGGACAATGCCTCGGTACGCCGCGGCAAACCCTCGGTTGTTGGGAATTGGGGCACCAACACCGCTATCCTGTCGGGCGACGCTATGATGATCTACTCCTACAAGCTGCTTCAACAGACTGCCGTCGAGTACCTTCCCTCGGCGCTCGGCTGCTTCAACTACACCGCTATGACGGTCTGCGAAGGCCAGAAACTCGACCTCGAATTTGAGGATCGCGAGCAGGTCGGTATGGAGGAGTATATGGCTATGATCGACAAGAAAACCGCCGCACTGTTGACCGGTGCGACCATTATAGGTGCAATTCAGGGCGGTGCCGACAATGCTTCGCGCCGCAAACTCTTTGTCTTTGCAACCGAACTTGGTCTGGCTTTCCAGCTTCAAGACGACCTGCTCGATGCCTATGGCACCGAGGCTCAGTTGGGTAAACGCATCGGGGGCGACATTGTGGAGGGCAAGAAGACCTTTCTGACCATTACGGCACTCAAAAAAGCCGATGCCGCGGTGCGTCAAACGCTCTCTGCTCTGCTGAAAAACAGCACCATTGCGCGTGAGGAGAAGATTGCACAGGTGTTGGATATCTACTCCTCGCTCGGAGTCAGGGCCGATGCCGAGCGCGAAATATCGCTCCACTTCGACCGTGCCATAGAGTCGCTCTCCTCGCTTGAAGTCGACGCTCTGCGCATCGAACCGATGAAAGAGTTGGCACTCTCACTTTTGGGTCGCAAGAATTGATGAAACGTTCCGATATTGAAATAATGGCTCCGTGTGGCAGCTATGAGGCTCTGCGCGCTGCAATCGATGCAGGTGCCGACTCAATCTATTTTGGCGTCGGCGCTCTGAATATGCGCTCGGCCTCGGCCGCCAACTTCACTCTCGACGACCTGACCAAAATTGTTGCCGAGGCGCACGAGGGAGGACTGCGTGCCTATCTGACCGTCAATACCGTGGTCTACGACGACGAACTTGACACTATGCACCGCCTGCTTGACTGCGCTGCCGCCGAGGGGGTCGATGCCGTCATAGTGTCGGATCAGGCCGCCATACTCTATGCCCATTCAAAGGGACTTGAAGTCCATATCTCCACTCAGCTTAACGTCTCCAACGCCGAGACGCTGCGTTTCTATGCGCAGTGGGCCGATACTGTTGTGCTGGCGCGCGAGTTGAATCTCGAACAGATTGCCTCCATTCACCAAAAGATTGTCGACGAGAACATCTGCGGCCCGTCGGGTCGGCAGGTCAAAATCGAAATGTTTGCCCACGGCGCACTCTGTATGAGCATCTCGGGCAAATGCTATCTCTCGCTTCACTTTGCAGGCTGCTCGGCCAACCGCGGAGCCTGCCGCCAAATATGCCGTCACTCCTATCGCCTTGTCGATCGCGACACGGGCGAAGAGATCGACGTCGACGGCCGTTACCTGCTATCGCCCAAAGACCTCTGTACGATCGACTTCCTCGACCGCTTCGTTGAGGCGGGCGTCGAGGTGCTCAAAATCGAGGGGCGTGCACGTCCGGCAGAGTATGTCAAACGTGTTGTGGAGTGCTACCACCGCGCACTCAGTTCTATCGAGCACGGCTCCTATACCCCCTCACGCCGCGCCGCACTCAAAGAGCAACTCTCAACGGTCTTCAATCGCGGCTTTTGGGGCGGCTACTATCTGGGCGCACCAACGGTCCAGTTGAGCGAGGCGTACGGTTCGTCGGCCACTATGCGCAAGGTCTATGTGGGCAAGGTTACCAACGTCTTCAAAAAGGTGAAAGTTGCCGAGGTGAAGGTTGAGGCCTCACCGCTGGAACGAGGTGGCAAATTGCTCATTACGGGCGAAACTACGGGTGCTGTGGAGTTCACTGCCGACCGTCTGTTGGTCGACGAGCGCGAGGTTGATGTTGTGCCGCAAGGCCTCTCGTGTACACTGAAACTGCCACAAGCCGTACACCGCGGCGACCGTCTTTTCAAGTGGGTCGATACCTCGGAAGTGGCTGCGCAGGAGTAAATGCAACTAAGTCTTATAGGTCTGCTAAGTCTACTAAGTCGAATGCAATTAAGGTGGATAAAGTGATTAAGGTGATTAATGGTTAGCGACTAACAAGTGGCAATCTGCTTCCTTAAATAGGTTTTTAGAACAATACTCACATACGTATGGTATGCTCCGTCTTTTCCGAAAACCAGAGCGTTGCATCTCGCTACTTCTTAATTGCTCCCTTTTTTACCCGTTGTCGACGTTGCGGAAGCGTGCAACCACATCGACATCGGTAATCTCTTTCGACAACATATGAATCATCTCTTCGGGCACGAGCAACAAATCGAGCAACATCAGTGCGTCGAGTGCGTCGCAGAAGGTGTGGTCGACGTTGAAGCCGAGCACGTGGCTGTTCATTTGCAGGTATTTCTTGATCAGTACCGGAATGGTTCGTTCGTCGCACTCAATATCGCTGACGATTTTGCCAATCAGGTCTATTGAGTCGACACCTCTTATGAGATGTTCGTCGATCGGGAAATCGATACCGTCGAGTCCGGTTCGCGGACGCACCATAACGGCGGTGTCGGCATCGAAATGGTGCTGACGGAGGTAGCTCACGATGATGGTCTTCGACGAGCGTTGGAACTCGCCCGAAATGGTCACGGGCCCAACCAGATAGCGGTACTCGCCATATTTCATCAACACGTGGACGATGCCCTTCCAGAGCATCAGCAGCGAGGCGGGTTTGCGCTGGTAGTCGCTCGTAACGAACGAACGGCCGAGCTCGATAGTCTTCATCATTATCGGCTCCATCTCCTTGGTGTAATTGAAGAGCGAGTGGGTATAGAAGCCGTCGAGGCCGTATTTCGGCACAATCTCGCCGCCAAGCCCCAACCGATAGGCACCCACCAAAGTATCGGCGTTGTTGTCCCAGATGAAGAGTTGTTGGTAGTAGGTGTCGTAACGGTCGATGTCGATCGGATTCATCGAACCCTCGCCAATGCGTCGGAATGTGATTTCGCGCATACGGCCAATCTCGACCATCATCATCGGTATTCGTTCGGGACGGCAACAGTAGACTGTGTAGCCGCCGCTGTAATCGAAGAGTTTGGAGTCGGAGGCAATGTCGTTCATCTCGTCGTGGAGTGCCGACAGCGAAGGACGATCGATTATGTTGCTCAAATCGACCGTGGCGGCTTCAATCTCGGGAATACTGCGAATGGGACGCTCGCGGCACCCTTTCAGGTAGTCGACCGAGGCGCGCAAATAGTCGGTGTAGATGTTCAGATCGTTCAAGTCCTTCACACGGGTGGCCGAAATGGGGGCGCCTATGGTGACCCTGATGGTTTGACGGCGTTTGTTGAAGGCCTCGCGCACCAGCAGTGCCGTGCGCAGACGCGGGTGTATCTTGCCTGCCATACGGAATACGACGCTGTTGTGGCCGTCAATCCAGACGGGGACTATCGGTGCACCGCTGCGGCGCAGGAACTTCATACCAACCAGATCCCACCGTTTGTCGGCAATGTGGTGCCAGCCCTTCTGCCACGTTGAGACCTCGCCCGCGGGGAAGATGAGCAGCGATTTGCCCTCCGACAGATGAACCATAGCCTGTTTCAGTCCGCCCAGATTGCCGCCGTGGCGCTCTTCGAACGGATTTACGGCAATGAGGTATTTTTGGAGAGGAACCACACGTGCGCCGAGAAAGTTGCCAAGGTGTTTGATGTCGGGGCGAACGGTGGAGAGTATTTTGAGCATCACAATACCGTCGGCAATGCCGGTCGGGTGGTTGCAGATGAAGATCACGGGCCCTTCGGCCGGAATGTTAGACAGACTCTTCGGGTCGACCGAGTAGTTGATGCCGGTATGTTCCATTATGGCATCGAGGTAATCGTCGTCACGGTCTTGAATACGGTTATATATGCGGTTGGCGCGGTTGATGCCGAGTATGGCCATAGCTGCACGTGCAAGCATACGCGTGAAAAAACCATTGTGTCCAAAGGTCAATTCTTCAGGTCGAAGTAATTTGAGCATTACGATACTATATGTTTTCTCCCTAATTGCAATAGAGTGCGAAAAGGTGTTTGCTGTTGCCTTTGCGCAAACTATTATTTTACAAAAATAGGCCTATTTTTTGAATTATTCCACTTATTTGCCATATTTTTGTCTTGCTATGGAGGAGAGAGTCAACGCCGATTTGATGCAGAGTGTTCGCCTGCTGCCTGTTACTCCCGGGGTTTATCAGTTTTTTGATGCCTCGGGCAAGGTGATATATGTAGGTAAGGCGGTCAATCTGCGCCGCAGGGTGTCGTCCTACTTTGTCGATTCGAAGCGCCACGCTGCCAAAGTGCGTGTTATGGTGGGTAAAATTGTGGCGATGAAACACATCGACACCGCTACCGAATCGGACGCGCTGCTGTTGGAGAACTCTCTGATCAAGACCCTGCGTCCGCGTTACAACATTCTGCTCAAAGACGACAAAACCTATCCGTGGATTGTGGTTCGCAACGAGCCTTTTCCGCGTGTGGAGTCGACGCGACGAATGGTGCGCGACGGTTCGCAATATTTTGGGCCCTACGCCTCGGTAATGTCGCAGAAGGCGATGTTGGAGTTTGTGCGCGAAATCTACCAGCTGCGCACCTGCCGGCTCAACCTCTCGCCCGAAGCGGTGGCCAAAGGCAACTACCGCGTCTGCCTGCAATACCATTTGGGCAACTGCAAAGGCCCCTGCGAGGGTCGGCAGTCGGCCGAGGATTATGCCGCCACAATCGAGATGCTCAAAGGTAATCTGAAAGGCGATACCCGACCCACAAAACTCTTTCTCGAAGAGCAGATGCGTGCAGCCGCCGAGTCGCTCAACTTCGAACAGGCGGCCTACTATAAACTGCGCCTCGACGCTCTGGCCGACTACTCGGCCAAGTCGGTGATTGTCAGCGACCGACTCGGTAATCTCGACGTATTTTCGCTGTTGGTCGACGAGCAAGATGCTTATTGTAATTTTGTACGTGTTTCGAATGGTACCATAACCGCTTCGTCGACCGTAACACTCTCGATAGGAGCCGAAAGCGACCCGCATACCATACTCTCCCACGCCATACGCCGCATAGCCGAGGGGTTCGACGGCGGATTGGCTCGCGAAGTGATTGTGCCGTTTCGTCCCGACGAAGTGTTCGAGGACGTCAGGCTTACCGTCCCCTCGCGCGGCGACAAACTCAAATTGCTCCAATTTTCCGAAAAGGGGGCACGTATGTTCCGCGCCGAACGGCTCAAAAATCTCGAAATCAAGAGTCCCGAACGCCATACCGAACGGCTTTTGGCCGCCTTGCAACGCGAATTACACCTCTCGGTGCCGCCACACCACATAGAGTGTTTCGATAACTCCAATTTGCAGGGGACACACCCCGTGGCATCGTGCGTGGTCTTTCGCGACGGCCGCCCTTCGCGCAGCGAGTACCGCCATTTCAACATCAAAACCGTAGTAGGTGCCGACGACTTCGCCTCAATGCGCGAGATTATCGGCCGACGTTACCGCCGCCTGTTGGACGAGGGCGCCCAACTGCCCGACCTTATCATAGTCGACGGCGGAAAAGGTCAACTCAGTTCGGCCTATGCGGTACTCTGCGATATGGGACTTGAAGGGCGCATTCCGATTGTGGGATTGGCCAAACGAATCGAGGAGATCTATTTCCCGCGCGACCCTGAGCCATACTATCTTGACCGCACGGGTGAACCGCTCAAAGTGGTGATGCACCTGCGCGACGAGGCTCACCGTTTCGGAATCACTTTCCACCGCAACAAACGTTCGGCCGACTTTGTGCACACCGAGCTGAACGACATCGATGGGGTGGGGGCGAAGAGTGCCGAGAACCTGTTGCGCCGATTCGGCAGTGTCGAGGGGGTGCGCCGAGCCTCGCTCACCGACCTTGCCGCCGAAATCGGGCAGGCAAGAGCCACTCGGGTATATGGCTATTTCCACAAATAAGTTTATCTTTGTAATCCGATATTAATCATAATACCTTCATCTTATGGAAAAGATCAAAACACTTATAATAGGCAGCGGCCCTGCGGGCTACACTGCCGCAATCTATACTTCGCGCGCAAACCTTCACCCTGTGCTCTATGAGGGACTTGAACCCGGCGGCCAGCTCACCACCACGACCGAGGTCGAGAACTTCCCCGGATACCCCGAGGGCGTTACGGGCACTCAGCTTATGGACGACCTGCGTCGGCAGGCGCTCCGTTTCGGAACCGATATCCGCAGCGGAATAGTTGGCTCGGTCGACCTCTCGTCGCGCCCGTTCCACGTGGTGGTCGACGAGTCGCACACTATTGAGGCCGAAACCATAATCGTTTCGACGGGTGCAACGGCCAAGTATCTCGGTTTGGAGAGCGAAGAGCGTTTCCGCGGTATGGGCGTGAGCGCCTGCGCCACTTGTGACGGCTTCTTCTACCGCAAAAAGGACGTGGCTGTGGTTGGAGGCGGCGATACCGCTTGCGAGGAGGCCACCTATTTGGCCTCAATCTGCCATAAAGTCTACCTGATTGTGCGCAAGGATTTTCTGCGTGCCTCCAAAGCTATGCAGGAGCGCGTCTTCTCGACCCCCAATATTGAGGTTCTCTTTGGTTGCCAAACCGACGAAATTCTGGGCGACGAGGCAGGTGTTACGGGCGCACGTCTGGTTAGCACCAACGGCGAACGGTTCGAGATAGCCATTATGGGATTCTTCCTCGGCATAGGCCACCACCCCAATACCGAAATCTTCCGCGGACAGTTGGCGCTCGACAACGAGGGTTACATCAAAGTCGAGGGCGCAACTTCTAAGACCTCGGTCGAGGGAGTATTTGCCGCCGGCGACGTGAAAGATCCCCACTACCGCCAAGCCGTTACGGCGGCGGGCAGCGGTTGCGTTGCCGCGCTCGATTGCGAACGATTCCTGTTGGCACACAAATAACAGATAGGTTGCGCACCATTGAAGAGATAACCGCCATTGCCACCGCAGGCGAGTTCGACGATGCCGCTATGGAGCTGTTCCGTTTTCAGGCTCGGCGGTGCGAACCCTATCGCCGCTACCTCGAGCTTTTGGGGGTTAATCCCTACGAGGTCATTGGCGTTGACCAAATTCCGTTTCTGCCAATCGAACTCTTCCGCACCCATAAAGTCTACTCGGGCGAGGGCGAACCCGAGAAGATTTTTACCAGTTCGTCGACGGGAGGCAGTGAGCCGTCGCGCCACTATATGGCACGCCTTGCCGACTACGAGCAGTGCTTTTTGAGCGCCTATCGGCAGTTCTACGGCTCGATGCCAATATATGCACTGCTGCCCTGCTACCTCAGCCGCGAGGGCTCGTCGCTGGTCTATATGGTCAACCGACTGGTGGAACTTTACGGCGGCGGCTTCTTTCTCGACAACCACGACGAGTTGCTCGAACGGCTCCGCAGCGACCCACGGCAAAAGATACTTTTGGGTGTCAGTTACGCTCTGCTCGATTTGGTCGAAGAGTGTTCGCCGCAACTGAGTAATACCATTGTAATGGAGACTGGCGGAATGAAGGGACGCCGCCGCGAACTGCCCAAAGAGGAGCTTCACCGCATACTCTGCGAAGGATTCGGCGTGAGCGCAATTCACTCCGAATACGGTATGGCCGAACTCTCGTCGCAGGCCTATTCTGCGGGCGGTGGAGTGTTCCGCACCCCGTCTTGGCTGAGGGTTGAGGCTCGCGAGCAGAATAACCCTTTGGAACGGTTGCCGCACGGCGTGCGCGGAGCGATCGACATCATTGATTTGGGTAATCGCTCGTCGTGCGCTTTTATTGCCACACAAGATGTGGGCACGGTCTTCGACGACGGTTCGTTCCGACTCTCGGGGCGCGTCGAAGGCAGTCCGGTAAGAGGTTGTAATCTTCTGATAGAATGAAATATACTTCCGAAATACTAACCGCTTTGCACATCGAGCTGAAAGAGATTCTCGTCGAGATTATCCGCGTTTGCCAAGAGTGCGGTATCGAATATTTTATTCAGGGCGGCACCGCAATAGGTGCATTTTTCTACAACGACCTGATTCCGTGGGACGACGATATCGACATCGGTATGACCCGCTCGGAGTACGAACGCTTTTTGGCTGTTGCGCCGTCGCACCTCGGGCCGCAATTTGTGTTGCAGGAGTTTACGGCCGAACCGTCGACCCCATTCTATTTTGCCAAAATCCGCAAACGCAATACGCTCTTCGTCGAGTATCCCTATCAAGATTCGCCAATCGAGCAGGGCATCTACGTCGACCTTTTCCCCTACGACCGCATACCCGACAACGCTGTTTTGGAGCGTCTGCACCGTTTGTCCGTTCGATTCTGGATTAACTGCTACGAGGGCAAAACCCTCTGGCTTTGGCGTTGGTTTGCCCCTCACGGCGCGACCATATCGCGTCCGCGGCCCAAGAGCAGGCTCTTCTGCGCGATGATCAGACTTGTCTGTCAGACCAAAACCAAGAAGCAGATTTACCGCCGTATGAACCGCGTTATGCAGCGCTACAACAACCGACCATACAGTCGTGTCAACATTGTGCGAATGCCGCTTGACCAAATTGAGCGCAAGGCGGTCGAAAACCCCGTAACGATGCTTTTGGACGGCATTGAGGTGAATGCTCCGGCCAATGTCGAGAGCTATTTGCGTCACCACTATAAAGACCTTCAACGCGATATTCCGCCTGAACGTCAGGTCAATCACGCCCCCGTAATGTTATCTTTCGACAGCCAAAATGGGCCAATCTACCGCGAATAAACGTTTTTCGGTCGTCGTTCCGCTCTACAACAAGCAGAACGAGATTGAGGCTGCACTCCGTTCGATTGCAGGCCAGAGTGTTGCACCCTTCGAGGTGATTGTGGTCGACGACGGCTCGACCGACTTTGGGCCGCAACTTGTCGAAAAGTTCAAGATGCCTAACCTCAGACTGTTGCGCCAACCTAACAGAGGTGTGGCAGCTGCCCGCAACCGAGGCATTGAGGCCGCCTCGGGCGAGTGGATTGCGTTGTTGGACGCCGACGATCGGTGGTATCCCGATTTTTTGGCCGAGATTGGCTCGCTTATCGACGACTATCCCGATTGCGGCATCTACTCGACCGCGTTCGAAATCCTCGCACGAGGTTCTGCAACCCCAAGCAACTCTCCTGCCCGACGCGGTGTGGTCGACAATTTTTGGCAGAGTGCCCTTCATCACCGCATTTGCAACTCGTCGAACAGCGTTCTGCCTCGCACGGTGTTTGAAACTCTCGGCGGCTTTCCCGAGGGTATGCGCATCGGAGAGGACCAATATATGTGGATCAAGGCGGCATCGGCCTTTCGGGTCTGCTCGTCGCCCAAGGTTTGTGCGGCTGTGGTTGCTTCGGCCTCGAACCGCTCGGTCAAAATCTATACCCCCGAACAGACAACTCACTCTTTTGAAGAGCTCTACGACCCCAATGGCGACCGTTTGCGCAACGAATTTATCGCGCGCTGCGCAATAGGCAAGGCCATAACCCTCACAGTGAAGGGCGATACGGCTTTTGGCCGTGCCGCAGAGCGCAATTTCGGCTATACGCGCCTCTGCCGACGGGCGCTGTGGCGGCTCAGGATTCTCGACCGCCTGCCGCGCTGGTGGCGCAGTGCTCTCCACAGCCTCTACACCTCTCTGGCTTGGGCAGTTGTCCGCCGTGGCGAATAAATTTTTGGCTGTCACTCCCATTTTTGTTGCACATTTAAGCTAAAAGTAATAACTTTGCTTGATTTATTGTGCGCATATTGAAACAGACTTCACTACATATATCCCGAACTTTGGCTGCTGTTGCCGTTGCTTTGTTGTCGACGGCAGCGTGGAGCGTTGCTGCACAGGAGATTATGGCTGCCGATTCGGTTGCGGTTGAGGCTGTTCGGCAACCCGTTTTGCCCGACTCGACAGAAGTTGAGGTCGTTACGGCACCGGTGCTGCCCGATTCGGTATTGGTTGTACCAAGCGATACAACTGCCACGGCGATTAATGCACCCGAGCCCCCTGCTCCAAAGATTGAGACAGCGGCACCAAAAATAATTCTACCCGAGATTTTTTCCGAAAACGGCTATATGGGTGTGCGTCTTACGGACGGCACTCTGCTGTTCGAACCCGTTTACGACATTATCCGTCCGTTCAAGGGCGATGTGGCGTGGGCAAGCCGCGGCGGTAAGTGGGGCGTTTTGGCGCGCGACGGCCGTACGGTATTGCGAATGATGATTGATGCCGAACCGCAATTTGTCCGCGGCCAGACGACGTGGGTTTCGATGAGCGGCAAATGGGGCATAGTGCGCTCCGACGGTCAGATGCTCCTTGGGGCAATGCTCTCGAACCGTCCCGATTTTGGCGACGGCGATGTGGCGTGGGGATTTTGGGCAGGCCACTGGGGAGTTATCTCCTACGATGGCAATGTTGTGCTCGAACCCATACTCGACACCGAACCGCAATTCGACAAAGCCGATAGCTGTTGGGCATCGTGGAATGGGCGTTGGGGCGTAGTCGACCGGAACGGCGCTGTGGTGATTCCGGCAATGTTGCCCGATCGGCCGGTGTTCGATGCCAACGGTTATGCGTGGATTGAGATTGACGGCCGTTGGGGTCTGACGACTGCTGCGGGCGAGATGCGTTTGCAACCGCAGTTCGACCTGAAACCCGAATTTTCCAATCTGCTGTCGTGGGTTCGTTCGTCGGATCGCTGGGGTGTTGTTGCCGCCGACGGTCAGATGCTTATCCCGACCGTGCTTGCCGAAGAGGGTAGCGGTCGCCGCGTGGTTGGCAATGCCGTGATAGACATATCGCAGAATACAATCGAGCAGTACGACAACATTGAGGCCGCGACGGGTTCGGCAGGCGAAACATACTACAAATTCACCTTAAAAGGAAAAACGGGTGTGATGAACTCGGAGTGCTCGGTGGTCATCGAACCGCTTTGGGACGACGTGGTCTACAATGCGGCAAGCCCCCTGCACCCTGTGCGCAGTGGCGATAAATGGGGCTTTGTGAGCGCTGCCGGACGATTGACTGTCGAGTGCCGCTATGGCCAGACCGCCCACTTTACCGACGCACTTACGGCCGTTACATTGGGCGGCAAATGGGGACTAATAGACAATGGCGGCGTAGAACGCGCCATTTGCAAATACGACTTCATCGACCGGCTCTCGGGCGGTATGGCGCGCGTGGTCAATAACGGCCGCTACGGTTTTATGGCCGAAGACGGGTCGGAGACGGTCGCCTGCCGATACGAAAATGCGCTCCCTATGTCGGAGGGATTGGCCGCAATCAAGCTGCAAGGCCGTTGGGGCTTTCTCGATTCGGAGGGCCGCGCAGTGATTCCCTGCACCTTTGCCGAGGTGTGCAGTTTTACCGAAGGGCTGGCTGCCGTGCGCAACGAAGGCGGCAAGTGGGGCTATATTGACCGTTCGGGCAAGGTGGTCGTCAGCTACCGTTTCGACCGTGCCGCCGAGTTTAAGGGCGGTTTTGCGCCGGCCACGCTCAATGGGGTGCAATACTATATCGACCACCGCGGAAACTGTTTGTACGACAGTTTCGTACCCGTGGGCGAGAGCGGCTCCCCAAGCTGTTCGATTGTGGCCTATAAAGGGCGTTGGGGGCTGGTCGACTCGCTCGGACGCGAGATTGTTGCCCCGCGCTATCAACGTATAGAACGCTTCTCGGAGGGACTTGCAGCCGTCACTTTTAACGGTCGCTGCGGCTATATCGATTCGGGCGGTGTGGAGCTGATAACCCCAAAATACGACGAAGCAGGCACGTTTTCGGGCGGCTATGCCCGTGTGCGTCACAAAGATAACATCGGCTTTACAAACCTTTCGGGTCGACTGGTCTTTGTGAACCGTTACGACAGCGTGGAGGGTTGCGCCGAGGGCAGGTTGAAGGTCTCGAAAAACGGACTTTTCGGCTTGATCGACACAGACGGCAACAGCCTTACCGAATGTATCTACAACAATATGTCGCTGCCCTCGGAAGGACTTGTTGCAGTGTGCAAGGGTAATTTATGGGGCTTTATCGACCTCGACGGACGACAGGTTGTCGAGTGCCGCTATCAGAGCGTCGAACCCTTCAATTCGGGTGTGGCGCGTGTCTGCCGCGAGGGGCTGTGGGGCGTGGTCGACACTTCCGGCCGCGAGTCGGTAGAGTGCTCGTTGGACGCTATCGACCGTTTCTACGGCGGATTTGCGACCGTTCTGCGTGACGGACGACGCGGCTATATTGCCCGCACCGGCAAAGCCGTAATAGTTGAGAGATAAATCAAGTAAATTTGGAACGATATGAAATCTTTTGTTGTGATTGTTTCGGCTGCGTTGCTGTTGGCCTCTTGTTCATCTTCGTCGCCTCAGAAGAGCGTCGAGGAGTGTTGGCATAATCTCAACCGCGGACACTACAAGAATGCCGTGGAGTTGTTCTTGACCACGCCCGACGAAGAGGCGGTGTTGCGCGAAACCTTTGCCGAGCAGGGTTCCAAAATCAAACAGGCCGGTGGGGTTGCCGACATTGAGATTCTCTCTTACGATATCTCGACCGACAGCGCCAAGGTTAGCGCCGCAGTCACCTTTGGCAACAGTCAGAAGATTGAGCAGGAGTACAGCCTCGTGCTGAAAAACAAGAAGTGGCTTATCGTTTGGTAAGGCCTTTTTCCCTTCTCCGCCTCGTTGAAGACCATCTTTATATAGATAAAAGTTTATTCGACGAACATTCTTCGGCGAATAAGTTGCCTATTCACCGAATTATTTTATTAAATTTGTAGGCTCGAAATTCCTAAACTTCAACGCATAAAACCTAAGACCGCTATGAACAATTCGCTATTTTCATTTCCAAAGCCCGAAAACGAGCCTGTAAAATCCTATGCTCCCAATTCGCCGGAGCGTGCAGCGCTTAAAGCTGCACTGAAATACTACTCCGAGGGAGAGATTGATATTCCGCTGGTAATTGGCGGCAAGGAGATTCGCACAGGCGACACGGGTAAGGTTGTGATGCCCCACGACCACCACCACACGCTGGCAACCTACCACAAGGCAGGCGAACGCGAGGTGCAGATGGCAATCGATGCCGCACTTGCCGCACGCAGGCAGTGGAGCGAGTTGCCGTGGGTTGAGCGCGGCAGCATTATGATGCGTATTGGCGAGTTGATTGCCACCAAATACCGCTACCTGATGAACGCTTCGGTGATGCTCGGACAGAGCAAAAGCCCGTTTCAGGCCGAGATAGACGCCCCCTGCGAACTAATAGATTTTTTGCGTTTCAGCGCATTCTATGCAAGTCAGGTCTACGCCGATCAGCCCTATTCCGAAAAGGGCATACTCAACCGTATGGAGTACCGTGGTTTGGAGGGTTTTGTCTTCACACTCACCCCATTCAACTTCACCTCCATTGCCTCGAACCTAAATATGGCCCCTGCAATGATGGGCGATGTGGCTGTTTGGAAGCCCTCGACCACCGCAATATTCTCGAACTACCTCTTGATGCAGATTTTCCACGAAGCAGGCGTGCCCGACGGCGTTGTGAACTTCATTCCCGGCAAGGGCAGCGTCATAGGCAAAGTTGTGACCTCGTCGCCCGACTTGGCAGGCTTCCACTTCACCGGTTCGAGTGCCACGTTCAACACTCTGTGGAGTCAGATTGGCAATAACATTGGCCACTACCGCTCCTACCCGAAGATTGTGGGCGAAACGGGAGGCAAAAACTTCATATTCGTGCACCCCTCGGCACCAACCAAAGAGGTCGCCGTGGCTTTGGTGCGCGGTGCCTACGAGTATCAGGGTCAAAAGTGCTCGGCCTGCTCGCGTGCCTATGTGCCAAGGAGTACGTGGGGCGAAATCAAGGAGCAGATGGCGGCAATGATGAGCGAGATGAAGATGGGCGATGTGCAGGACTTCTCGAACTTCATCAACGCCGTTATCGACGAAGCCTCGTTCGACAACATTAAGAGTTATATCGACCACGCCAAAGCCGCGCCCGATGCCAAAATCGCGTTGGGCGGCAAGTGCGACAAGTCGGTCGGCTACTTTGTGGAGCCCACCCTCATAGAGACCACCAATCCGCGCTACAAGAGTATGGTCGAGGAGATCTTTGGCCCTGTGCTGACTGTCTATGTCTACGACGACGCGAAGTACGAAGAGACGCTCGAACTCTGCGACCAAACCTCGCCCTACGCCCTGACAGGTTCAATCTTTGCGCGTGACCGTTATGCCATTGACTTGGCTTTCCGCAAGTTGCAATTCTCGGCCGGCAACTTCTACATCAACGACAAGTGCACCGGTGCGGTCATCGCCCAACAACCTTTCGGCGGCTCGCGTGCCTCGGGTACCAACGACAAGGCAGGCGGCCCGCTCAACCTGATTCGCTGGACCAATCCGCGCTGCATCAAAGAGTGCCTGGTGCCTCCGACCGACTACCGTTATCCGTTCCTCGGCCAAGAGTAAACAATTATTGTATTAGCCCCGAAATCTTCCGGTTTTGGGGCTTTGCTCTTTTCTTATACCAAAAACTACAACTACCTTTAACAGCATTGCATTATGCTTGATTTCAACAACACCGAGATCGCTTTCTCCGCAAAGACCACGGGAGAGCTGCGTGCAGCACGCTTTATGTTTGGAGCCATCAAACGGCCCTGGATGGTCAATTTCGGTAAATTTTGCACCAACATTGCGTTGGCAATCCACTTCCCGTTAGGTTGGATTCTGCGCCCGACACTCTACAAACAGTTTGTTGGCGGCGAAACCCTTGAAGATTGCGATAAGATGCTTGCATACCTGATGCGTTTCGGAGTGAAGTCGACACTCGACTTCTCGGCCGAGAGCAAACAGACCCCCGAAGGGATTAAAAATACCTTTGACGAAACACTCCACTCTATCGACAATGCGGCACGCAACCGCAATGTTGCCTATGCAGTGTTCAAACCCTCGACGCTCGTGACCGACGCATTGCTCTCCAAGGCATCGGAGAAACGCGAACCGCTAACCGAAGCCGAAAAGGAGGAGTACGAGGCCTACCATCGCCGTTTTCTGGCACTCTGCCGGCGTGCCTACGATAACGATGTACGCATTTTGGTCGACGCCGAGGACTACTGCTTCCAAGACTCTATCGACCAGATGACCGACGAGGCAATGCGGCTCTACAACAAGAAGAGGGCTATCGTTTTCGCCACGCTGCAAATGTACCGTCACGACCGTATGCCCTATTTGGAGCGCATCTATGCCGACGCAGTCGAGAAAGACTACATTGCAGGTGTGAAGTTCGTTCGCGGAGCCTATATGGAGGACGAACGCGCGCGTGCAGCCGCAATGGGCTACCCCGACCCGATCTGCCCAACCAAACAGGCCACCGACGACAACTACAATGCTGCGGTCGAATATACGGTCAACCACCTCGACCGAATGGAGATGTTTATGGGTACCCATAACGAGAAGAGCAACTACCTGTTGGCCGAACTGATGGATAAAAAAGGGTTGGCTCACGACGATCAGCGCATATTTTTTGCACAGCTTTTGGGTATGAGCGACAATATCTCGTTCAATTTGGCTGCCGCAGGTTACAGTGTGACCAAATATGTCCCCTACGCATCGGTACGCGATGTGTTGCCCTACCTGATTCGCCGAGCAGAGGAGAACACTGCCGCCGCCGGTCAGTCGGGACGCGAGCTGACGATGATTGCCGCCGAGCTGCGCCGTCGCCGTCACGCCAGACACCGTAAGTAGACCCGCCCATAAAACGTTATCGGGGCTGTTCTTCGACGCGGACAGCCCCGATAAGCTATTTTTTACTATCTTTGCCTATTCAACAACGAAATAATGAGCAACTCACTCCGTATAGAACAGGCCCTGGAAGTGGCCACTCAGACCAAGGCACTCGTGTTGGGCGAAGATGTAATCGACCGCGCAGGCGAACTCTTCAAAAGCCAGTTCCCCGGGCGGCGTGCCATTGTCATTTCGACCCGAATGCACTACAAACTCTTGGGGCAAGAGATCGAATTGTCGTTCCAACATGCAGGTATTCAGTACGATGAGCCTTTCCTTTTTGATTCGCTCTCGCTTTCGGCCGAGTTTCCGTTTGTCGAGTCGCTCGACAGCCTGTTGTTGCGCACTCGGGCCATACCTGTTGCTCTGGGCGCAGGAACCATCAACGATTTGACCAAACTTTCGGCCTACCGAACCGGCAAGCGCTATATGTGTATAGCAACGGCAGCCTCGATGGACGGATATGCTGCCTATGGTGCATCAATCACCTTCCGCGGCGAGAAACGCGACTTCGAGTGCGCGGCACCAAAAGCCATTTTGGCCGACACAAAGGTGATTGCTCGCGCACCTTCGACCCTCACCGCCTCGGGATATGCCGATCTGTTTGCAAAAATCACGGCAGGTGCCGACTGGATTTTGGCCGATGCGCTTGGCATCGAACCGATAAACGAGTTCTGCTGGTCGATTATTCAGAATGGATTGAAAGAGGCTCTTGCCGACCCGAAAGGTGTCAGAGAGGGTAATGTCGAGTCAATCGGCAAGTTGACCGAGGGACTTTTGTTGGGAGGATTTGCTATGCAGGGTCTGCGCAACAGCCGTCCTGCCAGCGGTGCCGAGCACCAATTCAGCCACCTGTGGGATATGGAACGCCACACCTTCGAGGGAGCTGCGCCGTCGCACGGATTTAAGGTCAGCATCGGAATGCTTGCCGTCACGGCACTCTATGAGCAGATGCTCGCCACCGACCTGTCGCAACTCGATATTGAACGTGCCGTGGCTCTTTGGCCCGATGCCGAAGATGCCGCTTCGGAGGTGCGCGACCTGTTTGCCGACAACGACTTCATCTCTATCGCCGTGAGCGAGACAATGGTCAAACATATTTCGAAAGAGGATTTGGGCGTACAGCTTCTGATGCTCAAAAATATGTGGCCACAAATTGCCGAGCGGTTGCGTGCGCAGCTTGTTCCTTTCGACGAGGTTGTTCGCAGCCTTGAACTTGTCGGTGCCCCGACGCGCCCGAGCCAGATAGGCATCTCGCGCGACCACCTTCGTGAGAGCTACCGCCGTGCAGCCCACATACGCCGCCGCTTTACGGTGCTCGATGTAGCGCTGCGTACCGGTATGCTCGAAGAGTGGCTCGACCAAATCTTCGGCCCCGACGGAATCTGGTAGGGTCGAAACAGGATTAAGCCAATATGTTTGGATAACGGCTATTTGTCGGCCGCAAAAGAGTATAGGGCGGCAATTTCGGCCGGCCACAACTCTTCGTCGATAGTTTCCAAAATGAGCGGTATGTTGTCGAAACGGCTGTCGCGTGCTATGTAGCGGAAGCACTCCCAACCCAATTCACCCTTTCCAAGCGAACTATGGCGGTCGATGTGGCTGCTCAGCGGACGCATTGCATCGTTGAGGTGCATTCCGCGCAGATAGTTGAGCGATATGGTGCGGTCGAGTAGCGCAAACGTCGCCTCGCAATCGTGGTCGGTGCGCAGGTCGTAGCCCGCGGCGAAGGCGTGGCAGGTGTCGATGCAGTAACCCACACGGCTCTTGTCCTCGACGCGGTCGATGATGTGGGCCAGATGCTCAAAATCGTAACCTATGTTGGAGCCTTGTCCGGCGGTGTTTTCGATTACGGCCGTAACCCCTTCGGTCCGGTCGAGCGCACGGTTGATGCTCTCGGCCACGCGGTCGAGGCACTCCGTAATGGAGATTTCGCGCAGGTGGCTGCCCGGGTGAAAGTTCAGCCGGTCGAGCCCCAAAAGTTGGCAACGGTGCATCTCCTCTGTAAAAGATTGGCGCGACTGTTCGAGCGCCTCTTTGGAGGGGTGTCCGAGGTTTATGAGGTAGCTGTCGTGGGGCATAATCTGCGACGGAGCGTAGCCGCACTCGTGGCACGCACGGCGAAAAGCCGCAATCGACTCGGTCGAAAGTGGCGGTGCAAACCATTGACGCTGATTCTTGGTAAAAAGTGCAAATGCGCCTGCGCCAATAGCTTTGGCGTTGAGTGGTGCGTTCTCCACACCGCCTGCCGCGCTCACGTGTGCTCCGAAATATTTCATATTTGTAACGCTTTTTTTAGGTTGACGTTTGGCAAATGTACCAAAAAACCGCCAAAAACGTTATCTTTGCGTTGATATATTCTAATGTGATATGAAAATGCGGGTTAAAGGTCTGTTACTCTCTATGGTTATGATATTGGTTGGTACGTCGGGCATCTCGGCGCAATTTACCATTCAGCGCCGTTCGGACGACAAACCCAAAGAGGAGACCCCTTACCAGGCTTTTGGCGGTTTCGTCTCGCCCGAGAGCATTACCAACGACTATTTCGACCGTGCAGCGTGGCGCAACGAGCGCCGGCTGAAACGCCGCGAGCGCAACACACTCGAATTCAAGGCCAACCTGCAAACCTCAATTTTGCAGTTCGAGAACTGGCAGGCCAGCGGCAACAACACCTTCTCCGCATTGGCCACTGCCTATGCCCACCACGTTTTCAAGTACAAACGTTTTACGTCGGACTTCACGCTCGATGCTCGTTACGGCATCAACTACATCGACAAAATTAATTTCAAAAACGTCGACCTTTTCCAAATCAAAGAGGTTATGTCGTTGCCAATGAGCGATATGTGGTCATATTCGGCAACTTTCAACTTCCGCACCCAGTTTGCCGACGGCTTCAAGTCGCGCACCGATCATACGCTGATCTCGACCATTATGGCGCCCGGTTACTTCGACGTGGCGCTTGGTTGTACCTTTGCGCCTGCCAATGCACCCTACAAGATCACCCTCTCTCCACTTTCGGGCAATATGATCACTATGCTCGACCAGCGCCTTGTCGATCAAGGACTCTATGGTGTGCCGGCCGGCGAACGTGTACTCAACAAAATAGGACCCTCTGTCAACGGCTCGTTCGACAACTATTTCTTCAAGAAGAAGTTGCGCTACCGTTCGTCGCTCTACCTCTTTACCTCCTACGAAAAACCAATCGAAGCCCCGACCTGCCGTTGGGAGAATACCGTCGACCTGACCGTTTCGAAATATATCAGCGTTACACTCTACGGACTGGTCTACTACCTGAAAACGGCGAGCCGCAAACCGCAGTATCAATATTCGGGCACAATTGGTTTGAGTTATCAGTTCAAAAACAAATAGAGACAAAGATATGAATAGCAATAAAACCGCCTTGTTGGCGCCGATTGTCATTGCCGTTGCTGTTGCAGTAGGCATTTTGGCCGGTTACCGCGCTGCGCATAACTCGCAGGACGCCACGACGGTTGAGTCCTCTGTGAAAGGTCGTTCGACGGGCAATAAACTCGATGCAACCCTGCAACTCATTGGCAGCGTCTATGTCGATTCAGTCAGCCCCGATTCGCTTGTCGAGGAGTTGATGCCTGAGCTTATGGCGCACCTCGACCCTCACTCGGTCTATATCCCTGCGTCCGAAATGGAGGAGGTCAACCAGCCTTTGGAAGGCGAGTTCGACGGTATTGGCGTGGTCTTCAATATGGCTACCGACACGGTTATTGTGCTCAATATCATAGCCGGCGGCCCGAGCTACAAGGCAGGTATTCTGCCCGGCGACCGAATCATTACAATCGACTCCGACACTGTGGCAGGCCGCAAGGTGCCGCAGAATAATGTGGTCGAACGACTCAGGGGCAAGCGCGGTACCAAAGTGACGGTCGGTATCGAGCGCCAGAATGTCGACCACCTTGCCAATATCGACATCATTCGCGACAAAATCCCCGTCAACTCCATTGACGCGGCTTTTATGATACGTCCCGAGGTGGGATACATAAAACTCACCAACTTTTCGCGCTCTACACGCGACGACTTTATGAAAGAGCTTTCGAAGCTCCAAACCAAGGGTATGAGCCGACTGATTTTCGACTTGCGGGGCAATTCGGGCGGTTATCTCGACCAAGCCATTGCATTGGCCGACGAGTTCCTGCCCGAAGGTAAGCTCATAGTCTATACCGAGGACCGCAACGGCAAACAGACCAAAGAGTTCAGCTCGGGGCGCGGGAGCAGTACCGAGATTCCGCTCGTCATTCTCATCGACGAATACAGTGCGTCGAGCAGCGAGATTCTGGCAGGTGCCGTTCAGGACAACGACCGCGGCCTGATTATCGGCCGACGTTCCTATGGCAAGGGGTTGGTGCAGACCCAAATACCATTCTCCGACGGCTCGGCCATACGTCTGACCATAGCTCGCTACTTTACCCCAACCGGCCGCTCCATTCAGAAACCCTACAAGCTGGGCGAGGCCGGCTACGAAGACGACCTATACAACCGCTATCTGAACAACGAGTTCTTCTCGGCCGAGGGCATACATTTCGACGACTCGCTGAAATATACCACTCCGGCAGGCAAAACGGTCTACGGTGGTGGCGGCATTATGCCCGACATATTTGTGCCGCTCGACACTTTGGAGATGACTCCCTATTACTATAAGGTCAACGGACTGAATATTCTCTACCGCTACACCATCGAATACACCGATGCGCACCGCAGAGCAATCAACCGCATCACCACGCTTGAAGAGTTGGATAAATTCTTTGCCGCCGACCAGCGCCTTTTGGACGACTTTGTCGACTACGCCGCACGAAAAGGCGTTACCCCCAATACAAAGGAGATTGCAACGTCGGCACGCCTTATTCGGGCGCTACTGAAAGGTTATATCGGACGTAACACCGAATTGCAGGACGCCGCCTACATCTACGAAATTGCACCGGTCGACAACTCGCTCTCGCGAGCAATCGAGGAAATCGATAAGATTTAGCAAGAGGTAACCGATAAGTCGAAACTATGAAAACTCCCGATTTGGACGCAAACCAAATCGGGAGTTTTCGGTAAAGTCCTATATGCCTTGTATTTGGCCGACAGCCAATGGCCAACAGCAAACAGCTATCTCTTTTTGCGGCGTTCCTCTTTGCCCCAAGTGTTGCCGCCATTCTCGAAGACGCTCCAATCGAAAGACTTATTGGCCTCTTCGTCGGGATAGTATTTGGCTTTCATCTCGGAGGCCGAGTAGGTGTCGGCGTGTCCACGGCGCAGTTTTGGCGCACTATCCGAGCGGCGGGCTTTTGGCGCACTATCCGAGCGGCGTGGGGTGCGAGTATCAAAATTTCTCTCGCTTGGGCGTGCAGCAGGTTTTGCCTCCGACCTGTCGTAGCGTGGAGTGGCTACTGTCGGCTTGCGCTGTGGTTTAGGCTCCGCGTATTCGGGCTTTTGGGTACGTGCGTAGCGTGGTTTCTCGTCGGCAGATTTGGCAGCAGGTCTTGTCGACGGCTTTGGAGCAGGTTTTGGGGCCGTCTGGTCAAAGTCGTTGCGAGGGGCATCGGTGCGAGGTTGTTTCTTGCCCGGTTCCTCGTTGGCAATCTTTGCCAACGGACGCGAACCGCGTGAGGTGCGGTTCAGTCGGCGTATGCTCTCCTCGGCTTCGGCAAAAGGTATGGTTACAAACGAGAAGGTGTCGAACATACGAAGGTCGTCTATCTCCTTATCGCGCAGTCCGCACTCTTTTTTCAGCAACGCGATAAGTCGTCGCGCATCGTAACCGTCGTTGCGTCCGATACCAATGAACAGGCGTGCCGTGCCGCGGCGGTCGACCGAGAATGAACGTATTTCTGGGTAATTTGCCTCGTCGAGTTCGTTCTGGAAGGCGAGTTTCAGCAGTGCGGCAAGGGCTGTTTCGGGCCGATATTGTGACAGCAGTTCTCCGGCCACATCGGTGTAGTTGCCAAAGCTGTCGTTGCTGATGATCTCTTGCAGGTCGTCTTTGATGCGCGAACGCTTCATCTGGACGATGTCTTGCGGTGAAGGCAGTTGTTCGCGTTTGATGTCGACCTTGATGTTGCGTTGCAGATAGCCGAATTGGCGCAACTCACTCTTTGAGATGAAGGTGATGGCGGTGCCGTTGTTGCCTGCACGTCCGGTTCGTCCTATACGGTGAACGTAGCTGTCGGAATCCTGCGGCAGGGAATAGTTGATTACGTGAGTCAGGTTGTTGACGTCGATGCCGCGTGCCGCCACATCTGTGGCAATCAATATGTTGGTCTGTTTTGCCTTGAATTTGCGCAAAATCTTTTCGCGCTGAGCCTGCGATATGTCGCCGTGCAGAGCCTCGGCGGCATAACCGCGCTCAATAAGACGGTTGGTAATCTCATCGACACCTACCTTTGTGCGGCAGAATACTATTCCGTAGAACTCCGGCTGAATATCTATAATTCGGGTCAGGGCATCGAACTTGTCGCTTTCGCGCACCTCGAAGTAGATTTGGTCGGTCAGGTCGGTAGTGAGCTGCTGCGACTCGACACGCACGATTTCGGTGTCGTGCATCGCCTTTTTGGAGAGTTCAATGATGCGGTCGGGCATAGTGGCCGAGAAGAGCATCACGCGGCGCTCGTGTGCCACGTGTCCCAAAATCTCCTCCACGTCTTCAATGAAGCCCATATCGAGCATCTCGTCGGCCTCGTCGAGAACCACAAACTCGACACCTGTAAGGTCAATGGTGCTGCGGCGAATGTGGTCCAACACACGCCCGGGAGTACCGACCATAATGTCGATTCCGCGCGAGAGCCGTCGGAGCTGTTCGCTCATCGATGCGCCGCCGTAGATTGCGGCTATCGAAAGTTTTGTTTCGTGATTGTAGGAGATCAGCTCTTCGGTCACTTGAAGTGCCAGTTCGCGCGTTGGAACCAACACGACCGCACGAATCTTGCCGGTAGGGGAGAGCTGTTGAATAATTGGTAACCCAAATGCGGCGGTCTTGCCTGTGCCGGTCTGCGACTGGGCAATCATATCACCCGCACGGGTCAACAGTTTTGGAATTGCAAGTCTTTGAATGGGTGTCGGTTGTTCGAAGCCTTTTGAGGCGACGGCCTTGAGCATCTGCTCTGAAAGGCCAAGCTCTGCGAACGAGAGCTGCGAATCTTCTGTCATCATAATGTTTTTACGGCGGCAAAGGTAACCAAATTTTGACTGTTGACGCAAAAGACTGTCACAAAATTGATTTTGTGACAGTCTTTTGCGTTGTGTAGTGCCTGCTGTGTGGCAAGTCGTGCCGCCACAGACTATTTTGTGCGGGCGGCTGATTGTCGGCGTGAGGAGCGCGACATCTCTTCCTCGGCCTCTTGCTCCTCGGTCTGCTGCGCTGCAACAAAATATTTCTGCGATTTGAGCAGGTTGCGCGATTGCAGAATCATATTCTTGGTCTCGGTTAGAATGGTCAAATAGAGTACGCTCGCCTTGGTCGAGGTCGAGTTGGTCTGGATACGGCGCAACTGGTTCTTTATGGCCTGCGCAATCAGGTCGAACAGATCGTCACGCATAGCCAGCACGCGGTCGAGTTGGCTGAAATCGTTCTCTTTGAGCATTTGGTTGATGTGGGCGTAGATGTTGGATACCGAGCGGTTGATTGTCAGCAAGTCTGCCACCTGCTCCTCACTCATACCGCGATGGTTGTTGTCGATATGCTCGTAGCACGGGCGGGTGATGTGAACCAGAGCCTTGGTCATTTCGCTCAGATAGTCGACCACCTGAACATAGTAGTGGCCGGTGTCGATATAGTTCTCCTTGAACTTTTGGAGCGTGGGCAACATCTCGTATTTGCGCTCACGAGCGGCATAGAAGAGGTCGTTTGAGCGCCTTACCAGATCGCGCAACGACTTGCGGTCCTCTTTCAGCGTCGCCTCAATGGTCGATTGGTAGATGTCGGTGGTCTCCTCCATTGTTTTGCAGACCTCGCCGACTATCTGGTTGAGAATGTCGTCGCCGCACTCGGCTTTGGCAATCTTTGCCTTTGCCTCCTCGGTCGAGCGGTTCTTCTTGCGTCCGACCAGATGCGAACTCTCGATGAAGAGAAATGCGCAGAGAGCAGCCATAAATATTATGGCGATCGTTCCGCCCCAAAGCAGCAGGAATGTGATGAGCAGAGCAATGATGAAGGCCACCAATGCGGTGATGAACCACCCTGCAATAACGGTGATTACGCCCGTGATGCGGTAGACGGCGCTCTCGCGGCCCCACGCCTTGTCGGCCAACGACGTACCCATAGCCACCATAAAGGTGACATAGGTGGTCGAGAGCGGCAGTTTGAGTGAAGTGGCCAAAACGATGAGCATTGACGAGGCGGTCAGGTTTACCGTGGCACGTATCAGGTCGTATTGGGCGCGATTCTTGGTGTCGGTATGTTGCGGTTGCTCGAAGCGCGACGCAATGGCCTGTTGTGCCCTTTTGGGGGTATGGTCTTCAATCCACCGGTTGAATCCGAGCGAGATGCGCACGATGGCGCGTGAAAAACCGGTCGAACCAAAACGCTCTGTTCCCTCGTCCTGACGCGAAAGATTTATCTCGGTGTCGCTAACGTGTTGTGCCTTTTTGGAGGTGCAAAGCGTTATCACCATAACTATGCCTGCAATCAGCAGGAATAAAATGTCGGCCTTTACAGGGTTGTTCAGCGCACCCATAAGCATATCGGGATTTCCGCCGGCCTGCAATGCAATCTTATAGGAGTCGTAGCCTGCAATGGGCACGCCTATGAAGTTCACAAGGTCGTTGCCCGCAAAGGCCAACGAGAGCGAGAATGTTCCGGCCAAAATCGTAATCTTCAATATGTTGACCTTCATCAATTGGAGCAGCGCCATCAGCCCTGTGCTTGCGGCAAAGACCGCCATAAAGGCAAGCACCGAGTTGTTCGAAACCCAATTCAGGAACTCTTCGCTCATTATGCCTGAGCTTTCCAAGCCTTTGAATATGGCAAAATAGATTATTACCGTAAAGGCCAATCCGCACCACAGCGAGCCGAAACGCTTGAATATCTTTTCGTAACGGAAGGTGAAAATCACGCGACTCACCCACATCAGCAGGCTACCCGTGACAAATGCTATTACCACCGACGACAGAATGGCCGAGATGATTACCAATGCTTTGCCCGAGTTGATAAACTGCGACATATCGGCACTGGTCAACGTCGGGTCATTGTTGATCTTGACGGCAGTCACCGCAATGGCTGAGCCCAACAATCCAAAGACGAGCGACACTGTTGTAGAGGTCGGCAGACCGAGCGAATTGAACACATCGAGCAGTATTACGTTGGCAAACATAACCCCTAAAAACAAAAGCATCACCTCGCGGAAGGTGAAGTTTTGTGGATAGAATACGCCGCTGCGGGCTACTTCCATCATACCGCTCGAAGTGAGAGCGCCGATTATGATGCCGACCGATGCGACGGCTAAAATTACTTTGCGAGATGCTGCGTGCGAACCCTGTGCAGAGTTCAAGAAGTTTACTGCGTCGTTCGACACGCCGACCACAAGGCCGCCGATTGCCAAAACGAGCAGAACTACGACAATAAAGATGTAGATAGTTCCCATTCGGTAATGGTTGTGATAGATGTTTTAACGCTGAGGTTCTCCATACTTGTCGCAAAGATAAAGTGCTTTTGCGGTCGGTTGAACTTCGCGAATCGTTTGTTAACGATTACTTAAAACTTGCTTAACGCTAAGTTAACACTACCTCTACAAAACCTCTACAACCTGAAATTCTGCTAAGTCTGCTAAGTCTTATGGGTCGACCAAGTCGAATTGTCGGCCCAAACAACTATCTCACCAGCGTCCACTGCTGCCAGTCGTTGCCCAGCGCCGAGGCTGCCGTCACCGAGGGCGTTTGGCTCTTGCTGTTGACCAGTATCGATTGCTGCTTGACATTGGTCTGCACGTAGCGTCCAAGTTCGCCCAAGCTGACGTTGCCGCCGTCTTGCTGCAACTTTTTCAGCAGGTAGTAGGTGAAAAGCCCGTGTCCCTTCTCGTTGAAGGGAAAGGCCGTCTCGTCGTTCTGCGATGCGCAGAAGACTACCATATTGCCTTCGGGTTGTCCCTGCCGCACCTTGATTGCAACGCCGCGTGCCGAAGCCAACATACCGCCGTCGCGTTTCGAACCGCTGAAACAGGCGTCCATAAAGACCGTTACACGTGCGGCAGGCATTGCTCCGAGCGTGGCGAACAGCTCGTCGACCTTGTAGCCGGTGGCAGGGTCGGTGCCCACGCCGTCGACAGGCAACAGGTATGAGGTGCCGTTGCTCTCGTCGGGTATGCCGTGGCCGGCGTAGTAGAAGATAACATCGGCCTGACCGTCGAAACTGCGTGCCACCTCGCCGACCCAGTTGATTTGGCTGCGAATGTTGTTGAGTGTGGCGTTTTTGACGAAACGGATATTTTTGATCGGAATGCCGAGCGTCGATTGACAATATTGGCTGAAACTGTTGCCGTCGTTCAGCGCATAGGGTACGCGCTGCTCCGACTGGTAGTCCTCGTTGGCGATAATTACGGCAAAGGTGCGGCTGCTCTGCAAATCGGTCTTTGGAATGTTCAAGTCGACGTCCGACTTGCCCACCTTGATGGTCGATTGCGAAACGGTCTGCGTGCCTTTCTGTATGCCAGTCTCAATTTCGGGCAACTCGATAGGGTCGAAACGGTAGTCGATGTCGGCCACGGCATAGTTGAGTGAGGCGCTGTTGCTGTAAGTGTAGCGCTTGCCTTCGGGAGTGGCGAACGACAGCTCGGCCAACATTATGGCATTATTGTCGATATAGTAGACCGGATCGACAACTTTCACCATCTTCCATTCGGCAGAGAATGAACGCGCCTCCTTGCGCGGCACCGAGAGCAGCATCTGCCCGTAGTGCTTCTCGTTGATCAAAAAGACCTCGTTGTCGGCATCGTAGTCGCCCAATTCGGGGCGGAAAGTAAAACCGGCCGTAAGTTTTTCGATGTAGCGTTGACGCGCCTCCTCGGTCAGCTCGGCCACTTTGGCCTGTCGGGTCTCGGGGTTGACACGTGCGCGAAATTCGTCGGAACTTTCGAACTGGTCCTTCTTCTGCCACTCATTAATCACTTTCGTCACATAGTTGCGTGCGAAGAGCGTGAAGCCCACCTGCGGATAGTTGGCGAGCAGTTTGGCATTGGTGGCGTCGCGACGGAACTGGCAGGCGGTCAGGTAGTCGTACTCTATGGGGAGCATCGTGTTGTCCGAAAGGTCAATGACACCGTATTTGTTGTTGGCAGAGACCACGGCCATACCCTCTTCAACCTTCCAATCGACCCAGTCGTAGTGTGGCTTGACAGCCGTACGCCCAACAGCGTCGATGAATCCCCAGCGACCCTCGACAGATACTGCCGCGTAGCCTCCCTTGTAGGGGAAGCAGTCGTTGTAGCGGAAGGCCGACAATTTGAGGCCGTCGGGAGAGATGAAACCGCAAAGCCCGCTCTCGGGGTCGCGAACCACCGCTCCGTCGAGCGAGAAGTAGCCGGCACCGCTATATTTAATTGGAATGACCACATTGTTGTATCGGTCAATGTAGCCCATCTTGCCGCCCTTTACAACTGCGGCAGCGCCATCGTTGAAACTGTTTACGTCGGAGTATTGAGGTTCGATGACGGTCTTGCCTTTTTGGTCGACAAAGCCCCATTTGCCGTCGACGCAGATTGCGGCCAACCCTTCGGAGAAGTCCAAGGCCGCCTCTATCGAGGAGCTGAAATCGGTTCCCACAGAGCGAATGTAATCACTCTTCATCGGTAGTCCAATGCTATTGATATAGGCCCACGAAGCGCCCGAACGGACTGCGGCCCAACCGTCGACGAAATCGCACGCCTCGTCGTAGCGCATCGCCACCACAATGGTTCCTTTCTCGTCGATGAAGCCCCACTTGCCGTTTTTGGATACCCGTGCACGCGACTCGAAGAACAAGCCCGCGTCGGTGTATTGGCACGATACAACTGTGTTGTTTTGGTTGTCGACAAAGCCGTAGAGTTCGTTTTTGCCCTTCACGCGGCTCGGTTGCGCGGCGGCGTATGAGGTGCACAACAGCACCGCAACAAGGCCGCAAATAATCTTTACCCTCTTCATATCGTTTGCCCTTTAATTGGTTGGAGTAAATTTCAAGTCTTTGTATCTGCCGTATAGCGACAAACTGCCGTCGGACACCTTGCGGTTGTAGAGCCCAAAACCGTTGGCAACATATCCATTACTGTTGGCGTTGATACCCGTTAATATTATTGTGCCGTCGGCATTACGAATAAGCACCCCTTCAACAACCTCCGATGGAGCGGAAATATTCTCGGCCCAAATTCTCGCATTATAGTTGACACCCGGCTCTGAGTTGAAATAGTACGTTCGTGAAGAGTTGTAAGCTCCATCGACCAACACAAAGAGATTGCGCCCGGAGTCCCAATCAGCCCACGCACAAAAATAGCTTTTGCCATTGAAAAAGCCCTCGATAAATATCTCGGTGTCTGAGTTTTTGGTGATAGTCGTACCCGTCCACGAATACGAATTGCTGCTGTTGCAATCATTGCAACAGCCACTGTATGTGCCCAAATAGTAATCTAACGGCCCGATACCTTGTGTGGTGAATGAACCGGCTGCACTATATATGTAGTTGTTGTGAGAGTCGGTGGCAAAGGTACGGTAATAGTAGCGAGTAGAGGGTTGCAGACCGGTGACGGTCATTACCCACTCTCCATCGCCATAGTAATATGTATCGCTGGCGTTGAGCTGCGTGGCATTGCCAAAAGAGGTCGAGGTCGATATCTCGATTCCGAAAGCGGAAAAATAGTAGCCGTCCCACGAGCCCGAGTAGCCGTATTCGATTTTGGCCGTCGAAGAGGTGATGTCTGTTGCCGCGTTGCAGTATAGATTGATATTCGCGCGTTGCGGGGTAAAATCATCTTCGCCACAGCCCCACAGTCCCAATGATACTATGACAATCAATGATATATATAGACTTTTTTTCATTTTGTTGCTATCGTTTTTACCATAAATCAGAACAATAATCCAATCGAGAAAGTGGGCTCAAAGACCGAATCGAGGCAATACTGCACGCCTCCACCAACCACAAATCGACCGAAAGTGAGATAAATGCCGCCCTCCAACTCCAACGAGCCAAGTTGGTCGAGTTTGGAATCGGTTGTTGAGAGGTCGGAGTTGTCGTACCACCCACCGCCAATATCTTTGCAGAGGTTGTAGTAGAAACCGTAACCAAGACCGGCTTTTACGCCCAACCATTTGAATGGCTTGTAGATAGCGCCAACGGTGAGATTTGAGCGGCACTGCACACGCTCGCCGCTCCAAAAAACATTGTCGTGGTAATCTTTTATCGTGCCGCGAACGTCGTATGAATCAATCGGATTGAGGATAAAGTTATTGGTCTCGCCCTCGACGTAGTAGTAGAGTTTGCCCGATCGGAATCCGAGCAGCAACGAGTAGGCTGCGTAGCCGTTGCCCACCGACAAGCCGCCCATAGCAAGCACCGAATTGCTCAATCGGCCGATGGTCTCTATTTTCGGAGCACTCTCTTTTTTGGTGGTGGTGTTGGTAACGGCGGCCGAACGGGAGTCGGTGCGGCTCTTGGTGAGCTGTCCGAACGATGCGGTAACCGTTAACAATAGCAGTATGGTCGTAAGGTAAAGTTTTTTCATTGCGGAGATTAACGTTTTACGAGTAGTGCAAAAATATCATTTTTTTTGTTTGTTTTCAAATTTCCGCCACAAAATTATTTGACTTTGCCGACCGAAATAATATTTCTATCTTTGTAGGTCTGAATATGAAGCGATTTTTATTGATATTATTGTTTGTGTCGGCTCTTGTCGAAGGGCTGTTGGCGCAGGTCTACACCCAGTCGGAGTCGTCGGACCTGAAACTCCATTCGGGCTTCGATGTAGGTCTTCGCTTGTCGCCGCGTTGGCACTTGGGTTGGGCCGAGGAGATCTATATGAAGAACGATATGCGCGACCGCGACCGCTACTACTCGCGCGTGACGCTCACCTACAACAACGGGCGGCATTTGCAGGTAGCCCCGATGTTGCTTATGGTCAACATTCGCAACTCGGCCTCGCCCGAAGACCAATTTATTGCCGACCTGAATTTCTACTACACCATTCGTGCCGGCCGTTGGAGTTTTACTCTGCGCGAGGCTCCGCGTCTGAAATACTCTGGTGGTGTTGGGGGCGAATCGTTTGAGGCTGCTCCGGAGTGGTTGCTGAGGTCACATTTGGCCACAACCTGTCGGCTTGCCGACCGCGTGACCGCCTTTGCCAATGCCGAGGTATTCAATATGCTCTCCGCGCCGCATTATATCCAAAACCTCTATATTCAGCGCTTTCGCAGCAATGTGGGACTGAAATATGCTTTCGACAGACACAATGCGCTCTCGCTCTACTGGCGCTATGACCACACCCTGTCGAAACAAGCGACACTCTACGAGGAGGGCCGTTTGGAGAGTGTCAATACGCGCCACTCGCTCAACAATATGGTCGGAGTATTCTACTACCTTTCGTTCTAACAATACATCATCTAACAAACGGGAGTGTCTAACATATTTGTTAGACACTCCCGTTTAAGAATGCGTGTGTGCGTATTAGAGCGAGATTGCCGATGAGGGGCAAACGTCGGCACAAGTGCCGCACTCAATACATTTGTCGGCGTCGATTACATAAGCACCGTCGCCTTCCGAAATTGCCTCAACAGGGCATTCGCCGGCGCAACTGCCGCACGATACACATTTGTCGGGATCGATTTTGTAAGCCATAGCTGTTAAAAAATAAGTTTTATAAAACGTTGTGCAAAGATAGTGCTTTTTTTAGAATTTGTCTGCAATAAGTTGTTATTTGCCTGCAATCAAATCGAATCTTGTGTAGGGACGCAAAATTTCGGGGATTACGATGCCCTCAGGCGTCTGGTTGTTCTCCAATAATGCGGCCACTATTCGGGGCAATGCAAGCGAGCTGCCGTTCAGAGTGTGGCAGAGCTGTGTTTTTTTGTCGGCAGTGCGGTAGCGGAGTTTCAGACGGTTGGCCTGAAAAGTTTCGAAATTCGATACACTCGACACCTCCAACCAGCGTTTCTGTGCGGCCGAGAAGACCTCAAAATCATAGGTGAGTGCCGAAGTGAAACTCATATCGCCGCCGCTCAGGCGTACAATGCGGTAGGGTAGTCCAAGACCTTTGACCAACGACTCGACGTGGGCAACCATTTGGTCGAGAGCCTCGTAGGAGTCTTCGGGACGGTTGATGCGGACTATTTCGACCTTGTCGAACTGGTGCAGACGGTTCAGGCCGCGCACGTCTTTGCCGTAGCTGCCGGCCTCGCGACGGAAGCAGGGAGTGTAGGCGGTCAGACGAATGGGCAGTTCCTTTTCGTCGACTATCGTGTCGCGGTAGATGTTGGTAACAGGCACCTCGGCGGTGGGTATCAGATAGAAGTTGTCGACCTCGGCGTGGTACATTTGACCCTCTTTGTCGGGCAGTTGACCTGTGCCGAAGCCCGAAGCCTCGTTGACCATAATCGGGGGCATAACCTCCAAGTAGCCTGCCTCGGTGTTGCGGTCGAGAAAGTACTCAATCAGTGCGCGTTGCAATCTTGCGCCTTTGCCTTTGTAGACCGGAAAACCTGCGCCGGTGAGCTTTACACCCAACTCAAAATCGATGATGTCGTATTTTGTGGCCAACTCCCAATGGGGTAGTGCGTCGTCGGCAAGCGCGGGAATTTCGCCACCCGTTTTGACCACAACATTGTCGGCGGCGGTGAGTCCGTGAGGAACTATCTCGGCCGGGAAGTTGGGCAGCGTCACGATGAGGCGATTCATTTCGTCTGTGGTCGCCGAGAGTTGAGCGTCGAGAGTTTTCGACTCCTCTTTCAATTCGGCGGTATGTTTCTTGGCCTCGTCGGCCTCGGCGCGTTTGCCTTGTGCAAAGAGTGCGCCTATCTGTTTGGCGGCTGCGTTCTGTTCGGCCAGATTGCGGTCGAGGGTCTGTTGCAGAGCCTTGCGTTGGTCGTCGAGAAGGATTATGCGGTCGATGGTCTCGCGAGCGTCGACTCCCTTTACCGAGAGGCGTTCGATTGCGTGGTCGCGGTCGTCGCGAATTTGCTTGATGGTAAGCATAAGTTGTCAGGTTTTTACATTAATCGGCGCAAATATACCGTTTTTTTGCTATCTTTGTCATCTGCTGACAACTGTTTTTTATGCGTACAACTCTATTTATAGTTTTAATACTTGTTGCCTCGGTTTCGTGCGGGGGCGGACGTTCGGTACGCCGAGCGCCTGCAATCTCTACTGCTCAGGAGGTGGTAGTTGCCCCCGAGCGCTATACGTACCGGGTTGTGAACCTCTTCCCTCACTCCGAGCAGGCCTACACGCAGGGGTTGGAGTGGCACAATGGCAAGATGATTGAGGGTACCGGCGGCCACGGCGAGTCGCAACTGCGCCGCGTGGAACTCTCGACCGGACTGGCCGAGCGCGAGATTGACCTGCCTGACAACATTTTCGGCGAGGGCATTACGCTGCTCGACGGCCTTATATATCAGATTACCTGGACCGAAGGACGTGCAATGGTCTACGAGGCCGACACCTTCAAAAAGGTGGGCGAATTTCGCTACGACGGACAGGGGTGGGGGCTCACCAACGACGGCTCGAAGCTCTATATGAGTGACGGCTCGGACCGCATCGTGGTTCGCGACCCGAAGACCTTTGAGGTGGAACGCACAATCTCTGTTCGCGCCGGCCGCAACCGTGTGCGCAATCTCAACGAGTTGGAGTGGATCGACGGCGAGATTTGGGCCAACGTCTACCTGACCGACCAAGTGATGATTATCGACCCTGCCGACGGCCGAGTGCGCGCCGTGGTCGACTTTGCAGGGTTGCAGTCGCCGCGTGATGTAACGCGCTACTCCGATGTTTTGAACGGTATAGCCTACGATGCTTCAACGGGGCGGATTTTTGTCACCGGCAAGCGGTGGAACAAACTCTACGAGGTGGAGATAATAAAAAAACAATAAAGCGGTGGAACAACGACTTTCGGAAGAGATATTGGGCGAATACCTGCCTTTGACAGAGTTCTACTACCTGCTGCACTCGCACCCCGAACTCTCGTTCGAGGAGTTCCATACGGCCGAAGCCATAGCTCTGCGACTCAAACAGGAGGGCATTGCAGTCCGACCGGTGGCAGGCACAGGGGTGTTGGCCGAGATTCGGGGCGAACGACCCGGCGGCTCGGTCGACCGTGCGGTGGTTTTGCGTGCCGACATCGATGCTCTGCCCATTGAGGAGCAGAGTGCCGTGAGGGTGCAGTCGCTCACCCACGGTGTGATGCACGCCTGCGGTCACGACCTCCACACGACGGTGCTGCTCGGTACGCTGATACTGCTCGGCCGTCGCCGCCGCGACTTTTCGGGCAGGGTCTTCGGACTCTTTCAGCCGGGTGAGGAGAAGAACCCGGGCGGTGCGACGCTCGTTCTCAGCGAAAACCCGTTTGAGGGGGTCAATATATCGGCATTCATCGGACTTCACGTCGAACCGATGTTGCCCACAGGCCATTTCGGTATCCGTAAGGGAAAATATATGGCCTCGTCCGACGAGTTGCGCTTCACGTTACGCGGTCGTGGCGGTCACGCCGCCCTGCGCGAGGGTATGCGCGACCCGATTGCCGCAACTGCCAAACTGATAGACTTTCTCTACGAAATACCCTCGCTCAGTCCCGATAAATCGTTGCCCACCATTGTGTCGATTGGCCGCATCGAGGCCGACGGCGCAACCAACATTGTCCCCGACGAGAGCCGTTTGGAGGGCACGATGCGCTGTTTCGACGAGGGTTGGCGAGCCGAGATAAAGAGCCTTATACGCGACCGCGCTATGCGAGTCGAGGCCGAAACGGGGGTCGCTGTCGAGGTCGAAATATCGGAGGGCTACCCCTCGGTGGTAAACGATTCGGCACTCGCCTTGCGAGCCGAACGGTTGGCCGCAGAGCTTGGAACGGTTCACGATTTGCCTTTGCGTCCCACCTCGGAGGACTTCGGATTCTACACCGAGCTTTACCCCTCGCTCTTCTTCCGTTTGGGAGTGGGCTACCAGGGCGACGATTTTGCCGCCGGGCGCGCCGGAAAACTTCATACCGCCGCACTCTGCCCCGACCCCAAAGCGATTGCCTATGGGGTGGCTGTGGAGGAGAGCTTGGTACTTGACATATTGAACAGCAAATGATTACCCGGGCCGATATACAACTTGTCAAAGCACTTGCTTCCGACAAGTCGGTGCGCAACACCGAAAGACTTTTTGTGGTCGAGGGCGCCAAGTGCGTCGGCGAGGTGCTCGGCAGCCGTTTCGAGGTTGCACGATTATTTGCCACCGACGAATTTCCGACCGACTGCAAGTTGGTCGAAAGGGTCTCGTCCAAAGAGATGGAGCGCATAAGTTCGCTCCGCACGCCGACCGATGTGCTTGCTCTGGTGCGAATGCCCCACAACAAGTTGCCGCAAACAGGGAGTGATGAACTCGTGCTGGCGCTCGACGCAGTTCAAGACCCGGGCAATTTGGGCACCATAATCCGTGTGGCCGACTGGTACGGCATTCTGCACGTGGTCTGCTCATTGGACTCGGCCGATTGCTATAACCCAAAGGTTGTACAGGCATCAATGGGGGCACTGCTCCGAGTTGAGGTTTCGTATGTCGGATTGGCAGAGTGGCTCGGTTCGGCTCGCAAGTCAGGTGTCGAACTCTATGGCACGGCGCTTGAAGGCGAGAACATATACTCGGCAACGCTTGCCCGTTCGGGTGTGATTGTTATGGGCAACGAGGGACACGGCATCTCGTCGTCGACCTCGGCGCTGATCACTCGCAGGCTCTTTGTGCCGCCGTTTCCAATCGGTCGGCAAGGCTCCGAGTCGCTCAATGTAGGGGTGGCCACCGCCGTGGTTTGCAACGAGTTCCGTCGCAGAATGTAAGTCAAAAAAATCTCATAAGTCGTGGAAAAAAGAAGCACTTTCGGCAGCCGTTTCGGTGCAATAGCCGTTGTTGCAGGTTCGGCGGTGGGTCTGGGCAACATTTGGAAATTTCCTTACGTAGTTGGCCAAAATGGTGGTGCGGCATTTATTGTCATCTATTTGGCAATCAGCCTGTTGATTTCTATTCCGGTGATTCTTTCGGAGTTTGCCGTTGGGCGCGGCAGTCAGAAAAATACTCTCGGCGCGTTCCGCAGCCTCTCGCGCCAAAAGGGTTGGCAGTCGATAGGCTACCTTGGAATTCTGACGGCGCTGGTTATTTTGTCGTTCTACTGCGTGATTGCTGGTTGGTCGTTGGAGTTCATCAAGGAGTCGGTGTTGGGTGAGTTTATGCACTCCTCCCAAAAGGAGGTTGCCGACCATTTCCGCGAGTTTGTCGACAGCGGTTGGCGCTCGGTTGCCTGGGCGCTCGGCTTTTTGGCTCTGAATTGCGTGGTGCTTGTGTTGGGCATCAACAAGGGCATTGAGCGTTGCAGCAAATTTATGATGCCGGTGCTGGTGGTTCTGCTCTTCGGTATGGCCGTAGGAAGCATCTTTCTGGGCGGCTGGACCGACAGTATGGAGTTCCTCTTCAAGCCCGATTGGAGCAAAATCGACGGCAAAACGGTGGTTATGGCACTCGGTCAGTCGTTCTTCTCGCTCAGCCTCGGTATGGGAACAATGATAACTTACGGCTCCTATATAAATAAAAAAGAGAACCTGCTCCGCGTGGCAGGCACAGTAGTGGTGACCGACACGCTGGTGGCAATTATGGCGGGGTTGGCCATATTTCCGGCCGTCTTCACCTTTGGCATCAGCCCCACGTCGGGTGCCGATTTGGTCTTCCTGACCCTGCCGACGCTCTTCGCTCAAATCCCGGGCGGCTACTTCCTGTCGATAGCTTTCTTTGTGCTGCTCTTCTTTGCCGCCATAACCTCGTCGTTCTCGATTCTTGAAGTGATTATCGCCTACCTCTCGGAGGAGTTCCGAATGAGCCGCACAATGGCCGTCGTGGTCTCGTTTGTGGTCATCGGGGTGCTCTCGACTCTCTGCGCACTCTCGCAGACGCCCACATCGTGTATGGGCATTGGTCGTTGGGATTTACTGCAAATTTTCGATTACGTTTCGTCGAACTATATGCTGCCCATTGGCGGACTTGCCACAGTGATTTTTGCCGGCTGGGTGATGAAGAAGAGGGTGTTGCGTCGCGAGATAACCACGGGCGGACACTACGGCAAAAAACTCTTCCCCGTGCTGCGGTTTATGCTGCGCTACGTGGTGCCTACCGCCATTGTGGTGATGTTTCTGAGCCTTGCCGGAGTGATATAGCCATCAACATTGTACCATAATATATTGCCGGCAATTACGATTTTTGAAGCCTGAATTTTGAATTAACAAAATAATTAGTACCTTTGCGTCGCTGTTTTGCCCATTAAAATGGGGCAGATTAGCACTAAAATTATTATAAATTAAAAGATTAACGCAAAATGTCTGTTAAAATTCGTTTGGCTCGACACGGTAAAAAGGGTTTCGCTTTCTATCATATCGTAGTCGCAGATAGCAGGGCGCCACGTGATGGTAAATTCATCGAGAAGATTGGTTCTTACAATCCGAATACCAATCCTGCTACAATCGTTTTGGACTTCAACAAAGCCCTTGACTGGTTGCAAAAAGGCGCACAACCCACCGATACTTGTAGGGCTATTCTCTCCTACAAAGGTGTACTATATAAGAAACACCTCCTCGGAGGCGTAGCCAAGGGTGCTTTTGACGAAGCTACCGCAGAGGCTCGTTTCAATAAATGGATTGAGGGTAAAGAGGCTCAGATTTCGGCCAAAGAGGGTAAGATTGCCAGCGACAAGAGCGCTGCACGTCGTACCGCTATGGCAGAAGAGGCCAAGACAAAAGAGGCTATCGCCGCTCGCGTTGCCGAGAAGAAGGCTGCTACCGAGGCTGCTGCCCAAGAGGCTGCCGCTCCTGCCGAGAGTGCCGAAGAGGCTGCCGCTCCCGCAGAGGAGGCTTAGTCTGTTCTCACCCAAATGGCTATGAACCGGCCGGCAGGGCGAATTGCCAAGAAGTTTGGTATGGGCGGTGAGCTCATCGTAAACCTCTACGACACATTCCCCGAAGAGTTCGACACAGAGGAACCGCTTATGGTCGTTATCGACTCGTTGGCGGTTCCTCTTTTTTGTGACTCCTTCACTCGTCGCGGCGCAGGCAGTGCCGTGGTACGCTTTGCCGATTTCGACACGGTGGGACGGGCCGACGAGTTGGTCGGGCGCGAGTTCTCGCTGCGCACTGTCGAGGCCGACGACGAGGCCGACGACTCGGAGGAGCTCTATTTGGAAGATTTTGTCGGCTACGATGCACGGTTCAAGGGGTCGAAAAAGCGCGGCCGCATTTACGATTTTGTCGACAACGAACTAAATCCGCTTTTTTTGGTCGACGTGGAGGGCTCAGAGGTGATGATTCCTGCTGTCGATCAGATGATTGATAGCTATTCGGTCGGCCGCCGCGAAGTGGTTTTCGATATTCCGGAAGGACTTTTCAATCTTAACGGTTAGCGCCGCCGAGAGTTGTCGGGCGCAGGCTCAAACGCTTTCTCGGAAAAAAAATCAAAAAAATTGCATCGCGATGCAACATTTCGTGGGGTCAAAGCATCTATACTCTAAAAGAGCCAAACTCCCTACGAAGATGATACGCAAAATTAAACGACTGATATGGGCTTTCCGACGCTACGCACGTTTGGGACGCCGCGTTGTGGTTTACAGGTAATTGCCTCACGCCACGCCAAAGATAACGGATTGCCGCCCGAAATGGTAGTGGCATCTGCAATATGTAATGCCCTAAAACAGAGGGTGCCCGACGCAATTTGTCGGGCACCCTCTGCCGTTGTTTCAGCTTACACCATATATGATAGACCGCCTGCAAGCAGACCGCTCGCTGCCGCATAACGCTCTTTTCGTGCGGTAGCTGTTGACTGGAGCCGCAAAAACCATTTCCAAAACGGAATAATGAGGGGGAAAAGTGTGCAATTCGGGAATTATTGTCTATTTTTGTAATCATATAACCTTAAACCGTTTTGGTATGAATTGTGTCGGCTTTTTGGTTTCGCTCATATTGTTTTCGTTGCCGACGGTCGACGACGAGAGCATAGAGAACGTATTGACCCGTGTCGACAAGGCAATCGAACAAAGAGAGAGTTACGGCGTCGCCAAGCAGCAGCGCATCGACGAATTGAAGAGTCAACTAAGCGGTTCCGACCAATTCGGCACTTTCAACCGCATATTCAACCAATACAAATATTATCAGTACGACTCCGCTTACGTCTACGCCCGCAAGCTCGAAAAGTTGGCCGAGAGCTCGGGCAAGAGGATCGATGCTGCCATTGCCCAATCGGCTCTGCTGTTTTGTTACAAGTCGGTCGGCTTTTTCAACGAGGCAACCGACATAATCGACCATTTTCGGCCTGAGGGACTGCCCGACAGGTTGTTGTCGGATTTCTATCTGCTCTGTGCTCAGACCTACCAAAACCTTAGCTCCTACGTCAGCGGTACCGCCGAGTTGTCGACCGAGTACGACCAGCGCAAGATGTATTACTACGACCTTGCATTGAAGCACGCTGCCGATTACTCTTTCGAGTACAGCAGTATTGCGTTGGATATAGCCCTTGTTCAACATTACTCCGACCGTTTGGCTATCGACGAGCGCAAGAGCCTGATTGCTCAATACGATTTGGACGAGCACGAGCAGGCTGTGCAGTATTCCATATTGTCGGCGGCATACAACTCTCTTGGGCGTAACGACGAAGCCATCTACTACCGTGCACTCTCGGCTCTGAACGACATTCAATCCTCTACCCACGAGACCACCTCGGCTAAGGTTTTGGCGGAGTATATGTATCAACGTGACGACATTGCGCGTGCCTACAAATATATTCATCAGGCACTTTTCGATGCCGAGTTCTACAATTCGCGCCTTAGAATGGTCGAAATCAACACCATATTGCCCGTTATCGAGAACAGCCGCTACAACTGGATTAACCGACAGAGGGTGCTTTACCTCATCTTTGGAAGCACGGTTTTGGCGCTACTGGTATTGACCTTTATCTTGCTGGGAAGGTTGCGCAAGCGCAATTTGGAACTCTCAGATGTGCATCGGAAATTGCTGGCAGGTGCCGAAGAGTTGAGCCAAACGAACCTGTCACTCTTGGAGCTGAACGCCAAATTGAAAGAGACCAACGAGATCAAAGACCGCTACATAATTCAGTCGCTCTATGGCAACTCCTCGTTTGTCAACGAGGTGGAAAAACTCTCGAAGGCGGTGATTCGCAAGATTGGGGCAAAACAGTACGACGACGCGCGTGCACTGCTCTACAATCTCAATATCAAAGAGGAGCGCGAGCGTATCTACGCATCGTTCGATACCGCATTTCTGAAACTGTTCCCCAACTTCTTGGAGGCGTTCAATGCGCTTTTCCCAAGCAGCGATTGGGTTGAGCTCGACAGCAGCGGCGTGTTGCCAATGGAGGTGCGTATATTTGCTCTGATGCGATTGGGTATCGACAACCCCTCGCAAGTGGCCGACTACCTTAATCTCTCGGTCAATACGGTCTATGTCTATAAGGCCAACGTAAAGGCTAAAACCATTTTGCCCAAAGAGCAATTCGATGCTGCCGTAATGGGCATTCCAAAGCCTTAACGCACCTTAATTTACAGCTTCCATTACATTTGATAACAGTCTTTTAATAAGGCTGTTATGTCTGTTGTTATATCTTAATTTACGGCTTAATCGCTTGTCGGCTCATTAGGTTGAAGATAACTTTGCGAAAACATTAATCAAAGTTGAACCGAAATGAGAAATAAAAACAGACTAACCACTCTATTGATGTTGCTGCTCTGCACATCTTCCATTGGGGTTTATGCCCAAAAACAACAGGTTAGCGGTATTGTGACCGATGCCTCTTCGTCGAATCCGTTGGCAGGTGTTACGGTTATGGATACGGAGAACAGCGCCGGCACGATTACCGATGCTCGCGGATACTACTCTATTACAGTTAAGAAAGATGCGGTGCTTGTGTTTAGCTATTTGGGATATGGCGAAGTAGAGGAGCGTGTAGCCTCGCGCACCACTATTAATATAGCGATGAGTGAAGACAGCCGAATGGTTGGCGAGATTGTCGTAATCGGCTACGGAACGATGGATAAAAAGGAGCTTACCTCGGCCATTTCGCACATTTCGTCAGAAGATTTTCTCTCGTCGAGCGGCGGCGACCCTGCTATCCTGATTCAGGGCAAAGTGGCAGGCGTTTCGGTGTCGAACACGGGCGCAGCCGACCCCAACAATACCGCAAGTATTCAGATCCGCGGCATTTCGTCGCGTGCGGCCGGCTTGGGCCCGCTCGTGGTCATCGACGGTGTGCCGGGAGGCAATATGTCGAACCTTAATCAAAACGACATAGCTTCGATAGATATTCTGAAAGACGGCGCCGCCTCGGCAATCTATGGTACGCGAGGCAGCAACGGCGTGGTGCTGATTACCACCAAAAAAGGCGATAAGGACGGCGCAGTGCATACCACTTATGATTTTCTGGCCTCGGCCGACGTGATGATTCGCGAGTTGGATATGCTCTCTGCCCAAGAGTACCGCGAGTTGAAAGTGCCCATTGGCGGAGTGGATTTGGGTGGTAATGTCGAAGATTGGCTCTCGGAGGTCAGCCGCGTGGGGTTGACCAATCAACACACCGTTACACTCTCGGGCGGCAATGCTCGCAACAGCTACCGCGTCAGTGCCGATTACCGTAACGCAACGGGCATCGACCGTCGTTCGGAGCGTATGGAATATGGCGCTCGTGCATCGTTGAATCACACTTCACAAAGCGGACTCTTCACTTTCATAATAAACGTTGCGCCACGAGTTATCAATGCCAAAGGAGCCGATTGGCACACCTTCCATCGCGCTATCGAGGCCAACCCGACAAGCCCCGTTATGGACCCCAACGACCCCGGCTACTACTACGATTTCTATGGCCAGCAGGCAATGTACAATCCTGTTGAGGAGAACAATACCGTAGTCGACGACCGTCAGTCGAAACTATTGGACTGGGACGCAACCGTCAAGTTGAATCTTTCCGACGACCTTTCGACACAGCTGACCTTCGCCGACCAATACATCGGCAAATATAACGGTTGGTTCCGCCCTGCCATAAATCGTCAGAACAAGGGTTACGAGGGCGAGGCCAAAAAGAGCTACGACCTCAATACCCAATACTCGTTGGAGTGGCTTGTGAATTACAATAAATCGTTCGGCGGTCACAATCTGAAACTTATGGGCGGCTACTCCTATCAATATTTCCAAAATTCGGGCTTCTGGGCCGAAAATCAGGACTTTCCGTCGGACGCACTCTCGTACAACAATCTGGGTCAAGGCTCAAAGGGCAAAGAGGAGGGCATTCTCGGTATGGGCTCCTATAAGAACGATGCAAAACTCATTGCATTCTTCGGCCGAGTGAGCTACAACTATGAAGGCAAATACCTTGCTACTATCTCTTTGCGACACGAGGGCTCCTCGAAATTCGGCATCAACAATAAGTGGGGCAATTTTCCGGCCGTTTCGCTCGGCTGGCGTCTGACAGAAGAGGATTTTATGCAGAACCTCAGCTGGCTCAACGACCTGAAATTGCGCGCCGACTACGGTGTTACGGGTAATCAGGATTTTGCCAGCTACCTTTCGCTGAACACTATGTCGGGTTTTGGCGACTACTTCTATGATGGTAAATACTTCTCGGTTTGGGGCTCTGCCAAGAATGTCAACCCAAATCTGCGTTGGGAGAGAGGCGTCAACTGGAATGTGGGTCTCGATTTCTCGCTTTTCGACAACCGCCTGAGCGGTTCGGTCAACTACTTCAACCGTACTCAGAAAGACCTGCTGGGCGACTACAACGTATCGGTTCCGCCATACCTCTATCCGACAATTTTTGTCAATGTGGGTACAATGCAGAACAGCGGTCTGGAACTGGATCTCAATTTCTCGGTGGTCTCGTCGCGCGACTTCGGTTACAACATCGGGTTCGTCGGTTCGACAATGGACAGCCGCATCGTATCGTTCTCGAATTCGGAGTATGTCGGACAAGATTTTGTCTATGTGGCCGGAACCGAAGACCCTCTGCCAATGCACTACCTGCAACGAATCGAGGTTGGTCAGCGGTTGGGAACATTCTATATGTGGCGCTTTGCAGGTTTCAACCGCAAGGGCGAATGGGTAATCTACGGTGCCGACAACGAGCCTAAAATGGCTGTTTTTGGAACCGATGCCGATATGTGCGCCGTGGGTAATGGTCTGCCAAAATTCACCGCCTCGATGACTCACTCGTTCAAATACAAAAATTGGGATTTGACCCTCTTCTTCCGTGGCGCATTCGGTTTCGACCTCTTCAATGTTCACGACTTCTACTACGGTACGCGCTTTATGAACTCCAATGTTCTGAAAAAGGCCTTTACCACCAACGGCGAGATTACCGGCAACCCGATTGTTTGCGATTACTTTTTGGAGCGTGGCGACTATCTGAAATTGGATATGGTCAACCTGGGCTACAACTTGAAAGTTAAGAGCAAATACATTGGCAACGTTCGCCTCTACCTGACCGGCCGCAACCTTGCCACGCTGACCGCCTTCACGGGCGTCGACCCGTCGACCTACGAAATCAACGGCCTGCACCCGGGTGCCAACGGCTCGCGCAATTACTACCCGACCACTCGTCAGATAATATTTGGCGCTCAAATAGATTTCTAACCGATTAAAAATAATGAACAATAAGATGAAAGGATATAAATTATTAATGGCGGCAGTGGCGATTTTCACTGTTTCGGGGTGCACAAATCTCGACGAAACCGTCTACGATCAACTTTCGAGCGACAACTACTACAATACCAAGATGGACGTAGTGCGTGCCGTGTTCCGTCCCTTCGAACACGCCTATTGGAGCGTTATGTCGCGTCAGCAACTTGAAGAGTTGACCGGCGACCTTGTTGCCGTTTGGAAAAAAGACACGTGGTGGGAAGATGGTGGCAAGTGGAGCCGTCCGCACTACCATACCCTCAATCCGACCGATGACGAACTTGTTAAAAACGAATGGGAGGGTTGCTTTCAGGGCGTTATGCAGTGCAATGCCGTCATTGCCGACCTCGGCAGGCTCGACCCCGCCAAACTTGGCTATACCGCCGAGGAGTTCGAAGCTATGGTTTCGCAGGTGACAACTATGCGTGCGTGGTTCTACCTTCGACTTTTGGGCTCGTTCCGCAATATTCCGCTCATTACAAGCAGCGATGTTGCCTCCATTTCGCTCGAACAGGTCACTCCAAAAAAGAGTTTTGAATTTATTGAGAACGAACTCAAAGCCGGTGTCGCCGCGCTACCCGCAAAAGTGGGCGCCGCAGGCAATGGTGTCAATCAGGGCCAATGGACCAAAGCCGGTGCTGCCGCGCTGTTGGTGCGCCTCTATATGGGAGCCGAAAAGTGGATTGGCGAACAGCGCTATACCGATGCCGCAACCTATGCCGAGAATATTCTCAAAGGCGATTACGGCACATACTCGCTCGGGCAGAGGTGGGACGAGGTCTTCGACTGGAACAACGAGAACTGTGCAGAGGTCATCTTTGCCTTCCCGTCGGCCAAAGGCCACAGCCACTATGTCTATTCGGGCGATCTGTTTTGGTGGACGGTTCCGGCACGTACCATTTCGAGCTTTCTCGACGACTGGAAGGCCAACAGCATCGGCGACCACAACTGCAAATACGGCCTTGCGCCAAGTCTTGCCCCCAACGGCACACCCTATACAACCCAACTGGGAAGGCCTGTTGCCAAATTCCAAAAGTATCCGGCCGACTATCGTCTGAAACTCTACAAAAATCTGGGCGAGAGCCGCCGTGAGGGTATGATGCTCTTCGGCCACCTGCCCTTTGCCGACGGAAGCGGCAATGTCACTCACCCCGAAAAGGATTACGAACTCTATTTGCGCGATGCGGTTGCCGAATTTGGTGACGGCGATCCCGCAGACGATGCCAAACTACCGGCTAACGCTCCGTCGGATATGGTTCACGGCGACCACAATTCGGGTTGGCGCTATGTGAAGTATCCGCTCTACGGCGACTCCGACGAGGGACAGTTGCAGTCCGATTATGTTGAGATTCGTTTGGCCGAAATCGTCTACTCTTTGGCGGAGTGCAAACTTCGTTCAGGCGATGCTTCGGGTGCAGGCAAGTTGCTTAACTCGGTGCGCAAGCGCAATTACCCCGCCGATAAGTGGATCGACTATGCCTATGTTCCCGACGGAACCGTTACCCTCGATATGGCCGAGATGCTCGACGAATGGGGACGCGAATTTATCTCCGAGGGACGCCGCCGCACCGACCTCATTCGTTTCGACAAATTCTGGCAGGGCTCCTGGTGGGACAAAAAACCCGATGCCGACTCCCACACCGAAATCTATCCCATTCACCGCGATGTACTCAACAGCAACCCCAAGTTGAAGCAAAATCCGGGCTATGCCGAGAGTACCGCCGCCACCGGCAATGAGTAGCACAAATCAACTATACACTAACAGATACTTAAACAAAAAACAAAAAAACTATGAAAAAACTAAACATCATCGCTCTCCTTGCAATGGGAGCAGCAATCTTCACCTCGTGCAAACCCGAAGAGACAAACAAACCTATCGACATCGAGACCCATTACGATATGGTCTATATGCTCGGAGCAAATGCCATTGACGCAGAGGGTAACTCGCATTGGGACGCTACCTCCCCACTTGCAATGACCGCTACCGAGAATCCCGACGAGTTTGTTGCCGAACTCGATATGGTTCTCTCGGCCGAGAACAAACTCATCAAATTCTGCCTTACAGCCGACAAACCTTGGAATGAGGCCGATTTTGTGGTTCCTGCATTAGACGCAATGGTTGAGGGTAAATCGTTTGCCTACCTAAAAGAGGGTGTCAATAAACTTGCTATCTCCTCGGAGCTGCGCGACGGCGTGGGTAATCTGCGCGACCACTTCTTCGGTATGGAAAAAGGTACGAGCGGTCGTTACAAACTCGTTGTCAATCCCGTTGAATTGACCCTGACTGCCACCAAACTTTCGACTCTTGAAGAGCCCGAAATTCTTGAATGGGAAGAGGGTATGCTCTACCTTGTAGGCGATCTGAACGGTTGGGCAATTGCAAGTCCCACCCCGATGGTTCGCAACGGCAACGTCTACACCTATGAAGGCATTCTCAAAGCCGGTACAATGAAGATTGCAACCGTGTTCAGCTGGGACGGCGACTTCTATCGCCCTGCTATCGACGCAACAGTTATCGGTAAGGACGGCATCGCCGACAAGGGTGTTCAATGCCACGCAGGCGATCCCGACGAAAAATGGGCAATAGCCGACACGGGTCGCTACTCGCTCACTCTCGACATCACCGCTATGACTATGGATGCGAAATGGCTGGGAGAGGAATAAAACGCAACACTCTCGCCGGAGTAACACTGATTGCTTTACTGTCGCTTGCACCCACCTCTTTGGGTGCTCGCGACAGCAAGTACACCCGCAAGGGGACAGGCCCGATGTATTGGATTGCCTATGAGTACTGTTTCGACAGCAACCGTCCGATTACGGAGAGCCGTTGGAAGGCAAACATCGACTGGATTGCCGAGAATTTCAGCTCCTGCGGTTACGATATGATATGCAACGACGGTTGGATAGAGGCGGCTCAGACAATCAATGCCGACGGATACATTACAAAGTATAACAGTGGCTGGGCAAAAGGTTTCGAATATTGGAACAAATATATTGCCGAGCAGGGAATGAATGTGGGCATATACTACAATCCTCTTTGGCTCACCAAGAAGGCATTTAGCGAAAATTGCACCGTCAAAGGTACCAACAAAACCACACGAGAGATTGTCGGCTACCACTCGTTCAACAGCGAGCTGCGCTGGGTCGACGTCGATAAAGAGGGTGCCGAAGAGTGGGTCAAGGGCTATGTACGTTATTTTATCGACTTGGGGGCAACCTATCTGCGCATCGATTTTCTGGAAAACTACGAAAATAATTATGGAACCGAGCGTTACGAAAAAGCTCTGCGTTGGATAATGGAGGAGGCAGGCGACGAGTTGTTTTTGAGCCTTGTGATGCCCAACTGCCACAACCACGCAAAGACCGAGCTGCCTTACGGCGATATGATTCGTATCGACGACGACTGTTTCAAGGGTGAGTGGGATTTTGTCAGTTCGCGCCGACGCGGAGAGCACAAAAACCGCTGGCCTCAATACGGCAACGTCTTCGACGGTATGGTCGCATTCTCCGACATCGCCGCCAAAGGGCAGATGATTATGGACGGCGACTTTATGCGCCTCAACCGCTTGGCTTCGACCGACGAACGAAAGTTCCTCTTCTCGCTGATGGTTATGGGAGGCTCGGCGCTGGCCATTGCCGACCAGTACGACACCATTACCGACGATGCCGTTGAGGTCTATCGCAATACCGAGCTGATCGATTTGAACCGCGCAGGATTTGTGGCCAAACCATTGTCGAACGACATTAATGATATAAACAGTTCGCGCTGGGTGGGGCAGTTGCCCGACGGCGACTACGTGGTGGGGCTGTTCAATCGCGAGGAGGAACCGTTGAATTATTCGATTTCGTTCTTCGAAGAGCTCGGCATCGAGGGCGGCAAGGTGCAAAACGTCAGAGATATGTGGTCGCACACCGACTTGGGTTCAATGTGCGATGGCTATAAAACGGTGTTGCAACCGCATAGTTGCAGAATATTGCGCATCACTCCCATCGGAAAGCAGCGTTATCAGGCCGAATGCGCTTCGCTCAAAAATGGAGCAACCGTCAAGAGATGAAAAGTAAGTTTTGGTTAATAATTGTGTTGGCTTTCGCACTCTCTTCTGCCTCGTGTAAAAGGGAGTGCGATTGTAAAGTGCTCACCGATTCGGAGTATTCCGGATTTGGGTATGCCGCCTCACTCAACTCGGCCTCGGCCGAAGTGCTCTTTACGGTTGAATCGGAGAGTGATTCGTCGGCCGATATTGTGGTTCGTTGCAGAGCTGTATCGCCACTCGATATTACTGCCTGCACGCTTCGGCTCGACCAATACTCTTTGCGGTTGGAGATTACCGAAGCCGGCACGTGGGTCGAGGTGCCTCTGACAGTCAATTTGAAACGAGGAGTAAACCATATTAGCATAGTCGGTGCAGAATCGATTGTTGACGATATATTGATTGATTATTTGGAGATAGAATGAAAAGAGTTATTTATTTATTGGCAATGGTGTCATTGCTAACCGGTTGTGCAAAAGAGAAATTGACCGTCGTTGCCGAGCTTCGTTCGCCCGACGGAGGGCTGACAATGCAGTTTTCGCTGACCGACAAGGGAGCGCCGCAATATTCGTTGCAGTATGGTGCGACCGACGTTCTTTTGCCCGGCAAGCTCGGTTTCGAGTTGCGTGGCGTTATGAATGCTTCGGAGTTCGACTACCAAAGCCCCGACGGCAAAGTTGTTAAGCGCGACGCAAAACCGACACGCACTTTTTGCGACGGTTTCGAGGTGGTGAACATTGTACGCGACTCGCTCGACGAGAAGTGGCAGCCCGTTTGGGGCGAAGAGTCCGAAATCGCCAACCACTACAACGAACTTTTGGTCGAGATGATCAGACCACAAACCAAAGAGTTGATGTCGGTGCGTTTTAGGCTCTACGACGACGGTCTTGGATTCCGTTACGAGTTCCCCGACAATCAGCCATTGCGCTATTTTGTCATAGGCGAGGAGCTGACCGAATTTGCTTTGGCTGGCGACTGGCAGACGTGGTGGATTCCGGGCGACTACGACACGCAGGAGTATGAGTACACCGAGAGCCGACTTTCCGAGATACCCCGACTCTTCGAAAAAGCCGTTTGCGGCAATATGTCGCAGACACCATTCGCCACCAACGGCGTTCAGACTTCGTTACTTTTGAAGACCGACGAGGGACTTTATGTCAGTCTGCACGAGGCCGCTCTGGTCGACTATCCCTGTATGAGCCTTACGGTCGATAAGAAAACCAACACCCTTACCTCGCACCTGACACCCGATGCTCAGGGCTGGAAGGGCTATATGCAGACCCCTTGCACAACTCCTTGGCGCACAATTCAGGTGACCGACAGCGCAACCGATATGTTGGCGAGCCGTTTGGTGTTGAACCTCAATGAGCCTTGCGCTTTGGACGACACCTCGTGGATACACCCCGTGAAGTATATGGGCGTATGGTGGGAGATGATTTCGGGCTCGGGCTCGTGGGCCTACACTTGGGACTCCCCGTCGATTCGGCTCGGGCAGACCGACTACTCTTTGGCACGCCCCAACGGCAAGCACTCGGCCAACAACGGCAATGTCAGGCGTTACATCGATTTTGCCGCCGAGAATGGTTTCGATGCACTGTTGGTTGAGGGCTGGAACACAGGCTGGGAGGATTGGGCAGGTTGTTCGAAGGATTATGTCTTCGACTTCCAAACTCCATATCCCGACTTCGATATAGAGGCTTTGAACAAGTATGCTCACCAAAAGGGAATAAAACTCATTATGCACCACGAAACATCGTCGTCGGTTCGCAACTACGAACGCCATATGGACGATGCCTACGATTTGATGAACCGTTATGGCTACGATGCCGTCAAGTCGGGTTACGTGGGCGATATTCTCCCGCGCGGCGAACACCACTACGGACAATGGATGGTAAATCACTACCTCTATGCCGTGCGCAAAGCGGCCGACCACCACATTATGGTCAATGCCCACGAGGCCGTCCGACCAACAGGACTCTGCCGCACCTACCCCAATCTAATCGGCAACGAATCGGCACGCGGAACGGAGTATCAGGCCTTTGGCGGCACACAGCCCAAGCACGTCACCATTCTGCCATTCACAAGGCTCAACGGCGGCCCGATGGACTTCACACCCGGCATATTCGAGATGAATTTGAGCAGTTTCGCCAATAACTCTTCGCACGTCAACGCTACGATAGCCAACCAGTTGGCACTCTATGTGACAATGTACTCGCCGCTGCAAATGGCGGCCGATTTGCCCGAACATTACGAACGATTTATGGACGCCTTCGAGTTTATCAAAGATGTTGCCGTCGATTGGTCGGAGAGTCGTTATCTGTTGGCCGAGCCGGGCGACTACATTGTTGTTGCGCGCAAAGCAAAGGGTACCGAAAAGTGGTTTTTGGGTGGTGTGACCGATGAGAATCGTCGCGATTTCGAGGTGCCTTTGAGCTTCCTCGACAACAACAAACGCTACAAGGCGACAATCTATCGCGATGGGCCCGATGCCGATTGCTTCACCAACCCGCAATCCTACGAGATTTTGGGTGGCGAGGTTTGCTCGACCGATACTTTGTCGGTTACGGCGGCGGTCGGCGGCGGCTTTGCAGTGTCGTTCGGTGAACTTTGAGACAGAGTTGCCATAAGGCGGAATTGTTGTAGTCGACTTATTTTGCCTGACGATATTGGTAATCACTGCTTACCGTAACCGTTTTTTTGATTATTTTTGTCGTCGTGAAAGAGAATATAAGATACTATGCCGCTGCTTTGGCTCTGTTGCTGCTGACCGGTTGCACCGATTTCTTTGGAAACGACGACGACCAGGAGCGGCGCCTGACAAACACGGCACTCTACGAGGTGTTCGATATGGAGCGCGTGGCCGACATCAGGGTAGAGACCTCTACCGATGAGTGGAACCGTCTGCTCGATGCTTTCGATCAGAATTGTTTCACCGAAGAGTACATCGAGTGCGATATTAAGGCGACATTTGGCAGTAAGACATACTCTGCGCCACGCTCAGGTTTGCGTCTGCGAGGCAACACCTCGCGACGCCGACCCGAGAGCAGTTCGGGCAAGCGACACAACGGTCATCAGACCGATTGGAACCACGCCCATTTCCAGATTAACGTCGCGGAATACATCGACGAACAATCGTTGGGCGGTGTCGAAAAAATTGCGCTCAAATGGTTCCACGAGGACCCAACCTATGTGCGCGAAATCTACGGTTACGACCTCTACCGCCGTTTTGGAGTTTGGACGGCAGTCAACAGCGCTTATTGCAGACTGACGTTGCGCGTCAGGGAGGATAGCTCCGACGCCTATTACGGCATCTACGGTATGTACGAAACGATCGACAAAAACTACCTGCGTGCTCGTGCAAAACTATTCGGCGACTCGGGCGGACAGCTGTGGAAGTGCTATTGCGACGCCTCGCTCGCCAATCCGTCGTACTCGTTGATGCAACTCGAAAACACTGACGGATCGTCGTCGCACCCTAACTATGAACTGAAAACCAACGAGGAGGAGTTTGAGAACGCACGCAAGCAGTTGGGCGATTTCATAATTAATGTAACCAAAAAAGAGGGCACGGCGTTCGACGAGTGGATTGCCTCCGTTGCCGACATCGACCTGCTTCTGCGCACCCTTGCCGTGACCACCACAATCGGCCATTGGGACGACTATTGGGGCAATGGCAACAACTATTACATCTATTTCAACTCGCAGGGGCGTTTCTTTATGATACCTTACGATTTGGACAACACCCTCGGAACCTGCCAATACGGTTTTCCCGACGGTGCTACGGGCGATATGCTCTCGTGGGGCAACTCTTCGCGACCGCTGTTTCGCAAGATTCTCAAAAATTCCCTGTGGCGGCAACAGTATGTCGACTACCTCTACGAATTGGCCGATTTGCGCAACGACTATTTTGCCTATGTGCGCAGCTCGGCACGTATTGCCAAGTGGCACAATATGATAGAAAAATATGTCCCGAACGACACGGGCGAGGATTGCACCATCTACGATCACCCTGCTTCGTGGGGCTCGCGTCCCGACTACCGAGTCTATACGGGCGACGAAAAGACCAACTTCTTCAAGGTTCGTGCTGCCCACCTCCCATTGCGTAATTTGTAACCTTCGACCCCTTGAAAGCCGATATTGGCGTGCCGGACTTGCGATAAAGTCAGCAAAACCTTATATATAATAAATGGAAACCGTTATGAATTGTAGAAGAGTGTACGGAAGGGTAGGACAGTTGCTTTTGATTGCCCTGCTGTTGTGCAGTTGTGGCGCTGAATCCAATGTGTCGACCGAACAACTCTGTGAGCAGGGCGTTTCGCTCACGCTTGCCAACCACCGCAAAGAGAGCATCAAAAACCTGCAATACGACCTGTCGTTTGCGCTCCCCTCGGAGAAAGAGTTGCCCGTCGAGGCTACAATAGAGATAAGGTTCGAACTCGACAAACGTGAAGAGGTCGTTCTCGATTTCCGAGAGCAACAGGAGAAAATTCACTCTTTGCGCGTCAATGGTTCGGAGAGTGACTACCAATTTGTCAATCAGCATATTGTTGTGCCCGTAAAACATCTGAAAACCCGAGGCGAAAACCTCATTTCTATCTGTTTTACGGCAGGTGACCAGTCGCTCAACCGTAACGACGATTACCTCTACACGCTGCTTGTACCCGACCGTGCACGAACGCTCTTCCCCTGTTTCGAGCAGCCAAACCTGAAAGCACTCTTCCGTTTGAAACTTGAAGTGCCGGCAGGGTGGTGCGCAATCTCAAATACGGTTGTTACCCAAGAGGAGCAGCTTATGGCCGACCGCAAACAGATAGTTTTTGGACAGACCGAGCCACTCAGCACCTACCTCTTTTCGTTTGTGGCGGGCCGTTTCGAGAAGCAGACCTTCCGTGCCGCCGAACGCACCTTTGCGGTCTACTATCGCGAGACCGACCCCAAGAAACTCTCTCAGCTGCCCATAATCTTCAATCAGGTGGCCTCGTCGCTCGATTGGCTCGAACGCTATACCGAAATCAAGTACCCTTTTGCCAAGTACGATTTCATTATCCTGCCCGGATTTCAGTACGGAGGTATGGAGCATACGGGGGCTACGCTCTATAACGATACTCAGCTCTTTTTGGGCGAGTGCCCGACCCCCGACGAGGAGTTGAGACGTGCCTCGCTCATTGCCCACGAAACGGCTCATATGTGGTTTGGCGACCTTGTGACAATGGATTGGTTCAACGATGTATGGACAAAAGAGGTCTTTGCCAACTATTTTGCCGCACGTATGGTCGAGCCGCTGTTCCCGTCGATTAACCACAAACTCAACGGACTTAAAACCTACACTGCCTCGGCATTGAGCGAAGACCGCACCCAAGGTACCACCGCCATTCGCCAGCCGTTGGACAACCTGAGCAGTGCAGGGCTCATATATGGCAACATCATCTACAACAAAGCCCCCATAATGATGAACAAGTTGGTGGAACTGATGGGCGAAGAGGCATTCCGCCGAAGCATCGGGAGCTACCTGCGAAAATACGCCTACGGCAACGCTACGTGGGAGAATTTGGTCGACATTTTTGCCGCCAACAGCGATGCCGACGTGCGTGGTTTCAGCCGTGTGTGGGTCAACGAGAAGGGAATGCCCACCATAGAGGTCGCCATTGAGGGCGACTCGCTTCTGATTTCACAGACCGACCGCTACAACAGGGGACTTTGTTGGCCTCAAACCGTCGGCGTGGCACTCTATGGCGAGGGTGTCGATACCTGTCTGCAAATAGCGTTGAGCCGGCCGCGCCACTCTGTTGCGCTTCCGTTTAAGGTCGAAAGAGTCATACCAAATTGCGACGGACAGGGCTACGGATTGTTTCTTACCGACTCAATCCAACGCAACGCAATGTTGAACGCAGCCGCCACACTCGCCGACCCGCTTATGCGGCAGGCGGTTGTGATGCAACTCTATGAAAACTATTTGGCCGGCAACATTGCCCACGACCGCTGGGCGGCGGCTCTGCTCGACGGGTTGAAAAGTGAGTCCAATCCGTTGATTGCCTCAACTTTGGTCGGCTACGTCGGAACAGTGATGCCCTACCTTTCGGCCGCTCAATTATCTGAACTTGAAAATCGACTCTTTGAGATTATTTCGCAACACCCGTTGACATCGTGCCGCCTGCAAACCCTTCGCCTGCTGATAGGGAACGGGGTGTGCCCTCGGACGGTAAAACGCCTGTATTCAATATGGTCGCAGCAGTCTGGCCGACAGCTTAACGAGAACGACTACACCAAAATGGCCTATGAACTTGCGGTGCGCCGACCCTCGGAGGCGGCCACTATTCTGCAACGGCAACGCGCACGCATCACAAATCCCGACCGTCTGCGCCAATTTGACTATATCTCACGAGCAACAGTTGCCGACACCACCCGACTTGATGCCCTCTTTGAGGAGCTTCTACAACCCGAGAATCGTCGTATCGAACCGTGGGCATCGTCGGCTCTCTACTACCTTAACCACCCTCTGAGGGCGCAACGAGCCGTAAAGTATATCCGTCCGGGGTTGGAGGTGTTGCAGGAGGTGCAACTTACGGGCGACATCTTTTTTCCTCGCGACTGGGTCGGTTCGCTGCTTGCAGGCCACTACTCTCGCGAAGCCTACCATCAGATAGAGTTGTTTTTCGACGACCACCGCGACTACCCTATACTGCTGAAAAACAAGATCAATCAGGCCGCTTTCCATATCTGTAACCGGCTAACGCTGACGACGGAGTAAAGGGGCCAAAGAGAAATAAGAAAGGATAATTGTCTCCAAACAGAAGCAATCTATCCCTTTGGCCATTTTGGGCCCTATTGCCCCTTTGGGCCCTTATACAATAATTGAGGGAGTGTCTAACAACTGAGTTAGACACTCCCTCTTTGAGTAAATTCAGACTACTTGACTCTAATTACGTGCCTCTTTGCATTTAGCAGTGTAGGCATCGGCATCGGTTTGATTCCAAGTCATCATTTGAGCAGGAACACCACCCAAACGACCCGGGTAACCAACATTCGAGAAGTAGTGAGCCCAGCCGTCACCACCTGCAACATCACCAACCAACAGGCGGTAGTCGCTCCAAACGGTCTTGTTACCGGCAACTGCGTTAGCGTCGTATTTCTCGTAACGAGCCTGACCCCAACCATTTTCGAAACCTACCCAGTTGCGCTCTTTCACGCCGCCGAGTTTGAACTGGGTCTTATCGTGCCAGTACATAGGCTGGTTGTCGAGTTCGCCGGCATCATTGTAGTGGTTTATAAGAACGTCGAGAGATGCGGGAACCATATAGCCCAGACCGGTGTTGTCTTCGGTAGTGGCCGGTTCGATTGTATCGGCAGGTGCCGAGTAGTTTGCTAAAATGACCACTTTGAGGGTCTTGCTTGCCCAATCGTGAGGAAGTGCACCGTAGAGGTCGCAACCGTCGCAATAGAGTTCAACCAATACCGGTGATGCTGCCAAACCTGCGGGAATGGTACCGGTAACTTTGCTCTTTGCCAAACGAATGAATACTGCTTTCGGGGTATCCCATTCGGTGGGCAGGAATTTGCCGGTAAGAGCTACGTTGTCGCCGATGTTGATGTGGGTTACTTCGGGAAGTTTCATCACTGTTGGCAGATCGGTGAAGGGAGCACCGTCGATGCGGGTAATGAAGAGTTTGCCGTCTTTGTCTTCGAGAGTGATGCCCGGGAAGGTTGCCTCAACAGTGTACCAGTTGCCGACAGTCGGGGTATCTTCGCCCAACATATTGCCTTCTACAATGGCTTTCAAGAATGCGAGATCGTCGTCGTTGACGTTCGACTCTTTCTTGGCCTGAGTGATCATAATTTCGTAGGTCTGAAATTCGCCCTCTGTTACTGCGTAGATAGCCGAACGTTCGGCATCGGTTTCGTTTGCCTCAATAACGAAGGTGAGTTTTCCGCTGCCGGTACCGCTGGCAGGCGAGACGCTGATCCAAGAGTAGGGCTCTTCGCCCTCGACAGTCCAAGCCTCTTCGGCTACAATCGAAAATTCGAGACCGGTTTCGCCCTCGGGGTTTGCAGTCAGGAACTCATCTATTACCTCCGGTGCCTCGGGTTCCGGATCTGTTGCGGTAGGATCAACGGGTTTGTCGCAAGCTGTGAAAAGCATTGCAAAAATTGCGAGTGTTGATAGAAATTTGTTTTTCATAATTTAATTAAATAGGTTTTTAAGTGAATTAGTTTAGTCTGTTCGTTATGAATTGAGATATCGGTCTGTTCTGCTTTTTGGCTGAAACAAAAGTACTGCATCATTACAAATACAACTGAAAATAACGTATCATAAAACCATAAAATAATATCAAACCGCGTAAGAGTTGATTAAGCCTGTTTGCGGTTTCGGCCGAAAAATGTAGCTTTGCCATTGATAAAAAGCAATAAATATAGATGAAACCTCTCTTACGCCTGTCGTTACTGTTAGCCTCGTTTTTGGGATTCAGCACATTAGTTCAATCCAAACCTTTCTATCTGCGCAGCTTGGAGGTCGAGGACGGACTTTCGCAGAATATGGTCTACTCTATTTTACAAGACCACCAAGGCTTTATGTGGTTCGGAACGCAGGACGGATTGAACCGTTACGACGGCCAATCTTTCACCGTATATAAAAAAGATCCCTCGAACGAATACTCCATTGGCAGCAACAGTAATTTCTCGCTTTTTGAGGCAGAAGACGGCCGTATTTGGGTAGGTACTGCAAACGGCGTCTACATCTATTCGCCCGTGACAGACAGCTTCACCCACTTCGATGTCGTTACGCGCGATGGAATTAAGGTCGACGGCATTGCTCGACACATAGCTGCCGATCCATCGGGCAACATATGGATCGCTGTCTCCAATACCGGCTTATTTCGATACGACGCAAATGGAGAACTGAAATTTTTCAGGCCGCACCTCTCGTCGGGTCAGCAGATCAATATCCGCGATTTCGTCTTCTCCAAACAAGGCGATGTGTGGATTGCTACCTATGGCAACGGACTGCTCTCGATGAACCCTCGAACCGGAAACGTCGAACAATACTGGTTTGCATCAAAGTCGGCCGACAACGATATCAATGATCTGTTTTTGCTCAACGACAACCGAATGATTGTCGGCACTTCGTCCAAGGGGGCGCTCTTCTTTAATTTGGACGAGCGCTGCTTTACCCCTTTCGTCGAAACCGATTCCGATGGTAATACGCTCTTTGTGAGAAATATATTCCAAAGCCGTGCAGGCGAGATATGGCTTTGTACCGAGACTGGCGTCTACATCTGCAACTCCTCTTCAATAGTCAATCTTCGACACGTATTCAATGACCCCTACTCGCTGTCCGACAATGCCGTACACTCAATCTACCAAGACCGCGAAGATGGCATATGGCTCGGTACATATTTCGGAGGAGTCAACTATGTCGGCAAGTTCTCGTCGAAGTTCGAGAAGTATTATCCGGTGCCCGAACACAACTCCATCAGCGGTAAAAGCATCAGTGAGTTTTGTCAGGACGACAGCGGCAAAATATGGATCGGGACAGAAGATGCCGGATTGAATTGTTTTGACCCTGCAACAGGTAAGTTCCGCAATGGATTTATTCCCGCAACCAATATTCACGCGCTTTTGTACCAAAACGGCAAATTGTGGGTGGGCTCTTTTGCCGAGGGACTCTTTGTGCTTGATGTGGCCACCCGACGCTTCAAGTCTTATAGCGACGCAATACATTGCGGTTTGACCAGCAATCACATTTATTCTCTCTTTTGCGACTCGACAGGCAAGATATGGGTCGGTACCTTCGGCGGACTTTTTGTCTACGACAGTCGAAGGGACGTTTTCGATGCCGTGTTGCCCGAGTCCATTAACCGACAGGTAAACGATATTGTTGAAGACTCCTCCTCGACATTGTGGTTTGCAACACTCGGCGACGGCATCTTTTCATTCGACCGCCATCAGAACAGGTGGCATCACTACGAGTACCTCTTCACCGGCAAAGATCTCTCCTCAAATATGGTTTCGTGCCTGCTGGTCGATTCGCGCAACAATTTGTGGGTCGGTACCGAGGGTATGGGGCTTTGTGTCTATGACCGTGAGCGCGACCTGTTTTTGGGACAGATGACAATGGCCGACGGTCTGCCCAACGACGTTATCTACCGTCTGGTTGAGGATACGCGAGGCGATATTTGGGGTAGTACCAACAAGGGACTTTTTAAGGTCGATACCAACGACCACTCTGTTTTGTGCTACACCTATGCACAAGGGTTGTTGGGCGACCAATTCAACTATAAATCGGGTTTCCGTGCCAAAGACGGCAAACTCTATTTTGGCGGAATAAAGGGCTTCGTTGCCTTTTCGCCCGAGAAAAACGACTATAACCGCAGTGTGCCGGCGGTTGTGATAAACAGCTTTCAGATCTATAACCGCGAGGTTAGACCCGGTGAAGGCACAAATCCAATTTTGACCCGCTCGATAACCAACACCAACGAATTGAAGATACCTCAAAGCACCTCTATGTTTAGTTTCGGCTTTGCGGCACTGAGCTACTCTTCGGTCGGAGGCAATACCTATTCTTATATGTTGGAGGGTTGGGACAAAGAGTGGATCAACAGCGGGTCGAACAACCACGTCACCTACTCGAATCTCCCGGCGGGTCATTATACTTTCAGGGTTAAAGCGGCCAATGGCGATGGCGTTTGGAATAACGAAGGAGCGAGTATTGAGCTTGAAATTACTCCTCCTTTCTACCGCACCACGTATGCCTATATCTTCTATTTTGTGATGGTTGTACTTTTGGTTGCGCTTGTGGCAAAACGTTACGCCCGCGATGTCAGAACACGCGATCAGCGGCGTCTTCACGAGTTTGAGGCACAAAAAGAGAAGGAACTCTATAATGCCAAAATAGACTTTTTTACCAACATTACTCACGAAATCAGAACCCCGCTAAGTCTGATCAAGATGCCGCTCGATGCCGTGATGGAGAGTACGCCTCAATCGAATCCCAACTACGACGATATGGTTGTGATGAGGGACAACACCAACCGTATGATGAAGCTAATCAATGAGCTGCTCGATTTCAGAAAAGCAGAATCAAAGGTCATCAACCTCACTTTCGTGCATCAAAACGCTGCGGCTGTGCTGCGTGAGGCGGTTGCTCGTTTTCTGCCGTCAATGCAGCTCAAAGGCATCTGCGTCGATACCTCCATTCCCGAAACCCTGTATGCCGACATTGATGCCGAGATATTTACCAAAATGACCAGCAACCTCATTAATAATGCGCTTAACCACGCAAACAAAGAGGTTAAGGTGGTTGTGGAGAGCTCCGATAGCTCTTTTAAGGTGGTTGTGTCGAACGACGGCGACAAGATTCTGCCCGAGTATGCCGAGAAGATTTTTCAGCCCTATTTCAAAATCGACGAAAAGGCTCACGGAACAGGCATTGGGTTGCCTTTTGCACGCACTTTGGCCGAACTTCACTCGGGCAAAATGTATCTGCTCACCAACGATCGGCAAATGACCACATTCGTTATCGAACTGCCCATCGGCCAGCAACACGTCTTTCGGATCGAAAACGACCACCCGTCGGCCACTGCCGAACCGGCTCCCGACACTCTGAACGATGCCATCGATTCGATCGATGAGATTCTTGAACCCGAAAGCCGTCCGACAATTCTGATTGTCGAGGACAACAAAGAGTTCAACGCTTTTGTGGCCAAAAAGCTGAAAAGCGAGTACAACATACTGAAATCATACGACGGAATGCAGGCAATAGAACTGTTGGAACACAATCAGGTCGACATAATAATCACCGATATTATGATGCCCGTAATGGACGGTTTGGAGTTCTGCGGCAAGGTTAAGGAGAACCTGCGATTCAGTCATATACCGGTGATAATACTTACTGCCAAGACCACCATTCAGTCGAAGATGGAGTGCCTGCGAATAGGAGCCGACGAGTATATCGAAAAGCCGTTCTCGCCCGATTATCTGAAACTGAGGATCAATAATCTGCTGCTCAACAGGCAGAAGATTGCCGAGTCGTTCAAGAATATGCCCGAAGTTACGCTCGACACCATAGTCCACTCCAAGGCCGACGAAAATTTCATTCACCAGCTCGTCGAGATAGTCTATCGCCATATTGATGAGGTCGATTTCGATGTCGACACTCTGGCCGCTGCAATGAATATGAGCCGTGCGACTTTCTACCGCAAGGTGAAGAGCATCTCGCAGCTTACTCCCAATGATTTTGTACGCCTTATCAGGCTCAAAAAAGCTGCCGAGTTGTTGCGCCGCAAGGAGTATCGTGTTAACGAGATCGCCTTCATTGTGGGATTCAGTTCGTCGTCCTACTTCTCCAAATGTTTTTTCAAACAGTTTGGCGTTTTGCCCAAGGATTTTGTCAAATAGTCGACCTGCGGAGGCCTATTCGATATGATTTTCTTGTTTTTTGAAACGATAATCGCAGGATCATCGTCTCGCTCGTTGGATCTTTGTAGGGTGAAACTATTCTAACTTTTTGAATGAACAAACAAATGAATTACCACAAGAGAAACATTGGCATTGTGCTCTGCCTTTCGGCTATTGCGATGGTGCCATTCTACGGCTGCAACCGCTCGACCAACCGCAATGCGGAGCCGATCAAAGTGAAGGTTGCTGTCGTCTATGAAGACCCTGCAATGCCTCAGTTCGACAACAAACGCATTCACGAATATTGCACAACACCCGGCTACACCTATCGTTGGAACGACCCGCGTAGTCAGGCGACGGCATTCTGTGAGGCTATCACTAAGGCTTCGCACGGTGTGGTTGAGTATGAAATAGTGGAGCAAATAGAGGCCGACCGCTTCTTTACATCGCTCAAAGAGCGTCCGCAGGGTGAACATATCTCCAACGACGAGATGGCTTCGCTTCTGGTCGCGCCAAAATGGGGCGTCGAACTCGAACGCCGCCTGCAATACGACTACAATGCTATGATCCAATACTATGGTTTCGACAAAAAACGCGATGAGGGCATCATCGACGAGGTTTGGATCTACTCGACACCGCTTTCGGGTGCCTACGAGTCGCATTTGATGGGTAAAGGCGGCTTTTGGCTCAACTCGCCTCCCGAAACCGAGACTACCGTCAACAAGCTGCTCACCGTGATGTTTTTCAACTACGAGCGTAATTTGGCTTGTGCGTTGGAGAGTTTCAGCCACCGTTTCGAGTCGACTATGATGCAGGTCTACGGTTGGTGGAATTACGACAACAAGGCAACCAAGGAGGAGCTTTCCACGTGGGAACGCTATACCGGCTATGCCAAAATATATGACAAATACGACGCGGGCAACTCCAATGTCGGCAACGTGCACTTTCCGCCAAACGGAACTCACGACTACGATTTTGTCAACGACGACTATGTGATGAGCTATGCCGACGAGTGGTTGGATTATCCAAATGTGACCGAAACCCACCCTCGCAGCATCAATCGCACCGAATGGGGCGATCACGAGGGCTATATGATGTGGTGGCTCGGACATATGCCCCACTTCAAGGGTATCAACTCTGCCGACGGCAAACTCAACAACTGGTGGTATTATGTTGTCGACTACTCTGAGGCTGTTTGCCGGGAGTCGGCTCTTAATTGCAAAACAAAATGAAAAAGACTATTACAATATTGGCCGTACTGATTGCAGCAATTGGTATGGCCGGGTGCGACAGACCCGTAGAAACGCCGGAGAATAAGCCCGAAATAGAACTGCTTACTCCATTCCAAGATGGAAATATTGCGCTCAACGATGTCGATTCGGTTAGGTTCAGCTGGCAGACTGCCGAGCCAATCACTAACTTTAAGTTGATTCTGAGCCTTACGGAAGATTTCGAAACAAAGATAACCCTCCCCGTTTCGGCACAGAGCTATGCACTGTCGGCCCCCGAGATGGATTCGCAGCTTGACGCAATGGGAGTCGAGCCGGAGGCCTCGACAGTGGTCTATTGGAGTGTTGAACCGTGGAAAAGCGGTTCCGATATTGAAACTTCGGTGCGCAATTTTACAATTCGGCGTATCGTCGAACCCGATGTAATCCCCTACGAAGAGCGCGTGGCCGAGCCGTTGACCATTAAGGTTGCGGTGGTCTATGAGGACCCTATCGTCGAGGGTACGGGCGGTAAGCGCATACACGAACTCTATAATTGGAACAACCCTTGGAGCCAATGTGCCGAGTACAAGAAGAATTTCGACGAGATTTCGCACGGCGTTGTCAAGTACGAGATTGTGGGCGAGTATGAGGCCGATCACCTCTACACCTATCACAACGACTCGGTCGACAAACCCTATCTGACTACCGACGAGCTTGTGGCTATTTGTGATTCGAAGGTCTTTCCGGGCATCAACGAAGGTGTGTCGTACGACTATGTTGGAATGATCAACCACTTCGGCTTTGGAGCTATGCGCGATCGGGGCGAACTCCACGAGGTGTGGGTCTATACTCACCCTGCCAGCGGTATGTATGAGTCGCGGCTGGTTGGCAAGAACGCCTTTTGGTGCAACTCGCCCGGCATCACTACCGACCTCCCGTGCCAAGACCTTATGACGGTTATGTTCTGCAATTACGAGCGCACTGTCGATTTGGCTCTGCACAGCTATGCCCACCGAGTTGAATCGATTATGAACGAGGTTTATGGCGGCTGGCGTTATGAGTACAAAAACAAAAAACAGGCGCTTACCACGTGGGAAAAGTTCAGCGCCTACAAATTGACCTACGAGCGCTTCGACTCGGGTTATGCACATATCGGATTGTGCCATTTTCCGCCAAACGGTGTGAAGGATTACGACTACAACAACTCCTCGCTCATCTATACCTATGCCGACGAGTGGTTCAACTACCCCAATATTGTTGAGGACAAATCAAAGGCTCGTCGCGTTAGTTCGGCGGAGTGGGAATTTGGCCAGTACGGCTATATGAAGTGGTATTTCGGCCATTTGCCGCACTTCAAGGGGCTGAATCCCGATTCGAAGGATTTGCACCTGAATAACTGGTGGTACTATATTGTCGACTACAATGCTGCTGTGCGTTATGAACGTACGCTGCTGATGGAGTTATAGAGATTTGCGTACCGCACACCTGAATCCAAATAGAACGTCAAAAAAGAGCCGATAATAGAGATAAGAATGAAACATTTGTTATGCGTCGCAACAGCTGTTTTGGCATTGTTGCTGGCAGCTTGTTCGCAAGCCGACCTGCGAGTGGGCTATATTGTGTCCGACAACACCGATTCCAAATCCGAAGCCTTGGCAGTGGTCGAACTGTTGAAAGGGACTGATGTCGATGTCTGTCTGATAGACTGCCACTACGCGGGATCATTTGACGATTACGATGTGGTTTGGTGCCATACGCTCGACACAATAGAAACCTCCGCTTTGGGCGAAGGCCTGCGCAGCTCACTGCTTGACTATGTTTCGCGCGGCGGCAAGGTATTGCTCTCGATGGACGCGGTGCATCTGCTCAACCTATGCGGCATTGAACCGCAACAGATCGAAACCTATACCTACGACGCTGTCGACGAAGGCTATGGGCGCAAACTCGGATTTCAGGCTTATCGCAGTCACCCGATATTCGACGGGCTGTTTGGCGGCGCTTACACGTGGCACGGAAAGGTCGATAATGTTTGTGTCCTCAACGGTTTTACGGGCGATAATCTGCCCAAGGCCGAGGGTGCACGTGTTGTTGCCACCCAGTGGGAGTACATCTTCAACCGTCCCGATAAGAAGCTCATTTGGCAGACCCCCTATGGTGAAGGCGAATTTTTGGCTGTTGGCGGTTGCCTATACTACAATCGCGAAAATTTTCATCGAGAGATTCTCAAACGCTTTACGCTCAACACACTGTCGTATCTTGGCGGCCGTGAGTTCCAATCCGAGGAGCGTTATTGGGACTATTCGCCTGTTACAGTATGCCCTTCGCACGAACACTCTGCGGGCGAGTGTTCGATTTGTGCAGCCGAGTATTCACCGGTCAGAATAGCTGCCCCACAAAAGCTGATTCTCCCTCAATCGGAATACCGGCTTTCGAGGGAGGCAGAGAATTTCTATTTCGACCTGCCCACGCACCGCTCAATGATTGTTGGTAATGAGTGTGGAGGAATTGAGGAGATATGGACTCACCCAATTATGTCGTTGCGCGATTACCGTGTTTGGGTCGATTTAGAGGGGCGCGGCGAGCTGATATGCCTCTCCGACCTCCGACCGCGGTTCGAGATATACCCCTATGCTGTTGTCCGCCACTACTCTGTCGAAGGGGTGGAGCTGACCGAAACAATCACTTCGGCAATCGACGATGGAGTGACGGTTGTGCACTACGATTGGCAGGACGGCCGAATAGCCAACATTATTACCGATTTCAAATCGAACCTGCGATTTATGTGGCCTTACGACTCCGATGCTCTCGGGTCGCTGTACTACACTTTCTCGAATGAACTCAATGGCTTTGTCACTCGTGATGCCAATCGCGAAATGGTATCGATAGTGGGCGCCAATCTGCCGCTGCGTGTGATGAAGGCAGGCCGTTACAACGGTTTTAGTTACGAAAACCGAAAGGTCAACGCCGTCGATACAGAATTGCTGCAAACCTCTTGCTCGATGATATGTTCGACCGAGGGCGTCGGTTCGCTCGACGTGGTTATGGTGGCAGGCAGCACTGGCGAAGAAGATGCTTTGGAGTCATACGCAGCTGCTATGCTAAGCCCCTCGACCATTGTCAATGATGCCGCGGAATATTACGATCGATATTTGGGGCAACAGCTTTCAATCGAGACTCCCGACAGCTTGCTTAATGAGTCGTTGCGTTGGGCTGCCGTCTCGTCGTCGCAATTTATTGTCGACACCCCCTCGATCGGCCGCTCGCTGATGGCCGGATACTCCTCGTCGCGACGAGGGTGGGGTGGCGGACACCGGGTCAGCGGTCGTCCGGGTTATGCGTGGTACTTTGGGCGCGATGCCGCTTGGTCGGGTCTGGCCTTCGATGCAATGGGCGACTTCGAAACCGTGCGCAATGTGCTCGAAACCTTTATAAAATATCAACAGGTCGACGGCAAGATTTATCACGAACTGATGACTTGTGGCGTTGCCCACTTCGATGCATCGGACGCCACACCGCTCTTTGTGGTGCTGATGGCCGACTACCTGCGCTCGTCGGGTGATTTGGAGTTTGTGCGCAAAAATATTGCGGCCGTTCACAAAGCTATGGATTACTGCTACTCGACCGATACCGACGGCGACGGCCTGATCGAAATCAGCAATGTGGGCCACGGCTTTTTGGAGGGAGGCGAACTCTTTGGCTCGCAGACCGAAATGTATCTGTGTGGCACCTATCGTGCTGCCTTGCGCGATGCATCATACATAGCAGAACAGTGCGGCGACAAAGCCAAATCGAAACGCTATATGGCCGATTACGAAGCTATTGCGCCCGCAATGGAGGGCTTTTGGAACGAGAAGGGCTACTACAACTACGCACTGCGCGCCGACGATACCTATACCGAACCGTTTTTGGTTCTGCCCGCAGCCCCCATACTTCTTGGGGTGGTCGATGCCGAGCGTTCAAAGCAGATGTCGCGACAGTTTGCCGACCCCTCAATCACTACCGATTGGGGTGTGCGTACCCTTAGCGAGTTCTCGAAAATAGAGGACGGCGGAGCCTATACCCCACGCAATGTTTGGCCGCTCTATACGGGTTGGGTCGGTCTGGCCGAGTATAAAACGGGGCTGTATGACCAAGGTTATGCAACCGTGGCCGATAATCTCCAATATTACAAGAGTCAGGCGTTGGGACGAATACCCGAGGTGATAAACGGCGATTACTATCGCAGTAGCGGAATTACGCTTCATCAATGCTGGTCGGAGGCTATGGCCCAGTTGACAATGGTCAGAGGAGTGCTTGGTTTCGAGCCCGATGCCTGTGCCAAATCGGCCTCGCTTTCGCCACGTCTGCCCTACGATTGGCAGAACTTCGAGGTCGACAATATGCGTATTGGCGATTCGTCGTTGTCGATGAAGATGACCAAAAGACGCGGTACGGTTTGTTACGAGTTTACCTCCGATTCGCCCGTCGAACTTGACTTTTCGCCCATATTGCCGGCTCATTCAACCATCAAACGAGTAGTGGTCGATGGTCGTAATGCACCTTACTCGATCTCGGATCGCAACGACTTTTTGACCTTAAAAACGCGACTCTCGCTCAGTGGCAAGGCTACGCTCGTAATTGATGTCGACGAGACTATGGCGGCACTTGTGCCTGTCGTTACGCCTCGCCGCGATGCTCTTTCGGTTGGTTTCAGATTGATGAACCAACAGATAGTCGACGGAGTGTTGACGGTCGAACTTGCGGGACGTTCGGACTCGGAAAACCTGCTCGAATTATACCTTCCGGCGGGATATGCCTCGATCGAGGGGGCAAAGGTGGTTAGCTACAATGCCGATTCAACGGTTTGCGTGGCAGTCAAAATGCCTCACTCCGATCAGACATATTGCCGAAAAGAGATTAAAATCAATGCTCTGCCTAAATAGTACTTTTTTTTGATACGATTCTGCTCCAAAATAGCCAATCAAACAATTTACTTTGAAACATCAAAAAAGGCCCAAAACAGATGAACCAAATTAAGAGAATATTTCGTGGCTTGTTGTTGCTGTCAATGGCATCGACCGTAGCAGCCTTTGTTTCTTGCCAACCCCAAAACGACATTGTCGGGCAGAACGAACCTGTCGACTTTTCGCAGGTGCAGATTTCAGACTCGTTTTGGCAACCGCGGCTCAAAACCCACGCTTCGGTGACGTTGCCTGCCTGCCTGAACCAATGCGAGAACGAGACTCATCGTATCGACAACTTTGCCATTGCCGCAGGTATGCAGGAGGGCAGTTTCCAAGGGCTCTTCTACGACGATTCGGATCTCTACAAAATGATTGAAGGGGCTTCGTACTCGCTGATGAACAACCCTAATCCCGAACTGGAATCGAAGTTGGACGGTATCATTGCCAAGATTGCAGGAGCGCAGATGGCCGACGGCTACCTGAGTACCTACTATATTCTGGGCAATCTCGACCAACGTCTGACGGATATGGACAAGCACGAGATGTACTGCTGCGGGCACCTGATTGAGGCGGCTATCGCTTTCTATAACGCAACAGGCAAAAGGTCGTTGTTGGACGTGGCCATAAAGTATGCCGATTTTTTTGACCGCACTTTTGGCCCCGACAAACGCGACTGGGTTCCCGGTCACCCCGAAATCGAATTGGCTCTGATTAAACTCTACCGTACTACGGGTCAAAAACGCTACCTCAAATTGTCGCATTGGCTGCTTGAAGAGCGTGGCCGTAACAAGGCCGATTGGCGCGCCAAAGACTACTACCAGGATTTGCACCCGGTAGCCGAATTGGAACAGATCAGCGGTCACGCCGTTCGTGCTATGTATCTCTTTACGGGTATGGCCGACTATGCCGCTGCAACAGGTGACGAATCATACATTCCGGCGCTCGACCGTCTTTGGGACGATGTGGTGCTGACCAAGATGTATGTTACGGGCGGCATCGGGTCGTCGCGCCACAACGAGGGCTTCACCGAGGGCTACGATCTGCCCAACGAAGATGCCTATTGCGAAACGTGCGCTTCGGTCGGTATGGTGATGTGGAACCAGCGAATGAATATGCTCAAAGGCGAGGGACGTTACGTCGATGTGCTCGAACGCTCGATGTATAATGGTGCTCTGGCAGGCATATCGCTCTCGGGCGGCCGCTTCTTCTATGTCAATCCGCTCTACTCGTCGGGCGACCACCACCGCAAGGCGTGGTATGGTACGGCCTGCTGCCCGAGTCAGATTTCGCGTTTTCTGCCCTCGATAGGTAACTATATTTATGCCATTTCGGACGATGCACTATGGGTGAACCTGTTTATTGGCAGTCAGACCGAGCCGACCATTTCGGGTACCAAGGTATCGATTTCGCAAACCACACTCTATCCGTGGGACGGCCGAGTGGAGATTGCTGTCGACCCGGCGCGCAGCGCCAAGTTCGCTCTGCGATTGCGTCTTCCACGGTGGTGCAAAGATTTCTCGCTCGAATTGAACGGACAGAACACAGCGTTTACCACCGACAAAGGCTATTTGGTTGTTGAACGTCGCTGGCACAAGGGCGACAAGGTGGTCTTTACGATGGATATGCCTGTCGAAGTAGTGGCTGCCGACCCACGCGTTAAAGCCGATGTCGGACGTCGTTCGATTCGGCGCGGCCCGATAGTCTACTGCATCGAGCAGACCGACAATGCCGGATTTGACAACGCAACCATTTCGCCCGAAACCACCTTCACCACCGAATTTTGTCCTCAACTGCTCGGCGGTGTCGAAAAGATTGTGGCAACAACGGCCGCGACTACCCTTACATTCGTCCCCTATTACAGTTGGGACAACCGTGAGGCCGGCGGTATGGAGGTTTGGGTGAGATACGACGAATAATACAATTATACATTTATACAGATGACTGCACACAACCGAATATTTCTTGTTTTGAGCACCCTGTTGTTGCTATTATCAACCGGCAGGATCAATGCTACCACAAAAAACAGAACAATGCAGCTACACAGCAAAGCTTATCAGGAGTTGCCGCTCGGATCAATAAAGCCCGAAGGCTGGTTGCACGAGATGCTTATGCGTCAGCGCAACGGAATGAGTTCGCAGATGGATACACTTTATCCCGAGGTTATGGGCGAGCGCAACGGTTGGTTGGGCGGCGACGGTGACCAGTGGGAGCGCGGCCCCTATTGGATCGACGGCTTGTTGCCTTTGGCCTATATTCTCGACGATGACGAGTTGAAGGCAAAAGTGCAGCCCTGGATCGAGTGGACGCTTGCCAGCCAACGTGAAGACGGCTACTTTGGGCCTGCCACCGATTACCTCTACGAACGTGGTTTGCAGCGCAACAATTCGGCCGATTGGTGGCCGCGAATGGTGATGCTCAAAGTCTTGCAACAATACTATTCGGCAACGGGCGATAGCCGCGTGGTCGAATTCTTGACAGCCTACTTCCGATATCAGTTGCAGACTCTGCCGACAAAGCCGCTTGGTCATTGGACTTCGTGGGCCGAGTATCGTGCTTGCGATAACCTGAATGTGGTTTTGTGGCTCTACCGCATCACGGGCGACGAGTTCCTGCTCGAATTGGGCGAACTGCTCCACGCTCAGAGTTTCGATTATACCGGTTTCTTTCTCGATGGCGAGTCGTTGAACCATACGGCAACCATACACGGAGTTAATTTGGCACAAGGCATCAAGGAACCTGTTATATATTGGCAGCTGAATCCTCAGCAAAAATACCTTCAAGCAGTCGAGAAGGGATTGGCCGATTTACGCCACTTCAACGGTTTCCCAAACGGAATGTTTGGTGGCGACGAACTGCTGCACGGCAACAACCCCACGCAGGGTTCGGAGTTGTGCTCCGCCGTCGAGATGATGTACTCGCTCGAAGAGATGACCAAAATTACCGGCAATTTGGACTATGTCGACCTGCTCGAACGCATAGCTTTCAATGCGCTGCCGACACAGATTTCGGACGATTTTATGGCTCGTCAGTATTTTCAACAAGCCAATCAGGTCTACATATCGCGCTCGGAGCGTAATTTCGATATCAATCACGGTCAAACAGATTTGGTTTTCGGTCTGCTGACAGGCTACCCTTGCTGTACTTCGAATCTTCATCAGGGTTGGCCTAAATTCGTGCAAAATCTTTGGTATTCGACCCCAAACGGCGGCTTGGCAGCATTGAGCTACGGCCCCTCGACGGTCGAGAGCGTGGTTGGCAAAGATGTTCCAATAAAGATTACCGAGCAGACTACCTACCCGATGGGCAATACCATAAGGTTCACCATATCGCTCGCGCGTAATCGCAAGGTGGCTTTTCCGCTCTCGTTGCGCATTCCTTCGTGGACTTCTGCGGCCGTCATTACGGTTAATGGCGAGAGGGTAGAGTGCTCTGAGCCCAATTCGGTGACGGTGATTGAGCGCACGTGGCGTGACGGCGATGTTGTTGAAATGGAGCTGCCGATGTCGGTTCATACCGACGAGTGGTACGAAAAATCGATATCGGTTGAGCGCGGCCCACTGGTCTATGCTCTGCGTATCGAAGAGGAGTGGCAGTGCAAAACGTTCGAAAAACTCCCCTCAATCTATGGTACAACATATTGGGAGGTCTATCCCAAATCGAAATGGAACTATGGCCTGATGCAGGTTGAAAACGATAACCTTGCAGAGGCCTTTGAGGTTGTGGTCGATGAGTCGAAGCTCAATTCCGACTGGTATTGGAATCTCGAATCGGCACCCATAACCATTAAGGCACAAGCCAGGGAGATACCCTCTTGGACGCTCTACAATCAGATGGCAGGGCCGCAGCCCTATGGCAATATGACCTATGGCTTTGGCGTGGGCAACGCTGCGGTCGAAACGGTTGAACTTGTTCCTTACGGCTGCACGACATTGCGCATATCGGAGTTTCCGGTGATTAAAAAATGATTCGCCGACACACATTTAACTACCATATCATACAAAGAACTATTAACACATAACAGATTTAATTATGATGAATGAATTCTACAAAGGAACTTCACGTCACAGAATCGGAACGACTCTGCTCAAAGGAGTAATGTTGTTACTTCTGGCGGTGTTGGCACTCCCTGTGTTGGAACCTGTCGACATCGGGTCTACGGCGTCGGCTCAATCCAAGAAGAAGTCGATCAATGTGAGCGGTCTGGTGACCGATACCGCAGGCGACCCTCTGATTGGAGCTACCATTAGTATAAAGGGATCTGACAGCGGCGGCATTTCGTCGAAAAAAGACGGTACTTTTCAGATTACCGTTCCGCAGGGCACCGTGCTGGTATTCTCCTATTTGGGTTATAAGGATCACGAGCAGACGGCAACCACACGAATGGACGTTGCTCTTGAAACCGATGCCCAACAGATGGAAGATGTTGTTGTGGTTGGTTATACCAAACAGAGTATGCGCGAGGTGTCGGCTTCGGTTGCCAAAATCGATATGAAAGCCCTCGAAAACAACTCGTCGGTCTCTTTGGCCACAATGCTTTCGGGTCAGGCTGCGGGACTTCAAACCGTTATCCGTAGCGGTGTGCCGGGTGCATCGAACACCGGTATAGTTATCCGCGGCAACACGTCGCTCTCCTCGTCGAACGATATTACGGGTATCAGCAACCCTTTGTATATTGTCGACGGCATTCCTATGTCGTTGCAAGATATTGCGGGCTACAACGTCACCGATAACGACTTTTTGGCCTCGCTCAATCCGCAGGACATACAGTCGATCGACATTCTGAAAGATGCGGCTGCAACAGCCATTTACGGCTCGCGTGGTGCAAACGGTGTTGTTATAATCACAACCCGCAAAGGTATGTCGGGCGACGCGCGTATCACGGCCCGTATCAGTCAGGGCGTTATTACCCGTCCTGCAAAACTTGCGGTCTACGTTGGTCAGGAAGAGCGTGAGGCCAAGATTGCCATTCTGCAAAAGACGCTCACCAACCTCTATGGCGATATGGATTGGTTCGATATTCGTCAGTCGTCATTGCTCGAAATTCTCGGTTATGCTCTGCCGGCCGTTTTGACCGACAAGTACAACCCGGCATTCAACAACGCCTACGACTATCAGTCGATGTTCTATCAGAACGGTTCGTCGCAAAACTACGACCTCTCGATGGAGGGCGGCAACAACAGCAACTCCTATCGTGTGAGCCTCGGACGTTACGAAGAGTCGGGCGTGTTGGTCGGATACGGCCTTTCGCGTACCAATTTCAGTTCGAGCCTTGTGACCGACATCAATAAGCACTTCCACAACGAACTGGTCGTGCGCTATTCGTATCTCGACCGCCGCGGCGGTTTGAACGACCAGATGAAGGCGATGCCTACCTCGCCGACCGAACTCCCCTCATCGCTCTTCTATCGTACCGACGAGGAACTCAAACAACTCAGCGGCCAGTTGGGTGATGCCTACAACAAAAACGAGTCGCACAACCTCTCGATTGGCGAGACACTCCGAATCAAGATACTCGACAACCTCTCGATCGACAATCAGCTTTCGAGCGTGTTGGACTTCGGTAAACGCGACTATTTTATTCCCTCGACTGCCACCAACGACGGCCGCAGCCTCGCAAACTCCTATTCGAGCGCCACGACAACCACCAATGCCAGCTCGGTGATTAACTACAACACAACGTTCGGCAAAAACGACGAACACGCATTTGTGGCATTGCTGGGTGCCGAGTTGAACACAAGCACCCTGAACCAACTTCGCGTTGAGGCTATCGACGGTATGTCGGACTACCTTAAAGTCGTTCAGGGTTATAAGAAGGAGAATACTTATGGCTACTCCGACATTGTCACGAGCAATATGCTTTCGTTTTTTACGATGTTGTCGTACGGTTACAAGGAGAATCGATACAAAATCGAAGGCGTCTTCCGTCGCGATGGTTCGTCGCGCTTCGGTGCCAACAACAAGTGGGCCAACTTCCCCTCGTTGAAAGTCCATTGGGCTTTCTCGGAGGAGGATTTTATGGCCGGAACCAAGAGTTGGTTGGACTTCGCAAAGTTGCGTGTCTCCTATGGTACTTCGGGCGATATTTACTACGACCCGTTGCTGCAATACAACTCTCTTCTGGCTCTAAGCTCCATTTCGGGCGGACTTGGTTCGGTAAGTAGCAATCAGATGGACGTCAAGACCTATGGCTCAAAACTCGCTCTGGTATCGGATTTCAACAAGATTGCCAATAAAGACCTTTCGTGGAGCCGCTCGAAGGAGATTAACTACGGTGCCGACATTGAGATGTTTGGCCGAAGACTGAACCTTACCGTCGACCTCTATTCGAAGTATCTCTCCGATATGATTTACAGCTCGACGCTGCCAAAATATGTCGGGTTCAACCAACTCTCGTCGAACCTTGTCGATATGGTCAGCAATGGTTACGAGGTGTCGTTGACCGGTTACCTCTTCCCGCGTACCAGTAAGGTTCAATGGGATTTCACTCTTAACCTTGCCCACAATACCACCATCATTGCAAAGATGGGCAACAACGGCCGCGACTACATCAATGCCGATTCAAATTACGCTTTTGTTGTCGGTGCTCCTGCCTTCCAATACTATATGTATGAATATGCCGGCGCTTTGGACGAGTATTCCGACCTGCCCGTCGATCCGTTTACGGGTGAAGCTCTCAAATATACCTATGCCGATGCGGGTCTGGGGCGCAATCTTCAAGGCCGCATATTCCCCGGTATGCCAATCTTTACCGATGTCAACGGCGACTATCTGGTCGATGGCAGTTACTCTTCGACCGATACCAAAATCATTGCCAACAAGTCGGCCGAACCTAAGATTACCGGCGGTTTGAGCACCTGCTTCCGCTACAAAGATCTCTCGATTCGCATCAACAGCTCTTTCGCTTTCGGACACTGGATATTCAATACCACGCTCCAACAGCAGTTGAGCCGTTTCGATTCGAGTCAGGATTTCTACCAATATGCACTCTACAAATTCGACGATTCGATGTTTTGGAGTGCCCCGGGCGACGGATCTTACTACCCTATGATTTATGTCGACTATATGGACGGCGGCTCGGCTCGTACGTTCCGCGTGTCGTCGATGTTCCTCGAACCGGGCGACTACTGGAATATCGACAATCTTACCATTTCGTACAACCTGCCGCAGCGTTGGACCAAGGCTATCAATATGCGAGGAATCAACGTCTATGCCACCGGTAGTAATTTGTTTATGTGGAAACGCAGTCAGGTGCTCGACCCGCGTATGGTTTCGCGTACCGGTTTCTACAATGGTAGCGGCTATCCAATATCAAAAACCTTTACCTTTGGTGTGCAACTCCAATTCTAACCGATAAACCGGATAAAATTATGAAAAAAACAATAATAATTCTTTTGGCTGCTCTATCGTTGGTCGGTTGCAAAGATTTTCTTGAACCACAACAGGTAGACATAATCTACAACGAATCGTTCTGGAAGACTCAGGTCGATGCCGAAGTGGGTCTGTCGGGCGTCTATGCACTCTATCGCGGATTGATGGTTAACGCCCGCAACTGGTATTCGCGTGCCGATGCTACTACGGGTTTTCTTAAACGCGGCCACAACGGCGGTTCCGAATCACAGCTCTACACTGTTGGTGTCTACTCCGACACAGCCAACCCAAACAAGATGTGGGGCTCGAATGGTGTTGCCTTTATGAGCGATTGGAGCTATTTCTATAAAGTAGTGGCTCAGGTCAATCTGGTGATTGCCAAAATCGAATCGATGGACGATTCGGTCTTTTCGTCGGGTGCCAAGAAACGTATTCTCGGAGAAGCCTATTTCCTGCGTGCCTTGACCTATTTCAACATCGTGCGCATTTGGGGTAATGCACCCTACATCAGCGAGAGCATCGAGTCGTCGAGTCAGGTTATCAACGACGACCTTACTCCCATTCTCATACCGCGTACCGACGATACGGCCATCTGCCTGAAAGTTATTGAAGATGTCAACAAGGCGGTGGAGGCTCTCGATTTCGACTATCCTTCGTCGTCGCGTTGGGGAATCTATGCCAACAAGGGGGCTGCTCAGGCTCTTGCCGGCCACGCCAATATGTGGATGCACTTCCTTGCACGTCGCGATAAAATGGACAATCCGTCACAATACCTAAAAGCTGCAATCCTCGCTTTGGAAGACCTCCGCGACCACGGCAACTACTCCTATGTCGATTACAAACAAGCAGGTGCCGTTACGGCTATGTATAAGGGCGGTTCGACCGAGGCCGTATTCGAGTTGAATATCTCGCCCGACGACAACGAGTCTTATCGTGCCGACGGCGGCGGTATTACCTCGTTTACCTGCAAGATGACCTCCTACGACGAGGACCCTTCAAAAGATCGCTCGACGCAGATCGACTTCATTCCATTCTCGCAGAAGGCCAATCTCTATCCCGAGTACGATTTTGCCACCCAAAGTGGCGATATCCGTCCCAATCTCTTCTTTGGTGCGTGGGATTCGGAGTACAACGATGCCGTCAACGATATTCAGGGCAGTGTGACCAACGACCGCTCCAAGGTCACGTGGTTGAAAAAATATGCCATCTTTACCGAAGACCCCTATCGCGACTGGGACGAGTATGTGGCCTATTTTGCCTGCGCCAACATACCGGTATTCCGCTATACCGATGTTATGCTGCTCCTGGCCGAGGCCTATTGCAAAGACAACAGGGCTGCTCTGGCCAAGCCCATAGTCGACGATATTCGTCAGCGAGCAGGCCTAAATAAGTATTCGGGCTCGAACGATTTGCTGATAGAAGAGGTTCTCCGCCAGCGCTTCGGCGAGCTTTTCGGCGAGGGACACCTCTACTTCGATATGGTCCGCAACAACTTTTTCCCAAACAGCCACCTTATGCCTGCTGCCAAATATCGTCAGGAGGGTTATTACTGGCCGGTTTCGTCGGAAATTCTCTCTACAAATACAATGATCAGTCAAACACCATATTGGAATGGTAAGACAAGTTGGTAATCTTAACATTAGAACAATTATTATGAAAAATACCTTAATATATGTTGTGCTTGCGTTGACGTTGTGCCTTGGACTCTACTCTTGTGAGTCAATCGATGTTCAGGGAGGAACAGTCAACTCAACCGAACCGCTCGACATTACGACCTTCGAGTATCTGTCGCAGTTGGAAGAGACCGCTGTTGTTGCCCAACTTTTCGAGAGGGCAGGACTCAAAGATGCGGTCAATGGAGAGGTGACCGTGATTGCTCCCTCCAAATATGCCGTCAACCGTTATCTGCGTCGTCACAACTCGACGAACTATATTGCCAAAGGCGACCCTGCCTTTACTTTGGAGTCGATGGACGCTGCGGAGTTGGCCAAAATGAATATGTATATCTATCCGGGCAAGTGGTGGCGCGAGAATATCCCCGAGGATGGTGTCTATTTGACCTCCATCGACGGTTTGCAAGAGATTCGTCTGTCGCTCGATGCTACCAACACCGATCCGGGTGCTGCCTACGACGGCGGCGGTGTTGCCGGTTCGGGATTCCAGTACTCCAACTTTCTGATGTCGACCCCGTATTTGATTCACGTACTCTTCAAACGTGGCGTAAACTGGGAACTCGATTATCTGACAAGGGTCAATCTGGGACTCGACAGCAAAGAGTGCGACCAGTCATACCGAATGTACATCTCCGATGTGCGCACCACAAACGGTGTGGTCCACATCATCTATATGGGTGATACCTCTTTCTCGGAACACTACTACTATCACACACTCTTCTTCTTCGGAACAAGGTCTGACGATGTTTAATCTTTCAACAGAATAATTTGAATTTGATATGAAAAAAATACTGAATATCATTATTGTTGCCGCCATTGTTGGCGCCTGCTTCACCTCGTGCTACAAAGCACCCGATTATCAGGGCTATTTGGGCGACGGAATCTACCTGCAAGGTGAAGATACGCTCTTCGTGGCTGTTGGCACAAAGGCGGCTTCAAGTGTGGCGTGGCTCGACAATTCGACTCAACCGTGCAAGTTCGAGATAATCAACGTGCGCGACGGCAACGACAAAAGCGTCGAGAGCTTTTTCCAAGGCTTCGCTACACGTCTGTGGGTAAGCCCATACGACTATCTGACCGACCGTACGAGTGAAGATGTGCTGGCCAAACTGACCGATGCAATGCTCACTCCCATTATGATCAATGAGGTGAACGGACAGATAAGGGTGATGGAGTCGACCTCAAAGATTGGCATCAAGGCAGGCGATGTCTTCAATGTCGATGTCAGAGTGACCAACTCGCGCGGTTCGGTTGACCTGAAAGATTACGCCGTGTTGTGCTTCCAGGAGGGTGCCTCATCTACTCCGTTTGTACTCTCGGAGGTGATAAACGGCATCTGCATTACCAATGCAGCCGGCGAGAACACCTTCCCATATTACGACAAACTCAACTCCGATGACTCTAATTTTGCTCAGCGACGCGATAATGTCTATGCCGACAACGGCAGAGAGTTCGTTACGATTCACAAAATCAGCAACACTCCGGAGCAGGGTATCGAGGTGCACTTCAAATTGTTAGACAAAAACGGTAATCTCTTCGACCCTGCCACCTACGAGAGCTACTCGACGCTTACCAGTTATATCGAATACGGTGTTGATCGCGTCAATTCGCCCGAAGACGGTATGGTTCTGAGCTTTCCGCTCACTCCGTGGCCGGTTGAGACAAGTTTAAGGGCATATTGGAAGGGAGCGACCTACACTTCGTTCGACAATCTCGATGTGGCCTCTCTGAAAGCCGACAACAAGGCGGGCACTATCCCATATAATGCCAACTGGCCGGCCGACGACTATGCCGATGCAAAGGGTTGGTTCGTGCGTATCCGCTCTATGGTAACATTCTACGACAGTGGTACCTGGGAGTTTATCTGCAAGGTTCCCTATACGAGCCGTTAGATAAACGGCTCAGCGTATTGAGCATTTTAGAAGGGAGTGTCTAACGAAATTGTTAAACACTCCCTTTACTGTTTTATAGGGCCCAAAGGGGCGATAGAGCCCAAAAGGGCCAAAGTGATAGATTGCTACCGGTTACAATTATCCTTTCTCTTTTCTCTTTTCTCTTTGGCCTCTTTGGCCACTTTGGTCTCTTTGGCCACTTTGGTCTCTTTCTCGTGGTTTTGTTTCAGTTATCCGATCGCGTCAGTCGGCCGAAACCTCTATCAGATAGTTGTCCGTAAAGGTGGGCGTGATGAGCGGTTTTTTGCCGTCGATGTTGAAACTCTTGGGCGTGTCGGAGGTGTACTCTCTGACCGTATAACTCTTTGTGGCATCGAGTCCGCGCAACTCAATCGGAGAGCCGTTCCACTGCTCGGCGTAGAAGGCATAATACATTTTGCCCTCTTTGGCTATGACGTGTGCCTCGGGAGCGTCGAATCCTATGTCGTAGAGGTTGAGATACTCGCCTTTGGAGAGCATCTTTTCTTTGTATAATCCTACCCATTTCTTATATATCACCTCTTTTTCGGGGGTCAGAAGATAGTCGGCCTTGACATTTGGGTTGTTTTTCGGCCAAGTGAACTTAGAACCTATGACGCCGCCGATGCCTATTTGTGTAGCGAAATCCATACCATTGTCGCTCAACTCAACGTGGTCGGCGTAGTAGGCCAACTTCTGGTTAATGGCCTTGTAGGTCTTGCATTTCATACGAATCTGGGCGCTCGACGTGGGGTCGGAAGCAACGGCCTGATTCATATATGGAATATTGAAGAAGTTGATTGCGCAACCGCAAGGGCAGAGTTGAACCACGGCGTAGGGTTTTAGCTCGCGTGCGCGGTCATAGATTGCTTTGAAGAAGGTCGGGAACTGTTCGACTGCCTGTTCGGGGTAGTCCAGTCCGCTCGCGTCGTTGTAGTCGGGTTCGCAGAGATTCAGATGCTGCCCGTCCAATTTCAGTCCGTCGAAACCCCAGCGGCCGATGAAACGGTCGACTTCCGATAGGGTATAGGCGCGTGTGGCGTCGTTCACGGGCGAGAGGTAGTAACTGTCCCAGTAGGAAATATACTCGGGCACCCACTCTTTGGTCATCAGCATCGTCTCGGGGTGTTCGCGCAAAACCCTGCTGCCCGGATCGGCGGCCATAGGTGCCCACCATATTTTGGCCTTCATACCATAGGAGTGAATAGCGTTGGTCAGTCGGCGCATATCTCTGTCGCCCTTGAAGCGGTTGTTGGTGTTCCAGTCGCCTTCGGCCACCTGGTAGCCGTCGTCGACGTCGACCCACGTGAAGCCCAACTCTTTGACCTTAGGCAGTGTGCCCAATACCTCGTCGATCGTAAAACTGCGTTCGTAGCCCCAAGCGCACCAAACCGGCTCAAAGGCCTCGGGTTCCGAACTGCTCGGCACGAAGCCCTCGTAGGACTCCATATATTGTGCGAACTGTTCGAGCGGATTGTAGAAGTCGCCTGTGCTGACCGATATGAACTGGCGCTCGGTGGCAATCGTGTCGCCTTTTGCAAACTCAATGCCCTCGTTGTAGTCGTGTCGCAAAGCCATTGTCGCGCCATTGCCGTAGCGAACTCTTTCGACCGGCATCGATACGAGTTTCAAAACCGGTTCGACAACACCGGTCGAGATGCCTCCGTCGCGCCTCCACAGTGTTACCATTGGAATGCCGCCACCGTAGTCGCAGTTGTTCATTCCCAAAAAATTGCGCTGCGAGAACCCTTCGTCGACCGGAAGTACCCAGTCCTTGCGCGAAGAGGTCGATGAGGGTTGGAACGACCAAATGGTTTGGTCGGATTCGACGCAGAGTTTATTGGATTCTACGGCCTTGACCAGTAATGCCTTATCGCCACTGTTGACATATTTGGTTTCGATGAGCAGCATTCCGTCGAAACCTTCGGGTGCGGTTACGGTTTGAATCTTTTCAAGATTGTAGCCGTCGCGATTGTAATCTCCGCGAAGGGTGTAGGTCGTGCCTTTGGTTTGGTTGCTGCGGTCGGTTGCCCTCAGACGCCAACTGTCGATTACGGTTTCGTCGGCTATAAGAGCGTCGGCGGGGGCAAACGATGTGCAATAGGGTTTGGTCGAAGGGTTGTTCGATGTTACCCTAATCTCCATTTGGTCGTTATATTGGAGTGTAATGGAGCCGTTCGAAATTTTTGCTCCGTTGTTGCAACTCGTCAACAACAATATAACAATTGGCAGTGCGTTGAGTTTACGGGTTTTCATCGTTTAATAATTTTAAGTGCGTTATCGCGATAAATTTTGTGTAGAACATCATTGGGCAGATAGAATCCGCTGTATGACCAATGGTAACCGAAATCGGGTTGGTAGATGTGTTCGTCGTCGGTTTCGAGAATGCGGAACGTGAAACGATACATATCGGGCGACATACCGTTATCGGTGCCGTAGAGCACTCGGTCGGCGTATTTCATAATGAAGCGGCGCGAAGCCCTCGGAATGACGGCCGATTCGCCAATGCGTGCGCCTATATCGACGTAGAGGTTGTTGTATTTGTCCAACAGAGCACCAAGTCGAGGGTAGTCGTTGGTCATATTCATATAGTGGCAGGCAATAAATGTGGTGTTTGGGTTCGCTGCCACGGCGCGTTCGAATGCCGCCATTATCTCGTTGTAATCATAACACCCTTCAATAGTGGTGTCGACCTTCCAGTTGGCGCCGTTCATCAAGCCGTCGTTGTGGTTGTTCAGCTCTTCGTACATCCAGATGGGTTCGGCCAAGTGAATGTTGACAGGCATACCCAGTTCGCCGGCACGTTTGAGCACAGGTTGCAGTTTGGGGTCGTCGATGTGGATTCCAAGTCCCGAAACCGGACGGGCATAGGTGTCGCCCAGTCCTTTGTCGACCATTTCGCCAATGCCGACGGCGCCTTTCGAGTGCAGCTCTTCAAGCCGGGCAATGGCGCGCTCCGACCAATCCTCTTTGTCGAAATCGGTATAGTCCAGCGAGCACCAGATGGCAAAGCGGTCGGGATAGGCGCCGTAGCGTTCGACCATTTCATCGAACGGCGCTCCAATCCATTCGCAGTGCATCACGTTGACCAAATCTATGTTGCAAGCGTCCAAAGTAGCTACCCACGCAGCCACCTCCCCGGGGGTTGAGGCATAGTCGTGCGAGTGCATATCGATGACCGGATACTTTGCCTGCGGAACCTCCGTAACCGGAATATTGAAGATTGAGGTTGGAGCGTAGTCTTTCAACCGAAGCTCCTGAACGTCGTTCGAAACCTCTTGATTTGCTGTGCGTGGCGCGCAGCCCGACAAAAGTACGAGCGCGGCGGCAATAGCGATAGATGTTTTGACCATTTTATTGTGTTTTTACAAGTTAAGTTTCAGTCCGAAACGGCTTTCGGCCTTGGCGCGTATCTCGTCTATCGAGGTGAATGCACCTGTGCCTCCGGCAGCGGTTGTGTTGATTGCACCGGTCAGGTTGCCAATCAGTTGGCACTCTTCGAGCGGCCGACCGGCTACAAATGCACTGATGAAGCCTGAGTTGAAGCTGTCGCCGGCACCAATTGCATCGACCACGTTGCGGTTCAGAAAAGCCGGCAACATAGATTGCTTGCCCTCTTTGGTGACCAATAACGAGCCGCGCGAGCCGCATTTGACCACCATTGCCTTGCCAAGAAAGGGCAATACCTCCGCAATGGCGCTCTCGACGTCGCTGCGGCGGGTCAGCGCCATCAACTCTTTCTCGTTTGGCATAAACAACGTCACCTGCGGCAAGACCTCGCGATAGTTCAACTCCCACTTTTCGGCCGGGTCCCACTGAGTATCGAGCGATACGGTTACACCCTTTTGGGCGGCGCTGAGCAGTACGCGGTCAATGTCGGCCAAAAGCGCCGACTGCATAAATAACGACGAGAGGTGTACGTGGCGTGCGTTGTCGAAGACTTCGGGCGCAATGTCGTCGAAGCCCATAACGTCCATTGCACCTTGATAGGTCAGATTGGCGCGGTCTTCGCCGTAGTTCATTACGATTGTTGCGCCGGTGGCAACATTTTTATTTTCAATAAGATAATCGGTACCGACGCCCTTCTCTTCGAGTGACGAGCGCACCAATGAGCCGAATGCGTCGTGCCCTATCATACCAACGAAACAGACTTTCGAGCCGAGTGCCGATGCGTTGGCTGCAAATATGGCAGTCGAGCTGCCGAGCGTGAGCAACATCTCTTTTGCAAATTTCTCCTTTCCGATTTCGGGTTCCGACTCGATTTGGTTCAAGATAAGGTCGACATTCAGTTCACCTATGGCCGCAATATCGAATTTTTTGTTCATTGTCATTTATATAAGGTTAATCGTTTTCAAATACCGAATGCAGTTTCGATGCACGAAAATAACCATTAAATCGGTACGAAGTTTCGTTTCGGTTTCTTTTTTACACTGCTATTTTCCAAATATCAATGCTTGCAAATGTAAACTATTTAATAGCAGTATTTTATTAAAACAACTAAAATTTCAAATAAAGTTTCGTGATGTTTTGTTTTATTTTGTTTCATAAGCATAATTTGTCGCTCGGGCATTGCAACTTCAAAAATAATACATACCTTTGTGGAAAGAACTATTGAACCGATTAAACTATTTATCTAAATAATCAAGAGATTTATGGAGGTATATGGCTCGACAAAAGGGCGCCGCTCGATGATTTTGCAAAAACTCAAAACGGATTCAAGCGTGGCCGTTTCGGAATTAAGCAAGGAGTTCGGCGTTTCGGAAGTTACGATTAGGAAGGATTTGAATACGCTTTACAAGCGCAATCTGGTGATTCGTACCCACGGCGGGGCTATGTTGGGGGCAAACTCCGTAGCCACCTACGACGATGTGCACATCAACAACAAGCGCTTCTTCCATTATCGCGAGAAACAGTCAATCGGGAAGGTGGCCGCAGGATTGATCGAAGATGGCGACACGATTCTGCTCGACTCCGGAACGACGGCACTCGAAGTGGCGCGCAACTTCCACCGTTTCCAACGACTGACAATCATTACCAACGCCATTAATGTTGCGCTGGAAGTGCTGCAATACAAAAGATTCAATGTGATTCTGATGGGCGGCAATGTCCGCGAACCGAGCCAATCGACCGTGGGCCCGATTGCCGAATCGAATCTAAAACTCTTCTACTGCGACAAACTCTTTTTGGGTGTCGACAGTTTCAATTTGGAGAGCGGACTTTCGACCCCCAACATCGAGGAGGCCAATATCAATCAGGTGATGCTCTCGCGCGCCAAGGAGGTGATAGCCGTCTTCGATTCGAGCAAAATAAACAAACGTGCGCTTGCCTTTATCGCCCCGATCGACAATCTGACTACCATTGTTACTGATGAAGGTATGCCGATGAATATCCGTTCGCAAATCAAGGCGATGAACATCAATTTGCATATTGCGCCGATTTAGTTGATAGTTTAGAGTATAATGGAGTAGTATAAGGGCCAAAGGGGCAATAGAGCCCAAAGGGCCCAAAGTGATAGATTGCTTCTGAAAGGTCGGCTATAACCAATAGAATTAAGGTGGATAAGGTGATTAAGGTGATTAATGGAGCCCTGTGGGCTCAAAAAGTTTAGAGTTTAATGAGATTCAATTTTTAATTTTTAATTTTGAATTTTGAATTTTGAATTGGCCACCGGCCACCGGCTTGACTTATAGGCGAAAGACGCCTGTCTGATACTCTTCAAAACCCATTGAGCGATAGAGCGCGCGAGCGGCTTCGCGCCGAGGATTCGACGTGAGCCAAACCCTTGCCTCGGGCGACTCTTTGCGCGCAATCTTAACGGCGGCGGCTACAAGCATTCGTCCGACGCCGCGCCCGCGAACTTCGGGCAGTGTGGCAACATCTTCGATCCAATATTTGCCGCCTTGCAGGGTCGAATAGTAGGCCAGTGAGAGCATTCCAACGATACCCGACTCATTTTCGAGAGCTACGATAAGCTTTGTCGACGAGGACGATAAAAGATTTTCGACCTTTTGGGCCGACAGGGTTTGTGTCGAGCCCGACAGCTCGCCATATAACCGATTCAGACGGTCTAAAACCTCACCGTCGAGTTGCGTAAGTTGTTCTATGCGTATCATTTTAGTGCCCAAGGTTGAGTGAAGGTCTGACCGCCTCGGCCGGTCAAAACGGCTCTGAAACAACTACCCACGCCTGCCGTTTTGGCGTAGTCGAAAGTTTTGCCCGTGGCTACAACCCTTCCCATTGAAACCCACTCGATTTGCTCGCAGTTGGTGGCGTCGATGGTCACCGTGCACCGCCTGCGCGAGAGTTTGATGCTCTCGATATGGGGCACATCGCCTTGCGGATTTTGAACCGTCAAAGGGGTCGAAAAGAGCGTGGTTCCGGTTGTCAGTGCGCGGCGTACCTCGTCGGGAGTGCGCTCTGTGGCCAAAACAGTAGTCCACCCTCGGCCCGCCATCGAAGTCGAATGTGCATCGTCGCTGCTGCTGCCAAAAACTTGTCGTTTGGGCATCAGATTCGAAAGCACTGCGTCCCAAAGCTCTATGCTCCGATTGCGCTCCGGCTGCCCGACGTTGAGCACCTCCATACCGTAAACGCAAGGATAGCGCGCAAATACGTCGGTCGCAAAATCGGCTTTGCAGATCTCGCCGTTGCGCATCGGGTGGGCGAGATAGATCACGCCGTCGAGAGCTTCGACACCTTCAATACAGCCGAAAAACCCGTCGCTGTTGTTGGGCCCCATTCCCTCGCGGTCGACGTAATCGTTGAACAGGCTGACCATATTGTCGTTCTTGCTCAACTCGTTACCCTCGATTGCAACGAGTTTTGAGTCGGCACGGTCAAACCGCTCCCACGGATAAGAGATATGGTCGTGGTCGGTCAGGGCCAAAACGTCGTAACCCAATTCGGTGTAGCGGTCTATCTGCTCGGCAGGTGTGACGGTGGTTCCCTCGGGCGCTCCCCATTCAATCTGCGAGTTGCAGGTATGAACGTGGAACGATGATTTTAGCTGCAAACAGCTGTCCCAATCTACACCCACGTAGGGATCGTATACAATTTCGCGTTGAGGAGCGCAACAGGTCATCGATATTGCGGCCAACAGTGAAATGGTTGGAAGATTTTTTCTCATTATCTTTTTTTACCGTGCAGGGTGAAACTCGTCGGCACGTTCTTATGCAAAAATAATATATAAATGTAAATGTAAAAACTGACGCGCGGATTTTTGTTGAGATGGTTTTTGTGACAGAGAGCTCAGAAAACGCTTAATATTTTGAACAGCACCATTTTATTCCGAAACAACTCTTTCGTAAATATGCTTTCGGATTGTTTCGAAATGATAAATTTATCCATTATTTACCATTTTTAACACTCTGTTGCAGTCGCAAAACGGACGTTTTAATGACAATATGATGTGCGTTTTGAGTGAAACGAAACATAAAGAAACATTTTTTATTATTCCGAATTTGTGATGTAATAATCAGTAATACAGGAACTAATATCTTGAAATATTTGTTGCGTTAAAAATACATCTCAAAATTATGTTACGTTTGAAAACATTTCGAAAATCAAATTGCTATTTTTGTGTCGTCCCGTAAGTGTGATATTCTCATTTGCGAGGCAATTAAACTGCTAAACGTTACAATCAATATAACAAATGATACCTACCAATTATCACACTTATAATGAAATAAGGCAGCAACCTGCAATGTGGTTGAAAGCCTACGACATTATTCGCAAACGCAAAGAGGAGATCGGCGGCTTTTTGGATCGTTACCTGTCTGATGGCTACCAAATAGTTTTGACCGGAGCCGGAACTTCGGCCTACATTGGCGATGCGCTCCAAAAAGCACTATTTCAGACACGATTCCACGGCTGCCAGTCGATTCCGACAACCGATATAATCACCAACCCCGGAATGTTTTTTGGCCCTGAGAGCAAGGTGCTGCTCGTATCGTTTGCTCGTTCGGGCAACTCGCCCGAATCGGTTGGTGCAATCAACCTCGTTAACGCAACGGCCGGCCGGGTGGCACACGTATTCATCACCTGCAATGCCGAGGGCGAGTTGGCAAAAATGGCACGCCGCAACAGCGACAATACCCTGCTTCTGCTCCTGCCTCCCGAAACAAACGATCTTTCGCTTGCAATGACCAGCAGCTATTCGACGATGCTGTTGACCTGTGCGATGATTGCCAACATTGACAATATCGAAACACACGAAACATATATCCGTTCGCTGGCCGAGCACACCGCCGAGGCTCTCGACCGCTACGACGAACCAATCCGACAGATGGCTGCCCGCAAATTCAAACGTGCCGTTTTTCTCGGTTCGGGCGAATTGACCGGCATAGCCGAAGAGTCGCGCTTGAAGTTGCAGGAGCTGACCGACGGAGCAGTAATCTGCTGTTTCGACTCCTTCCTTGGTTTCCGCCACGGCCCCAAAGCGGTAATCGACTCCGATACGTTGTTGGTCTATCTGCTCTCCGACGATCCCTACGTTCAGCGCTATGAGGCCGATCTGATACGTCAGGTGAGAGCCAACAACAATGTAGTGGGCTACATCTGCGTCTCGCAAGCCCCCGCAGAACAACTCAATGAGTATTTCGACTTAAACGTGGTCATCGGCGCTTCGGCTGCAAACTATTGCTACTACAAATGCGTTTCATACGTGATATTGGCTCAGCTGCTTGGCTTCTACAAGTCGCTCGATTTGGGGCTGAACCCTGATGCACCTTCGATTTCGGGCAACATTTCGCGTGTGGTTGAAGGTGTTACAATCTACTAAAAATTAATAAAAAACGAGAATATGGCAAAGACAGAGACATTATTGAAAAGCATTGACGAACTTGAACGCAAGACGGGGGTGCGGCGTACGATTTTTGCCGTATGTCCGAACTCGACCTCGGTAATATCGGCAGCATTCCGTGCGGCCAAACGCAACAATGCGCCCATCTATTTCGCCGCCACGTTGAATCAGATTGACTGCGACGGCGGCTACACCGGAATGACTCAATCGGAGTTTACGCGGTTGCTGCAATTCGAAGCCGAGAAGGTGAACTTTACCGGTTGTTCGATAGTTGCAATCGACCACGGCGGCCCGTGGCTGAAAGATAAACAGAGGTTGGAAAAATGGTCGACCCAGGAGGCGATGAACGGTGTGAAAAAATCGTTCGAAGCTGCCGTTTTGGCCGGCTACGACCTGATACACGTCGATCCGACGGTCGACATAAACGTTCCCAAAGGGCAGACCATCGATATCCATTTGGTTGCAAGCCGCACAGTGGAACTGATCGACCACGTTGAACGCTTCCGTAAGGCGCACGCCATTGCACCAATCTCCTACGAGGTTGGTACCGAGGAGGTTCACGGAGGTCTGGCAGATGAACACACATTCGATACATTTATATCCGATCTGAAGAGTGGGTTAATGAAAGTTGGTTTGGTTGATGTTTGGCCGTGCTTCATAGTCGGCAAGGTCGGCACAGACCTCGATACCACAGTATTTGACGGCGAGGTTGCCCGTCGGTTGACTGCCAAGGTTCGTCCTTTGGGCAGTTATATCAAAGGCCACTACACTGACGGGGTCAACAATCCCGAGGAGTATCCGTTATGCGGTATGGGGGCGGCAAATGTCGGGCCCGAATTCACAATGAGCGAATATGAAGCACTGGCTGAACTGGAAAGCGTTGAGCAGCGTCTGGACGGCGAGGGCAAAATTGCACTCCGTTCCAACATTACCGAAACATTGATTCGTCTTGTGCGCGATTCGAACCGCTGGCAAAAGTGGCTTCACACCGACGAACAAGGAGCGGCATTCGAGGCTCTTACTGCCGAGCGCCGCCTGTGGCTTGTCGAGACGGGTTGCCGTTACATTTGGCAGAACCCCGAGGCGCTTGCCGCACGAGCACAACTCTATTCAAATCTGAATCGTGTCGGAATTGATGCCGAGGAGATTGTTTTGGGCCGCATCGAGCGCGATATGGACAAATATTTCAGAGCCTTTAACCTTGTGGGTCTTAACGACTTGCTTTGATAATCCAAATATTTTACTATATAAACTAAATACTAATAAACTAATCAGATGAAAAAAACTATCAACCTAAAAGTTGCTCTACGCACAGTATTGGTTGCGCTCTGCTTTCTTAGTCTGCCCGCGCTGACGTTTGGACAGAAACAGACCGTTACGGGTACTGTCGTTTCGGCCGAAGATAGCAATCCGCTCATTGGTGTGAGCGTTATCACTGACGATGGAACAGGAACCGTTACCGATGTTTCGGGCCGTTATACGCTTGCTGTCGCTAAAAACGGAACTCTGCATTTCAACTATTTGGGCTATAAAGATGTTGCCGAAAACGTTGCCGCACGCACTACTGTCGACATCAAAATGGTAGCCGATACCAAAGCAATCGACGAGGTTGTCGTTTTGGGTTATACCTCTCAAAAGAAGGCCGAACTTTCGAGTTCGATTGTGACCCTGAGCGGCTCCGTGTTGAACGACGTGACGACCCCCGATGTAGGCAATATGTTGCAAGGCAAGGCCGCCGGCGTGGTTGTATTGAATTCGTCGGGTCAACCCGGTGAAGGTGCTCAGATTCGCATTCGCGGTACAGGTTCGATTACGGCCGGTGCCGACCCTCTGTATGTGGTCGACGGAGTTGCCGGAGGCTCGTTCAACCCCAACGACGTTGAGACGCTGACCATTCTGAAAGATGCTTCCGCTACCGCACTCTACGGTGCTTCGGCAGCAGGTGGCGTCATCGTCATCACCACCAAATCGGCCAAAGACGACCAAACGACCGTCAACTTCAAGGCTAACGTCGGTATCAAACGCGCACTTCAAGGACGTTTCTCGCCGATGGACTCTTATGAACTCTACTACACTCAGAAAGATATGTATTCCAATTCGGGCATCTCGTCGGTATTCAAGACCCTGCGCCCGAAAACGCTGCTCGATCAAGATTTCGATTGGGTAAATGCCTGCTTCAAAACAGGTGTCGTGCAGGACTACTACGCTTCGGCTACCGGTAAGACCGGCAAGACCAACTACTTCGTCAGCGTCGACCACTACGACGAAGAGGGTTCGCTCATCAATACCAACTTCGTCCGCAACTCGGCCCGACTGAATCTCTCGACGGCCATCAACGACCGACTCACTCTGAATGTCCGCGTAAACTACAACAGCTCAAAAGAGCAGCAGGCTTCGTCGTACGTCACTTTGGAGTGCGCCTACCGTGCACTGCCTTGGGATAACCCATACGATGCCAACACGGGCGAGATTCTCTATGTCAACGGTGCAGTGCGCAGCGACAATGGCGAGACTTGGTATTCGCACGACAAATACAATATTCTCCACAACGAGATATACAATTATGCCAAAAACAACAGCGAAGATGCCGTTGCCGACGTGCAACTCGTGTGGAACATTAACGACTGGTTGAACTTCACAACCACCAACCGCTTCAATACCTCAAACTGGTTCTACGAGGAGTATATCGACCCTCGCACCAAATCGCCTGCATACAGCAACGACGGCTACATCTACAACGCCTCAGGCAATAGCAACGGCTTCGGTTCTACCAACGTTTTGAAAGCTTCCAAATCATTTGGCGGACACAACCTTAACGGTATTGTCGGTTTGGAATACGGCGATGGTTTCTATCGCGAAATGGCAGCTTCGGGCAATAAAATGCCTGCCGGACAGGCTTCGTTGAGCAACGCCATTCCGCTCACAAACACCGGTTACAACTTCCCGTCGCGTTCGTGGGCTTGGTTGGCTCAGGCTCAATACTCCTACGAAGGCAAATATGTGGCTACGGCTTCGGTTCGCTACGACGAAACCTATAAATTTGCGCCCAAAGCACGCGGAGGTTATTTCCCGGGCGTTTCGGCTGCGTGGATCGCTTCGCAGGAGGAGTTCTTGAAAAACAACAATACCATTTCGTTCCTCAAAGTTCGCGCAGGCTACGGAAAGACCGGCAACGACAACATTGAGGCATTCCTCTATCAGGACTCCTACAAACTCTCGTCACAGTACAAACAGATTGTTGCGGCAGTTTTGGAACGCCAGGCAAACCCAAATCTGGGCTGGGAAGAGGCCTATATGGCATCGTTGGGTATCGACGCAACCATCAAAAATAATGTGAACGTGACCTTGGATCTCTACAACACGCTCAACACCAATCTGCTGTTGGCAGTTCCACGTGCTCCGTCGACCGGTTTCTTCGAGTTTATGGACAACGTGGGCAAGGTGCGCAACAAGGGTATTGAGTTGGCTGTCGACGGCAATATCATCAACAACCGCAACTTCACTTGGAATATGGGCTTCAACATCGGCTTCAACAAGAACTCGGTCGAGTATCTGCCCAATGGCGAATTTCTGCAATCGACCACTTCGGGCCCTTCGCAGCAGGTTAAGGTCGGACAGGATATATACAGTTGGTATATGCCCAAATGGGCAGGTGTTGATCCGGCCAACGGCGACCCATTGTGGGAGGTTGTTGCCGATGACGGCACCGTTTCGACTACCAACATCTATCAAGACGCCACATATCAGGTTGTCGGCACTGCTTCGCCCAAATTCAGCGGCGGTCTGAATACCTCGATTCGCTATAAGAGTTGGACTCTGAGCGCAAACGGCAGTTTCCTCTATGGCAACCAGATATTCAACTCGGCCCGTATCTCGATGGACTCCGACGGTGCCTACACCGACTACAATATGATGTCGATCGACAACGGCCTCGGTTGGAGCCGTTGGGAGGAGGCAGGCGATGTGGCAACACACCCGAAAGTGATGGTCAACGGCAACAAGTCGGCCCACGCCATCTCGTCGCGTTACTTGGAGGACGGCAGCTTCTTCCGTCTGAGAAACGTTACGTTGAGCTACACTATGCCGGCCAAAATGGCAGAAAAACTCTCTATGAAGGGTGCCCGAATATTCGTTTCGGCCGACAACATTCTGACTCTCTCACGCTTCTCGGGTATGGACCCCGAAGTGCGCTTGGAAGGCTCGGCTTGGGAACTCGCCGGAACCTACTCGACCAACTATCCGGTACCTATGTCGGTAACCGCAGGTATTGACATCAAATTCTGATAGCTAACCGAAAAAAACGATAATAAAATGAAAAAGATACTCTATTCACTTCTGATAATTCCGTTGCTGGCCTCCTGTACGCTCGATATGGATTTGTCACGCAGCGACACAATGACCTCGACACAGCTTAAAGACGATGCTGGTGCGGCAGTCTACACCACCGACGGCAACTACTCGCTCTTCAAAGACCAGTTGGAATACAACGGTTCGGTCTATTCGGGCAATACCTATATCCGCCACTATTTTCAGATGTCGGAGTTCCGCGGTGACAACATCTGTCTGTCGGGACGTACCGAAGACCCGCTCTACGAGGCTACCTGCTATTGCGACAACCAGACGCTCTACAATCTGAGCTATTTCTGGTACATAGCCTACAAAATCATCTATGGCGCAAACTCCAATATCGAATCGATTAAGGAGGGCAGCTCGGCTACGGCCGACCAACTCTTGGGCGAGAACTACTGTCTGCGCGCCATTGTCCATATGCACCTCAATCAACTCTACGGCCACCCCTATTCGCAAGGCCGCGACAATTTGAGCGTGGTGTTGCGTAACTCGACCGACTGCTCGGTGACCAAACGTGCCACTGTTGGCGAGGTTTACGACCAGATTGTTGCCGACCTCAAAAAAGCCGCAGCGTTGATGCAAAATGGCAAACCTCGTGGCGATGCCGGTTACATCTCCTACAATACGGCCCGCGGCCTGCTCACTCGTGCATACCTTCATATGGGTATGAATCAGGAGTGCGTCAATTTGGCTGACGAAATGTTGGGCTCCGATCCGTCGTCGAATCTCGACACCAACCTTGCCGACTACTACAAAAACGCTGCAACCTCGAAAGAGACCCTGTGGTGCGTATCGGTCAATCCGGTCGATTTCACCGACAAGCGCAGCTCAATCGCCTCGATGTATTATTCGACAAGCGGCACCGGCGGTGACGGTTGGGGCGAGATCTACTACTCCGACCCTCTGATAGAACTCTACGAGCGCTATCCGCAGGACAAACGATTCACTTCGTTCTTCTCGCTCTATGGCAAGATCGACGGCGAAAAGATGATTCATTGGCCTATCGAAAACGGAACCAACGATTTCCGCGCAAATTTGCTTAAAGACGTTACGTTCGACACGGTTGCCGGCAAATATTACTTCACCGAAGGCAGTACGAAGTATTTTGTCGAGACCGAGAAAGTCAATGGCTACAACTCTTATTATATCGCGAATTTCGAAGGTAAGGCCAAAACCAAGGTCTATCTGCGCGACCGTGCCAGCCGTGCTACCGGCGTGCGCCAAACCTATCCGATGTACTTTATGAGCAAATTCTCGTGGCAGGACGACGAACCGATGATTGCTTCACCTGTGATGATTCGTTGGGCAGAGGTCATTCTGAACCGTGCCGAGGCTAACGCCAAACTCGGCAACAATCAGACTGCACTCGACGATGTGAACGTTATTCGTACACGTGCCGGATTGACGGGCGAAGCGCAAATGACCCTCGCCAATATTTCCGAGCGCGGTTATGCCGACGTTTTGGGCGTTGTGCTCGATGAGCGCCGTTTGGAGCTCTGCTTTGAGGGCTTCCGCGCACAGGACATCTATCGCAACGGCCTCTCGTTGGATCGCCGCTATGCAGGTGTTCAGACTTGGGAGGTTGTGGCTCCTACCGACTCACGCATTCCGTTCCGTATTCCCTACGACGAAGTGTCGGTCAGCGGTATTGAGCAGAATCCATAGCAGACAAACAAATCAATTCATATTATCAAATCAACCCAGTATTAACTTAATTAAACAGAACAATGAAAAAATTTATGACTTTGGCTGCAATGTTTGCAGCCGTAATGATGAGCTTCACTGCTTGCGGCAATGACGACAAGAAAAAGCCCGGCAAAGACGATGACGAAGAACCCGAATTTGTAAGTCTGATTACTGTCGACGGTAATTTTGCCGATTGGGACGCACTCGATGCTTCGAAAGTTGCTTCGACTGCTACGGTTACAGGTGCAAAGTACTCGGCTCTGAAATCCGCCAAGGTATATGCCGACAACCTCTATGTGAATGTATATTTGGAGTTCGACCAGGCTCAGATCACCGATCTCTCATACGTTCCGGTTCACCTCTATTTCGACGTCGACAACAGCAATGCAACGGGTGGTTATGGTGACGAGTTCACCGATGCCAATACCGACTGGATGCTTGAAAACGCCATCTACGAAGGTGAAGTTGTATCTTTTGACCCGGCTATGTTCAAATGGTGGGGTGAAGTAGGTAGCGACGGTTGGTCGTGGACCGATCCCGACGTTGAGGCCGACGCCAGCAATATGTGGGGTGCAATCTTGGGTAATGGTTCAGGTGTTGCCAAAGGTATGGGTACCGGCAACAAGTATGAGATTCAGGTTACCCGCGCCTTGATGACCGGTGTGACTTTCGCCGACACTTTCGGAATCGGTTTGGACATTCAGCAGAACTGGTCGAGCGTTGGTATTCTGCCCAATGCTGCCATCAGCGATGAGAATCCCGAAGGCAAAGCTGCCAAGATGAAAGTTACCATTCACTACACCGAAGTAGAGTAATTCGGTACACTCTCTGACTTTGGGGGCCATAGACTTGTGTTGATTATGGCAGGTCTGTGGTCCCCATTTTTTTATTTTTTTCGATTAAAATCGAACCGCATTTTCCTCAAAACCTTAGTAATGAAAACCTCACACATAATTTTGGCGGCACTTTTTGCCACTCTGCCCATTTGGAGCGGTTGCTCAAAAGGGGACGTTGACCCCGATTCGGCCTACTCTTCGCTGACGAAATACGCTTTTGAGCAGAGCGACGAGCAGTTCCCGAATCCGGAGCGCGGATTCTTTTCGCACCTCGAATTTCACAGCAATGCTTCGCCGTCGGTTATGCCTGCCTCAATGCTTCGTTCCGAACGGATGTTGAACCGTTCGCTTGTCTACAACATCTATTATCTCGAAAACTTTATCGACGCGCCGATTTCGGACGACTATTTGGCTCTCATTGAGGGTAATATGGCCGTTATGCGCGAAGTGGGTATGAAATGCGTGTTGCGTTTCGCCTACAACCGTTCCTATTCAGAACTCGACCACCCCTGGGACGCTACCGAAGAGGTTGTCCACCAACATATAGCCCAACTCCGACCAATTTTCAGAGAGTATGCCGACGTGATTTTGTGCCTCGAAGCGGGCTTTGTCGGCACTTTTGGCGAGTGGTATTACACCGATAATTTCAACTATCAGCCCCGTACGACCGAAGATTATGCGCCGCGCCGACGATTGATGGACGCACTTTTGGAGGCGTTGCCTGCCGAGCGTCAGATTGTGGTGCGCTATCCGGCCGCAAAACTGATGATGTACGACCTCACCGTGGCCGACTCGCTGACCCGGTCGACAGCCCATAACGGCTCGGCCATATCGCGCATTGGTGCGCATAACGACTGCTTTGTTTCGTCGTCGAACGATGTGGGCACCTACAACAGTACCGAAGAGAGGCAATACGTCTACTCTGAGAGCCGTTATACGATTTGGGGAGGTGAGAGCTGCGCGGTGACTGTCTACTGCGACTGCAAGCGCGCACTCCCCAAAGCCGAACTCCACCATATGACCTATCTCAACATTAATTACCACCAGGGTGTATTGGGACGTTGGCGCGAGCAGGGTTGTTTCGACGAGATTTCGACCCGAATGGGTTATCGTCTGGTGATAGACCGCGCATTCGTTACCGCTGCGCCCACCTCGGGCGATGCCCTCCGCGTTGTAATTAAAATCCGCAACGTGGGCTTTGCTGCACCGATGAATCCGCGCGGAGTGGAGTTGGTATCAATCTCTTCGACCGACCCAGCCAAGAAGTTCGTGACAAAGGTCGATGCCGACCCGCGCTTCTGGTTCGAGAACGGCGAGTACACCGTCGACCAGCAGATCGAAAACCTGCCTGCGGGCGGCTATGACCTCTACCTCAATCTGCCCGACGGCTCGTCGAAACTCCACGACAATCCGCTCTTCTCAATTCGTATGGCCAACAAGGAGGTTTGGAACGAACAGCTCGGAATGAATAAAATTTGTAAACTTACCATTAAATAATCTAAGATGAAAATGTATCTGACACATATAGCAATCATTGCTGCCGCGCTACTGGGTGCCTGCAATAACGTTTCTGACGAACAGGAAGATCCTGCCTACAAGGGGCTGCAAAAAGTTTCGTACAGGGCCACCGACGCTCAGTTTGCCAACCCTGAACGCGGCTTCTATGCCGTGCGCGATTTTCGTAACGTCGGTTCGCCGCTCTCGGTAGCGTCGGTCAAATCCAATCTTTTGCAGAACCGCTCACTCTACTATTTGGGCTTCTACCTGACCGATTTTATGGAGTCGGACATCTCGGCCGACTACCTCACAATGGTTGGTGCAAGCCTTCAAGCGTTGCGCGAGGGAGGCAACAAATGTATCATTCGTTTTGCCTATAAAGACAACGAGGCCGAAACCAACAAACCTTGGGACGCCTCGGAGCAGTGGGTGCTGCGCCACATCGAGCAGCTTGCGCCGGTGCTAAGTGAATACGGCGACGTGATTTACGTTATGCAGGCCGGCTTTGTGGGCGTTTGGGGCGAATGGTACTATACCGATCACTTCAATATGAACCCCTCGAAAGCAGAGGATTATCTTCCGCGCCGCCACGTAGTCGACGCACTTCTGAAAGCACTGCCTGTCGACCGCCAACTCTGTATTCGCACACCGGAGTTCAAGATGAAGATGTTTGGACTCTCGCTGGCCGATACGCTGACTGTTGCTACCGCTCACAACGGTACGGACTTGTCGCGTGTGGCCGGACATAACGACTGCTTTGTGGCTTCGTCGAGCGACTACGGCACTTTCAACAACAATACCGACCGCGCATTCTGGAATGCCGAAACTCGTTATACAATTATGGGTGGCGAGACCTGCAATGTTTCGAAATATTGCGAGTGCCCAAACACTTTGAAAGATATGACCGACCAACACTGGTCGTACCTCAATATTCAGTACAATACAAAAGTGCTCAAAGTTTGGAAAGACAACAACTGTTTCGACGAGATTGAGCGCCGTTTGGGCTATCGTCTGACAATGAAGGAGGGTTATTTCTCGCCCGAAGCCACCCGAGGCGGCAAATTCCGTGCTGTGGTCAAAATCGTCAATGAAGGTTTTGCCGCACCAATGAATCCGCGCGACGTTGAACTCGTTCTGGTCGATGCCGACGGAGGGGAGAGCCGCTTCCTGCTCGATGATATCGACCCGCGTTGCTGGTACGAGAACACGGTTAATGTAATCGATACCGAGATAGAGCTGCCGTCGGCACCGGGCAAATATACGCTCTACCTCAATCTGCCTGACCCGAAGAGCACCCTGCGTTCGAATCCCCTGTTTTCGATTCGCACGGCCAACATCGATACCTGGAATGCTGAGTCGGGTTACAACAAATTGACCGATATTGAAATAAAATAGAATGAAAAATAAAAATTCACTGTGGTTGCTCTTTGCCTTCACCACAATGCTCACGTGGGGCGTGTGGGGAGCATTCAGCGAGCTGCCTGCCCAGCAGGGTTTTCCGTCGACAATGGTCTACGTTGTGTGGGCAATGACTATGATTCCCTGTGCTTTGGTTGCACTGGCTATCAATCATTGGAAACTTGACCATAACCCCAAGTCGATTCTGCTCGGTTGTCTGGTGGGGTTTTTGGGAGCCGGCGGACAGTTGATACTCTTCGAGGCGCTGAAATACGGCCCTGCCTATATTGTCTTTCCGTTCATCTCGATGTCGCCGATTGTAACGGTGGCGATGTCGATGTTGTTGCTCGGAGAGCGTGCCAACAAAGTGCAGTGGATCGGTATTGTGGTTGCGCTGGCGGCCATATTTTTCCTCTCGTGGCAAGACCCGACCGACACCAACGTACACGGTTATGGCTGGATATTGCTCTCGACGCTCGTATTTGTAATGTGGGGCGTACAGGGATACTTTATGAAGTTCGCCAACGAGTCGATGAAGGCCGAAAGCGTGTTTTTCTATATGGCGCTAACGGCCGTGTTGCTCGCTCCGGTTGCCTGGTTGATGACCGATTTCGGCGGTGAAGGGGTGGTGGTGTCGTGGCGTTTGGCCTCGCTCGGATTCGGCACCCAGATACTCAATGCCGTTGGTGCACTGACGTTGGTCTACGCCTACCGTTACGGCAAGGCAATCATTGTTTCGCCTATGCAGGGATTGGCTCCTCTGATTACAATAATTCTTTCGCTTGTCATATATTCAAAAATTCCGGGTTCGATGCTGACCTTCGGGCTGGTTCTTGCGACCATTGCCCTCGTGGCTCTCTCGGTTGAACCCAAACCGAAGAAGCAATGAATAGGGTAGTTGTTGTAGCAGTTGGTGCTCTGCTTTTGCTTTCCTCTTGCGGGTCGAACGACAAGGTCGATTCATACACCGCTCCTGCTCCCTATGAGGTCGAGAAAATCGAGTCGCCCAACTCAAACAGTGTCAAAAACATAGTCTTTATGATTGGCGACGGTATGGGGCTTGAACAGTTGAGCACGGCTTGGGTGGCCAACCGCGGACAACTCTACATCGACAATGCGCCCATAACCGGTATTCAGCGCACCTATTGCTCAAATCGTCTGATTACCGACTCGGCTGCTGCCGGAACGGCGCTTGCTACCGGAGGGAAGACCCTCAAAGGAACAATCGCCCTGTCGGTCGACGGCGAACCGTTACAATCGCTCGCTGCAAAGGCCCACTCGGCCGGAATGCGTACGGGTGTAGTGGTCACCTGCCGATTGAACGATGCCACGCCTGCAACGTTCTGTTGCCATAATGCCGACCGCGATGCTGCCGAACAGATAGCAGCCGACTACGCCACGTGCGGTGTCGACTTCATCGCCGGCGGAGGTCTGAAATATTGGCAAAACCGTTCCGACGGACGCAATATTCTCTCGGAGATGCGCTCCTCGGGCTACAACGTATGCCTTCAACCCGATGAACTTGCTTCGGCAAAGGCTCTGCCGATAGCGGCAGTGTTGGCCGATTTGGAATTGCCCCCTGCCCTTGAACGCGGCGACGAGCATCGAATGATGGTTGCCAAGGCATTGCAGCTGCTCGACAACGAAGAGGGCTTTTTCTTGATGATTGAGGGCTCGTGCATCGATGACTATCTTCACGCCAACCGTTTAGATATGGCAGTTGAAGAGATGCTCGATTTCGACCGCACGGTGGGCGACGTTATGCGTTGGGCTGCTGCCGACCATCAGACGCTTGTGGTTGTCACTTCCGACCACGCCACGGGCGCAATGACCCTCTTGGAAGGCGATATCGCCGAGGGACGGGTTGAGGTGAATTTTGCCAACGAAGGACACAACGGCATAGCCGTTCCCTATTATGTGTTTGGTGCCGGAGCCGACAACTTTGGCGGCATTGTGGAGAACAGCGAACTTTCGAAAATGATTGAAAAATTTATAACTGAAAAGTAAGTGATGAACAGATTATCGGTTTTGGCCGTATCGACGGCGTTGATGTTGACTGCCTGTGTCGACCACGAAAAGAGTTATGACGGCGAATATGCCGACTACGAGCGGGTTGCACTCAAAAGTACAATCGAGCACGTTCAGCCAATGACCGGCATAGTGCTTTGGAACACACATTCTAAACGCTCGACCGATGCCGTTCAGTTGGAGTTCTCGTATATGCTCTACAACGAGGTCTGCCAGAAGAAAGATGTATACGACTGGGCGCCAATGGAAAAACTGCTCGACGAGGTTGCCTCGCGCGGTCATCAGGCCGTCGTGCGCTTTCGTTACACCTACGTCGGTCAGGAGTGTTCCGTACCCGACTACATCAAGGCCCTGCCCGAGTACGAAGAGACGGTTGGCAAAAGCGAGGGGCGCGATACCTATTTCCCCGACTGGCGTTGCGAAGAGTTGCAGCGCTTCCACAACGAGTTTCACCGCCGTTTTGCCGAGCGCTACGACCGCGATCCGCGACTGGCATTTGTGCAGACCGGTTTCGGACTGTGGGCCGAGTACCACATCTACGACGGCCCGTTTATCATTGGGCAGACGTTCCCTTCAAAAGAGTTTCAGACCAAATTCATCAAGTCTATGGGCGATTGGTTCGACGATACCGCGTGGAGCATCTCGATAGATGCGGCCGACGATACCTATGCTCCTTTCTATGCCGACCGAACGCTGCTTAACGAACGTTTCGGCAACTTCGACGACTCGTTTATGTCGAGCGACCACGACGGCTACAACTATCGTTCGTGGAAGTTCTTTGGCGAGGAGCGTTACAAGACGGCTCCTTTCGGCGGCGAATTTAACTACTACACCGCCGACGACCAACGCCACTGCCTCGATACCGAGGGCTGGCACAACCGCCTCTTCGAAGACGAGGTGGCCAAATACCATATGACCTACATCATCGGCAACGACCAGCCCTCCTACCAAACTATGGAGCGCATTGCCCAAGCAGGAAAGTCGATGGGTTACAAATTCACGGTCAAGGATTTCAGAATGAAGGCCGACAGCGCCGCAGTATTGATCGAAAATACCGGTGTTGCACCCATATACCGCGATGCCTATGTGGCCGTTTCGGGCAAACGCGGCGACTACTCGTTGCGCAACCTGATGCCCGACCAGGAGGTCTGGATTGAGGTGAATGCCATTGGTTCGACCGAAACGCCTTCGGTGGCAATCGAGTGCGACCACCTTGTCGAGGGACAGACTATCGAGTTCGAAGCCGATGTAAAATAATCGTAGCCGAAAAAATGAAACGCCCACTAATAATAACCTCTTTGCTTGTTTTGGCGGCAGCCTTGTCGTTGGTCGGTTGCGTTGGTACCAACCGAAGCAGTGCAGAATTGGAACAGTATTGGAATGGTTACGATTTTGCTTCGACCGACGGGCTTAGGGATATAGTCGTGGCCGAAAAACGTTTCGAGGGCTATGCCAAGTTGTTGAACGCCGTGCCCGACAGCATAGCCGCCGCTTCGGTCAAACGGTTCATCGGCAACGCAGCCTCGAATGAAGTAGCGCTCTATGTCTATATGGAGTGGTTCGAAACCTATTTCTATTCGCTCAATTCGCCATATCGTAACGATGCCGTTTTTGAGTCCTACCTCGATGCGCTGCTTTTGAACGAAGGGTTGGACGATTACGCAAAACTCCGTCCGACGCACCTGAAAAAGTTGTTGGCCAAAAACAGGGTGGGGCTGGTGGCCGAGGATTTTGCGTTGCGCGATTTGGAGGGCAATGATTTCAGGCTATCCGATTTGCTGTCGCGACGGGTTCTGCTCTTCTTTGTCGACTCGGAGTGTACGAGTTGCCGCGAAACGATGGACCAAGTGGCTCGGTCGCGCAAAATAGCCTCGTCGGTACGTAGCGGCGAACTGCAACTGTTGGCAGTGGCGGCTTTCGGTCGGCGCGAATCGGTTCAAAACCTTGCAACCGATTATGACCGGTGGAGGGTTGCATTCTGCCCTAGCGATGACCTTGCCTCGGGCGACAAGTATGATATGTCGTTGACCCCGTCGTTTCTGCTAATTGGTGCCGACGGCAGGGTTGAAATCACTTACGACACCGATATTTCGATAGTTGAGAAACTCTTGTGACAACATTTTTTTTTTGAAACACACGTAATTTTAGTAGAATAATAGATTGCAATATGAAAGGGATTTTTCTATCAGTTTTGGCCGGTTGTATGACTTTGTCGCTCAATGCACAAGCAATCACCAAAGTATCCATTTTGCCCGGCGAGAAGTGGTGGGGTTGCGCTACCGATCTCGGCCGCGTGATGCCTTTTACCGAAGGGCTGTCGATCGATTTCCGCACCCGGAATTTCAATAACCAAACCTCGCCGCTGCTGGTTTCAAGTTGTGGCCGATATATTTGGAGCGAGTCGCTTACGGGTGTTAGTTTCGAAAAGGGTTGCATCAAGCTGACCGACAGGGGCGATGCTGCAACCGAATGTGTTCAGGCAGGAAAAACTATGCGCGAGGCCTTTTTGGCGGCTTCGGCAGCCTGTATGCCGCCCACGGGAACGCTGCCGCCCGAAGAGTTCTTCACAAAGCCTCAATACAATACGTGGATTGAGCTGGTATATAATCAAAATCAGGCCGACGTGTTGGCCTACGCACACGCCATTGTCGACAACGGCTTCCCGACCGGCATTCTGATGATCGACGACAACTGGCAGAAATACTATGGCAACTTCGAGTTCCGACCCGACCGTTTTCCCAACCCGAAGGCTATGATTGACGAGTTGCACGCGCTCGGCTTCAAGGTGATGCTGTGGGTCTGCCCTTTCGTGTCGCCCGACAGTGCCGAATACCGATATCTGCGTGACCGTAATTATCTGATTCGCCGTGCCGACGGTAGCGGGCCGGCCGTGCTCGACTGGTGGAACGGCCTGAGCGCCTGCTTCGATTTGAGCAACCCCGAGGCCGCCGACTACCTCTACAATACCCTGAGGCAGATGCAAACCGACTACGGCGTCGACGGATTCAAATTCGATGCTGGCGACCCCGAACGCTATTGCAGCGAGCAGGTCGAAGTGTTCGACGGAAAGTCATACGATGTTGCGCAGACACGTCTTTGGGCCGAATTGGGTGCGCGTTTTGCCTATAACGAGTTCCGCGCCTGTTGGACAATGGGCGGTCAGCCGCTCGTACAACGTCTGGGCGACAAAAAATACTCTTGGGAGGGCATTTCATCTCTGGTTCCGTCGATGATTGCCGCCGGATTGCTCGGCTATGCCTACGCTTGTCCCGATATGATTGGTGGCGGCGAATATGGCAGTTTCATCGGTATTGACCCCGATGAGTTCGACCAACGACTGATTGTCCGCTCCTGTCAAATCCACTCGATGATGCCTATGATGCAGTTCTCGGTGGCCCCGTGGCGCATATTGAGCAGCGAGAATCTGGCCATCTGCCTGCGTTATGCAAAGTGGCATACCGAGTTGGGCGACTATATCATCTCTCAGGCCAAAACGGCCTCTCTGACCGGCGAACCCATCGTAAGGCATATGGCCTATATGTTCCCCGACGAAGGTTTTGAGGAGTGCACCGACCAATATATGCTCGGCGAAGAGTACCTTGTGGCTCCGGTGATGAGCGAGCTCGACACTCGTACCGTGCGCCTGCCCAAGGGCCGTTGGCGCGACGATGAGGGCCGTACCTACCGCGGTGGGCGCACATATACTCTGACCGTACCGCTCGACCGTCTGCCGTGGTTCAAGCGAGTTAAGTAGCCTCATCAATAAGACGAAACTGCAAATAAGTCTGATAGGTCTGATAGGTCGACTATGTCTAATATGATTCAGGTGAATAATGATTGACCTGACGGCAAATCGACGTTTTTCATTAGCTTGAGAGTTGTTGCCCTAACGCTCCAAATTGCGTTTTGGTTTTCTACATTTTGGCCGGTTGGTTTTTGTACATACGTTTGATAATTAGTTATATAAGCGCTTAAACGTACTACATTAAACCACACGGCCGATTTATTTCGTGATTCTAAACCTAACTTTGTGGTGACCAAAAACAACATTTCGCAGTGTTATTAAAAAATGTTAAACTTAGACTAACTAACAATGCTATGAAAAAAATTTTGAACACAGTCGTTTTGCTTACGGCATCGATTTTTGCACTCACCTCTTGCGGGCCAAAAGAGGAGGACACCCTCACGCTCACCGCACCTACATTATCTTCTGATACTGCTTCGGTCGAAATAACCGAAATGAACGACAATGTCGCCCTGACCTTTAACTGGACCGCCGCTTCCGGGTCGCTTACCGTCAACTATGCCTTGCAGATTACTTCGGCCGGCGATACCGAATTTGCGTCGGGCACAAGTTTTGATTGCGCAGCCGCTCTTACCAAAAGTTTCACCTCCAACGAGATAAAGGCCCTTATGGGCGAACTCGGCATTGAGGCTGAGTCCTTCTCGCTGATTGCACGTGTACGTGCAACCTCGGCCGATGTTGAGGCTGTCAACTCGGCCAGCCTGACCATTGCAGTCGAAATCAACCTGCCGGTCTACATTCCCGAAACACTCTATATTTTGGGCAATGCCACCGACTTTGGTTGGAACCGCAACAAAGCCGAGCAGGCACTCACCAAGGGCGAAAACGGTCTGTTTACCTGGTCGGGCAACCTCTATGCCACCACTTCCGACGGCTTTAAATTCACCGTTCTGAACGATGGCGAGTTTGTACCCTGCTATGTTCGCGATGCCCAAGCTGCCAACTATTGGACTCTGCGCCTGAACACAAATTTGGATTATAGCGAACCCGACGAAAAGTTCCAAGTCGAGCAGGACGGCGTCTACTCTGTTTCGCTCGACGTTGTGGCTCTGACTATCTCGGTTGAGCGCACCGGCGATATCCCCGAAAACCCCGACGAAGTGGTTATCGAAAACCTCTATCCCATTGGCGATGCAATGCCTTGGTCGTGGAGTCAGGACAACTCCAAACCAATGCAGAAGATTGCCAAAAACAGCTTCCGCTGGGTTGGCTACCTGCTTGGTGGCAAAGACTTTAAGTTCCTCTGCCAAAACGACGGCAACTGGTCACCGAGTTTCAACCGCGACGCCTCGGCCACCGATTATTGGACTATTCTCTATTGTGCCAACGGCTCGCCCGACGACAAATTCCAAGTCGAGGCCGACGGTTACTACATTATTGCCATAAATGCCGACACCAAGGCGCCGACAATTTCGGTTTCGGCCTACTCGGCCGAGAATATCTACCCAATCGGCGGGGCTTTCTCGTGGGGTTGGAGTCAGGACAATGCCGAGAAGATGACCGCCGTTGAGGGTCAAACAGGCGTCTATGAGTGGACCGGCCCAATGAACGCCGGCGACAACACCTTCAAGTTCCTCTGCCAGAACGACGGCAACTGGGCTCCGGGTTACAACCGCGATGCCACCGCCACCGAGTATTGGACGAGCGTCTATCGCGCCAATGGCGATATGGCCGACGAGCAGTTTGCCGTATCGGAGGCAGGTAACTACAAACTTACGCTCGACGTAATGAACAATACGCTGACCGCAGCGAAGCAATAGTCTGTCTGCGCGGCAATAAAGTTGCAGGGTTGTCCAAGTCATCTCGGGCGACCCTGCATTTTTTGGTAATATTTTTCTAAATTTGCAACGATTGACACAACTGCTTACGCCTATGAAAAAGAGCCTTTTTCTGTTTTTGATTATGACGGTCTGCTGGCCGATTGCGGCAGGCACCAACAATGAATCGCTTGAAAGCGTCCTGCGCGAACTCGACAGAACCGTGGTCTCGAAGCGTGAGTATGAGCTTGAAAAGCAGTTGCATATAGCCGAAATCAACAGTGCTGCACCGGTGCCGCTCAACAACTCGCGACGCTACGATCTCTACCAGCAACTCTACGAACAATATGGCAGCTACAATATCGATTCGGCGATGTATTATGCGCTCAACAAAGCCCGTATTGCAGAGATGATGGGTGACCGAAACCGTCAGACAGCTTCGCAAATGGATTTGGCAGGGGTCTATACCAATGCAGGAATGTATGCCGAGGCGGTGGAAATTCTCCAACAGTTCGGCAATGAGGCCCGCCGGCAGGACATAATCTTTTACTACCACATTTGCCACTCGCTCTCGGCCGGAATGTACCAGAACTCCGAGGGCAGTTCGCTGAGCCGATTCTACCATACTCAACTCGATTGTTATCGCGACTCGTTGCTCTCGGTTTTGGGCAAAGACGATATCTCCTACTGTTTTGTGAAATCGGAAAAACTCATCGATCACGGCTACTATCTCGACGCCATTGAGATACTCAACCAGTGGTACAACGACCCTCGTACCAACGATCGCAACAGAGCTATTTTGGACTATTCGTTGGCGGTGGCGGCGCTCGGTGATGGCGACACCGAAGCGGCCAAACTCCACTACGCCAAGAGTGCCATAACCGATCTGCGCACGCCGGTAAAAGAGTATAAGTCGTTGCAGGAGTTGGCGTTGCTACTCTACCGCGAGGGTGATGTGAGTCGTGCTTACAACTATATTATGTGTTCGATGGAGGACGTTTTGGCAAGCAATACACGACTGCGGTCGCAGGCGGTTACCCCTATTCTGCCAATCATCACCCAGGCTTACGAACGTGTGACGGCCGAGCAGAAGAGGCAAATTACGGGTGCACTCATACTTGTGGCGGTGCTGTTTCTGTTTGCGGTGGTTCTTTTGGTTGTGGTGGCGCGCCAAAATCGCAACATTCGCGAATCGGCAGCCAAACTCCGACGTGCCAACGACGACCTGAAAATTGCAAATGCGAAACTGACCCAAACCACCGAACAACTTTTTGAATCGAACTGCATCAAAGACGAGTATGTTACACGCTATATGGAACTTAGCTCGGAGTATATCGACAACTTGGAGAAATATCGCCGCTCGCTGTTGAAGGTGGCACGCACAAAGTCGGTCGGCGAGTTGATTGGCGAAATTGAGGTGCCCTTGCAGCTTGACGACATTCTGAGAGAGTTTTACACCAACTTCGACCAAACGTTTGTGCACATTTGCCCGACCTTTGTCGACGAGGTGAACTCGCTTTTGCGCGAGGAGGAGCGGCTGATTCCAAAACAGGGACGATTGCTCAATACCGAGTTGCGACTGCTGGCACTCATACGTCTGGGTGTGACCGACAGCGTTAAGATTGCTCACTTTCTGCGTTGCTCGCTCTCGACGGTCTACAACTACAAAACCAAACTGCGCAACGCCGCAATAGATTCGCGCGACGATCTTGAAGCCAAAGTAGCTACAATAGGGCTTATCAAAATGGATTAACCAAGCTCTACACTTTTTTAGTAAACACGTTCTGCAAAGTATTGGTAATGTTAAGATAATAAACGTTTTAACCGATTGGGTTGAACTACATTTTTTAGCGGTGGCTTGTTCGGCAACCGCTTGCTGTTTATCTTTGAAGTGCGAAATGATTGTTTTCGGGCAAAAATACTTTTTTTATCAGAGCAGAAAACAATGGAAATAAACGAACACCCGGCAATGGGTCTTAAAACGAAGTCGGTTTGGTTGAGCTTGTGCTTTGCCTCCGCTGCGATAGTGTCGTGTTCCGAAGGCGACGGTTTCCGCACCAAATCGTATGGTTGGAGCGGCGATCGGATCGTTCAGGGCAACTACACGGCAACGGCTCTCTCGCCCGACAAGATTGTATCGACCTATGCCAATCCGCAGAACCCCTATCGTTCACCGGTAATAGACTTTCGGTTTTGCATTAATGCACTCGACGGCGAGATGGCCTCGGGTAGCGACCACCTCTTTGTTGCCGAGACCCCTGAACACAACCTCACGCCCGTGATAACTTTTGCGGAGCGCAGTTGCACCGGCGACAGAGATAAGGAGAGTTTTATGACGGTCAATATGCCGATGACTTTCAGGGTCGACCTCTCGGAAGTTATCGACTCCTTTGAGCAGCGTGGCTACTATGTCGACTCGTTTGGCCGACGGATTGGGCGCGACGAGTTCAAAGGGGTGTGGATTGCCGGCTCCTGTCCGCCGCTTACCTGGGATTTCGACGAGCTGCCCTCGCGCGACGACCTGAAAATGACCACCGACGACGGACGCATCTACACCATTCGGCTGATGATGAATCCCTACGAAGAGAGGCCCGTGGTCGAAAAGGTGTGGGAACGTTCGCTCGATCTCTCAAACTATGCACGCTACAAGGCACCAACGCTCTTGGAGGAGGCGCTCTACAATATGGCCCTCGAAGAGAGCATACGTGCCGTCGAGCCCGATTCGACGTTGCGCACCGGCAAAGAGTGGGCAGGCGTTTGGACGCGCGACGTTAGTTACAGTACCATTTTGGCTATGTCGCACATTCAGACCGAAGCGGCAAAAAAGAGCCTGATGCGCAAGGTCGACCCGCTCGGACGAATCATTCAGGATACCGGCACGGGAGGTTCGTACCCCTGTTCGTCGGATCGCATCGTGTGGGCTGTGGCCGCTTGGGAAATCTACCTCGTTACGGGCGACAGTGAGTGGCTTTCGACCATATATCCGATTATTCGTCGGACGGTCGAGCAGGATTTGGCGGTTGTCTACGACTCCTCGACGGGTCTTATGCGTGGCGAACAGTCGTTCCTCGATTGGCGCGAGCAGGAGTATCCGCAGTGGGCCACGCCAACCGACATCGCCCTGTCGGAGACACTCGGCACCAATGCCCTGTTTTGTCGGGCAACAGCTATCCTTTCCCAGATGTGCAGCATCTATGGCGATCGCGCGGCCGCACAGCGTTTTGCAGCAGTCTCGTCGGGCATAGCACAAGGCATCAACAGCTATTTGTGGTCTGCCGACCGTGGGCTTTATGGCGAGTATCTCTATGGCCGACGCACTCTTATGGCCGCCGACCGCAGCGAGACCCTCGGCAGTGCGCTTGCTGTGCTTTGGGACATTGCCTCGCCGCAACAGGCAGAGCAGATTGTTGCCAACCACCCGCAGACCGACTTCGGTACACCCTGTTTCTCGCCGCAGATTCCGCAAATTCCTCCTTATCACAACAACGCAATCTGGCCCTTTGTGCAGAGCTTTTGGCTCAGGGCTTCGGCCAAAGCCGCCAACCAGCGCAGCGTGATGCACTCGATAGCATCTATCTATCGTGCCGAAGCAATGTTTTTGACCAACAAGGAGAATATGTGTGCCCAAACCGGCGATTGGACCGAAACCCAAATCAATTCGAGCAATATGCTGTGGAGCCTTTCGGGCAGTTTGAGCATCGTCTACAATACTCTCTTCGGTATTCGCTTTTGTGCCGACGGACTGCATTTCGAACCCTTTGTGCCAAAAGCAATGGGCGGCGAGCGCTCGCTAAAAGGCTTCGCCTATCGCAATGCAAAGTTCGACATTACGGTTCTGGGCTACGGCAACCGCATCGAGAGCTTTACGATAGATGGCAACCAAACCAATCCAATGGTGGCTGCCGATACCAAAGGAGAACACTCCATTGTGATTAGGCTCAACAACTCGCTGCCGTGGTCGGACATAAACCTCACCGATGTTGCATTTGCTCCTCAGACGCCGCGTGCGGTTGCCGTGGAGAATGTCTTGCAGTGGGAAAAGGTGAGCGGCGCCAAGTCCTACACGGTCTTGTGCAACTCTATGCCGATATGCCACACGGTCGACACCTGCTTCATTATGGATCGCGAAGGAGAGTGGCAGGTAATGGCACTCGATGCCAGCCGTATGGCTTCGTTTGCCTCCTGCCCGGTCGAACAGCGCTCGTCGGTCAGTATAGTCGACCTCGACGGCGTGGCACCCCTCAGCCAATCGCCCTACAAGGGTTTTGTTGGCGGCGGCTACATCGAACTGTCGAAACAAAAGAATACCACAATAGAGATTCCGGTCACGATTGAGCGCGACGGCGAATATGCTGTTGATTTTATTGCTGCCAACGCCAACGGCCCGACCAACACCGACAACCGTTGCGCAATGCGCACACTGCTGCTCGACGGCCGTCGTTTGGGGGTCTGCATCTTCTCGCAGTGGGGCAATGACGCCTACGATATTTGGCGTCCGACCAACTCATTTGAGGTCAGCCTGTCGAAAGGAGTCCACACGTTTACCCTCTCGCTGCGTCCCGAAAACGAAAATATGAATATTGCCGTCAACAGTGCGGCACTCGATTGCATCAGAATAACCGAATTATAAATCAAAAAACATACAGATGAAGACAAACAGTATAATGTCGGGTGCACTGAGGCTCTTCGCCGCTGCAACATTGTTGCTGTCGACAGAGACTCTTGCGGCTCAAAACATCTCGGTCGGCGGATCGATAGTCGATGCCGACAAAAATCCGCTCGTCGGTGCCACCGTTTCCGACGCCAACAACTACACGGTTGGTACGGTTACCGGAATTGACGGAAAATTTAATATTTCGACCACCCAAAACGGACGTTTGTTGGTCGAGTGTCTTGGCTATAAATCTCAAACGATTGAGGTTGCCGGCAGAACCTTTTTGGAGATAACGCTTTTGCCCGACGTCACTATGATCGACGAGTTGGTTGTGGTGGGCTACGGCACAATGCGTAAGAGTGACCTGACGGGGGCGGTTGCGGCAGTCAACTCCGAAGTATTTGAAGACCGTCCGGTTTCGAATGTCGGTCAGGCTCTGCAAGGTCGTGCCGCAGGCGTCTACGTGGTCGATTCGGGTAATCCGCAATCGAACGTGTCGCTCAAAATTCGCGGACTTGGTACGGTCAACAACAGCGACCCGCTCTATGTAATCGACGGAGTGCCGATGGTCATTATGGGTATGAATTCGCTCAACCCCGAAGATATTGAATCGATCGACGTGCTGAAAGATGCCTCGGCAACGGCAATCTATGGCGCACGCGGAGCAAACGGCGTGGTTATGATTACCACCCGACAGGGCACAAAAGGCGACGGAGTGTTGTCGCTGAGTGCCAACTTCGGCATTGCCGATGCCACAAGCGTTCCGCAACTGCTCAACGCCTCGGAGTATGCAGCGCTCAACAATGAGATGATGTCGGCCTCGGGCAATACACCCAATCCGCTCTGGACCGACCCTGCGACGCTCGGCGAGGGTACCGACTGGTTGGACGCTATGTTGCGCACCGCCTACTCGCAGCACTACACCGTGTCGTATTCGGGCGGCGATGAGCGCAACTCGCACTATATGTCGGGCAGCTATGCCTCCTACGACGGCATCATCAATTCGGTCGGCTACAAGCGCGCAACAATCCAGTACAACGGCTCGAATCAGGTGAAACGCCGGCTGAAAATGACCACCAACATCACATTGAGCTACGACAATAAGACCAATGGCGATTACAGCATTGGCGATCTGTTGAAATCGGTGCCCGTTATCTCGATTTTCGACGATGAGGGCAACTACAACGGCCCCTCGGGCAACGCACTTTGGTATGGCGATAAAGCGAATCAGGTCGGTAAGTCGAACATCAATCACAACTCGACCGAGGGCTATAACGTGTTGGGCACACAGACTGCCGAATTTTCAATTCTCGACGGTCTGAAATTCAAGAGCGTCGGTTCGGTTGGCGCAACAATGGTTTTCAACGAGAGTTTCCGTCCGGCCTACGACTGGAAGCCCAATCCTCTGCTCGAAACGGAGCGTTACAAAAAATCGTCGCGCTCGTTCAGCTACCTGTGGGACAACTACTTCACCTACAACAAAACCTTTGGGCAACACCGGCTGAATGCTATGGCAGGTTCGAGCCTTCAATGGGGCTCCAATGACTGGTTCGGCGGTCAGAAGAAGGGCTTTTTGAGCGACAGTGCAAGCCAGTTCGACAACGGTACCGCAATCGAAAGCCTCGACGGAACGTGCAGCGCGTGGGCCATCGCCTCGTTTATGGGACGATTGAACTACACCTATGCCGACCGCTATCTGTTGACCGCTACACTCCGCTACGACGGCTCGTCGAAGTTTGGGCCCGGCCACCGCTGGGGTATGTTCCCGTCGTTCTCGGCGGCTTGGCGTGCCTCCGAGGAGGAGTGGTTCCCCGAGAGCGATGTGCTCGGCGACCTTAAAATCCGCGCCGGCTACGGCGTGACGGGCAATCAGGAGATTGGCGACTACTCGTTTGTCTCGGTCTACAACACAGGCCAGTATTCGTTCAACGGCAATGTGGTCAATTCGTTGGTTATCAACAAACTCTCCAATATGAACATTCACTGGGAAGAGGTTGCTCAAACCAACATAGGTTTCGACCTCGGATTGTGGAACAATCGCGTCACGCTCTCGGTTGATGCCTATGTGAAAAACACCAACGGTATGCTTGTGGCAATGGTTGTCCCAATTTCGAGCGGCTACTCCGATACCGATGTGCCCTATACCAATGCCGGCAAGGTTCTGAATCGCGGAATGGAGTTCACCATTACGAGCGACAACCTCAGGGGAGGCGAAGTGGGGTGGCAAACCAACTTCAACATCGCCTTCAACCGTAACCGCATCGTCAGCCTCGATGCTGCCAACGCAATCTACTACAACGATGCGGGTTTCGGTCAATATTTCTGTACAAATATGGTCGGCCAACCCATCGGGTCGTTCTACGGCTGGACGGTTTTGGGCGTCTTCCAAACCGACGAAGAGGTGGCCAACTATGCAACACAGAGCGGTGCCAAAGCCGGCGATCTGAAATTCAAGGATATGGACAACAACGGCGTAATCAACGAACTTGACCGCAGTGTGTTGGGTAATCCGCAGCCGACGTTTACGTTTGCACTCAACAACACCTTCACGTGGCGTTCGTTCGACTTGGAAATCTTCTTGCAGGGCGTTTATGGCAACACAATCTACAACGCGCTGAAAGTCGAAATGGAGAGTATGTCGACCGTCTGCAACCAATACGCAACGGTTTTGGAGCGCTGGACGGGCGAGGGTAGCTCTACCTCCATTCCGCGTGCGGTCTATGGTGACCCAAACAACAACAACCGTCCCTCGTCGCGCTTTTTGGAAGACGGCTCCTACCTGAGGCTCAAAAACCTGACGTTAGGCTATACACTGCCCAATAACCTGTCGAAAAGACTGGGCATCTCGAAACTGCGCCTCTACGCCGCGGCCAACAACCTCTTTACGCTCACATCGTATTCGGGATTCGACCCCGAAGTGGGCAACGACGGCATCGATTGGGGTACTTACCCCATTACCCGCACGATTAGTTTCGGCATCGACTTGAATTTTTAACCGAATTAAGCAGAAAAACAGATGAAAAAGTTTTTTGAAATATTTGCCCTTGCAGCCGTTGTGGTTGCACTCGGCTCTTGCGACGACTTTTTGAACAAGTTGCCCGCCGATGCCATAGGCACAGGCTCCGAACTCTCGGCCTCAGATGCCCAGGCACTTGTCAATTCGGCCTATCAACCCTTGCAGTGGCCCAAGTTCTACAATATGCGCATCTGGTCGACCGACATAGTTGCCGGAAACAGCGAAGTGGGTGCCGGCGGCGGCAACGACGGAATCGAGACCGTGCAGTTGGCTGCCTTCACTACCGATGCTTCGAATGGTGCCGCCACCGACCTTTGGCGCGGAACGCCCGGCATACTGCGAGCAAACCTTGCTTTGCAGGAGTTGCAAAAGGTTGAGGTGATGGACGAAGATTTGCGCAGCCGTCTGATGGGCGAGTGCTATTTCCTCAGGGCACACTACTACTTTTTGCTTGTGCGCTTCTTTGGCGACGTGCCTTTGCGCACTCGGCCGCTCTATGCAGGCGACAATTTGAATGCGCCACGCACCCCCAAAGCAGAGGTCTATGAGCAGATTATCGATGATACCAAAAATGCTATCAGGTTGTTGCCCTACAAGGCCGAGTACGATGCGCAAAACTTGGGACGAGCCTGCAAAGAGGCTGCCGAAACAATGTTGGCTAAGGTTTACCTGACTTTGGGCGAGAACTACGACGAGGTGGTCGACTTGTGTCAAGACATTGAGAATCAAGGCTACGACCTCTCGAAAATGGCCTATGCCGACAACTGGTACAACCCCGACACGGGCATATTAAACAAAAACGGTGCGGAGTCGCTCTTCGAAATTCAATACACGGGCGACCCTGCCGCTGCTACCAACTGGCTCTCCGACAACGACAACCAGTCGCAATGGCTCAACTGCTTTATGGCTCCACGCAGCTCTGTCGCTCCAATGGTCGGCGGAGGCGGTTACGGCTGGCAGCACGTCAACAAGGAGTTTGTCGACTCCTACGAGGCGGGCGACTTGCGAAAGGATTACACGATTTTCTATGCCGGCTGTCCGCCATTCGACGGCATAGACTACGACCCTACGTTGTCGACCACAGGCTACAATGTGCGCAAATGGTGCGTTCCAATTTCGATTTGCGACAAGGTCGACAACTGCCCTGCCAACATTGTGGTCTACCGTTTTGCCGACGTGCTGCTGATGAAAGCCGAAGCACTCAACGAGCAGAAGCTGACCTCGCAGGCACAAACTCCGCTCAACGCTGTACGCCGGCGTGCCGGTTTGGGCAACGTCACCACCACCGACTACAAAACTATGAAGGAGTGCATCATTCACGAACGCCGTATGGAACTCGCTTTCGAGGGACACCGCTGGTTCGATATGATTCGTATCGACGACGGCGACTATGCCGTTAAGTTCCTCCACTCCATAGGACGCACGGCAGCCACCAAAGAGCGTCTTTTGTATCCGGTTCCGCAGGTCGAAATCGACTCCAATCCGCTCATTACGCAAAACCCCGGTTACTAACGAAAAATCTAACAATAAAAAACTAATAGAATTATGAAAAAAACGATTTTTGCGGCTCTATTGAGCCTTGCAGCTTTGGCAGTTGCCTGCCAACCCGACAACGGAGGCAACAATCAGGCCGACGACAATACCATTACGCTCGCTTCGGACGTAACCACGATTGCTATGAACGCCGACAATCAAAGTCAGGCGGCCGTGAAGTTTACTTGGAGTGCGGCATCGAACAAAGGCACCGGCGCACGCATCACCTACTCGATTCTGTTCGACAAAGCCGGCAACTCGTTTGCCAACAGCTACGAACTCTCGCTCGGAACAAATATTACGGAAAAGTCATTTACCGGTCTTGAAATCAACAACATTATGACCGACCAGTTGGGCTGCAAATCGGGCGATAAGGTCGATATTGAGGTCTGCATCTATGCAATGATAAACGACGACTCGGTCGACGATGTTGTTTCGAACACTGTTGCGCTCAATGTTGCGGTCTTCACCCCTGCAATAGAGGTGCTCTATATGATTGGTTCGGCAACCGCTGCGGGCTGGGATTTGGCATCGGCAGTCGCTATGTCGCCCATCTCGGGCGAAAAGGGCGGTTTTACGTGGAGTGGCGAACTCTCTATGGGCGAATTGAAGTTCCTTGTCAACACTGCCGACTGGTTCCCCTGCTACGTTAAGGACGAGGCCGCAGAGAACAAAATCATCTACCGCGATGCCGAGCACGAAGAGACCATTCCCGACAACAAATTCGTATTCGAGTCGGAGGGCAACTACAAGATTGACTTGAATATCAATACGCTCGATATTGCCATTACCCAACTCGAAGGCCCCGAATACTACAATATGTGTTTGACCGGCGACCTCTTTGCCAAGCCGGTAGCGATGAAACGTTCGGGCTACGTCTTTTTCTGGGGCGGCGAACTCTCGGCCGCAGGCAACAACACCTTCTCGTTTGTGCAGAATGCCGACCTCACGGGCGGCCGCTACTATGCTGCCACAGAGAATGCTGCCTACACCGAACAATCGATTTCGAAGAGCTCGCTTTACAGCTGGCAACTCACTTCGGCACAGTGCGGCAAGGTCTATAAGATAAACCTCTACACCAAAAAGGATAAGGAGATTATGAACTGCGTCCAGTACACTCCATTCGAAACAATCTACCTCATCGGCTCGGCAACTTCGGCCGGCTGGGAAATAGCCAATGCAGTGCCTATGAACAAGGCGGACGCCTACACTCAAATGTGGACAGGGCCGCTTGCCGCCGGCGAATTGAAATTCACCTGCGACCGTTCGGACGATTGGTATGGTGCGTGGTATCTGGCCTCGAAGAGCAATGCCACCCCCACAGGCGATAGCGAACCTATGTATTTCGTCAATAAAGCCTCGGCCGAAACCGGCAAAATGGGCATCAAGGAGTTCGACCAAAAGTGGCTCATCTCGGAGGAGAATGCCGGTAATTATCAAATTACGCTCGACCAAAAGAACGAAACCGTAATCATCAAGAAACTGTAAAAATTAAGAATGATTTTTCATAAAACGCTATCGGTCTTAATCGTTGCCGCTGCATTGTTGTCGGGGTGTGGAGAGCCCGACAACAATGCCTCAGGCGGCGGAACCACCATTGTCAGAATGGTTACCGTCACCACCGACAAGGCCCGTTACTCCCCGGGCGAAACAGTCTGCTTTACGCTCGACAAGAGCATAAAGGCAAAGGTTCGCTACTATCATCTCGGAAAGCTCCTTGGCGAAGAGTCGCTCTCGGGCTCGGAGTGGACGTGGACTCCACCGACGGAGGATTTCAAAGGCTATATGGTTGAGCTCTACAACTCCTCGGTCAATCAGACCGTAGGGTCGGTTGCAGTCGACGTTTCGAGCGATTGGACACGCTTTCCGCGATATGGTTTTCTCTCCGATTTCAGTCTGAAAACCCGGTCCCAAATCGAATCGGTCGTGGAGTTTCTCAACAGTTGCCACATCAACGGCCTGCAATACTACGACTGGATGTACGACCACCACCACCCATTAGCGGGAACGGTTGCGAACCCCGAAAGCAGTTGGCTCGACATCATCGGGCGCACCAACTATCGGCAGACAATCTCGGACTACATTGATGCAGCCCACACGCGCGGAATCGCCTCAATGTGGTACGACCTCTGCTACGGGGCGCTCGAATGGGCCGAGAGAGACGGCGCAAGCTGGCGTTGGGGAGTCTACAAAGACTCGGCTCACAGCCAACTCGACTACCACCCGCTGCCGGCCTTCCGCAGCAACATCTATCTGATGAATCCCTCGAATCAGGACTGGCTCGACTACTTTGCCGCACGTGCCGACGAGGTCTATGAGGTCTTCGACTTCGACGGCTTCCACATTGACCAACTCGGCAGTCGGGGTACGCGCTACGACTACAACGGTCAGAGAATAGACCTTCCTGCCGGCTACGGAAAATTCATTGACAAGATGAAGAGCGCACAACCCGACAAACAGTTGGCCTTCAATGCCGTTTCGCGCTACGGGCAAAACCGTATAGCCGCCGCACAGGTCGATTTCCTCTACAACGAGGTGTGGACCACCTCCTTTGATGAGCTGAAAACCATTATCGACGAGAATGCCACGCTCTCCGACGCAGAGAAAAACACCGTTTTGGCGGCCTATATGAACTACAACAAGAGCCCCAAATCGGGCGAGTTCAACTCTGCTGCGGTATTGTTGGCCGATGCCGTGATATTTGCTCTTGGCGGCAGCCACCTCGAATTGGGCGAGCATATGCTTTGCAGCGAGTATTTCCCCAACAGCGACCTTTCGATGAGCAGCGAGTTGCGCAAGTCGATAGTTGCCTATTACGACTTTCTGACCGCCTACGAGAACCTTTTGCGCGACGGAATGACCGAAACCACGGCGAGTGTTACGAGCCGCACCGACGGTATTTCGCTTTGCGGTTGGGCGCCTCAGAGGGGTAAGGTTCTCTGCCTTACCAAGTCGAATAGCGATTGCGAGGTGGTGCATCTTCTGAATTTTGTCGATGCCGTGCATACCGATTGGCGCGATGATGCCGCTTCACAGCCAACTCCCAATGAGATCACCGACCTCTCGATTCGAGTCGGCTCGGCGCGCTCGGTCAAAAACGTGTGGGCCGCTTCGCCCGACATCGACGGCGGAGTGCCGCACGAGGTCGATTACAGCGTTGCCGGCAACTTCGTCAGCCTGAAAGTGCCGTCGCTGAAATATTGGACAATGATTGTAATCGAATGATTGTTATGAAAAAATACCTGTTTTGGTTGACAATGGCGCTGAGCCTATCGACCCTCTCGGTCGAATCTAAGGAGTGCACGGGCTACCGACAACTTTCTCCCCGCGAATATCGGTTTGCGGACGATGCGGGCGGCGAGATGATGTTGCGTATTTGCTCCGAGAGTGTACTGAAAGTGTGGTACTCGTTCGACGGCGGTTTCAAAGATGAGGGTATCTCGATTGCCGTTGTTGAGGAGAATCTCGATAATTCGGTTCCGTACTTTGCCGAGCAACCCTCGTCATACGAACTCTTTACCGACAAGATGCGCGTGGTGGTTTCGAAATCGCCTATGCGGTTGGAGGTCTTTGACAAATACCAAAAACTGCTCTTTGCCGACTGTGGTGAGGGCCACTCGCACAATGGCGCCGAAGTGGTTTCGACCAAGATGCTCCGTCCCGACGAGCACATCTACGGTTTGGGCGAGAAGGCCGGAACGCTCGACCGACGCGGCCGAAAGTGGCTGATGTGGAACAGCGACAAGCCCTGCTATTGCACCACCGAAGACCCGCTCTACAAATCTGTTCCATTCTTTATGAGCAGTTTGGGCTATGGCGTACTCTTCGACAACACCTACAAGAGCAGTTTCGATTTCGGCTCCACCGCGTCGGATTGCTACACATTTTCGGTCCCCGGTGGCGAACTGAAATACTACCTTATGGTCGGCAGCGACTATAAAGAGCTTATTGGCAGCTATATTGCCCTGACCGGCCGTCCCGTTATGCCGCCGCGCTGGGCTTTGGGATTCTCGCAGTGCCGCGGATTGTACACCAACGAGAAGCTGGCTCTCGACGTGGCCGCCACCTTCCGCCAAAAACAGATTCCGTGCGACGTCATCTATCAAGATATCGGTTGGACCGAGCATCTTCAAGATTTCGAGTGGCGCAAAGCAAACTACTCCTCACCTCGGGCAATGATAGATTCGCTTCACCGCAACGGATTCAGGGTTGTGGTGTCGCAAGACCCGGTTGTTTCGGTTGCCAACGCTTCACAGTGGGGCGAGGCCGACAAACTTGGCTTTTTCACAGTCGATCGTCGCACCGGCAAAAGCTACGATATGACGTGGCCGTGGGGCGGAAATTGCGGAGTTGTGGATTTCACCAACCCTGCTGCGTGCAGTTGGTGGGGAGCCTGTCAGCAAAAGGCTATCGACGACGGTGTCGACGGCTTTTGGACCGATATGGGCGAACCTGCGTGGAGCAACGAGGAGTCGACCGACCGTCTTTTCCAACAACACTCGATAGGCTCACACGATGCCGTGCACAACGTTTACGGGCTCTATTGGGACAAGGCAGTGACCGAGCAGTTCGAGGAGCGCAACCCCAATAAACGGCTCTTCCAAATGACCCGTTCGGCCTTTGCGGGTATGCAACGTTATGCCTTTTCGTGGACGGGCGACAGCGGCAGTGCCACAGCTATGCGCGACAGTTGGGAGCAGTTTGCGGCTCAAATTCCAATGATGCTCTCGGCCGGAATGGGCGGAATCCCCTTTATTACGGGTGATATTACCGGCTATTGCGGCGAAATCGACGATTACGCCGAGGTTGCCGAACTCTATGTCCGCTGGCTACAATTCGGCCTTTTTACGCCACTCTCGCGTGCACACCACGAGGGTAATACGGCAGTTGAGCCGTGGCAGTTCGGACTCGAAGCCGAACAATGTGCGCGCAAGGCAATAGAGTTGAAATACAAGCTGTTGCCATATATCTATACCACTTCGCGTGAGGCCTACGACACCGGAATGCCTTTGATGAGGGCTATGATTTTGGAGTTTCCGCGCGAAGAGGAGTGCCGCGACCTATGCGACCAGTTTATGTTCGGAGGCGACCTGCTTGTTGCACCCGTCACTGAGCAAGGTGCCACTTCGCGCAGCGTCTATCTGCCCAAAGGCCTTTGGTACGACTACTACTCGGGCGAACAGCTCAAAGGCGGACAACGCATCGAAGTCGATGCACCTTTGGAGCGCATACCGCTCTATGTGCGTGCAGGGGCAATCATCGCTACCTCGCCCGTTGAGCAATATTGGGGCGAGAAGGCCCATAAACCGCTCTACCTGGATTGCTACCTGTCGAAGAGCCAAAGCGCTCAATGTTCGACTTACAACGACGACGGCCTCACGCTCGATTACAAACGCGATATCTGCTCGCGGCGCACATTCGCGCTTTCGGGCAATACGTTTACTCTTGGCCAACGCCTCGACAACGGTTTCGCACCCGAGCAGCGCAATATTGTCGTTCGCATTCCGGTCGGGGGCAGGGTCAAAAATGTGACTGCCGACGGCCGCAAGCTGCGCAAAAAGAGTGGCCGTTTGGACCATTTCGTGGTTGCCCCACAGCCATATTGGTATTGCTTGGAGGGTATGCTTTATATAGTTGTGCCCGACGACAGGCAAGCACAAACCCTCTGCTGGCAGTAAGCTGTTTTCGAATAACGCAGGAACCCTCGAAGGTGACGGCCCGACAATCGCTCCGTGGCTTTCGAGGGCTCTTTTGCTTGCGAAAGAGTGCTTCGGTTCGGTTTTTTTGACTATTTTTGTGCTATTACCAAGGGCGACTAAATAAAAACTACTGTCAAATGAACTTCAATGTTGCAACGCTGCTGCTCACAGCCACTCTTATCTGCCACGGCACAAACTCTTCGGCCGCATCAGATGCGACCACTGCCAATGCCCAAAGCAAATGGGTGCTCTCGACCGACGATTTTGACTCCGACTACACGGGTGTTGCTGTCGCCAACGGCACTCTCGGAGTGTTGCCTTGGCGCGAGCCGTTTTCGGTCCGCCATATTGTTATGAATCACGTTATGGAGTTGAACGATGCCACAAGAGTGAATTGCAATGTGCTCGGAATCAATCCATTTGGCGTTGCAATGTTGGTCGACGGAAAAGCAATCGACAGCCGTAACTGCTCCTCGTGGCAGCAATCGTTGAATATGCACGATGCCTCGCACAAGAGTTCGTTTGTTGCCGACGGTAAAATCGAGGTTTCTTACACCATTGTCGCACTCCGAAACATCGACCACTCGGCAGTTATGCGCATCGAACTCAAAGCCCTTAATGATGCCGATGTGGTGCTGCGAAACACTATGACCGTGCCGTCGGAGGACTACCGTTCCCACACAACCGTTTCGCGTATTCTGAATGTTGAAGGGAGCCGATTCGGCGTGTTGCAAAGCGTTGCCCAAACGATGCACAACCGTTACACGGTGGCAGCTACGTCGGCTTTTATTGGTGAGCAGGGCACGTTCGTCTGCTCGTTAGACGGCGATTCGTCGTTGACTCAAATCTCGCTTTCGAAGGGACAAACTGCACGATTGACCCTTGTGGCTTCAATCTGCTCTACGCGCGAATGTTCCGATCCTTTGAGCGAAACCGAGCGCGAGCTCTTCTACATCGGGCACAAGGGGGTCGACAGTATTATGGAGGGACACAATAAATTGTGGGACGAAATGTGGCAGGGCGACATTATTATCGAAGGCGATGATGAGGCCCAAAGGGCAGTCAGGTTGGCACTGTTTAACCTCTACGCCGGCTGCCGACGCGGCTCGGCGTTGAGCATACCCCCAATGGGACTTTCGTCGACAGGCTACAACGGGCACATATTCTGGGACGCCGAGATATGGATGTTGCCGCCTATGCTACTGCTCAACAGCGACATAGCACGCTCGATGGTCGATTATCGGGTCGATCGGCTTGCTGCCGCACGTGCGAAGGCCTCCTCGTATGGCTACCGAGGCGCAATGTTTCCTTGGGAGTCCGACGAGTTTGGCGAAGAGTCGACCCCGTCGTGGGCGCTGTGCAGCCAGTACGAACAACACATTTCGGCCGATGTTGCCATTGGCTGCTGGAACTACTATCGTGTTTCGGGTGACAGAGAGTGGCTCCAAACCGAAGGGTGGCCTCTGTTGCGAGATGTGGCAACGTTTTGGGCCGACCGCGCAGAGCGTAACGACGACGGAAGTTGGTCGATAAAGGGCGTTCAGGGTGCCGACGAGTATGCCGTTAATGTCGACGACAATGCCTACACCAATGGCGCCGTTATGGCCGCTTTGCGGTATGCCGTCGATGCCGGCAGGGTGGTCAACAGACCAACCCCTAAGGTGTGGAGAGAGATAGCCGACGGATTGCGCATCACTCAAAACAGAGAGGGTGTCACCCTCGAACACTCGCGTTACGATGGCGAACAGATCAAGCAGGCCGATGTCAATCTGCTTGGTTATCCGCTCAACGTAATTTCCGACCGCCAACAAATTTTGCGCGACTTGGAGTATTACGATTCAAAAATAGACCAAGTCAACGGCCCTGCAATGACTTACAGCATTTTTGCCGTCGAATATGCCCGTTTGGGAATGGCCGATAGGGCCGAAGAGATGTTCCGCAAGGCCTATCGCCCCAATATGCGTCCGCCTTTCGGGGTGTTTGCCGAGACTCCTGCCTCCAACAATCCCTATTTTGTCACCGGTGCAGGCGGGCTGCTGCAAGCCGTACTGTTCGGGTTCGGTGGACTTGAAATTACCGACAAAGGTGTCGAACAACTCTCGCCCATATTGCCCTCCTCGTGGCGCAGCCTTACGATTAAAGGGGTAGGCGCCGAGAAGAAAACCTACACTGTCGTGAACCCAAAACCGGCCCGCTAATTTGTGGTTGGGTCTTCTGTGTCGAAACCCAAAATATAATCGAATAATGAAGAAAATATTGATTTTTGCGATTGCTTTTTTGGTCACTCTGACGGCCACAAATAACGCCTTTGCTCAATCGCGACAATTCTGCCACAGAGTTTTCGAGGCTTCCAATGGTCAGCAATTACCTTATCAGGTTTTGTACCCGACCGATTTCAACCCCAATGCCGCCTATCCGCTGCTTCTGTTCCTCCACGGTGCTGGTGAGCGAGGTGCCGACAACGAACGTCAGACACTGCACGGGGGCGAAATGCTGGCATCAAATAGCAATCTGAATAATGTGATTATTGTGGCACCTCAATGCCCCGAGGAGGATTATTGGGTCAATATTGCGCGACCGTCGGCAACTCCCAGACAATTCCCACTTTCAGCCCCTGCCACTGCTTCGATGAATGCCGTCAAAGAGCTGATTGATTGTCTTGTGGGTTGTGGGTTTGTCGATACCGCCCGAATCTACGGCACCGGCCTCTCGATGGGTGCTATGGGGATTCTTGACCTGACGATGCGCTTCCCACAGTTGTTTGCCGCCGTGGAACCGATTTGTGGCGGAATTAATACCGACCGATTGGCAAAATATTGCGGCCCAACGGCATTCCGCTTTTTTCACGGTTCGCTCGACGATGTTGTGCCGGTGCAATTCTCGCAAAATGCCAATGCTACGCTTCTTGCCTCGGGGGTCGAGACGTCGCTCATCGAGTACCCCGAAGCAAACCACAACAGTTGGGACAGTGCTTTTGCCGAACCAACATTCATTGGTTGGCTGCTCGAACACCGCTTATCGGAGAAATAATCCTGTTTGACTGCTTCGTTTTTGGGGCGAACCAATCCTCGTTACCAACCTTTTTTTGGCATCATTAGCCGTTTTTGGCTCTGTCTTCGTTGTTGTTTCGGAATTGTGCATTACGGGCAATGTACTCTGTCGGTGAAATGCCAAAGTATTCTCTGAAACATTTGGTGAAGTAGGAGTGCGAATTGAAGCCGACTTTATAGATTATCTCCGAGACGCGCAAATCGCTTTGGGACAGATACTGTGCTGCGCGTTTGAGTCTGATGTCGCGAATGAACTCGTTGATAGATTCACCGGTAAATGCCTTGATCTTTCGGTAAATTTGTTGATATGGGTATTTTGCCTGATCGCATAGTTGCTGTATGCCGAACTCGGGATCGGAAATATTGTCTTCAACAATTCTGACCAGTGTGTCAATAAGTCGATCGGTTGGCGAATTGAGCATAATGTCGCTTGGCTCGGTGAGCAATTGCTGCTTGAAACTCTGCCTGATTCGGCGCCTCATATCAATCAAGGTGTCGACGCGGGTCAACAATGATCGAACTCCGAATGGTTTGGCAATATAATCGTCGGCACCGCATTCGTATCCTTCGCGTTTTGAGGAATCGTCCGATTTGGCGGTTAACAGTATGACCGGTATGTGACACGTTAGAATATCCTGTTTAATTCGACGACACACCTCGAATCCGTCGATTCCGGGCATCATAAGGTCGGAAATTATAAGATCGGGGTAGATGGCTACAATCAGGCCGTAACCATCTTCGCCGTTTTTTGCAGTGTAGACATCGTATTTGGGTTCCAGATTCATCTTTAAGAATGACAACATATCTTCGTTGTCCTCAATGACAACAATTTTGGTTTTGGAACCATTGAGCGGTGTTTTTGTCTCTTTTCTTGCCTCGGCAACCTCTTCGGTTTCGCGTTCGACAATGGTGTTGGGTGCTTTCAGATCGCACGCAATAGTAAGCCTGATGCTTGTCCCTTTGCCATACTCGCTGGTGGCACTTACCTCGCCGTCGTGGAGCTCTACATAATCTTTAACCAATACCAATCCGATACCCGAACCCTTGATTGATGAATTGGCATTGAAAGAGTTGCTGCCCTGATAGAAGCGGTCAAAAATGTGTGCAACCTCCTCCTGTTTTATGCCGCATCCGGTGTCGGAGATTCTGACCTCCGCAAAGGTTCTGTTGTTAGAAACGATTGTCGATATTTTTACCGATATGGCTCCGTTGTCGGGAGTGAATTTGAATGCGTTGGATAGAATGTTGTATATCACACGCTCGATCTTTTCTCCGTCGAACGACATATCCATTGCCTCTATGCCGGATTCAAATTCATAGCAAATGCCTTTCTGTTCGGCTTGCAATTTGAAATTGTCAAACAAGCGGTGGAGATAACCCACAAAATCACCGTGTTCGAGGTTCAACGAGGTTTGGTTGGCATCGAGTTTGCGCAGGTCCATTATTTGAGAGACAAGTTCGGATAATTTTTGTCCGTTTTGCCTGATTATGCTCAACTGTTTGAGTTGCCGTTCGTCGTTGGTCTCATCTATGAGTGATTCGGTAGGCCCTATAATCAACGAGAGAGGGGTTTTAAGTTCGTGCGACATATTGGTGAAAAACTGCATTTTTGTTTCGTTGAGCTTTTCGATTTTTTCGCGTTCGAATTTTTCAAGCCGCAGCTGGGTGTTGAGCTTTATTCTGGTTGAGGTAATACGGGCAAATACCATAATCAGTGCGATTATCATCATCGAATAGATTATGTAGGCTACTGTCGAACACCACCACGGAGGAGTGATGGTGAATTCCAAGCGTGTCGTCTGCTCATTCCATATTCCGTCGGGGTTGCACCCTTTGACACAAAACGTATATTTACCATAAGGCAGCTTGGAGTAGTGGGCGCTGTTGTACCCGCCGTCCGTATAATGCCATTCGCTGTCGTAATTGTCCAGCTTGTACATATACCTGTTGTCTTGTGACGACGAATAGGTAGGCATTGTGAAATAGATGGCAATATCGTTCTGCTTGTAGTTCAGGTGCAGCTTATCGGTTATGGTGATGGATTTTTGTGTCCTTATGGTAGCGTTTGAGCTCTCCGAATGCGAATCGTCGGCAATTCTGATTTCGGATATAATAACATTAGGAGCATAGTTGTTGATCGTAATCTTTTCGGGATTAAACCGTATTACACAGCCGTCGCCGCCGAGGTAGATGTGAGAACCATCGTTGTAAAGGCTGTTGTGTACCATATCTTTGATGCCGAACATCGAACTCAGGCTGCTAACAATTCTGGTGCCCGACAGCGTGTCGAACATAATCAGTTTGTCGCTTGTGGTGACCCACAGCCGTCCCGATTCATCGGAACATACCGAACGAATGGATTGTGACAGATAGGGATCTGTCTCGTATCGTTTTATCTTGGAGTTTTCTGCCGTAATGACACACAGCCCCAGATCGGTACCTATCCAAATGTCGCCTGATTGTGTGGCGTGAATGGTGTAAATGCGGTTGCTGATAAGTCCGTCGGCCTCGTCGAATATTTGAAACGAGCCGTTCTCTTTGTTGTATTTGACCACACCGCTGCTTCCCGTACCTATCCATATGTCACCGTTGGGAGCGACGTCGAAATATGGAATATCGCAGTTCTCCGACACAATCTCGTTGTCGATGCTGACGGCTTTGAACGCCACTTTACGTATTCTGCCCTTGGCATCATAGTCGGGAGTTATGAAGCATATACCGCTGCTTATGTTGACAATAATATCGTGATTTTTATCCTCTTTGATGTCGTAAACATATTTGACAATAATATCGCTGTTTACACCGCTTGCCTTAACGAACGAATCGGACCACGGGTCGTAGTAATCAATTCCATCGTTTGTGCCAACCCACAATGTTCCGTGGGAGTCGGTCAACAGTCGCTTGATCATAGGGTGTGAAAGTCCGTCTTTTACAGAGTATGTTTTGATATAATTCATCGCCGTATCGCAAACGATGATTCCGTTGTCGGTGGCAAGCCAACGGTTACCGTTTGGCCTTACATCAATATCGTTGATGCCGGTGTTGGTCTCTTTATGACTCGAATACTCGCGGATACGGTAAATGTCAATGGGTTTGCGGAATTTGTCGAGTTTGGAAAGTCCTTTAAGTGTGGCTATCCAAATGTTGCCCGAATTATCCTCGAATATGCTGCGAATCGACATTCCGACCAGTGAGGTTTGATCGGTAATCACATTGGTGTAGGTCTGAAAAGAGTCGTTGTTTATGTCGTAAGTGGCCAGACCGTTAGATGTTCCCAGCAGTAAAGTGGTGTCATCGTAGCGCATAATTGAACGCAAGTCGTTGTCGCAAAGGCCGCTGTTGCGGGTGTTGAAAGATTTTATTATTGTTCCGTCGGTCGACATTATCACCAACCCCGAAGAAGTTGCCAAATATAATGTTTCGGGTTGGTCGGGATAGCGTTTTATATCTTTAATCAGATTATTCCATTGTATATCCATACCCTGCGAACGGGCTTCGTACCATTTGTAGGAGTTGTCGTCGGGGTTGAAGCAGTAGAGTCCGTGGAACGTTCCGATCCACAGATTGTGGCGGCTGTCTTCACAGATACTGCTAATCTCATTGAGAATCTTGTTGGGGTGATTCTCGTGAGAAAATGTGTATAGATCGATGTGCTCGGCCGACGTGTCGTATTTTATCAGACCGGTAGTTGTGCCGAGCCACATAATGCCGTCGGAGGTTTCGTAGATTGTTTTGATGCGTTGGGTAGTAAGACGCTGCTTTGTGTCGCACTCTTTTTGACACAACCTTAGGCTCTCTTTGTCGGGATCGTAGATGCAAACGCCTTTCTCGGTTCCAACCCATATCTTGCCGTCGCGAGCAGCATATAGTGCATTGATCCACGATGAGTTCAATCCGTTGTTTGTGTTGCGGTCGTGACGATAGTGCTTGAAGTTGGTGCCGTCGTAACGGTTCAACCCCTCGTCGGTGCCAAACCACATAAAGCCAAATTTATCCTGAGTAATGGCATAAACGTGGCTGCTCGAAAGACCCGGGTTGGTGGTGTAGTTATCAAAGGTCAACTTTGCGTTTTCGGCCTGAACCGACAGCACCGAGAACAGTATATAGACCGATATTGACAGTTTTTTCATTATGTGGTGAATTAACACTCAAAAATAGTATTATTTTGGTTAATTCCCAATGATGCCCTTCTTGGTATAATCATTAACGACCATATTGTCAGGACTATGGATAGAGCGGATTACATATAGTAATAGCTATTGATAAAAATGAGATAGTTTTAGATGCCAAAAAAGCAGCCACCTTTGCATTACTGTTTTACCTTTGCAGAAAAGAAATAATACTAACTAACTCCATTATGAACAGAGATAAATTTTTGGCCATTTTTTTGATGTTGACAATGCTCGTTTGCTGTAATTGTACCGAAAAAGCCGATGGCCGTTGTCCTCTTTGCGGGCGCGAGGTCTGCATTTGCGACGAGTTTGGCAAAAACGACAATGGTGACAATGATCAAGACGATACCGATGATGAATATAATATAATAGGTAGCGGCTTCCTGTATGCTGCCGGTGGACGTATTATGACTCCTGCCGGAAAGGAAGTCAAACTCTTTGGAGTGAATTTTCAGACTCCTCTATCGTGGGAATATGGTCGTTTGTCACGTGTAGGGATAGCCAAAACAACAAAGGCACTCAATGCGGTGACCGACAATAATATTGCCGACGTTGCACTTTTGGGCGCAAATTTGCTGCGATGCCATTTGACACCTGCCGATTTTACCGATGCGAATGGCAATCTGGTCGAGACCCCATTCCTTGAAGCGTTGGACTATATGATATATGTAGCAGGCAAAAACAATATCTATGTTTCGTTGGCTCTGCTCAACCATATGGGACAATCGGGTGGCGGAACGGCGTGGATAGGACGCGACCGGTCGACTTGGATTCACGATGCCGATGTGGTTGCTTGCGAGAAACGCTACATCTCGCAACTGGTCTCGCGCGTAAACAAATATAGTGGTGTGACCTATGCCGAAACCGAAAATATCGCTTATTTTGAATTGATTAACGAGCCGAGTATGTTCTCTTATAAAGTGATTGCAGGCTCGTCGGGTGCCGCAGCATACACTGCTTGGCTGAGTAAAGAGAAGTTGGCCGACAATGCTGCCAATTACGCACTCTACCGCGAGCAGCTGGTGGAGACCTATATCAACGATATGTGCACCCTGCTCGACGACAATGGAGACCATCATTTGGTTTGTTGGGGGCTGAACTGGCATCGTTACCGCACAAACAACCAAGATATTTTCAAAGGCGTGGCTTCGTCGAAAGCAGATATTGTGGCTTTTTGCAACTACCCCGGACAGGATTTGGTAGCACAAAACTACTGGGATTACCAATACGATTTTACCAATAATGATTTCGCGCCTTGGTTCTCGCAGTTCTACTCCGATATTGACGGCTACGGTTGGGCACTCTCGCCGCAGTTTGCCAATAAGGCAAAAGTTGTCTATGAATTTGAATCATTCTTCAATATGTGCGCCTACCTCTATCCAATTCAGGCAGAGTATTTCTGCTCGTTGGGAGCGCAGACGGCCGCTATGTGGACCTATACTTTCTCGGAGCTTGCGCCCTATTACGGCGGTTCGCATTTTTTGAGTTTGACTTGTACGCCTTCAAAGGCAGCATCATTTCTTGTCGCTCGCGAAATTATGCGCAACAATGAGCTGAAAGTGAAGTTGCCGGAGAATATAAACGAACACAAGACGGCAACATACGCCATATCCAAATCCCACAATGGAGCAGTCTACTCGTCGTCAACCAAGTTCTATCACTCGGCTGCAATAGACGACAACTGGAATCCGTTGCCGCCCAAATCGACGGTGAAACATATTGCAGGCTATGGTAGTTGCCCAATAGTTGCATATTCCGGAACCGGACTCTATTTTGTCGATATTGTTGACGACAAAATGTACATTAACTTGATGCCCAATGTCAACGTTGTGGGCAATCAATTCAAATCTCCCGACTATTCGACCATTGTCACGGAGCTGGATTACTCGGCTATGAATACCCTGAGCATCACATTGGAGGATTGGGCAGCTCGCCAGTCCACTTTGTATCGCATCGATAACGGCGAGAAAACCGATATGGGCTCGGTGAGTGGAACGTCGAATTTGCGTTTGCGCGCCGGACAATATGTGGTAGAACCAAAATAGTATTATGATTCGGACAGAGTGGAGGGCCACTTCTAAATCGCCCAAAGTGGCTGACCAACGAAAGATGACTTGTTAGTCAGCCTCTGTTTAGATGAATCTCTTAGCAGACCTATAAAACATAGTAGACTTGGTTGTATCCGTTTTTCAGACACTCACGTTCTCTTTTATAAAATTAATTGTGTGTGGGCAGATTATTTGGGTGATTGCCATTTGAAAACGAAACACTCTTCCGAACCAAGTTCAATAGTTGCGCCTCGTTTTGAGTATTTCGCCGTGCCGAAAACAGGCATTATGCCGTCGGCTGCATTAAGACTAACGGTTGCCGGATATGGATTCTTGTTGACAACAACAGTCATTCGTTCGCTCCCGTTACGAAGCGTGCGGATAATTAATTTGTCGTTCGGAACTATTGGTTCTACCTTGGCGATGCCTCTTTCTTGGCTGCAAACCGAGCCGTAGAAGTTATTCAGGCCGTTGTTGTCGTGGTGCCAGCCCCCTAACTCTATCATTGACGGGAACCAAAATGTTTCGCCATTGCCATATTTGTGACCGATGGCAGCCGTGTCGTTTTGGTATCGTGCAAGCACCGTTGTCTCTGCTTCTGCTTCGATTAAACCGGTCCAATAGTGATTGGTTATTTCTCCCTCTTTGTAATCCATTTCGAAATATGGTTCGCCAACTTTGAACTCCTTTATCCGCCCTCCCAAAAGTGACCAAAGCGGGTCTTCGGACATCATACGGCAACGCATCTTTTCATCGTAATAGCCACTCATTCCGGTGACTATCAACCTGCCTCCCGATGCAACAAAACCGGACAGCTCCTCGATTTGACCAGCAGTCAGAGCTATCAGATTGCATAGTACTACTGTCGTTTCGGTCGACCGCTCGAAATTGAAACTGTCAATATCGGCGATGTGTGGAGAGATGCCCCAAGCCGAAATTGAGTTATAGGCCGAAACCAACGATTTCATAACCGCCGATTTGCCGCGTCCCTCAATATGGTCGTTCGATATGGCTGCATTTTGAGCCTGAATCCACAGCGACTCTTTGTTATATAACAGCCATACATTGTCCTTTTCGGGTTTGGCCGATTCGAAAAAATCGATGTTGTTTTGAATCGATTTTGAGATTTTCGAAAGAGTTGTCAAACGATCGCTCGGCTGCCCGAGATAATTGAGCAAGGCCCATTCGCCGGCTTCCTGCACGGCGCGACGCGAATTGAGAGTCCAAAAAATCACTCCCTCGGTGCCAGAAGCTATTCCGAGCCAAACATTCTGTTCAATCTCTTGGGCAGTAGGGCATACTACTTTTTTGCCGCTTGCCGTCACGGCTCCGCCCTGCATCTCCGTGATCCACCACGGATTGCGGCCGGCAGCAGAGCCGATTACATCGGACATAATGCAAACCCCAAGTGGATACTCTTCTCTGTCAAAATAATCGAAATGCCAACTCATATGCATAGACACGCCGAGAGAAGACAAGTACTGCTCATAGCTTTTGAAGTCGTATTCGGGGAGAGTGGATAGAATCTGATGTGGATTGATGTGTCGCCCGTGTTGCGGGTCACACTCTTCGACTATTGTGGAAATGTGTTTGAGATACCAATCGGTATAGTAGCGCAGAAACCCCTCATTTGTAAAATCGGCCGCAAGGTAGCCGTTGCGCTGAATTTTTGGGTTCCCGGCCATATACTCCTCATATTTTTTGCGACTGAGTTCGGTTCCTTGCGGATTAATGGTGCTGCCCAATCCGGGTTCGTTTTGAAGTACCCAGCAGTACAATGCCGGATAGGTTTTGAAATGGTTGACAGTTGTGCGTATGTAGTTGTCAATCTCTTCAAGATGTCGCTCCGATCTTGGAAACTTGAACCCTCCCACATCGGTCAGTTCGTCGGTTGTTGGAAACAAGGTGGCGAATAGTTTGATATTGTGTCGCTCTGCCGAACGAAACGCAGCGTCGTATAACGAGTAATCGTATTTGCCGTCTGAACCAATAATATGTGAACCAAACAGGCGGACTCTGCCGACCTCCAACCCATTTTGTTCCATAAGTTCAAAATAGGAGTCGATTTGTTCGGGCGTTTGCCCCGGTTCGATAAAAATTTGTGCTCCCAACAATGGGTGATTGCTGCTTTGGGCATTGAGCAATGTGGTTGCCGAAAGTACAACAAGCAGAGCGTAAATCTTTTTCATATTGACACTTGGTTTTGTTTGCAAAGATAGTTATGCATTATGTACCATTCAACCCCATTATTGTCAAAGACTATAACTGATTCGAAAACTTTGTAATAATTTAATCTGTATGGTTTACCGGGCTTGCGCCATCATATCGTATGTGAGAAATGTTACAGTAAATGAGAAACCGATTATATTATATCGCGCTATTTGAAAGTATCTTTGTAACGAGAAACCGAATGGACATTTCAAACAGATAAATTTTTCGAACGCCTATGATGAAAACAACTACGATATCCTTGCTTTTACTATCATCACTTGTTTTGTCTTCGTGTGGTACTGCGCGTAGAGCCGGGCAGATCGAAAACAGTCGTTCATTTGTCTGCATCGACAAAACCGATCCTCATTATTTTTCGCTCTCCAACGGTGAGCCATATATCGCTATCGGTTGCAATATTGCGGCTGTAAGCGACAGCCTTATGCTTGAACATTATATGAAAGAGCTCTCCCGTAACGGGGCTAATTTTGCCAGAGTATGGCTTAACAGCGAGTTCTTTGAGATAGAGACCGAGTACGGTAATTGGAATTGGACTAACGTTGCCCACATCGATCGCCTGTTGCAGCTCGCCGACAGTTACGGCATAAAGGTGAAAATGTGTATCGAGAGTTTTAGAAAAATCTTGCCTGGCGCCAACAAGTGGGACACAAAAGCCTCCTACCATATTTCCAACCACGGGCCGTTTGTCGATATGCAGCAGTACATCTCGTCACAAGAGGGACGCGACGAATATTTGCGCAGGCTTGCGTTTCTGCAAAAGCGATATGGCGACAATCCGGCCGTCTTCGGGTGGGAGCTATGGAACGAGATGAATGCGGTCGAGGCAGATGATATTGAGGAGTGGAACCGCTATATGCTTCCCAAGGTTCACGAAATGTTTCCGCGCAATCTTGTGATGCAAAGTCTGGGTTCGCTTGACCGTGCTGCGAGCTTACCCATATATATGTATATCAACTCTTTGGCGACCAACGACGTGATGCAGGTTCATCGTTATGTCGACCTTGGTGCCGAGTTGAATATATGTGGTGCTCCCATTGATTCGCTTGCGTCCGATGCCGTGGGGGTGTTGAGAAGCTATGGTATCGAAAAACCCATAATGTTGGCCGAGTGTGGTGCCGTTAAGCCCTCTCATACAGGGCCAAACCCGATCTATCTGGCCGACTCGCTCGGAACTGTCCTTCACGATTTTCTGTTTGCGCCGTTTTTTTGCGGCGCGGCGGGTTGCGGACAACTATGGCACTGGGACCACTACATAGACAATATGAATGTTTGGTTTCAGATAGGGCGTTTTTCAAAAGCGGTTGAGGGACTCAACCCTGCAAGCGAGCGTTTTGTCCCGTATAGAAACGATAATGAACGCCTTAAAATATACACTTTGGTTGGCAAGAACCACATTGTGGCTTGGTGCCGCGACAAGCGGAGCACTTGGCAGAGCGAATTGGTCGACGGTCTTGTTGCCGAAACGGTTGGAGGACAGATAATCGATTTCTCAAAGTGGGTTAATACGGATATCTCTTCGGTCGAAATTTATGACCCGTGGAAAGATGTTGTGATTCGTAGCGATGCTTCACCGCGTGTCGAATTGCCTGATTTCAAACGTTCAACAGTGGTTCGAATTTCATTTTAGCATATATGAAAACAAAACTTATATTATTTGGCACAATGCTGCTCTGGTTTGCAGCACTCTTCGTGCAAACAGCTTCGGCGCAAGACGGAAGGGTGACCATTACGGTTGTCGATTCGCACGACGAGCCTTTGATAGGCGTTACCGTATTGATAAAGTCGACCCAACTTGGCGGCAGTACCGATATCAATGGCGTCATCAAGTTGAATGCTGCGTCGACCGATGTGATAGAGGCCTCATACATTGGCTATGAAACGACCGAGGTGGTCTTGGGAACGCGCACGTCGCTGAAAATTGTGATGCCCGAGCTGAGTACAACCATCAACGAGGTGGTTGTTATTGGCTACGGTATCCAAAAGAAAGAGACCGTGACCGGATCAATCAGTCAGGTTTCGGGCAACGAGATTGTGCAGTCGCCGACAGCCAACATATCGAATGCACTTGTGGGGCGTGTGTCAGGCTTGTCGTCGGTTCAGAAGTCGGGCGAGGCAGGTTTCGATGAAACCACAATCCGTATCAGAGGTACCGGAACCTACAACGGCGATCAAAATCCTCTTGTGGTTATAGACGGAGTCATAAGAGATATTACCTCTTTCAATATGTTGAACAACAACGATATTGAAGGAATCAACGTTCTGAAAGATGCCTCTGCCACAGCTGTCTATGGAGTACGCGGTGCCAACGGCGTAATAATAGTATCGACAAAACAGGGTAAAACCGGACGCGCCAAAGTATCGTTTTTGGCCAACTTCGGCTTAACCAAACCCACGACACTCGTCGACTTTGTTGACTCATATAATTATGCAACGCTGAAAAATGAGGCCTATTACAACGACAATAAAAGCGGCAGCAACAAAATCTTCACCGAAGATGAATTGTGGAAATTCAAAAACAACCGCGATTATACGCCTGCCGAAATCGAAAATATGTCTGCTTTGAGCGATGCTCAAAAAGAGGCTCTTCGAAACAGTCCGGCCGCCTACTATACCGATACCGACTATATGTCGGCAATTTTTGGGTCGTCGGTAGCGCCTCAACAGCAATACAATATCAATATTTCGGGCGGCACCGACAAAGTAGGGTATTATACCTCGGTCGGACTGCTTGATCAACGGAGTTTGACAAACGATTTCGGATTTAGCGAGAGCGCAGCCAATTCGGGCAGTTCGCGTATGAATTTTAGAACAAACTTCGATTTCAAAATGATTAAGAATACCGAGATCAAACTCTCGTTGTCGGGACAGATGCGCGACATACAAATCATTACCGATCGCAATGGCAGCTCGGCAATGGGGTCGCGTTACCACGACCTGCTCCTTAATGTATATGAGGCTCCGCCATATTCGGGTATCGGCATCTACGGCGACAAACTGATAGGCGGATATGCCGACGACGGAATGATGATCAACAAAAACGCCTGGGGGAAAACGCCTATTGCCTATATGCTCGAAAAGTCGCAATCGCGCATTAGTCAGAGTAGTCTGAATACCTCAATCAACATTAATCATAAGATGGATTATATTGTTGAGGGATTGACTCTGCGTGGTGCTCTCTCTTACGACCATTATTTCTCAAAGACTTTACTTGCTTCATCAAATGTGCCAAGGTACACCTTTACGCGTAATCCGTCAGATCCTGCCGAGTTGCTCTTTTTCGGAGGAGAACGCGAGGCTCAATCATATTCCGAATCGGGTTGGAGCAAGAACCGAAAATTCTATATGGAGTATGGTCTCGACTATGCGCACTCTTTCGGAAGGCACAGTGTTACGGCTATGGCGCTTGTGACAGGTGAACGTTATACCGCCAACGGATTGACTTATAATGTTCCGGTTGGTTACTACGGTATAGTCGGACGTGTGACGTATGCCTACGATTCACGATATTTTGTCGAATACAATATGGGCTATAACGGGTCGGAGAACTTTGCGCCTGAGCGTCGTTTCGGTTTCTTTCCTGCGGTATCGCTTGGTTGGGCACTGTCAAACGAACCATTCTTTCCGCAGAACGATTATGTCTCGTGGGTCAAAATACGCGGTTCATACGGACAAACCGGCAACAGCAATATCGGAGGCAGCCGATTTATGTATCTCCCGGGTACCTGGGCAGAGTATGGCTACTCTAACCCTATGCAGGGCTATGCTTTCGGATCTTCCGACGGAACCACAACCAATCCCGTGTTTAATGGCAAGTATGAATTAACCACCGGCAACCCGTTTGTGACGTGGGAACGCAAAGAGTCCTACAATGTCGGACTTGATATGAAATTCTTTAAGGATCGCCTGTCGTTTACTGCCGACTTGTTCAAAGAGGACCGAAACAATATTCTGACCACACTCGAAATTGTTTCAGGCGTTGTCGGGCTCGATGCGTCGTCGCTTCCGCCTGTCAATGTCGGTAAAATGAGCAACAAGGGATACGAAATAGAGCTGCTTTGGAACGACAATATTGGGTCGAAATTCAATTATCGTATTGGCGGCAATATCTCCTATGCGGTCAACAACATAATCTACAAGGCAGAACCAAGTTATCAATATGTTTGGATGAACGACACCGGGTTCGCCTACGGACAGTACAAAGGGCTCTATAACGAGGGATTCTACAACTCGGCCGAGGAGGTTGCCAACCACCCCTATAACGACGTTGACGGCAACAAGGTTCAAGGCGGCGACCTGCGTATTGTCGACATAAATGGCGACGGATTGATCGATTCAAAAGATTACGTGCCTGTTGGGTACTCCAATATTCCGCGTATGACTTTCAGCAGCAACCTTTCGGTTGCTTACAATGGATTGCGCCTGTCGCTTCTTTTTACGGGAACCTCACAAGGCTCGTTCGCAATGAAAGATTATCTGATTACTCCATTTGCACAAGACCAGTCAACACCGCTCTCCTATATGGCCGGGCGCTGGACTTCGGATCGTTATCTCGCAGGTGACCAAATTACTTTTCCTCGTATGTCGGTCAATATCGGAACCAGTCAGAATAATGGCGATAATGCTTTTTGGATACGTTCAACCGATCATATAAAATTGAAAAATGTCGAGTTGGCCTATTCGTTCAAAGAGGTCGGATTGTTAAAGAGGTTGAATATAAGCGGCCTGACCGTGTATTTCAATGCCAACAATCTGTTGACGTGGACTTTCGGTGGCGGTTTGATAGACGGTATCGACCCCGAATTGACAGGCGACAGTACCACGTCAGGCGGCTTGATATACCCACTTACGCGAGTTTATAATATTGGTTTTAACGTTGATTTCTAATGAGTTCTATTATGACAAAACGAATATTCTTTCTGGTTGTACCAATAGTGTTTTTGTTTCAGTCGTGTCAAAACGACTTTCTTGAAACGCCGCCGGTTACCGGAATGACACTTGAAGAGGTGTTCAGTACCTCGAAAAATGTTGAGGGAGCTATTGCCGAGGCATATTCCACAATACTCTCTTCGGGCCTTCCTGTCTACTCCTGGAATGCCCCCTATCTCCCCTATGAGGCCACCGAGGCAATTATGGGTGGTGAAGATATCTGCAATTTGACTTGGGGATATATGGATAAACTGTGTCAGGCAGGTATGATTCCAAACAATGAAAACAAAGGAGCCGGTTACACCGACGATTATTTTCCGAACAACTTTATCTATATTCGCAAGGCTTGGATTGTCTATGAAAATATCGATTTGGTGTCGGATATGTCGGAGCGCGACAAGGCAATTGTCAAGGCTGAGATGCAGACTCTTGTGGCTTTCCGTTATGTCGAAATGATGAAACGTTATGGAGGCGTTCCTATTGTCAGAGGCACTCTTACTTCGTCCGATGCAGTTGCACGTTCATCTGTTGCCGATGTGCTCGACTTTATTGTTGGGTTGTGCAATGACGCTGCAACCACGCTTGATGGTGTCAAATGGAGCAACGATTGGCGTGGCCGTATCAATAAGGGAACCGCTTTGGCCGTCAAGGCAGAGGCACTTATGTATGCTGCACGTCCGCTGTTTAATGCCGCCGAGCCTTTTATGGGTATGGCTAATCCCGACGACAACAATTTGGTTTGGCTTGGAGGCTTCGATGCCGAACGTTGGAAAGCAGCGGCCGAGGCCAACGAAGCTGTGATAGAGTGGGGCAAGTCAAACGGCTACGAATTAATCGATACCGACAATCCGTCGGCCGATTTTGGTACGGCTGTCGGTACTCCCTCCAACCGTGAGGTGCTGCTTGCCTACAAACACCAAATGGTAGGCGACAATAACGGTATATATAAGAACTACTCCTTTTTGACCTATCATACTTCGCACGATTTGGGCTGGTATCGTGGCATCAGTTACGAGTTGTTGTGCCAATTCCATAAGGCCGACGGAACAGATCAGCACTGGATCAATAAGGGTGAAACATTGCCTTGCACCGACTATCGGGAGAAGGCAATGCAGCTTGAACCGCGTGCTTTGATGTCGCTGTTTTTCTATGGCATCAGTCCGCAGAATAATCTTCTCTCCGGCAATTCGATGTATGATATTGAGGGCGACAACTGGCGCCTCTACTATCGCGGGCAGGACGGTTGTGCAAGGAATTGCAAATTTTGGTATGAGGCAAACGGTCGTGAATGGTTCGAGTTCCCAATCTATCGTATGGCCGAATTCTATTTGAATGCTGCCGAGGCTTACAACGAGTATGGCAATAATTCAAGCGCATTGAAATATCTGAACCCTATCAGAAACAGAGCCGGTTTGGATAATGTCGTGGAGAGCAATCAAGGCCGTTTGCGGTCAATTATTCAACGCGAGTGGGCTGTGGAGTTCTACAATGAGAATCAGTATTATCCACACGCCCGCCATTGGAAAACGGCCGAAACTATGATTGGCGGCACGAAACACGGTTTTCTCTTTACGCGTGCCGATGGTGTTACGTGGAATCCGCAACGTCCGGCCGAATTTGGCAATTACTCTTTGGTCGATTCATATATAGGAACCTATGTGTGGAAACAACGTATGTATTTGACACCAATTTCGTTGGGAGAGGTTAATAAAGGAGTTATTTTACAAAACCCGGGGTATTAATCGTTACATTATGATGAAAGTTAAAGGTTATTTCTTATTACTGTGCTTCGGTTGCCTGACTACGGTCGTTGAAGGACAAAATAGCGAAATTGCGGTTGCAGGAACTGCATTTTCAGTGGATTCGTTGCTCTACTCGTCGGCAAACAGTTGCGTAAGTGGTGAGATCATTTCTGCACCCACTGCCAGCATTACCAATATGCTGTTCGGGCGTCTTCAAGGCCTTGGCGTAAGTCAATCCAATGGAGAACCCGGTTACGACAATGCATCGCTTTCGATCAGAGGTGTTGCAACATACAACAATGCCTCAATCCCAATCTATGTCGATGGCTATCAGATTAACGACTCTTTTTTCAACTATATGTCGGCTTTCGAAATCGAGAGCATTCGAATACTGAAAGATGCACGCGAGTTGGCTCCTTTTGGTATGCGTGGTGCCAACGGTATAATTTGGGTGACCACCAAACGCGGACACAAAGGCAAACCTGTCGTTTCGTTTGAGGCCAAGTCGGGAGTGCAGCAACCGGTGGCCATAAACAAACCCTATGGAACAGATGATTATGCGAGACTTTACAACGAAGCATATAGCAACGATAAGGGCATCTGGCAAAAATACCTGAGCGATGAGGCAGTAGCCAAACTCCCCGATGTCGATTGGTACGACAAGGTGTTGAAATGTAATACACCTTACGCCGAGTCGAATGTTTCGGTATCGGGTGGTGATGATGTGGCGCAATATTTTGTCTCTTTTGGTTTTATGGAGCAGCGCGGTCTGTATGATGTGCCCGTAACCGATACGGTCCATAATGCCGTAATCAGCCGATATAACGTCAGAGCCAACCTTGACGTGAAGTTGTCGTCAATAATGTCGGCCCGTGTAGATATTGGCGGCAGAATTGAAAACCGCAAGTATCCCAATCGTTCGGCAGACAAACTTTGGGACGAGATGGCGCGATACCCGTCGAGCATCTACCCTGTAAAAAACCCTGACGGTACTTGGACAGGCACACCCGTTTATAACTACAATCCGCTTGCTTCAATCGAGGCGCTTGGTTGCAACTCCACCCACGACCGTACCTTCCAGTTCGATTTTGAACTCAAACAAAATCTCGACGCATTGGTCAAAGGATTATATTTGTCGGAAGGGGTGGCACTGAGCAGTTGGACTCGTGATGCTGCCGGCAATTCGCGCAATTACAGTAGATTCTATAAGGGAGTACAGCAAACAACCGACAACGATACCCCTTATTCGCGTTGGGAAAACAGTGGCACAAATCAGTGGAACTGGAAACACTATACCCTTACGGCGGGCTACAACCGGACGCAGGGCAAGCACTCTTTGTCGGCCTCGACAACCGCTTTGTTCAACATCTACAATACCGACATCAATCAGAACGGCAATGCAGGCGCACAAGTAGTTTATCGTCATATCAACATTGGCGGCGGCGTGCATTACAGCTATGCCAAACGTTACTGCGCCGATGTTACCTATTCGCTCAGCGGTTCGGACAACTATCGTCCCGGCAATCAGTTCGGTTTTTACCCTGCGTTGTCGTTGGCTTGGATAGCAATTCCTGAAAGTGTTGGCGGAGCAGTCGATTTTCTGAAACTGCGTGCATCGGTTGGTCGCAATGGTTGGGATCCGATGGGCGAAAAACGTTTCTTGTGGGAGAGCTACTATACTCATACCGGTGGAATTAATTTGGGTAACGGCAATCCCTCGTGGGCAAGCGGTTTTACCCAGTTGTATGTTCCCAATGCCGATATCTTTGCCGAATCAAGTGTCAAGTACGAAGTTGGCGGCGATGCCAAATTGTTGCAAAACAGGTTGAAGATGAGTGCTGGCATCTTTTTGGAAAAACGCAACGGGATAGTCACTCAGGATTGGACTACACCCTCTGCGGCCGGCATTCAGAACCCTGCATATCGCAACATAGGCAAAGTGACCAACGGCGGCTTCGATGTAAACCTCTCTTTGTCCGATTTATGCGGCGATTTCTCTTACAACATTACGGCTTCGGCCTCTTACGCCTCCAACAGAATAGATTATATGGCCGAGATTATTACGGTTCCTACGGCGGCAGTGACCGGAAATAGTATTGGGGCCATATTCGGCTTTGAAGCCGACGGTTTCTACGATATCTCCGATTTTGGAGCCGATGGAACACTCGTACCGTCGCTCCCAACGGTTACTTTGGGGAATGTTCAGCCGGGCGATGTCAAATACCGTGACCTTAATCACGATAATGTAATAGACGATAACGACCGCACGTGTATTGGTAATTCGACACTGCCGAAGCTCAATGCCTCTCTCTCGTTTGAATTGACTTTCAGAGGTTTCGATTTTTCAATGTTATGGCAGTCGGCATTCGGTCGCGATATAAACCTGCTCGATTCACCTATCCAAACCATAGCATTCCGCGATAATGGCAATGTCTATCCCATTGCCGAAGGCAGATGGGCCTATTACCCGTCGGAAGGAATCGACACACGTGGCAGTGCAACATATCCGCGTCTCTCTTTGGAAGAGAACAACAACAACTACCAAAATTCTTCTTTGTGGATACGCGACGGCTCATTCTTGAAATTGCGCAATATTGAGGTGGGATACACTCTTCCGCATATTGTTTCGGCAAAATTGGGTGTCGAACGGGCACGAATCTATCTTTGCGGTTTGAATCTGTTGACCATCAGCAAACTGATGCAGGAGTATAATATCGATCCCGAAGTGTTGTCGGGCTATTGTGCAATGAAGTCATACAATATAGGTTTATCGTTGACCTTCTAATAATCTCGAATATGATGAAAAAAATTACTCGCTATATTATTTTGGTCTTGATTTTGGGCAGTGCCGTGGCTTGCTCGATGCTTGATTCAAAGGAGGATCTCTATTTGACCGACGATATGTTGGCAACACGTCGTTATCAACTGTTCAATATGGGCAACCGCGTCTACAATAATGTACCTTATGGATTTAGCCGCATTGACGACAATCTGTTTGCCACTGTTTCAGATGAGGCCCAATATGTTTCGTCGGTTTCGCAAAGCGCCCGTTTCAACAACGGTTCGTGGAATCAGTACTACAACCCCGACGACGTTTATGCAAAGTATTTTGGCGGCATTTTCGACATAAACTATTTTATTGAAAACAGTCGTGATTATAAGTATGTTTTGGGCCGCAACCGTGATACCATAACGTCGTCGGGAGCATACTCCTACCATCTCGATATTACCGATATCGAACGGTTCCGCAGTGAGGCGGTAGTTATGCGTGCGTATTATTATTTTGAGCTGATAAAGCGTTACGGCGGAGTACCTCTGATAGAGCATACCTACGATGATCCATATACTCCACGTTCATCTTATGTTGCGGTGACAAATAAGATAGTCAACGATATCGATTCTGTAAAGAACGGCATTGTGACGAGTTGGGCCGAGGTGAATCTTGCCGATCACGATGGCAGAGTTACGCTCGGAATGGCATTGGCTCTTAAAAGCAGGGTTCTGCTCTATGCTGCCAGCCCGCTCAACAACCCGAACAACGATACCGAATTGTGGCGTAAGGCTGCGGCCGCGGCCAATGATGTGATTGCACTAAATCGTTATTCGCTTGCACCCGACTATGGCGACCTGTTCGTTGCGGCTGCCACCAACAACAGTCCCGAAACTATTTGGGCAGTACGTTATGGTGCCGACAACTCGTTCGAAAAGGAAAACTATCCGATTGGAACACAGGGCGGCGGTACGGGTATCTGTCCGTCCTACAACCTGGTGCAGGCTTACGAGCACAATGGCAACATCGATTCCAACGATTTCACCGTCAACATAGATCCCCGTTACAGGCAGACGATTGTTGGAAATCTTGATCAGTGGAACGGCCGCATTTTGGAAATATACGGCGGTGGTGTTGACGATCCTTCGAAGCCCAATACGTCGCGTACAGGATTCTATCTGAAAAAATTTCTGAATCCCGATCTGAATCTGACCAATGATGCCAAGAGCATACGCAGTTGGATAGTATTCCGCTATGCCGAGATACTGCTCAACTATGCCGAAGCGATGAATGAAGCCTACGGGCCGGACGCAAAGTCGACCTTTTCTATGTCGGCTCGTCAGGCCTTGAATCTTGTGCGACAAAGAAGCTCTATGCCTGACGTGGTCGCTGCCGATAAAGACGAAATGCGAGAACGCATAAAGCACGAACGCCAAATCGAACTTGCCTTCGAGGAGCACCGTTTTTGGGATCTGCTCCGTTGGAAAGATGCCGAAACCGTTCTGAACAAACCGATATACGGAATCAAAAACAGCCCACAGAAGCACAATACCTTCTCTCAGGAACAGTTCGTCGTGGCCAATCGCACATTCGATGCGGCCAAAATGTATCTTTATCCTATTCCGCAAGAGGAGATCGTAAAAGCAGCCGGAGCTGTCGATCAGAATCCAAATTGGTAAAAATGTTAATCTTCTAATCATACAGAACAATGAACAAAAATTGTAAAATCTTATGGGCGCTGTCGGTTGTGTTGTTGTCGGCGACTTCGTGTCAGAAATCCGATAGCCAAACCCCTTGGGGCAATGCCATAATATATATGCCGCAAGCGAACTATTCGCCTTATGTGGTTCCCAATTCGGGTTCACAAGCTCAAACCAATCTCAACTACTCGATCGACAAGGACAATAACGCCGTAAACATATTTCTGGGCGTCTATCGTTCGGGCCTGTCGGAGCTTAACGAATACAGGGTCGATGTCAATTCGGGCACCACAAAACTGATGGGCACAACGCTTTTGCCTTCGGCGCATTATCTGTTGCCTTTGACCGTAACCTGTCCGGCCGGCAAACGTGATGCTACATTCTATCTGACAGTCGATTTGGACTATTTGCAAGCCAATCGGCTCACGGTTTTTTCGATACCGGTGAGCATATCGAATCCGACGTTATATACTCTTAATGAAGATTTATCAACAACCACAATTAAGATTAATACGCAAACATTGTTGGATAAAGAATCGTTATAGCCATTATGAAGGTTGTTCTGCTTTCGTTGTTGTTTATGACGACCGTTGTGTCGGCATACTCGTCAAATATCGGTCAAAAAGTCGATTCGCTGCTGTCTGTTATGACGTTGCAGGAAAAGATTGGACAAATGAACCAGGTGTCGGGAATCGATTTTAGCACCGGCCCGTGGAATAAGGAGTCGTCAATAGTCGATGCCCTGCATCGTGGCGAGTATGGCTCTGTGCTGAATATTCACGATCCGGAAGAGGCCCGCCGCCTGCAAACGGAGGCGTTGCGTTCGCGATTGGGTATTCCATTGCTGTTTGGTTTGGACGTCATTCACGGTATGTCGACCATATTCCCCATTCCGCTTGCCGAGTCGGCAAGTTTCGATTTGGCCCAAATTCGTCAAAGCAGCCGTTTTGCAGCCGTCGAGTCGGCTTTGTGTGGCGTTCATTGGACGTTTGCGCCAATGCTTGATGTGGCTCGCGATGCTCGTTGGGGAAGAGTTATGGAGGGTTCGGGTGAGGATACCTATTGGGCCGCGCAGGTGGCCGAGGCACGTGTTAAGGGCTTGCAGGGTGAAGATGGCGACTCGTGTCGCATTGTAGCTTGTGCAAAGCATTTTGTCGGCTATGGAGCGGTAGTTGCCGGACGTGATTACAACAATGTCGATATGTCGGTTGCCGAACTCTACAACTTCTATTTGCCTCCATTCAAGGCGGCTGTCGAGGCCGGTGTGGGAAGCATTATGACGGCTTTTAACGATATGAACAACGTGCCTTGTACCGGCAACAAGGAGATCGTCAGAGGCATCTTGCGTGATGAGTGGCACTATGACGGGGTGGTTGTCTCGGATTGGTGCTCTGTTGCCGAGATGTGCAATCATCGGTATGCGGCCGACCAAAAAGATGCTGCACTGAAAGCCATTGCAGCAGGTGTCGACATCGATATGGTGTCGCGTTGCTATGCGCAGTATCTCGAAGAGTTGGTGGCAGAGGGGAGAGTCGACGTTGCCGAGATTGACCGGGCCGTAGGGCGCATTCTTGAATTGAAATATCGTCTTGGGTTATTCGACGATCCGTTTTGTGCTTTCGATTCGGCAGGTGCCGACGCGGTTAGATGTTCGCCTGCGATGCGCAAGGCGGCACGCGATATGGCAAAACGGTCGATTGTACTTTTGAAGAACGATTCCGCTACGCTTCCGTTGAAGAACATCAAAAGTGTAGCTCTGATTGGTGAGCTGTGTCGCTCAAAGGTCGATATGATGGGCAATTGGTCTGCCAACGGAGATGCAGCCGACGTTGTGACGCTTGAAGAGGCCTTCTTGCAGCGGAACATCAAGACCAACTATGCAAAAGGGTTCTCGATCGATAATGACGAGTGCTATTGGAAAGAGGCAGTCAATGCCGCAAAGCATTCAGATGTGGTCATAGTCGCCGTGGGTGAACGTGGCCGTCAAAGTGGCGAGGATTGCTCTCGCGGAGAGTTGACACTTCCGGATAATCAACAAAAACTGATAGGCGAGTTGAAAAAGGCCCACAAGCCTGTTGTGGTTTTGGTGATGGGAGGCCGACCGCTGATATTTAACCTTGCCGCCGCCGACGCCGATGCTTTGATGGTAACCTGGTGGTTGGGCAGCGAGGCAGGCAACGCAATAACCGACGTATTGTTTGGCGAATATAATCCGTCGGGCAGGTTGCCCATGACCTTCCCTGCACACATAGCACAATTGCCCATTTACTACAACCAAAAGAGTACCGGTCGGCCATTGTCCGAAGAGGTCTCCTTCATAAAGGGATACATCGATATTCCCTACAAGCCTGCATATCCGTTTGGATTCGGCTTGGGTTATACGACTTTTTCTTATTCTGTCCCCAAAATGGACAAATCGCAAATAGGGCCATTGGAGAGTGCAACTCTTACGGTAACTGTCACAAATAGCGGACAGGTAGAGGGTGAAGAGGTGCTTCAACTCTATGTGAGTGATTGCGTGGCCTCGATTACACGACCCGTCAGAGAGCTTAAAGGAGTCCAAAAAATCAGGCTTCGTGCCGGAGAGAGCCGAACGCTCGTTTTCGACATTAATGAAGCCATTCTCGGGTTCTATGACAATGCTGCAAAGTATGTTGTTGAAGAGGGCTTTTTCGATGTGATGGTTGGTCCAAATTCCAATGATTTGCAAAAATGCCAAATTGAGTACAAATTGTAAAAGCAGATATAGTATATGACAAAAAGGTTATAGCCTCAAAACCTAATATGAACTACTTTTGAGGTGTCAACCAATAAGCCAATAAACGAACAAAACCTATAAAACCGTAAATTAATAATCTCATCAATTATGAAAAAAAATTACCTGTTGGCCGTAACGGCTGTTTTGGCAAGTATGTTTGCCTGCCAGAAAGTCGATGATTCAATTAAACTTGGAACTCCCGAACTTACACTCACTCCGTCGGGACAAATTGTGTTGACCGAAGCCTCGAAAGATGCTACGGCACTCACCGCATCGTGGAACGATGTAGCTGTCGAAGGCGTTTCGGTCTCCTACACCTTTAAGATTGCAACTGCCAATGCAGAAGATTACTCAGGCGCTTTTACAAAAAACGTAACAGGCACCTCGTTGACTCTTTCGGGTGAAGATTTGCAAAACGCTGCAATCGGTCTCGGCTTTGCTGCCGGCAGTTCGGCACAGCTGAAATGTTGTGTTGAGGCTGTTGCATCGGATAACACGATATCTTCGACCACATCAAGCGAGGTCAACTTGCGTGTGACGCTCTATACCCATATAATAGTCCTTGCGACGCCTGTGGTTTCGCTCTCTTCCGCTTCGATTGAGCTCACAGAAGAGGGTAAAGACAATGTGGCACTTACAGCTACCTGGACAAATGCTTCGGTCGAAAATGCTTACGTTGAATACACTTTCAAAATCTCCGAGGCAAGCGATACATCGTACGCGAATGGAAAAACAGAGAATATGAGCACCGCTTTGACCAAATCTTACACGTGCGCCGAGTTGCAAGAGTGGCTGAAAACCAAAGGATACAAGGAGGGCGATAAAGCCGATTTGATGTGCTGCGTCTATGCCGAGTCAAACGATGGAACTATTGAGCCTGTTACTTCGGAGAATGCAACGCTGTCGGTTACTCTCTACAAAAAAGCTCAAAATGCAAATATACCTACAAGCATTCACATAGTCGGTTCGGCTGTTGGGGCAGGTTGGAATCTTGATGACGCCTATAAGTTTGCCGTTACCGATGCCGATAAAGGTCTGTTTGAGTGGACCGGCGATATATTGAATTTCAATGAATTCAAGTTCCTTGCCAACGAATCGTGGAGCATCGGATTTACCCACGGCGCTGTTGGTCAAACGTATTGGGATATCGTGTATAAAAATGGCAACCTTGGCGATAACGACTATTTCCGCATACTGGTTGCAGGAAAATATAAATTCACAATCGATGCAATCAACCTGTCGATGAAGGCCGAACTGATCAAAGCAGCTGCTCCTGCACTCTATCTGATTGGTAATGGTTGTGATGCCGGTTGGACTATCGCCGATGCCATTGAAATCAAATTGGCCGATGATGCAAAAGGCCTATATGAGGCAACCGTCAACTTGAAGTCGGCCGACGACTTTAAGATATTGATCAACAGAGTCGAATGGAATCGCGGATTTAACCGTGACGAAAAGAGCGAATCGGTTGGTACGGAGTGGAAACTTACCGAACGTCGAGAAGATTCCGAAGCCGATCTCCAATTCCGTGTAGAAGAGTCAGGTTCTTATAAAGTTACGATTGATATTGTCAATTTGACTTTCAAAGTAGTAAAACAGTAGTTGGTTGGTTTTCTGAACGTGGCAGATGTCGGGTACTGTGCATAACAGGTCGGGCATCTGCCCGTTTGATTAATTATCATATATAAAAGAAGGTAAGCTATGACACCAAAACGAGCCATATGTTTGGCCATACTCTTTGCGGCCGCCACATTTCGTACAACTGCGCAACCTTACTATGCTTCTTGCGCAATTAATGCCGACAGGCGTGAACCAATGCGTTCTTCCTCGTATCCACTTGCTTCGGTTGAGTCTGCATTGGCCGATTCGGTGGCAACGCCCTACGTGATCTCGCTTAACGGGGAATGGCAATTCCGTTTCTATGAAGATGTTGCAATGGCAGGTGAATCTTTGGACACCTACAACATCGACAAAACAGCCAAATGGAACAAGATAGATGTGCCTTCGTGTTGGGAGTGTAGCCTTTACGGCTATCCAATCTACACCAACATTACATATCCATTCCCCGATACACCTCCTGTGATTGGTCGAGACAACCCGGTCGGTTATTATCGGCGCGATTTTGTTGTTCCTGACAGTTGGCGTGCCGACAACAAAAAGGTACTTGTCTCTTTTGGCGGCGTCTACTCGGCTTATTATTTTTGGATCAACGGTAATTATGGCGGCTATGCGGAAGACAGCGCTTTGAGTAGCGAGTTCGATATTTCGCAACTGCTTGTTCCGGGCAGTAATGAAATAATGGTCAAGGTTCTGAAATGGTGCGACGGCAGTTATGTCGAGGACGCCGATCACTGGCGTATGGGAGGCATATATCGAGATGTGGAGTTGATCTGTATGAATAATATTGCCATTCGCGATTTCGGGATCAGAACCGTGTTCGAAGATGACGGGTATGGTAAGGCACGTCTTTCAATCAGAGCCGACATCGTGTCGGATAAACAGAGCGTAAGCGACTACTGCGTTAAAGCCGAACTTTTTGACGAAGAGGGTAGAGCGGTTGTCGAACCAATCAATGTTGAATTGGGGAAATTGCTGTCGGAGCAATACCCTCAACGCAACACTCTGCCTTTTGAGCAGTTCGGTATCGATGTCGATAATTCGCATCTTTGGAGTGCCGATTCTCCATACCTCTACACGCTTGTGCTATCGATCGAGGACGGTAACAAGCAGCCTTGCGACATTCGTAGTACAAAGGTTGGGTTCCGTGACGTTAAAATCATCAATAATGAGTTTAGGGTCAATGGGCGGCCAATCAAAATGTGCGGAGTCAACCGTCACGATCATAATGGCTTCAACGGCAAAAGTGTGACACGCGAGGATATGCTTCAAGATGTATTGCTGATGAAGCGCTACAATATTAATTCGGTACGAACCTCACATTACCCCAATAACCCTTATTTTTATGAATTGTGCGACAAATATGGCTTGTATGTTATAGATGAGGCCAACATTGAAACACATCATTCCGGTGGTAAGTTGTCAAATACACCGGAATGGATCGATACTTTTATGGAACGTGTCACCCGAATGGTTGTACGGGACCGTAATCATACTTCAATAATTATGTGGTCGTTGGGAAACGAATCGGGCTGTGGCCCTGCTCACGCTGCGGCATCGGCCTGGGTACACGACTATGACACGACTCGACCGGTGCATTACGAGGGCGCACAGACCAATACCGTTGACCCTGCCTGGGTTGATGTTATCAGCCGAATGTACACGCCCCTCGACGAGTTGCAGGCTATGTCAGATGACCCAAGGTGCGACCGCCCGATATTGATGTGCGAGTATGCTCACGCTATGGGCAACTCTGTCGGCGGACTCGGCGACTATTGGCGACTTATTCGCAGCAGACCCAATCTGCTCGGCGGTTTTATTTGGGATTGGATCGATCAGGGCTTGGTGAAATACGATCAGTCGGGTAACCGATTCTGGGCATACGGTGGCGATTTCGGTTTCAGAGAGCATCACGACGGTAATTTCAATATCAACGGGTTGATTAATCCGGATCGTACCGTTAAACCTGCTATGAACGAGGTGAAATATGTCTATCAGCCACTAACAATCACTGCCGACGACATTGCAAATGGGATAATCAAAGTCAAAAACAACAACACCTTCCTATCGACCGGGATATATGATTTCGAATGGTTTCTGACTACCATTGAAAAAGGAGACACCAAGCCCCAAAAAATTGTCATTCCGCCCATTGCTGCCGGAGAGTCGGCCGAGGTGCATTTGGATTTCAAACGCCTCAAAATGACGAACAATCGTGGCGGTTGGATTTCGGTGCGTTATAGGTTGAAAAACGATTGCCTGTATGCGCCCAAAGGTTATGAGGTTGGCAGGTATCAATTCGAGATTAAGACCGATATGCGTTTGGGCCACGTCAGAAATACTATGGTTACTCCTGTTAAGAAGAACGGCAAATTGACCTTTGCTGCTGCCGGAACCACCGCAGTTGTCGATTGCTCTACCGGTTATTTGTGTGAGTACAGAACGGGTAAAAACAATCTATTGCATTCGCAGTTTGTTCCAAACTTCTGGCGTGCCGATACCGACAATGACTCGCGAGGCTGGAAAACGCGCGAGCGTTTTGGCTTTTGGACGGATCTCGAAAGCAAATGGATTGAAACCCGGTGCGATGTCAAATCAGGCATTGTCTCGGTAGTCAAACGAGCCGAAAACGGTGTGGTTCTCAGCCTCAAATACAGTATGTCGCCTGTGGGCAGATTGTATGTCGATTTCGATTTGCTTATCGGCGAATTGTGCCCTGAACCCCTGCGTGTGGGTTTGAGCGGCCTGTGGAGCAATCCCGAAAACGAAATGTCGTTCTTTGGACGAGGCCCGGTGGAGAACTATTCGGATCGTTGTGAAGGCGCCTTTGTAGGTTATTACAGCGGCAAGGTTGACGATTTTTCGTGTGATTATGTTATGCCACAAGAAAATGGCAATCATACCGAGGTCTATTACTGCAAGATTGGTGGCCGACCAAATGTGGGCTTTTATGCCGAAAACGATCCGTTGAATATCTCGGTTTGGAGCACCACACAGAGTGCATTACATCAGGCAAAACACACCAACGAGGTTGTGAAGTTGCCAAAGGGTTTGTTTACTGTAAACATCGACTGCATACAGAGTGGGGTGGGTGGTACCGATTCTTGGTCGTATAACGCCGCGCCGTCAGAGCAATATCGTCTGTTGTCGAAACGATACTCTTACTCTTTCTCGATTATTCCGTCGAGATAACCGTTCGTAAGGTTGTTGTGCAGCCGGTTTGGGTTATGATGCCAACAATTATTCTTTATGGGTGAGTAGTATTATCACAAAAACAGCCTGAATATTCAAAACTATTCAGGCTGTTTTATGTTACTTGGTTGTCTTTCAACTTTCTGTTCGACCATTAAGTCCGAATAGTCGTTGTCAAGGATCGGTGCAGCGCCTCTTTTATTTTCATCAAATTATTTGAGGTTTTGGGGCAATCAAACCGAGCGATTACGGGGGCGAAACGGCAACTTTTCGTTTCTCCGGCTGAATTATGATGCCAAATGGTTGGTTTTGCGAAAAAAAATTGGCCGAATGTGTAGCAGGTTTATTAATTATTTATACATTTGCATCGTTACGCAAACGTTTGCGCAAACAATATTAACCCTATAATTGAACAAAAACTAACTCAATATGAAGAACATTGTTGTCATTGGCAGTTCTAATACCGACCTTGTGATTAAGAGCGACCGCATTCCCGAACCGGGTGAAACTGTTATGGGGGGCGATTTTATGATGGCCGCCGGAGGCAAGGGGGCCAATCAGGCGGTTGCCGCAGCGCGTTTGGGTGGAGATGTGGTCTTCGTTGCCTCGGTTGGCGACGATATGTTTGGCCGCAACTCGCTCGAAGCCTATCGTAAAGATGGAATCGGAACAGATTATATTGCCGTCGACAAGAATGCTCCTTCGGGTGTGGCCCTGATTACGGTTGACCGTAAAGCGGAAAACTGCATAGTTGTCGCTTCGGGCGCAAACGGTTTGCTCTCGATTGAAACCATCGACCGCGCTGCCGACAAGATTGCTGCGGCCGACTTTCTGTTGATGCAGCTCGAAATACCTATGAATATTATAGAGTATGTGGCTGGCAAGGCAACGGCTTACGGCACCAAAATTATTCTCAACCCTGCACCTGCCGCCGCTCTTTCTTCTGAGTTGCTCTCAAAGCTCTTTTTGATAACTCCCAACCGTACCGAGTGCCAACTTCTGACGGGTGTCGAAATTTCGTCGGTCGAAGATGCTGCCAAAGCGGCCGACGTTTTGTTGGATAAAGGGGTGCAAAACGTTGTCATAACGCTTGGAACGAAGGGCTCACTGGTCAAGAACCGCAATATTTGCGTACATATTCCTGCCTTGGAGGTCAAGGCGGTCGATACCACTGCCGCAGGCGACGTCTTCAACGGTGCTCTTGCTGTGGCGCTATCGGAGGGCAAAGATTTGGTCGAGGCAGCGCGTTTTGCAACCCGTTGTTCGGCCGTTTCGGTTACACGTATGGGGGCACAACCGTCGATACCCACGCGCAAGGAGATAGAATAGACAATAAATGCTACTTAACCAACATTAGGAATGAAACGATTTTACTTTTTCACGATTGTGGCAGGCTTGGCCTGTACGATACTGTCGACCACTTCGCTATATGGACAACGTCGCACCTTGGAGGGACGTGTAACGGCCGCTTCCGACGGCGAAGGGCTGATTGGCGTTACTGTGACGATTGAGGGCACTTCGATTGGCGTTTCAACGTCGGCCGACGGACTCTACACTCTTTCGGCCGATATGACCAAAGAGGCCGTAATACTCTTCGAATATATGGGATACCGCACCGAGCGTGTTGTTTTAGGCAACCGTACGAAGCTGGACGTTCAGTTGGTCGAGGCGGTGTCGAAGATCGACGACGTGGTTGTCATAGGCTATGGCAAGACAACCAAAAAAGAGCTGACCGGTTCGGTGGCATCGCTCAAATCGGACGATTTTGCCACAGGCGCATTCACTTCGGCAGCCGGATTGCTGCAAGGCAAGGTGGCCGGCCTGAGCGTGACCAACCCGCAGGGTGGCGACCCGAATGCCAAATTTGAGATATTGTTGCGCGGAACCAATACCCTAAGCGCCGGTCAAGGCCCGTTGGTGATTATCGACGGCGTCTCCGATGCCGACATCAGAAACATTAACTTTCAGGAGGTCGAGTCGGTCGACATTCTCAAAGACGGTTCGGCCGCTGCAATTTATGGTACGCGCGGAACAAACGGCGTGATAATCATCACTACCAAGCGCGCAAGAGCCGGCGACACTATGGTCGAATACGACGGACAACTCTCGGTTCAAACCGTTACGCGCCGTGCTATGCCGATGACCGCCTCGCAATTCGAGTCCACCATCAATACCTACAAGCCTGCCGCTTCGAACAGTCTCTACGGAGGCGATACCGATTGGTTTGACGAGATCACGCGCAACCCGGTCAGCCACACCCATTCGTTGGCCGTTTCGGGCGGAGCCGAGAACTTTTCGCATCGCACGGTGATGAATATCGAGCGCAATCAGGGTATTCAACGTAAAAACGATGTGGAAAAATATCTGGTCAAAACCAACATTCACCAAACTGCCTTGCAGGGCTGGCTCGATTTGGACTACAACCTTTCGGCCTCGAAACGCAAATATTCGCCTGCCAACTACGACGCTTTCCGTCAAGCCTTCTTCCACAATCCGACCGAACCGGTCTACGACCCCACAAACAAGGAGTCGGGCGGCTACTATCGTGTGGCTGCAATGGACTACTTCAATCCGGTTGCAATGGTCAACGAAACAACAGCACAAAATCAATACGACAACCTTAATTTCAGCGTTCGCGCATCGCTCAACATTCTGCCGGTCGCAGGCCTGAAATGGGACAACTTTTTGGTCTACAATCAAGAACGCTACGAGGAACGCTCCTATCGCAGCCGCTACTACCCAAGTTTGATTGGCAAGGAGGGTAAGGCCGATATTTCGAACGGTTACTCGGCCGATTTGCAATGGGAGAGCACGTTCAACTATACCAAACAGTTTGGTGCACACTCCTTGCAGGCAATAGCAGGCTATACCTATCAGGAAGGTATGTCGCAGAGTTCGTCGATGAGCAACTTCGGTTACAGCAACGACCTGTTGCTGACCAATAACATTCAGTCGGGTTCGGCGCTCAAACAGGGACTTGCCGAGATGAGTTCCGAGAAATATGCCAACAAATACATCGCTTTTTTCGGCCGTGTAATGTATAACTACGACGAAAAATATCTCGCCTCGGTTTCGCTTCGCCGCGACGGTTCGAGCCGTTTTGGTTCGGCCAACAAATGGGGCTGGTTCCCTGCCGTAAGCCTCGGCTGGCGAATCTCGCGCGAGGAGTTTATGCAGAGTGTCGAGTGGGTCGACGAACTCAAACTGCGCGCCGGCTACGGCGTGACAGGCAACCAAGACTTTGGCAACTATAAATCGTTGCTGCTGATGAAGGTGAGCGATTATGGCAGCTTCCTCAACAACGGCCAATGGCAGAATATCTACGAGCCGAAGAGCAACGCCAACCCCGATTTGGGTTGGGAGAAGAAGGCCGAACTTAATGTCGGTTTGGATTTCGCCCTTTTTGGCAACAAGATAGTCGGTACCATAGACGCTTACAGCCGCCGCACCACCGACCTGCTCTACGACTATTCGGTGCCTGTTCCGCCATACGACTACAAGGTGCTCTTTACAAATGTTGGCGAGATACGCAACAACGGTATAGAGTTGACCCTGTCGGCCACACCTGTCCGTAGTGGTTCATTCGTTTGGAACACCACGGCGACCTTTGCCCACAACACCAACCGCCTCATTAGTTTTACCAACGAAGAGTTCAAAGATGCCGACTACAAGGTGGGCTGGCTGAATACTCCGGTGGGTGTCTACTGCCAGCGGCTGACCGAGGGGAAGAGTTTGGGCACTTTCTACGGCCCCAAATTCCTCTATGTCGACGATAATGGTAAGGATAAACTTGAAGGTTCTATTGGCGGTAGCGTTGCCGAGAGCGACTGGAAGCCTATCGGTTGCGCCTATCCGTGGCTGACCATTGGTTGGACAAATACCTTTATTTACAGTAATTTCGACCTCAATGTTGTGATGCGTGCACAGTTGGGTGGCAAGGTCTTCAATACCTACGCTGCCGAGTATGAAAATCTCGCGAGCCTCGGACTGCGAAACATTTTGGCTTCGTGGCTCGACGACACCTCCTTTACCGGCACCGATGTCACCTACTCGTCGAAATATCTTGAAGATGCCTCCTATCTTAAAGTCGACAACATCTCGCTCGGCTACAACCTCACCCCCAAGAGCGGTCTGATTCGCTCCGTGAGAATCTACCTCTCGGCTCAGAACCTCTTCTGCCTGACCGGCTATTCGGGCGTCGATCCCGAAGTGTCGCTCTCGGGACTTACTCCGGGTATTGAGTCGACGAGCTACTATCCGCGCACGGCAATATTCACCTTTGGCGTAAATATGAAATTCTAATCATAACGTAATCACAATGAAAATCAAACATATAGCAATCGCACTATTTGGTATTGGAGCCTTGTCGGGCTGTACCAATCTCGACGAAGAGGTCTATTCGCAGATCTCCAAGGACAAGTTTTTTGAGTCGCAGGAACTGTTGACTGCTTATGCCGGACGCGCTTACGCCGCATTGCAGGGCTACGGTTCGGAGCAGAGCCTCTGGACGCTCAACCTGCAAGTAACCGACGAGTGTGCCGCGCCGGTCAACTGCGTCAACGACTGGACAAAATCGCGCTACAAAGAGCTTCAAACCCACATAATTCCCTCGTCGAACAAACTGGTTCGACAGGGTTGGGACTACTGTTTCGACGCTATTGCCGCCTGCAACGACGTGATATATCAGACCGAACGGTCAACAATCGAGTTTGAAGGCAAAGCCAAAATTCTCTCCGAAATGAGGGTATTGCGTGCCTACCTCTATATGATGGCTATCGACGGGTGGGGTAATGTTCCGTTCTCGATCGATGCCGCCGACGACTCCTATCCCGAGCAAAAAGACCGCGCCTATGTGTTCGACTTCATAGTCAAGGAGGTCAACGACTGCCTGCCAAACCTCGACGAGGAGCCCTCGACTGCCAACTATGGTCGCGTGACACAGGCAATGGCCAACACACTTTTGGCCAAAATGTATCTCAATGCCGAAGAGTGGACGGGTACGGCAATGTGGAAAGAGGCGGAAGATGCCTGCTACGCCGTGATGAGTGCCGGCAACTACATAATCGAAGACAAATACAAAACCAATTTTGAGGTTCAGAACGCTTCCTCGCGTGAAAACATCTTTGTGATTCCTTACAGCACAGTCTACACCAAGAGCGACCACAATGATTTCGTTATATACATTATGACCTTGGCTCCGCAACACAGCAAGACCTTCAATATTCCGACCACTTGTTGGGACGGTTTGGTCTGCCAGCCCGACTTCTTTGCTACCTACGATGCGGCCGATACGCGCCGAAGCGACACTTGGCTCTACGGTCAGCAATACGACATCGACGGGGCGGCAATCGACGGTTTCGTGTTGAACCCGATTTTCGACGAGAACCTCTATTCGACCGGCAAGGGCGAAAACGATGGCGCACGTCTTTGGAAGTGGACTTATCAAACCGACGGCCTGCTCTCATCGGATCAGGTCAGTATGGACAACGATTTCGCTCTGTTCCGTTATGCCGACGTGGTGCTGATGTGGGTCGAGGCCAAATTGCGTCAGGGTCAGGGTGCAGCCACACTGTCGAATGCCGATTTCCGGAAGATTCGTACTCGTGCCGGATTACAGCCTTTCACCGCAGCCGAACTTACGCTCGACAACCTTTTGTTGGAGCGCGGCCACGAACTTGCCTGGGAGGGGTGGCGTCGTCAAGATCTAATCCGCTATGGCAAGTATCTCGACAAGTGGTGGGCTAAGCCGGAGGTATCTTCGTCGTATGCAAAACTCTATCCGATACCGTCGGAGCGACTGAGCGTCAATCCGAATCTGCAACAAAATGACGGCTACACAAAATAACCCATTGCTCTAAAAATGAAGAAAACCTGTCTTATACTTCTGTTTGCCTTATCTGTCCCGAATTTGTGGGCACAAAAAAAGACCATTGATTTCGACACGCTTCGCGACAAGATTGCAGGTGCGTGGATTGGTCAAATGGTCGGCAACTTCTACGGTCTGCCATACGAAAACAAGTTTATCGACGAGGCAGGCGGCGAGGAGAACTGGCCGTGGGGTTATGCTAAGAGCCTTACCAAACTCGATACCTACGACGGCGCCTTTTCGGACGACGACACCGATTTCGAATACCTCTACCTCGCGCTTATGGAAAAGTGCGGGGTGGAGCCAACATACGCTCAAATTCGCGATGCGTGGGTCTACCACGTGCGCGACCGCGTTTGGTTGGCAAATCGTGCTGCTGTTGGTCTGATGAATTACGGCTATACGCCTCCTTTTACAGGCAGTCGCGAATCGAACCCGCATTGGTTCCAGATTGACCCTCAACTTATTAACGAGATATGGGCATATACTGCCCCCGGAATGGCCGATTATGCAGCCGAGAAATCGGCGTGGGCGGCAAGAGTGACGAGCGACGACTGGGCAGTTTCGCCCACGGTGGTCTATGGGGCAATCTATGCCAACGCTTTCTTTGAAAAGGACATCAAGAAGTTGATTACAACTGCTTTGAACTATCTGCCCGAGGGCGACCGCTATGCCCAAACCGTCAGACGTATGATAGCTCTCTACGAAGAGTATCCCAACGACTGGCTCGCGGCACGCAACGCGATGTGCAAAGAGTACTACATCGACGAGCCGGCTTCGACCAAGACCATTTGGAATGCCAATCTCAATGGTGCCTGCGGAATATTGGCTCTGCTCTATGGTGGCGGCGACTGGCAGCGCACTATGGATATAGGCATATCGATGGGATTCGATGCCGACAACCAAACCGCCACATTGGGTGGAATTTTGGGCGTGCTCTATGGAACAAAAAAGATTCCCGATACCTTCCTCAACCCTTTCGGACGTTGGGACAAACCATTCAACAACCAATATGTCAACATTACGCGATACGATATGCCCGACGGCCGTATCGACGATATGATAGAGCGTACTTTCCAACAGGCAGTTAAACTTTCGGTGTTGAAAGGCGGCAAAGTGACAACTCGCCGAGGAAAGCAATATCTGACCGTCAATTCCAAGGCTGCGTTCAATGCACCTATGGAGTTTTGCGTCGGCCCTGCTGCACGTATCGAGGTGGGCAAATACATCGATTACAGTTTTGCCTGTGCCGCCAATAAGGATTACCGTTGGCAGCTCACCGGCGGCGCGCTCCCCGAAGGAATACTCTTCGATAACGGACAACTTTCGGGCACAACGACCCGCAAAGGCAAATACGACATCACCCTCTCGCTCTCGGACGGCAAAACTACCATTGAGCAGCCATTTACTTTGATGGTGCGCGGTCGCAACATAGCCCCGGAGGCCGATTCGATTCTGACTAATGTGCGCGAGGTCAACAAAGATGTGCTTTTCAAGAGTTGGATTACTATTCCTACGCCTCAATATGCCGACAATGTTGGCGTAATCAACGACGGAATTTTGGGCGGCGAGGGTCAGACCTTCTATTCGTTGGCAGCCGAGAGCAACCTTCCCAAGATTGACTATTTCGGCTACGAGTGGACTCAGCCTCACACTATCGATATGATAGCCTTTCACCGCGGCTGTTTGGAGGAGTTCGGCGGCTGGCTCAGCTCCATCAATATCCAATATCGCGGTGCCGACGGTGGGTGGTACGATGTGGGCGCATTTACCTCCACACCCGAATTGCCAAAGAGCGACGTGGTCTTCATTCAACCTCACTCGGTTGAGTACCTTTTTGAATTTGCACCCGTCACCACAACCGCCATACGTATGTTGGGCGATACCAAAATTCAGGAACACTGGAATAAAGCAACAAAAAACACTTCGTCGTTCACCTCCATAACCGAACTCTCAGTATATGAAAAATAGACTCTTTTTGATATTGGTTTGTGCCGCAATGGCCGGCTGTGCAGAGCCTCTCCCAACTCAGGTGGTTTTATCGAGAAGCGAGCTTGCCGACAAAATTCGCGGCGGTTGGGCCGGACAGACCATAGGAGTGGTCTTTGGTGCCCCGACCGAGTTCAAGTTTACCGGTACCACCATTCAGGACTACCAACCTATTCCGTGGTCGGAGCACTACGTTAAGTATTGGTGGGACAAGAAACCCGGCCTGTTCGACGATGTCTACAACGACCTGACCTTTGTCGAGACCTTCGAGCAGGAGGGGCTCGACTGTTCGCAACAACTTTTGGCCGAACGGTTTGCCTTTGCAGAGTACCACCTTGCCCACGCCAATCAGGCGGCACGCTACAATATTCGCAACGGCATTATGCCGCCCGAGTCGGGTAATTGGCTCAACAATCCCCACGCCGATGACCTCGATTTCCAGATTGAGGCCGATTTTGTGGGGCTTATGACCCCTGCACTCCTGCCTGAGGCAATGAATATTGCCACGCGCGTGGGACATATTATGAATAGCGGCGACGGATTCTATGGCGGTGCTTTTGTGGCCGGACTCTACTCGGCAGCCTTCGCTTTCGACAGTCCCGAAAAAATTGTCGATGCGGCACTCGATGCCATACCGCAGCAGAGCACTTTTTACCAATGTATCGACGATGTGCGCCGTTTCTATGACCGCTATCCCGACGACTGGCAACAGTGCTGGTTCGAGATACACAAACGCTGGAATTGCGACGTGGGCTGTCCGAAAGGGGCTTTTCTGAGTTTCAATATCGATGCAAAAATCAACGCTGCCTACATTGCAATAGGTCTGCTCTATGGCGGTGGCGACTTCACCCGTTCGGTCGAGATAGCCACCCGTTGCGGTCAGGACAGCGACTGCAACCCTGCTACGGTGGGCGGTGTGCTGGGGGTGATGAATGGTTACGAAGGGATACCCGAATTTTGGCGTGCGCCGCTCTCCGAAATAGAGTCGCTCAACTTTGAGGGCACCGATGTTTCGCTCGCGAAGGCCTACGATTGGAGCCTTTCGCAGGCATTGGAGATGATTAGGCGTGCCGGAGGAACGGTCGGCCAAACGGAGGTGACCATACCTTACCGCAAAGCCGAAGTGTTGCCGTTGGAACAAAATTTCATCGACACTTACCCCTATTTCCGTGAGCGCAAAGATTGCTTTTTGAACGATACGTTCGAGTTCGATTTTACGGGCAACGGCTATGTCATTTGGGGCAACATCTGCCCGCTGCGCGAAGTCTCGCCCAATATCATCAACCGCGTGTCGATGCGCCACATAGGTTCCGAAGTCTTCGGTCTGGCCGAACCCGACGACCCATACGTTGCGGTAGTTGAGGTCTGGATCGACGGCGAAAAAGACCACATATCGCGTATGCCGATGCGCAATACCGACCGACGATTAGAGCCCTCGTGGCGCTACCGGCTCCCCGAAGGCAAACATCACGTGCGATTGGTTTGGACAAATCCCAACAAAAACTATACGATACGTTTGAACGACATTCTCTACTACTCGTCGCAAAAACCCTCGCAGTCAATACTTCAACTGAAATGAAAAAAGTCGTTACAATTCTCTTCTCGCTTGTGTTGCTTGCCTGTGGCAACGAGAGTACCATTAAATATGGCTCGCAGGTGACAATACCTTCCGACGTTATGATCGACAAGATTCGCGGCGGTTGGGTAGGGCAGACCATCGGCTGTACCTATGGCGGCCCAACCGAGTTTAAGTACAAGGGGGCGCTCATCAACGACTCGGCGCCAATAGTTTGGTACGACGACTATATCTATGACACCTTCATCGAAGACCCGGGTCTCTACGACGACGTCTATATGGATTTGACCTTTGTGGAGATTATGGCTCGCGACGGAATCGGTGCTACGGCCGATGCCTATGCCGAGGCTTTTGCCAATGCCGACTACAAACTCTGGCACGCCAATCAGGCAGCACGTTACAATATTCTGTCGGGCATTATGCCTCCCGCATCGGGCCATTGGTACAACAATCCTCACGCCGACGATATAGATTTCCAAATCGAGTCGGATTTCATCGGTATGATCTGCCCCGCAATGTCGCAGCGTGCCGCGCGCTTTGCCGATACCGTCGGACACATTATGAACTACGGCGACGGCTACTATGGCGGAGTTTTCACTGCCACAATGTATTCGTTGGCCTTTGTGAGCGACAATATTCCGCTGATTATCAACGAGGCCGTGAAGAGCGTTCCACCACAGAGCAAACTCAGGCTCTGCATCGAAGATGTGGTCAAATTCCACAAACTCTATCCCGACGATTGGCGCCGATGCTGGCTCGAAATCGAACGTCGGCACGGCTACGACATCGGTTGCCCCGAAGGGGTGATGAATGGTTTCAACATCGATGCCGTCATCAATGCAGCTTATGTTGTAATCGGTCTGCTCTATGGCGAGGGCGATTTTGCCAAGACTATGGATATTTCGACCCGATGCGGTCAGGATAGCGATTGCAACCCTGCAACGGCGGCAGGCATATTGGGCGTAATAGGTGGCTACAATGCCATTGAGGAGTATTGGAAGCGCTCAATGGCAAAGGTCGAGGAGATACCGTTTGCCTACACCTCCATTTCGCTTAACTCGATCTACGATATCAACCTGCGCTTGGTTGGAGATGTGGTGCGCGATTGTGGCGGACAGGTCGACAGCGAGGGCTACACCGTTACGATTCAGCGCCCCGAAGAGGTGGCTTGGGAGCAGTCGTTCGAGGGCATTGAGCCTTCGGAGCGACGCGTGCTCAAACACAAAATTACCTCCACGGACACCCTTCGTTTCGAAGGGAGCGGCGTTGTGGTTATGGGTCAGCTTACAGGACTCGGACTTACGCCCGATGAGAACTACAAGGCGCTAATCGATGTGGAGATAGACGGCCAAAAGGTCGAAACCGTCACAATGCCCTACGACTACATAAAACGCAAGTACGACATCTTCTACCGTTACAATATGCCTCAGGGCAAACATACGATGGTGCTGCGGTGGCTCAATCCCTCGAAAGAGTTTGTCGTCGAGGCTAAGGAGATGGTTGTCTACAAAGATAAAAAATGAGAAAAACCGACTATATGACAAATCTGTTGATTGTGGCGGCCTGCCTCTTCTCGGCCGCGTTGGGTTCGTGTGGCGACAAGAATGGCGGCTCGACCACTCCGCCGACGAATATTGTGAGGTACACTACCGACCTTGTGATGCACAGCGATATCATCTCGACCGATTTGAAGTATTCGGTCTATCTGCCTGCCGACTACACCGTCGATACCTCTAAGCGTTACAGCGTGGTCTACCTGCTGCACGGGCTTGGCGACAACCACCAGTCCTGGAACGACAAATGGCTCCATATCACCACTCTAATCGACGCATTGGAGTCGGCCGGTACCATTGAGCCGATGATTTATGTAATGCCGCAGGGCTTCCGCAGCTACTATGTCAACCGTTCAAACGGCAGCTACAACTATATGGATATGTTCGTCGACGAGTTTGTGCCGATGATAGACCGAACTCTGCGCACGGTTGCCGACCGCGACCACCGCGCCGTAGCAGGCTACTCGATGGGTGGTTTTGGGGCTATGATTTTGCCCTCGAAACACCCCGAGACCTTTTCGGTGTCGATTCCGCTCAGTATGTCGTTCCGTACCGACGAGCAATATATGACCGAGTCGCAAGAGGGGTGGAATATGCAGTGGGGTTGGATTTTTGGCGGCGAGGGCGCGTCGGGCAACGGCCGCCTGACCGACTACTACAAAGAGCATTGCCCATTCTATTTTTTCAATACTGCGACTGCTTCCGACTTCGCCACGCTGAACTATTTTCTCGATTGTGGCGACGACGAGGAGCAACTCTCGGTGGCAAACGACCGCCTGCATTGTCTGATGCGCGACTTGGGTATCGCTCACGAGTACCGCGTGCGCAACGGTGCTCACACCTCAGATTACTGGCGTAGCGCGATGAACGAGGCTCTGCCCTATATCGATTGTCTTTTTAAGGGAGGCAGCTATCCGAAAGAGCAGAGCGTAACGACAAATTCCGAATTTACAGGCCGCATCGAGTCGACCTTTGCGGGGGTTGGGGTGAGCGTCTACCGCTCGAAGGGATACAATGCTTCGGGCGAGATTTCGCGCCTCTATCTGTTGCACCCAAGCGATATGCAGGTTGCACAAATCAACGAGGTGGTCAATCTGCTGAATACCTCTGCAAGCAGCAAAAATTTCGAGATTGTGGCAGCCGCTTCGGCCGATGTTGTCGATTTTGACCGATTCGTCGCGGCTGTTGAAGAGGGTTCCGGCACAAAATCGCGGTTGGCCATAGGCATCGGCTCCTCGGAGGCGCTCTACGACTACTCGCTCTCGGGCGCACTGAAAGCATTATACCTCTTCGATGCTTCGTTTGGCCGGGCCGAACCCGCAGTGTCGACCTACTACTACATCGATTTGACCGACGATGGTACCAACTACCGCGCTGCCAATCGTCTCTACGAGGCTTGTCGCCGAGTGGGTGCGCAACACGATTATCGGGTACGCAACGGACTGGACGACAATGGTTCGCTTATGGTCGGAATTTCGGAAGCAAAATACAGTATTATCAATAATTTATAACTCAAAAAACAACTAACTATGTTTATCGTCAACAGTTACACATTGGCAGTGATATTCTGCTTCGTGACGATGCTCTGCTGGGGCTCGTGGGGCAACACCCAAAAACTGGCCGCCAAGAGCTGGCGTTACGAACTTTTCTATTGGGACTACGTGATTGGTATGGTGCTCTTCACCGTTCTGCTCGGTTTCACAATGGGCAGCTTCGGCAACGAGGGTCGCCATTTCGTCGAGGATCTGGGTCAGGCTTCGTGGACAAGTATCGGCTGGATTTTGCTCGGCGGCGTGATCTTCAATGCCTCCAACATTCTGCTCTCGGCCTCCACTTCGTTGGCAGGTTTGTCGGTGGCTTTTCCTCTGGGGGTCGGCATTGCGCTGGTTCTCGGTGTGATAGTAAACTATATCGGGACTCCCTCGGGCGATCCGGTTCTGCTCTTTATTGGTGTGGCGCTCATAGTGGTTGCCATCATCTGCAACGGCATCGCATCGGGCAAAAAGAACAATGCGAGTGTCGAAGATTCGGGCAAAAACCGCAAGGGCATCATCATTGCCGTTTTGGCCGGCGTGCTGATGTCGCTCTTCTACCGCTTTGTTGTAAAGGGGATGGACGTGACCAACTTTGCTCACCCTACGGCCGGTATGCTAACCCCCTATTCGGCAATCTTTGTCTTTGCGTTGGGTGTGCTGGCGAGCAACTTCCTCTTCAATACGCTGGTTATGCGCTACCCGTTTGTGGGTGAACGTGTCAGCCCCAAGGAGTATTTCAAGGGAACGGCCAAGACCCACCTGGTAGGTATGTTGGGCGGTGCTGTCTGGGCACTCGGCTCGGCATTCAGCTATATAGCCTCGGAGCAGGCAGGCCCGGCCGTATCCTATGCGCTCGGTCAGGGTGCACCAATGATAGCCGCCATTTGGGGCGTCTTCGTATGGAAAGAGTTCAAGGGCGCCAAAAAGGGTGTCGGCTCTCTGCTGACGCTTATGTTTGCCCTCTTTGTGGCAGGTTTGGCCTGCATAGTAATAGCAGGCGGCAATTAATCGACACTATATACATCTTTATACATTAACCAATTAAACCAAAATCAAATGAAAAAGTTTTTAAGTTTTCTGGCAATCGCCGCTATGACGGCAGCGGTTTGCGTTTCGTGCGGTGACAAAAACGGTGGCGAAGACCCCGAACCCGAAGTAAAGGTTCGCATCAACACCTATTCGGTACTCGGCGACGGCTGGGCCGATGTCTATGTATTTACTTGGAATGCCGACGGTAAGGTTTCGAACGTTAACCGTAGCAACGGCGACAAGGTTTGGGATTTTGTTTACAGCGGTAATACCGCAACCGTAACCGGCCCCGACGGCGATTTCGTGCTGACACTCAATGCCAACGGCTACTGCACCTCGATGACCGATCCTTGGGGCGACGTGCGTACCTATACCTACAACGCCGACGGTCAGCTTACCGAAGTAAAGAAGGGCGCAGATGTGAAATCGACCTTGACCTACGAAGAGGGCTGCCTGCTTACCTGGACTCGTACCAAGGACGGCGCACTCCAAACAAAAACTCACACCTATTCCTCGAAAAAGAATGTTGCAGGTATCTTCAACATCATTCAGGAGGCTACCGATCCTGCGAACCAGTGGTGGTATCTGACCGGTTTGTTTGGCAAACCTTCGAAAAACCTCTGCGATTCGAGCAAATGGAACCACTCCGACGCAGCTGCTACCTACACCTACGATTTCGACGAGAACGGTTGCGTGACTGCCGAGCACAAAGATTACCCCGATTGGCCTGAGGAGTTCACCTATACTTGGGACGTGGTAAAATAGCCGGTTTCAAAAGAGTTTTTATAAATGAAGTGTCGGGCTGCGATTTGCGGCCCGACACTTCATTTGTTGTTGGAATAGTGCTTTTTATATGGTTTTGACCGAGTTGCAGACAATCAGGCGTGGCGGAAGTTGCAGCTGCGTGTTCTCGTTCGAATGGTTGTCGATGCTCTGCAAGAGTATTTTGACCGACAGAATGCCTATCTCTTCGACAGGTTGGCTCACTCGCGTTATTGCAGGGTCGAGAAAATCGAGGAAGGTGTTGTTGTCGAACGAAATGATTGAGATGTCGTCGGGTATTTTCAGCCCCGATTCCCTGATTGCCTTGATTGCTCCGAGCAGAATGGTGTTCGACTGTGTGAAGACGGCCGTGGGCGGCGTGGTGCTGCTCAAAGCAAGTTTCGTTTCGAGATAACCGTTTTGAATCGAGAAATCTTTGCCTGCTATGTGCGCCTGCTGTCCTAATCCAATCTCTTCAAGAGCCTCCGTGTAGCCACGGTCGCGCTCAATCACGGGCATAGAGTAGGGCGTTCCCTGAATGCAGACTATGCGGCGGTGACCCTGCGAGAGCAGGTAACGGGTGGCTTCGAGTCCGCCCAAAAAGTTGTTTGTGCAGACATACGACAGCTCGGTATCCTTGTAGTAGCGGTCAATCAGAACCACCGGTACGTCGTTGCGGTTGACTGCTTCGATTTTTGCCGGATTACGGCCACAGGGAACCAGAAGAATGCCGTCGACTTTGCGTGAAAGCAGCGAGGCGATGCCTTGCGACTCGTTATCCTCATTCTCCATAGTGTCGACCAAAACCACCGTGTAGCCATAGCTTTTGGCCTCGCGAATGACGGTGTTGGCCATATTTGCAAAATATGGGTTCTCGATACTCGGTATCAGAAAGCCGATTGTTTTAGTTTTGTTGGTGCGCAGCCCTTGTGCAAGAATGCTCGGGGCGTAGTTGCAACGTTCAGCTTCGTTCTTGATTAATTCGATGGTTCGGCTGCTGATGCGGTATTTCTCTGCCTGACCGCTGAGTACGCGCGATACTGTTGAGGCAGAAAAACCTGTTCGTTCCGAGATAGTAAGCAAAGTTTCGTTTTGCATTTTGACCATAGTTGTTGTATCGTCATTTTCAACACGTAAAGTTACGATTCTGTTTGGTTTTCACAAAATATTCGGAATAATGATATGTCGAACGGAAAACAAAAGCCCGAAATAATCAGTTTCTCTGGCTTTTTATTCGACCCCGAATTAAGGGCCGTTTAGATTGAGAGATCATAATCGGGTTGGTCGCCGAATCCTTTGACTGCAAGGTGGTCGTCGGAGACACTTACAATGGCAAAGCGGTTGGCGGTGCTCTCGACCATTCCCTTAATAGTAATGTGGTGAATACCGTTGCGGCAGATGTAATTCCCCGTATGGTTATGACCGCAAATAACCGCCTTCACACAAGAATGCGATTCGAGCAACTCAA